>JAZUNQ010000047.1:0-124639 GCA_045604205.1 Acutalibacteraceae bacterium
GCCGCCTGCTTCTCTTTTCCAGAAACCAGGACACTCCGATACTGGCCGCATCGCCAAGGTCATGGAGCGCGTCGGAAAGGATCGCCACACTGCCGGTAAGGATGCCGCCGGCCAATTCAAAGACCGCAAATCCCAAATTAAGCAAAAATGCAACAAGTATGTTTCTTTCCGTTTTCATAAAGGCTTCCCCCTGCAAAACATTTTATTCTTTACCGAACTTGTTGTTTATTATTATGTATGCTATAATTAATTTGTACAACATACGCATTTACAATCTTGTACAATACGGAACATTTTTAAAAAATTGTATGGAGTTGCTTTATGGACAGACGGCAGAGAAAAACAAGAGAGGCCATTTTTTCCGCATTTACGCAGCTTTTATCGGAGAAGGAGCTGACCCGGATCACCGTAGGCGATATCATCGTTAAGGCCGATGTGGGTAGGGCAACTTTTTATGCCCATTTTGAAACAAAGGATTTTTTGCTTAAAGAATTGTGTCACGAGCTTTTCTGTCATATCTTTGATATGCAAAGCGGCGAGCATCATCACAGACATATTTTTGAATGTGACACAAACGATTCGGTCTTTTTGCATCTTCTTAAGCATTTGCAAAAAAACGATAATCAGATATTAGAACTATTATCGGGCGAAAATACAGGTCTGTTTTTTGGATATTTTAAATCGGGGCTTATAAAGCTTGTTGAAAGTCAGACCGAAATTTTTAGTAGTGAAAAATATATGGGCTTACCCCATGACTTTGTTGTTAATCATATAGCGTCCACCTTTGTTGAAACGGTAAAATGGTGGGTAAAGGGAGGTTGTATGCAATCGCCTGAGATTATTAATAGGTATTTTTTATCAGTAATATAGCAATATTTAGTATTTGTTGATTTAATCGACAAAATATGATAAAATGTAACTAATTATGTACAGCTTACCAAGGAGGATAAAATGCGAAAAACAATTAGTGTAATATTAGTTGCAATTATTATGGCTAATCTGCTCGTTTTTTCTGCCTCTGCACAACAAGCAAAATATAGCGACACACTGTTTAGTGTCAAAAACATAGAACAAGCTGACAGCCTTTATGACGGCGATAGAAAAACATATACAACGGTAAAAAAAGACACAGCAATAACACTTGAAAGGCAAGACGGAATAGCACACATATACATCGAATTTGACCGTCTGCCTACAGGATGGTCGCTTGTTATAGACGGCAACAGTATAAAGTGTGGAAAAGAAAACTTTTTGCACGATTACGTAGATGTAAAAAAGCTTACAGGCAATATACCGACTAAGGTTGAACTTAAGTTTCCCGAAAACACCGTAATAGCCGATATATACGGTTTTTCTCAAGGTGAACTACCCGATTTTGTTCAGGTATGGAATGCTCCGTGTGAAAAAGCCGACCTGCTTTTAATTTCTTCACATTCGGATGACGAACAACTCTTCTTTGCTGGCGTTTTACCCTATTATGCAATAGAACGAAAACTAAACGTTCAGGTTGCATATATGGTGCAACATTTTGAACTTGACGGTGAGCAAAACCACTCCCGTCCACATGAGCAGCTTGACGGACTTTGGACTGTGGGGGTTAAAAATTATCCTGTAATGAGCAATTTTCCCGACGTGTACTCTGAATCAAAGGATAGCGATATCGCCTTTAAAGAAGCCGAAGAAGCGTTTTTGGAAAAAGGCGTTACGTATGATGATTTTAAAGCCTATATAACCGAGCTTTTAAGACGTTTTAAACCGCTTGTGGTTGTATCGCACGATTTAAACGGCGAATATGGTCACGGCACACACGTGCTTTGCGCATCTGCTTTGACAGAAGCTGTTTTGTTAGCACAGGAAAAAGAAAATTATCCTCAAAGTGCGCAAGAATATGGTGTGTGGCAGACGCAAAAGGTATATTTACATCTTTATGATGCAAACAAAATAACAATGGATTGGGACAAGCCACTTGAAAGTCTTGGCGGAAAAACTGCCTTTCAAAAAACACAGGAAGGTTTCGGCTTTCATAAAAGCCAACATTGGACCTGGTTTTACGATTGGATATACGGCAAAGACAATCAAATTACAAAAGCTTCGCAGATAGAAAAATATTCTCCATGTGAGTATGGGCTTTTTTATACCACCGTTGGTATTGATACCATCGGCGGCGATTTTATGGAAAATGTTATAAGTCATAGCGAGCTTGAAGCACAACAAAACAAACCCGACCAACCGGTTATGGAAGAAATCACCGAAACGGAATCTTATGAGCAGCAACCCCAACCCACGGAAAACGGTACTGGGTATAAAAATGCAATAGTATTTCTTGCTGTTTTTGCAATCGGCGTTAGCGTTGCTTTAATTATAGCATTATTGGTTCGCCGTGCAAAAATCGGGAAAGGAAGTCAAAATAAATGAAAAATATTTCCTTAATTATTCCGGCTTACAAACCGGACGAAAAGTTACTTTCCACAATATCGGATGCTAAGAATGCAGGTTTTGAGGATATACTCATTATTGACGACGGCAGCGGAAAAGAGTTTGAAGAGGTTTTTTCTGCTGTTAAAGAAGTTTCAGGCTGTACCCTTTTGCGTCATAACGTAAACAAAGGCAAGGGTGCCGCACTTAGAACGGCGTTTACATATTTTCTTGAAAACCGTGATAGCGGTATAGGCGTTATTACAGCCGATGCCGACGGTCAGCATCTTACCAAGGATATAGTTGCTACTGCCCAAAAGATGAAGGAAACGGGACATATTGTACTGGGTTGTCGTGATTTTACAGCCCCACAGGTACCGCCACGCAGTAAGTTTGGAAATCGCTGTACCATAGGTGTGTTCAGGCTGTTTTTTGGTATGAAGATAAGTGATACTCAAACAGGACTCAGGGCATTTCCAAAAGACGTTTTATCAGAACTTGTTGCAATAAAGGGCGACCGATATGAGTATGAAACAAATATGCTTTTTCATATGAGCAGAAATGCTCTGCCTTTTGAAGAGGTTACCATTGATACGGTATATATTGATGATAACTCTTCATCGCATTTTAATCCTATTCGTGATAGCATACGCATATACGGACTTATTATAAAGTATTTGTTCAGTTCGGTTGCGGCAACCGTGGTGGACGAGTTGGTATTCTTTTTGCTAAAGCAGTTTCCGATTGTCCTTATACCAATGATTCCGCAAACCTTTCCTGCGGCTTTTTTGGCAAGGGTTATTTCGTCGCTTGTAAATTACTTTATTAATGCAAAGGTAGTATTTGGCGGCAAATCTAATATAAAAACGCTAATAAAATATTATGCACTTGCCACGGTTCAAATTTGCATTTCCGCCGCTGTGGTATATTTGCTTGAGTACGTATTTAAGGTAGACTATGCAATAATTTCCACAGCAATAAAAATGATAGTGGATACGATTTTGTTCTTTATCAGCTTTAGAATACAACACAAATGGGTGTTTAATACAAAAGGAGAGAAAAAATAATGGCAGGATATCGTATAAGATGGTTCAGAGTATCTTATCTTGCGTTTTTACTGGTTTTAATTATTTCGATTTTATCATCGGTTTTATATGTAAGAGGTTTGCTTGTTAAGTACGAAGCATCACAACCTGAAAGACAGGTTGAGGCGGCTATAAGCGAGCTTGCCGCTCAGGCGCAAGACAAGGATGCTTTTTGGAGCAAGTATCAGCTTGCAAATGTTGACAATGGTATAAAAGATAAATATATCAAGCTTTTTAGCGCCGAGGATTTAGCCTTTTCAGTACAGGGCGGCGCCGCCGAAGACGAGCTTAACTATCAGGTTAAAGCACAGGGTATGCCTATTGCAGAGGTAAACTTGAAGGCCCAAGGTCCTGCTGTTAGCAAACTTATTGTTTTTAGTATGCGTGATTGGGCAATAGAGTCATATAAGCCTATACTTGAAAAAAGAAATTACAGTATTATTGTCCCCGAAAAGTTTACGGTTTCGGCAGACGGAGTATTACTGTCGGTAGAGGATGCTAAAAAATCAGGTGACGGTAAGGTTGAATACACAATAAACGATGCGTATTTATTACCGGAAATTGCTATTACATCAGATGACGGAAAGAGCGTAGAGCACACTTTACAGGGCACAAAAATTCTTCCTAAGATTTATGATTATGCACTTACGCTTCCGTCTACCATTACAGTAAAGGTGAACGGTGTTGTCAGCGAGGGCGCTAAAACTGCAGACGGAAAATACAAGCACCTTGTTATGCAGGTAGAAAAACCCGAAATTATACTTTCCGACCTTTTTGGTAACACAATTAACTACGAGGGCGAGACCATACCGCTTACATATCGCTTGATAGAAGCGCCCGAAAATTATACCGTACAGTTAGATGGTAAAAAAATACCCGATGGCGCTATAAGCAAGGGTGTTCCCCGTAAATATGATATACTTGAAGGCTTGGTAGAAAATCTTCCCGTGCAGGCAAGATATGAGGTTGCCGTTTTAAAAACCGATGCCGTTGTAACGGTAAAAGACGGCGAAGGTAAAGACGTTGCTTTGCAAGAGGGTGAAGACGAGTTTGACTTTACCGTTGGCGCTAAAACATCAGATACCATACCAAAAGAAATTGCCGATAAGGTAGATGTTTTAAAGGTGGCTCAAAACTGGAGCTTGTTTATGAGTAACGACTACAGCTTTGCCAATATGCAAAAACTTATATTGCCAGAATCTAATCACTACAAGGTAGCAAAGGCATATGCAAACGGCGTGGATAAAAACTTTATTTCTATTCACAGCTTGCTTAACCCACCCTTCACCGACAGCGAGGTAAAAAACTTCTGCCAGATAACCGAGGACAGCTTCTCGGTAGAGATAAGCTTTATAAAGCATATGCAATTAGGCGGCGGCAAAAAGATAGAGGATGCTATGAATGACACCTTCTTCTTTGTAAAAAAAGACGGCAAATGGTTGCTTGCAGGTATGAAGGAGGTACAGGCAAATGAAAAATAAGACGGTTTTTAAAAAAATCGGTAAAATAGTATTAAGGGTTGGCGCCTTTTTAGGAAGCTTTCTTCTTGCCGCTGTTTTAACCGTTGTAATATCACTCTCAATGATTTGTTCCGATGCCTTCCCTTCGGCTCAGCAAATGTTTGTTACTACTATATTAGAAACGGGACAGCTTAAGTTTTTGGCATCTGTTTTTCTATCGGCAGACGAGATACAGGAAATTGTTGATAAAAACTCAATGAAACAGCTTAATGCCGAGGTTGATTCGGATCTTATACAAATTGGCGAAAACACAAATACCGACGAAAAAGATATTGAGGTAGTTGAGGTTAGCGGCGCCACCTTTTCGGGCACTATGATGATTATAAAAGATCCATCAAGGGTTTCTCTTGCAACCATCTATCCTTGGAAAGAAATGGGCGTTACATTAGACGAGCTTGTTAAATCCAACGGTGCGGTTGCCGGAATTAACGGCGGACTTTATAACTCCTCTAACAACACGGGCGGCAGACCAATGGGCGTTATAGTCTCTAACGGAGAGATTCAACATAATCATCCTCAGGAGGCAAAGGGTCTTGTGCTTATAGGCTTTACCGAGGATAATCTTTTAGAGATTATTGATATTTCAAGCATGAATGCATCGGATGTTCAAAGCCTTGTAAAAACCAGAAAAATCCGAGATGCCGTAACCTTCCAAGAAGAAGCAAGCGACGCAAACAACCACTTTGTTCAGTTGATAATTAATAATGAAGCACGTGAAATGAACGGAATGGGCAGCGGTCTTAACCCCCGTACAGCTATAGGACAGCGTGCAGACGGCGCCGTGCTGTTGTTTGTAACCGACGGGCGTGGAAAATCGGGACACCTTGGCGCATCAAGCGGTGACCTGATTTCCGTTATGCAGGAATATGGCGCAGTTAATGCCGCAAATCTTGACGGCGGCAGTTCGTCCTGTATGTACTATGACGGACAGTATCTTAAAAGCAGTGTTACCTTCTATTATGAAAATTCATCTTGGAGATTGCCTGCAGGATTTATTGTTAAATAACCTATAAAAGACGAAAACTTATGGTTTTCGTCTTTTTTTATGCACTTTATATGACATTGTTTTTATAACGCAGGATGTATAATAATTCTGCGAGGTGGGGCGTATGACTGTGTATGCCGATATTTTAATACTTGTAAATTTTATTGTTGATTATTTTTTGATTATGTTATCCTGCCGTTTTTTGCAAAAAAAACCACGTTTGTGGCGTTTGCTTTTGTCTTCGGCAACAGGAGGTGCATTTTCGCTTTACATATTCTTGCCTCAAACTCATTTTTTAGTAAATTTTGGCGCACAGCTTTTAATGTGTACAGTAATGTGTTTTATAGCCTTTGGTTTTGAAAGTTTAAAAAGTTTTTTTCGCAGTGTTGCAACTTTAACCTGTGTGAATTTTGCATATAGTGGGGCAATGATTGCGCTGTGGCTAATCTTTAAACCGTACGGTATGGTTATTAATAATTCGGTGGTTTATTTCAACATATCACCAATTTTTCTAATAATTTTTTCTGTAACAGGCTACTTTGCAACCGTTTTAATAAGAAAACTCTTAAAACGACCCTTTTTACAAAGCACAGAATGTACGGTTGTCGTTTATTCAAAAAACAAAAATATAAGGCTGAACGGAATAGTTGACACAGGCAACAGTCTTATAGATGTATTCGGAATATCTGAAATATTTATAACCGAAGAAAAAACCGTTAATGAGCTTTTAGGACTCCAAAAACAAAATCCCACAATTTACAGAAAAATTCCTTGTTCTACTGTTGCGGGTGAAAAGCTGCTTGACGGCTACCGCATAGATAGAGCGCAGATACTTTTTAATAATAAAAAATATGATTTTAAAAATCCCGTATTAGCGGTGTCGGGTACACCTATTGATGAAGCACAGATAATTGTTAATCCTGAAAATTTAAACTGAAAAGGATGATATAATAATGATTATAACCTTTATAAAAAATATTTTTAAAAGACTTTTTTCACAAAAAGCGGTATATTACATAAACGGACCCGAAACTCTGCCCGAACCACTTACTGCCGAGCAGGAAGCCGAGCTTTTAAAAGAGGGTAGCGAAAGCGCAAAAGAAAAACTTATTGTTCACAACCTGCGACTTGTTGTCTACATAGCACGCAAGTTTGATACAGCGCCCACCGGCATAGAAGATTTAATATCTATTGGTACAATCGGACTTATTAAGGCGGTAAACACCTTTTGCCCCGATAAGAACATAAAGCTTGCAACCTATGCTTCACGTTGCATAGAAAATGAAATTTTAATGCATTTGCGTAAAATTTCATCCCGCAGAGGAGAGATATCTATAGATGAACCGCTCAACACCGATTGGGATGGAAATGAACTGTTGCTTTCTGATGTATTGGGGAGTGACCCCGATGATGTGGGTAGAGAAATAGAACAAGAGGATGAACGCAATCAGCTTAACGGATTTGTGTGTGAATTACCACCACGTGAACGACAGATTATGGAGATGCGTTTTGGTATGAACGGGTATCCCGAATATACACAAAAACAGGTTGCCGACACGTTGGGAATTTCACAGTCTTACATATCCCGACTTGAAAAAAGAATTATAGTAAAGCTTAAAAAACAAATAGAAAAAGCAGTAGGCTGACGAAAAAATAAAAAGTCCGCAAATTTTATTTTGCAGACTTTTTATTTTTTATTTTTATAACAAAGAGTACAATCGTTAAAATTGTAAAGCACGAGCAACAAATGGGGAACAATATATCACCTGTTTTGGTATAAAGGGTTGTTTCATCACAAAAATATACCGTATCGGTAAGCGTGCCGCAATAATCAACGGGAAGCATATTTTTAACCTTGCCTCGTGTGTCAATCACTGCCGATATACCTGAGTTTGCGCCTCGCACAAGAAAGCGTCCGTTTTCAATACTTCTAAAAACTCCGTGTGCCAGATGCTGTGTCATTGCAGGTGAATCCTCAAGCCAGGAATCGTTTGTAGTCTCAATCAGCAATTGTGCTCCGTCAAGCGTGGTTGTGCGAGAAATTTCGGGATATATACTTTCAAAGCAGATAATATTGCCAACCTTTCCGCCATTTATGGTCATAATCTCACTGCCCGTTCCTGCAATATAGTCTTCGGACAAAACGTTTATTTGACCCAAGAAAGGAAAAATCTTTGTAAGTATTGGTTCGTATGGTACGTGTTCGCCAAAAGGAACCAGATGTCTTTTTGAATAATTGGCTATAACTCCATCCTTTGTTATAAGCGTTGCATTGTTGGTGTGTTTTTTGTTGCTTTTAAGCAATATGCCTGCAAGTATTGGGGTGTCAATTTCTTGGGATAAGGCTTTATATTTCTTTAAAGATTTATGCGATTTATAAACTGTTGGCACTGCGCTTTCGGGCCATATAACCAAATCAACCTCTTCGGTAAGGTTTTCTTTTGTAAGCGCCGAGTGTGCATCAAAACATATAACGTCACCGTCGGCAGACCACTTCTCTTCTTGCGAAACGCTTGCCTGTACCGCCATTACTGTAAATGGCTCGCCGTTGTGCGCTGTATTTATCCTTATAATTCCAAAGCCAAGATTTGCAACAAATATTGCTATGGCTCCCACAGCGGCAAACACACGTTTTTTTGGCGGAGATATAATGCATACCGCAATCAGTGCATTTACGGCAAGAATTATCATATCTACTCCGTCAATGCCAAAAAGTGATGCCGCTTGTATAAGCGGAGTGGCGGTATATTGCCCGAGCGATACCCTGACCCAAGGGAAAGAAAGCTCGCTAAGCAGAGTGATTTTTTGAGCAAAAATAATACTTAGTATTGCGGCAAACGATAAAAATAAGGGACTTTTGTTAATCTTTTTAACAAAAAAGCAAACTATAAACGGTATACACCAAAGTGCTCCGTGAGCCAGACTTATGCCAAAAACAGCAAGGCACACAAGTATTAATGACGTTGCATCATCAAGTCCTGCATAATCGAGCGGATAAAACCACACAAACCAGTAATAAACACATATGTGATAAATAAGTCCAAACAAAAAACCGTAGCCAAACGCCTGTCGAAGTTTGTTACCGTTTTGCTTTATCATCACATAAAAAAGCGGAACAAAGGAAACCCAAGACACAAAAAACATACCTGAAAAGGTAAACGGAAGCGCAGACAAAACAGCGCTGATAACAATTAAAAGACGAGGGTTTGTAATGAGCTTTTTAAACACCGTTTTTGTGCCTCCTTTTCGCTTTTTGTCTATTCTAACACAAAAGCGTAGCATTTTCTACATAAATATTTAATGTTGTAAATTTGAACAGTGTTTTAATTGACTTTTAATTTTTTATATATTATATTTAAATCAAGTAAACAAGGAGGCAGACATATGAACGTTTATGAAAACCTGACTGCAAATTATCCCAGAAACAATACCGATAAGTTTTTTGATGTTGACCACAAGGCGCATTTTGAGGGTTGGCTTGATCGAAGCCTTAACCTAATTACTGATATGCAGCTTCGTGATGCAGATATGTGGCGACTTTTTGTAGAGCAATTCCGCAGTAACCCCGATGACTGTGATGCCGGTTGGCGTGGCGAATTCTGGGGCAAGATGATGCGAGGCGCTTGCTTTGTATACTCATATTCAAAGGATGAAAAGCTTTTTGCCGTTTTAAAAAAGACGGTTTCAGATTTGGTTGATTCTCAGGACGAGTTTGGTCGTATCAGTACCTACAGCGTAGAAAAAGAATATGACGGCTGGGACCTTTGGAGCCGCAAATATGTGCTTTTGGGTATGCAGTATTTTGTAGAAATTTCTGATGATTTGCAGTTTAACGCAAAGGTAATTGACTGTATGAAAAAACAGGTCGATTATCTTACCGAGCGTATAGGTTATCAAAGCGAAGGCAAACTGCTCATAACCCGCCTTACACGTCATTGGCGTGGGCTTAATTCATCCTCTATCTTAGAGCCTATTGTTCGCCTTTATTCGTTAACTCTTGAAAAGAAATATTTGGATTTTGCCGAGTATATTGTAGCCTGTGGCGGTATGGACGTTGAAAACGTTTTTGAACTGGCATACCGTGACGAACTGCACCCTTACCAATACCCTGTAACCAAGGCTTATGAAATGACCTCTTGTTTTGTAGGTCTTTTAGAGTATTACCGAATTACCAAAAACGAAAAACATCTTAAAGCAATTATAAATTTTGCTAATCGCGTTTTGGAAGACGACTTTACAGTTATTGGTTCGGCAGGTTGCACACACGAGCTGTTTGACCACTCTACCGTGCGTCAGGCAAACCCCGACCGTGGCGACCCACGTGCGCAGGAAACCTGTGTAACGGTTACGCTTATGCAGTTTTTCTATCAGCTTAACCTTATAACGGGCGACTCAAAGTATATGGACGCATTTGAGCGTTCACTATATAACGGATATTTAGGCGCAGTTAATACCGACGGCGCTATTGATACAACCGCCGCAAAATCATATCCTGAACTTAAAATGGTACCAATGCCATTTGACAGTTATAGTCCGCTGACGGCAGGCATTCGTGGCAACGGCACGGGTGGACTTAAACCCTTTAGCGACGGTAGATATTACGGTTGCTGTATCTGCATTGGCTCGGCAGGTATTGGTGTTGCTATGAAATCGGCAGTGCTTACAAGCCGTCAGGGTGTTGTTGTAAATCTTTACGAAAAGGGCGAAGTAAATCAGCCGCTTGCAAACGGTGAAGCAGTAAATCTTAAGTTTGATACCGCCTATCCCGTTGGTGAAACGGTAAAAATTACAGTTGATACAAATTGTGATAAAGACTTTGAAATACTTTTAAGAAATCCTGAATGGAGCAAAAAAACGACAGTTTTTGTAAACGGAAAAGAAATAACCGCTACAAAGGGTTATATTAGCATATACCGTAAATGGACGTCGGGCGACGAAATAGAAATTATTTTTGATATGCGTGCTTGTGCTATTTTCCCGATTGCTTACGGCTCACAAATTCTTATGAACAAGGTTATTTGGGGCGCAAACTGTATGATACCCACCTTTGACCGTGAGCATCCGTCAACCCGTAATCATATTGCAATTCAGCGAGGCCCCTTGATGTTAGCACAGGAAAATCGTCTTGGATATAGTGTTGACGATGCCGTAAGCGTAAAACTTAACGAAGACGGATATATCGACATTGTAATTCCCGAAGAAAAAACTGCGCCATACGCTTGTGAATTAGAAGCTAAAATCCCCACAACAGACGGCGGTTACTTTACTGTAACCGACTATGCCTCGGCAGGTAAGCTTTGGACAGATGAAAGTAAAATGGCAGTTTGGATGAACACAAAATGATATATACTTTAACGCTAAATCCTGCGGTTGATTATTATATTTCGGTCGATAATTTAAACTTGGGTGCAGTAAACCGTGCCAAAGGCGAACAAATACGTTTTGGTGGCAAGGGTATAAATGTATCACTTGTTTTAAAAGAGTTTAATATACCCTCAACCGCCCTTGGCTTTATCGGTGGCTTTACGGGTGATGCGCTTGAAAACAATTTAAAACAAAGGGGTATTGACTGCGACTTTGTAAAGGTAGCAGGCAACACCCGCATAAACGTAAAGTTAAACGATACAGATTTAAACGCCGCAGGTCCCGATATTTCAGATAAGGATTTAAATAATCTTTACAAAAAAACAGACTGTATAAAAAAAGACGACTTTTTGGTATTGTCGGGCTCTGTGCCAAAATCAATGCCACAAAGCATTTATGAAACAATACTTGAACGCCTAAAAAACAAGGGCATTGAATTTGTTGTAGATGCTGAAAAAGATTTGCTTTTAAACACTTTAAAGTATAAGCCTTTTTTGATAAAGCCCAATCATCACGAGTTAAGTGAGATTTTTGGCGTAGAAATAAATGATTTTGACACCGCTTTAACATATGCTAAAAAGTTGCAGAATATGGGCGCACAAAATGTTATGGTAACACTTGGTAACTTGGGTGCAGTTTTGGTTTATAAAAATGGCGAAAGTTATACACAAGCCGCACCAAAAGGAGAGGTTATAAGCGCTGTTGGCGCAGGTGATAGTGCAGTAGCGGCATTTTTAGCAGAGTATTTGAAAAGCGGTGACTATAAAAACTGCTTAAAACTGTCGGTTGCCGCAGGAAGCGCTACGGCTTTTAGCAATGGACTTGCAAACCATAATCTTATTAAAAAGTATGACAGTATAATTTAAACAACAAAAAGGGGAGTTTAAAAATGTCAAAATTACAAAACAATAAAAAGCAAACGGTAGTAGGAGCATTTTTGCAAATGCCAATGCTTTTTGTTTTGTTTATAGGAGTTTGTATAACTATTGTAAGCATAGCATACAGCTTTTGCGATATTGTAATTACATCTAATGGAGTGCAAGCAAGTTTTGTTGGCATAGAACATTATTATGAATTGCTGTTTGTAGACCCCTATGTGGTCAGTTCTTTAATTGAAACAATAGGGACAATGATTTTTGCGTTTTGTTTATGCATGGTAGTAATGGTATCTGCATTATTTATATCTAAACTAAACTCGGTTTATGGCATGATTACTATCGCAATTTTGTCCTTATGTTCAATTGGCGCTTGGATTGCTTGTTTGAGTGGATTAGAAAATCAAATAAATACTACCCTATTATCTTTAGGCCTTTTAAGTGAGCCAATTATGAGATGGGGTTTTGGAAACACGATAATGGATATTTTTTCAACTCTTCCGCTTGTTGCGCCAATATTTTTGATAACATATTTCTTTGCAAAGTGCGGCAAAAAAACAGCTGGAATTTTGGTATCGGTATGCGCTTTTCCGGTTTTGTTGGTAGGTACGTTTTGTTATAATGGATTGCCATATTTTGAGCATATGCTGGGAGTGGGATTATCAGGACAGTATGATAAAGCAATCGCAATGTGGGTCATTGTTATGGTGTTGTATGTTTTATGGTGTGTTATTTTATGTCCCGTGCTTTTTGGCATTTCACGACTTGTAAAACTAATAAAACTCCCGCAAAAAACAATAAAGGTTATAGGATATATTATTTTTACTTTCGCATCAATCAGCGCAGCAGTAGTTTTGCTTTTATGGTTTGCTAGTGTTGTATTCAATTCATCTATGCCGATGAATGATAAATTGATGGAAGAAAGTACACTTTATAAAGAGCTACCACTATTAGCGAACATTTTATATTTATTTAATATGTTTATTTCTTATGACGTTAGTATTTATCAAATGATTTTTAACATAGCAGTAATATTTGTTATTTCTCTTATAATTATTTTGCCAACTGCAATCGGATTGGCACTAATAAAAAACAAATATATAAAAGCAATTTTTATTATTTGGTTGATACCGCTAGCAGCATATATACCATTCCGACATGTGTTTTTTATAGAGACAACGATTAACATAGGCGCATTCTTTTCAGGCATAGGATTTTTGATAGTATTTTTATCAATTTATGCATTAACTAAATTTATAATCAATTCAAAAAAATACATTATTTTAAAAAGCATCCTAAGTGGTCTTTGCGCAGTTTCTATTGCTTTTTCTGTTGCAACGGTAATAACGTGGTTTAATGAATACATAACATTTACGGGATATGTGGACGAGTTTATGGCTGCAAAATATGGGGTATACAACGGCGTAATGCTCGGTCATACATTTGATTTTTTTGGTTTCAAATTCGCATATGACCTATTGATTTTTGCTATGGTGATAGCGTTGGCAATTGTTCCGGCGGCGCTTTTTATAGCAGTTTATATATTAAGCAAAAAGAAACCCAAGGAAATAGAAAAAGTAAAGAGTGAGGATTAATTCTCACTCTTTTGTTTTACAAACTTTTATAAAATGCCACGGCCAATTGGTCGCAACGCTCGTTTTCGGGGTGACCGGCGTGGCCCTTTACCCAATTAATTGTAACGTTGTGAACTTTAAGCAGTTCTAATAACCTTTCCCATAAATCGGGGTTAAGGGCAGGCTTTTTGTCGGCTTTGCGCCAACCGTTTTTTTGCCAAGACTCTGCCCAGCCTTTGCCTATGCCGTCTGCAACATATTTTGAATCGGTGGTAAGTGTCACTTCACACGGCTCTTTAAGACAGCCAAGCGCTTCAATAACGGCGGTCAGCTCCATACGGTTGTTGGTGGTATCTCGCTCTCCGCCCGACAGTTCTTTTTCACGACCGTTATATCTTAGTATAGCGCCCCAACCACCCGGGCCCGGATTGCCCGAACAGGCGCCGTCGGTAAAAATTTCTACTTGTTTCATGTGTTTCCCCTTAATACTTTCTGAAGCTGCCCACTACCTTACCAAGCACCAATGGCTTTTCGGGGTAAATGGGTGAAAAGTCGGGGTTTTCGGGCATAAATATTACTTGATTATTTTTAATAAGCAATCGCTTTACGGTGGCCTCGTCATTATCCATACCAATAATTATGTCGCCGCTGCGGCAGGGTGCGTTTTTGTCGGCAATTACAATATCGCCCGGAAGTATGCCGGCGTCACGCATACTAAAGCCCACAACCTTTAGTGCAAAAAGGCCTTCGGCATCCTTGGTAGGATAGGGGATATAATCCTCTATCTGCTCTACTGCCAATATGGGTTGTCCTGCGGTAACACGACCAACAAGCGGCACCATAGATGCATCAAAATTACCTTCAAGGCGAATAGCACGTGAATATTTAGCATCACGTGAGATATAGCCGTGCTCTTCTAAAACGTTAAGTATAGCGTGAACGGTAGAAGTTGACTTAATTCCCGTAGCGGTGCAAATTTCACGCACGCTTGGGGGAATGCCGTTTTGCATTTTTTTAATAAGAAAGTTATAAACAGCCTCTTGCTTTGCGGTAAGTGGAGTTTTTTCCATATTAAAACACCTCGCCGAACATTTATTCGTTTTTATTATAGCACAGCTGTCAAGTGCTTTTCAAGACCCACTTTTGTTTTTAAAAAACAACTCTTTAATTCCCAAAAAAATTAAAAATCCACCAAACAGTTTTGCGGTAAAATTTCCACCCACTAAATCGGTAAGAAAAAAGCCGCCCACAGCACCCAACATACCGCCTATAGCAAGCGGTATGGTAACACGCCATTTTATTTGTTTTTTAAAGGCGTAAATTATAACGGCGGTTATGGCTATAGGTATAAAAAAGAGCAGATTAATGCCCTGTGCTTTTAGTTGTTCCACATTTTTAAAAACCGTAAGATATATAATCAGCACGGCACCGCCACCAAGCCCCATACCGCCAATTATTCCAGAGAACAGCCCTGCTAAAAGGGCGGCGATGTTCACTTTATCAGCAGGCGCACGCCTGCGTAAATCATAAAGATTGCAAATATTTTTTGAAGCAGTTTATTAGAAAATTTTTGCAAAACAAAGGTAGCCACAACCGAGCCTATGACACCCGTCGGAATAAAAGCAACACTGTCGGCAAAAGCTACCGTGCCCTTTACAAGATATAAAACTGCGCTTATTACAGTAATTGGCAGTATAACGGCAACAGCGTTTGCGTGGGCGCTTTTTTGGTCAAGCCCGTTTTGTTTTAACAGCGGCACAGCAATCATACCGCCCCCAGCGCCAAAGACACCGTTTACAATGCCAACCGCAACACCCATAAGCGAGGGTTTTAAATATTTTTTAATTTTCATTTTAATCACCAAAAATATTTTTGCCATTTATGCATAAAAAATGCTATTGTAATATATAAAAATAAATGATATAATATAATGACTTTGTATGTATTTTTACGCAGTTGTATACAGTTTATAAAAGCAAATACCAGACTGCAAAAAGGAGCCTTCAGATATGACATATTATATTTTTGCAACAATGATGCTTTTGGCGGCCGGCGCAATGTTTTCGCTTTATCGCCAGTTGCAGATAGTACAACACAAATCTTATTCTTTGTCAAAATATTTTAAACACGTGTTATCCTCGAGTACAATAGAGCTTGCAATAAGTGCAGTGGTGTACTGTGTAACAATGTTTTTAATACTTAATAATTGGGGTTTGGTTAGCCTGATATTATCGGCGGTATTATTAGCGGCACAAATTGCGCTTAATATATTGATTGTTAAAAATTCAAACAAAAAACTGGCATTTACAGCACGTATAAAACGTCTTTATATTATAGCGATTGTTGTTTTGGGCGTATTGCTTTTTGTTAGCTCAATTTCATTTGGCGGTTCAACAAAAATAGTGCCGTTTTTTGGCAGTTATATGATAAACCGTAACCTTTTTGGTGAAATAGTACGCACTATTTGTATTTTACTTTCTTGTGTTACACCGTTGCTTGTGGCAATTGTATGGCTTGTTAATTGCTTGATAGAAATTATAATTTCAATGGCAAAGGGCAATAAAGGCAAGGGTAAACACGATGCTGTTGCACAACAAGTTGAAAAAGAAAGTTCGGACGACGAAAACGATACAGATGACCTGCCGATTGACGACGAAGGAGCAGAAATTTAATGACGGCGCTGCTTATAAAATTGTTTGTCAAAAACCATAACGATATAAAAAACGGTGTTGTTCGTAGCCGATACGGTAATTTGGGAAGCGGCGTGGGCATTGCCGCAAACATACTGCTTAGCCTTGTAAAAATTGTTATTGGTCTTGTGGGCGGTATGCTTTCGGTTACGGCCGACGGCTTTAACAATCTTGCCGATGCAGGCTCTTCGGTAGTAACGCTTATCGGTTTTAAACTTGCAAACAAACCTGCCGACCGTGACCATCCGTTTGGACACGGACGAATGGAATATATTTCGGCATTTATTATATCCTTTTTAATCTTGCTTGTCGGCTTTGAATTGCTTAAAAATTCTGCTGCCGTTTTAATAAACGGCGAAGCGATGCCACAGTTTGAATGGGTATCAATAATAGTTTTAATAATTTCTATTGTTATAAAATGTTGGTTATATCTCTTTAACCGTAAAATCGGCAAGACAATTGATTCGTCAGCACTTATTGCCACCGCAAAGGACAGCCTTAATGACTGTATTGCAACCGGTGCAATTCTTGTAGCGGCAATAGTCAGTAAATTTGTCGCATTGCCATTTAACCTTGACGCCGTTATGGCAATTGGTGTGGCGCTCTTTATTCTTTGGTCAGGCTTTTCCTCGGCAAAAGACACCCTTGATGAAATTTTAGGCGGTCCACCCGAAAAGCAACTGATAAAAGATATAAACGATACTATTTTAAGCTTTGATGAGTTTCACGGCATACACGACCTTATAGTTCACAACTACGGTCCCGGTCGTCAGTTTGCTTCGGTTCACGTAGAGGTGCCCGAAAATACAAACATTGTTGCCTGTCACGAAAGAATCGACCTTTGTGAAAAGCTGATACTTGAAAAATTAGGCGTTAATTTGGTTATACATATGGATCCAATCGATACCGACAATGAATCGGTAACCAAAACACGTGAGGCAATGGCGGATATAATAAAAGAAATTGACCCCAAGCTTACGCTTCACGATTTTCGTATGACACCGGCATCTGACACACGCACAAATCTTATATTTGACGTGGTTGTTCCGTCGGAACTTACGTTTAGCGAAAAAGAGCTTAACAACATAATCTGCACAAAAGCACGTGAGTATAATAAAACCTACGTTTGCGTAATAACCTTTGACCGTGATTTTACCGGTCAATAAATAGAAAAGGAAAAATATTATGAATTTTACACCTGTTGACAATTCAGGCCGTGTTGACGGCTACTGCCTTGTAAAGAGTGTTGACGTTAAAACGTCATCAAAAGGAGACACCTATCTTGATTTTACTTTGGGTGACAGTACAGGCGAGATTAACGGCAAGCTTTGGCGTTACGTGCCGTCAGAACACGGCGAATACAAGGCAAACGACCTTGTAAAAATACGTGGCACAATCTCACAGTATAACGGTGCCGACCAGTTAAGAATAGAAAGAATAAGACCGACTATAGAATCCGACAACGTTCATATTGAAGATTTTGTTCGTACAAGCGGCTACAGTTCAGAGCAGATGTATGACGAGCTTATGAATATTGCTAATGGTTTTACCGATAATAATTTAAAGACCATAGTAACTGCAATGCTTGCCGACAACCGTGAAAATTTGCTTTTTTGGCCGGCGGCATTCAAGCTTCATCATGCGCTTCGTGGCGGACTGCTTATGCATACCTTATCAATAGTTCGTCTTTGTGAAGGCGTGTGCGGCGTATATCCGTTTGTTGACCGTGAACTTTTGCTTGCAGGAGCTATACTGCACGACATATCAAAGATAGATGAGTTCGACGTAAACGAAGCGGGTGTTGCCGACGGATATACAATAGAAGGCAATCTTTTAGGTCACATTGCTATGGGCGCTACCAAGATTGATAAATGTGCCGAAAGGCTTGGCATTGACCGCAGAACATCGGTACTGCTTCAGCATATGATACTTTCTCACCACGGTGAGCCTGATTTTGGCGCAGTGGTAAGACCTATGTTTATTGAAGCCGAGATTTTGTCCGAGCTTGACCTTATGGATGCACGTATTTACGAAATGCGTGAGGCGGTGCAGGGTGCCGATGCGAATGATTTTTCCGCTCGTGTTTGGGCGCTGGATAACCGCAAACTTTTTAACCACTCAAGAACCGATTTGGAATTAAACCCCAAATTGTTTTAAATAACAGAAAGGAAGTTAAATTTATGAAAATTACAAAAGATATGATAGTAGGCGACGTTCTCGATATGGATACAGGTGCCGCACAGTACTTTTTTGAAATTGGTATGCACTGCCTTGGTTGCCCCGCTTCACGTGGTGAATCAATCGAGCAGGCATGTGCTGTTCACGGCGCAGATGTTGATGCACTTGTAGCAAAACTTAACGCTTATTTTGAAAACAAATAATGATAGAGTTAAGTAAAAGACTAAGTCTTATTGCAAGCTTTGTAAATGAGGGCAGTAGCGTTTGCGATGTGGGTACCGACCACGGCTATCTGCCCGCATTTTTGTGTTTGTCACAAAAGTGCAAAAATGTTATGGCTACCGACATAAATCAAAAGCCACTCCAATCTGCACGGGCAAATTTAGAGCGGCTTGGGTGCAAAAATGTAAAGCTTGTTTTGTGTGACGGACTGTCCCTTGTTACAAGGGCAGATGCCGATACCGTTATAATTGCGGGTATGGGCGGCGAGGTTATAAGCGGCATAATTGACCGTGCTCAATTTTTGCGTGATGGTAGCGTAACGCTTATATTACAGCCCACCACTGCCGCAAAACAGTTGCGACAATTTCTTGCAAAAAACGGTTTTACGGTTAAGCGTGAAACAGCAATAGAAGAAAACGGCAAAATTTATTCGATAATGCTTGTGCGCTTTACGGGTAAAGAATATGAGCTTTCGCAAGTGCAAGCTCTGATTGGAATTTTAAAGCCCGAAAACGAGGCTTCGATAAAATATATCGAAAAACAATACCGCATTGCAAGCAAATGCTCAAACGACCTTGAAAACGTTTTACACAAACAAGACGAGTATAAATATTACTTAAAAATAAGTGAAGAACTAAAAAATATTTTGGGAGAATAAGATGGCTTTTGACGGCGGATTTTCACATACCGTGACAAATGAACTCAGGCAAGCGGTTGACTGTCACGTAGATAAAATCTATCAGCCGGCACGTGACGTGCTGGTGCTTTCGTTGCGCAAAAAAGGCTTTGTAAAACGGCTTGTATTAAGTGCGGCGTCGGGCACAGCAAGGGTGCATTTTACCGAACAAAAATATGAAAATCCCGAAACCCCACCAATGTTTTGTATGCTGGCTCGTAAAATCTTTTCCTCGGCAAGACTTACAAGTGTTGAGCAAAAGGGCCTTGAGCGAGTAATTGAGTTTACCTTTAACACCACCAACGAAATGGGTGACCGAACAGAGCCCAAAATTATTTGCGAGCTTATAGGTAACAGCAGTAACATAATCCTTGTGGGTGACGACGGCAAAATTTACGATGCCGTTCATCGCAGTGATATAGAAAAAAGTGACCGACTTATCTTGTCGGGCGCTGTTTATCGCTATCCTGAATCACAAAATAAAATTAATATATTAAATGCCGATATTAAGGAAATAGCCAATAAAGTGCTCGACTGCAAAGACGTTGATCTGTCTCAAGCGTTGCTTCAAACGCTTGAGGGTGTCTCTCCACTTGTTTGTCGTGAACTGGCTTTGGGTTTAACAGATGCGTCGCAAGAAGAAATAACACGCATTTTGCAAAAACTAAAAGACGGCATTTTATCGGGCGAGTTTGTTATGCTTTTAAAGCCTGATAACACCCCTGCTGATTTTTGTTATATGCCGATTGCGCAGTACGGCAGTCTTTATACCGCAAAATCTTTTGGCAATCCGTCAGAGCTTTTGGATGCTTTTTATTACGAGCGTGAAAACGCTGCACGTATTCACAAAGCATCATCCGACATAACCAAACTTTTGTCAAACCTTATTACACGTGCAAATCGTCGTATGGCGATAAGGCAAAAGGAATTAAGTGATAACCGTGACCGTGAAGATTTACGCATAAACGGTGAGCTTATTAAGGCAAATCTTTATGCAATTGCACCGGGCAGTAACGTTGCACGTGTTCAAAATTATTATGACGAAAATTTATCCGAGGTAGAAATACCTCTTGACCCGGCGCTTTCCCCACAGCAGAATGCGGCAAAGTACTTTAAGGATTATAAAAGAAGCTGTGCCGCCGTGCAGTCGTTGGGTGCGCTTATTGAAAAGGACATCCAAGAAATAGAGTATCTTGAATCGGTAAGCGAAAGCCTTGCCAGATGCAAAACACTTTCCGACATTTCCGAAATAAGACAGGAACTATCTCTTGGAGGTTACGTAAAGCAGACTGCAAAAAAACAACCCCGCAAAAAAACACAGCCACAATTTACTGAATACACGTCCCAAGAGGGATATCGCATAATTGTTGGCAAAAACAATCTGCAAAATGATTATATAACCTGTAGCCTAGCAGGCAAAAACGATATGTGGTTTCACACCAAAAACATTCACGGCTCACACGTAGTCGTGCTTTGTGATGGGCAAGAATTAAGTGACGAAACTATCACTTTTGCGGCACAGCTTGCCGCAAAAAATTCAAAAGCGGCAAATTCTTCTAACGTGCCGGTTGATTACACACCTATAAAGTATGTAAAAAAACCAAGTGGCGCAAAGGCGGGTATGGTAATATATACCACCAATAAAACAATTTTTGTAACACCGGGTGATAATTTATGAAAATAGGCATATCCAGTTCTTGCCTTTATCCTATGCATACCGAAGAGTCGTTCAGACTTATTGCTTCACGTGGCGTAACATTAAGCGAAATATTTTTTAATGCAAACTGCGAGTTAGAGCCTCCTTTTATAAAACAGTTAAATGAAATTAAAAACGAATACGGCATAGCGCTTTCAAGTATTCATCCTACAATGTCGCTTGCCGAGTCGTTTATGCTTTTTTCAAACTATGACCGTCGATTTAATGAGGGAATTGAAATTTTTAAGCGCTACGGCGAAATAGCGGCAGAGCTTGGTGCTAAGTATGTAATTATGCACGGCGGTAAACCAAACGGCACAATGGATAACCACGGTTATTTTGACCGTTTTGCCCGTGTTGCCGAAGCAGTAAAACAAAACGGGGCAACACTGCTTCAAGAAAACGTTGTAAATTTCAGGGCAGGCAGTCTTGAGGCGCTTGGCGATATGTCCGACTATTTGGGTGACCAGGTAAACTTTTGCCTTGACGTAAAGCAAAGCATTCGTGGCGGCTATTCACCGTATGACGTACTGCAATTGTTGGGCAGTAAAATAAAACATCTTCATTTAAGTGACAGCAACACACGATTTGATTGTATGTTACCGCTTGACGGCGAGTTTGATTTTAAAAAGTTTTTAAGCTGTGCTACCGATTGTGGCTACACAGGTGACGCTGTTATAGAGGTCTATCGAGCGGCGTTTTGCGAGCCCGAAGAGCTTTTTAATTCGCATAAAAAACTACTACAAAAAGTTTTTTGAAAAAATTTAAAAAAAGTGTTGACAAATGAAAACACTTGTTGTATAATCACTTTTGCCGCTTGAGAAGGGCGGCAAAAATAGTCGGTGTTGATTGCGGTGAGGGTCCACCTGTTCCCATACCGAACACAGAAGTTAAGCTCACTTGCGCTGAAGATACTTGGCGGGCAGCTGCCTGGGAAAATAAGTAGATGCCGACACAAACGCTTGTCTTATAAAGGCAAGCGTTTTTTTATCCTTTACAAAAATAAACTATACATATATAATATATATACATTAATATAAAGGGGGCTATAAAATGAAGTTTACAATTAATGCATCAGTTTTTGGCAATACCTTTGCCGTGCCAAGTGTTGTTGCCGACAAATATTTAAAAATAGCCACCCACACTCAACTTAAAGTTTTGCTTTTCTTTATGCGTAATATATCCGAAGGAATAGATGCTGAAAAAATTGCCCACGAACTATCCTTGCCTTTATCCGAAACCGAGGATGCGCTTCTTTTTTGGCAACAGCGTGACATACTTACAGGCGAAACCGAAAAACCGCAAGAGGCAAAAAAGGTTACAATAAATTCCGCCCTGCCTTCCCGTGCCGACGTTATCAAGCGTGGTCTTGAGGACAAGCAGTTGATGTTTTTGCTTCGTGAGGCTCAGCTTAAGTTTGGCAGAAATTTAAAACAAAACGAAAGTCAATTGCTTGTAGCGCTTTATGACGATTACGGTATGGACCCGTCGGTTATATTGCTTTTATTGCAGTATGCCGTACGAGAAGGAAAGTGCAATCTTTCTTTTGTTAAAAAAACGGCGGCATTTTGGCTTAGTCAAGGTGTTGAAACGGTAATTGATGCCGAACGTCTTATTGCCGAAACGGCAAAACAAAATCTTGCTTGGAGCATTGTTCAAAATGCCTTTGGTATAGAAAGGCGAAAGCCCAGCGCCAAAGAGCAAGAACTTTCTAATCTTTGGATAAACGAATGGAAAATAAGCGCCGATATGCTAAAAGCGGCATACGATGCTTGCATAGATTCAAAAACAAAGCTTTCTTTTGCCTACGTTGCAAAGATTATTGAAGTTTGGCACAAAGACGGTATAACTTCGCCCGAGCAAATAACCGCTAAAAAAACAAAAGCAAAACAGCAGGATAAAAACGGCTACGCCGGTTACGACCTTGACCTGTTTGAAAAAATGCTTAACGACGATTAAATTAAATCCGCCGTTATTGCCCAAGGATTTAGTTTTGCCCAATTTGCATAGTTGCGGTGAAATCAGAAGAATATTGATAGCATCTATTAATACTACAAAAAACAACGTAAAGTAATTTACATATGTCGGCAAAGCCGACACCGAAACCCATCAAAAGATGGATTTCATCAAGCCGATGGTTTGATTTCATCCAAACGAACGTTTGGATTTATTCCACGCAAGGCGTGGATATCATATCCTTACTTGAAAGGAAGTTTCACCATGACACGTGAACAAAGCTACAACCTTGCTTTTGAAAAGCAAAAAGAGATTTTAAGATACAAAAAATCCACCTTTGATATGGCAATGCAAAATTTGCAAAAAACCAATCCCGATTTTGCAGAGATTAATTCACGCCTTTCTTACCTTGGCGCACAAATTGCAACAATTGCCATTTCGGGCGATACAAAAACCTTAAAAGATTTGCAAAGCGAAATGACCGAGCTTTCATCTGCACGTGATGCCATCTTAAAAATGGCAAGCATTACCGATATTGTCTATGATTGCAATGCCTGTCAGGACACCGGCTACATAAACGGTAAAATTTGCAACTGCATTCACGAATCCGCAAAAAAGATAAGACTAAGCGATTTATCGGCTTCCTTACCGCTTGACAGCTGCCGCTTTGAAAACTTTGATTTAAATTATTATAAAAATGAGGAGCTTGACGGCGGCAACCCACGCAAGCGTATGACCGCAATATTAAAGCTTTGCCGTGAGTACGTTATTAACTTTGACCCACGCACAAGCGAGAGTCTGCTCTTTATGGGGGACACAGGTCTTGGCAAAACCCATTTAACCTTGGCTGTTACCTATGAACTTTTAAACAAAGGGTTCGACGTTATATACGGTGCGGCTTACAACTTGTTTTCCGATATGGAAACCGAACATTTTGACCGCCACACCAACACAAAGTATAATGCGGCAATTAATTGTGATTTGCTTGTTATTGACGATTTGGGCGGCGAATTTGTTTCTCCCTACATACAAAGCTTGTTATACAATATAATAAATACTCGTGACCTTGGGGGTAAGCCCACAATTATAAACACAAATCTTTCTATGGCCGATATTGCAAACAAATACACACCACGTGTTGCCTCACGTCTTATAAAATATACAGCCAAAAAATTTATTGGCAACGATATAAGGCAAATAAAAGCGATAGAGAAAAAATAAAATTCTAAATTTAATATTACGGATTGCTTCGGTGTAAAACACCTCGCAATGACGTTCGTTAAGCACAATCTATAACGCTGTCATTGCGAGTGCCAAAAGACACGAGGCAATCCGTTTTTTTATTTTCTGACATTGTTAGTAAGCGCTTACACTATTTTGTGCAAAATAAACATTTGCTATCAAAAAATTCAAAAACTTTTAATAAAAGATATTGACAAATCAGGGGTTTTGATATATTATAAAATAGTATATTTGCCGGGGTTCGCCCATATTGTATGCATATACTACACACTACTATATATAGTAGTGCAATATGGCAATCGCACGGCGTTACATATTCCCCATCTGCACGGTTGCAGAATATTACGGTGCACAGCACCAAAAAGGAGAATGAGAGATCATGAGAAAAAGACTTTCAGGCAGATTGTTATCAGTAATTCTTACAATAGCAATTTGCGCAACAGCAGTCTTTGGTTGTCTTATGACAGCAAGCGCTGATAATTCTTGCTACAGCTTTAGCGCAGCAGAACTCAGCGATGACATGTCACAGGCTACCATCGACGTAACATTCACAGCTCCAAGCAGCTTGCCAAACGGCTTTGTTGCGGGTGCGTTTGCTCTTAATGAGGTGGACGCAGATGCTTCTGACTGCCTAACAATCAAGGGCGTAGAAGCAAGCGGTGTGAATGTAAACATCGAAGGCACTTACGTTGTCTTTGATACTGACAGTGCAAAAAGCACCCTCACATTTGAGCTTACCTATGGCTTCTCAAAAGGAACCGCTACAAAGGGCAAGCAATACAAAGTACAGCTTAGTGAGGTTGAACTTGCTTATAGCGACTCTGAGTACTATATAGAGACAGCAACAGGCGCTATTGCAACAATTTCAACCGAATGTGAGCACGTTATTGCTGTAGTTGGCGATCCTATTGAGGTTGACACAGCTAATAACTACTCGGTTTACGCAAGCTCAGTTTGTACACTTTGCGGCGAAACCTTTGGCAAACAGCTTGTTCCTACCGCTGAAAAGTTAGGCGGCGGCAACGCTGAAAGCCAAGGCACAGTCGATTTGCTCGAATTTAGCGACGATCTTCTTGCCAATGGTAGTTCCAGCAAATATTTTGACAGCAACGTTGCCGACAACGGTGAAACAGGTGCCGACTGGGCTAACGCTATTATAATTGATAGCGCTGAAGAGCTTGTTTACATTTGTAAAGGTGACTCTACCGGTTATACACAGGGTAAATACTTTAAGGTAGCCGACGGTATCGCAGGCTTTAACCTTGCAAGTGCAGGTCTTAATGTTAACGGTACTTTGGAAGATAACCTTGCAATAGTTAAGGGTTCAGGTAAAAACCATGCAGGTGCCACATCCACCGCTTTCCAAGGCCACTTTGACGGTAACGGCGCTACTGTTTACGGCGCTTGGACCAACCATACCGAAGGTAACGTTTCTCCCCAAGTTGGTCTTTTCTCTTGTGTAAAGGGCGACGTAACAATTAAAAACGTTAACGTTAAATTTGCTTCATTTACAGGTACACAGGTAGCGGGCGGTATTGTTGGTCAACATAACGGTGACGGTACCAACACCCTCACTATCGAAAACTGCTCTGTAACCGATTCTGAAATCGTATCTACAGGCACCGCTTGGGGTCAGGGTGCAGGCGCATTAGTTGGTTTTATGAACAACTGCTCTTCTTGGAAAGAGGCAGACAAGGGCGTTGACGGTAACAACGACGGCGATATGGTAGACACCATCTACGTAAACGGTGTTCTTAACATCACTAACTGCTACGTTAACCTTGATTCTACATACTTTAAATCCGGTATGGCAAGCGACAATCAGGCGCTTCACGGCGGTGTTGCAGGTTTTCTTAACACCAACGCAATGAAGGTTGAAAATTGTGTAGTAATAGGTATTAAACCATACGCTACTACAACAAATACTTCTAACAACAACGTTCAGCATACCGGTCTTGAAACCCACTTTACCAACGTTTACACCGACCAGCCTGCAGGCAGTGCGGTATATATCGGTGGTACACTTGGTAACCGTAACTTTACAAATAAAGTAACACAGGTATCAAGCCTTAAGGGCTCTGCAGCAGTAGTTGCAATGCCAAATCTTGATTGGGGCACAACCTGGGTTATGGACGGTACCGACGCATACCCACGTCTTGCACTCCCCGGCGAAAAGTTTGACACAATCTACTGGGACGGCACAAACACCAAAACTGCTCCAACACAAGGTAGCGGTACTAAGGCTGATCCTTATATCATCAGCACAGTAGCTGAACTCGCTTACATTGGCGGTCAGACACGTGATAACTATGCAATCACCGACGGCAAGTACTATAAGATTGCCGACGGCATTAAGAGCATCGTAATGCAGCCATATGCTTACGGTAGCGATATTAAGGCGCTCGACTCTGCCGCAGCAACCAAAGCTTACTTTGAAGCAAACGCTTCAAATATGAAGCAGTGGCTCTACTACGGTTGGGAAGGTTCAACCTTCTGCGGTAGCATTGACTTTAACGGCGCTACTGTTTATGGTATCTATCAGGTATCTTCTTCTAACGCAGGTCTTTTCTCATCTATAGATGCAGGGGCCGAGTTCCACAACCTTGCAATCAAAAATTCATATATGGTAAGCCAGTCCAGTGGTGCTAACTACCAGTGCGGCGCTCTTGGCGCTGTTACCAACGGTGGTACTTACGGTAAATCTGTAAACGGCTTTATCTGGGCAAAGAATGTTGAAATTGCTAACAACTATATGTATAACAACTCAACATCACACGACCGTTCAGGCGTAATGTTTGGCGCATCAAGTGATATTATGTATGTTGACAATGCTCTTGTTTACGGCAATGATGCTACATACGGCGATGGCGTACCAATGCCACTTTACTCTTCTGCTACAAACAACGTTCTTGTAAGCAGTGCTCCTGCAATTCCCGAAGGCCTTGTTGTAGTAGATGACGGCAATGAAACTGCACGCTATTACAACATGACTCGCAACAGTATCTTCTTAGGCTTTAACCCATTTGACTTACCTCAGGGTTATGGTTCACGCTTTAACGACCTTAGGGGTTACCAGAACTGCTATACCGATGCTGATGTAGAGACTGCTACCGATAAAAACGGTAAAACCCTTCTTCAGTATTTCGGCGTACAAACAACAACACCATACATTACCAAAATTAATGCTTCTGAAATCACAGGTGGTGCGGCTCAGACAGCAATGCCAGACCTTACATGGGGTACTGATTGGTACTGTGGTGCTTATGGCAAGCTTCCAACACTTGCTGCATTTACAACACTCGGCGTAAATGAGACTTCTACAGCAGCTCACAGACTTTACGGTTCAAGCGTAACATATAACGACGACGGTACATTTGACTTTAACCTCCATTTTGTTCCACAGTTTGAGGGTATAAAGGCAACACTTTACGTTGGTACATATGACGCTACCGAGTTCTATAAAGTTGAAAGCACCGAGTCAAGCTATAGAGATGAACTTGGTGAAGGCGCATTGATGTTTACACTCAAAAACATCTCTGCTCGTTATATTGATAAAATCTGGATGCCTACTATCGTAGTAGAAGGCGGCGCAAGCGTTGAATGGGGATTGACACAGCCTGTTGCCCTTATTGACAACGCAAAGGCAGTTCTTGAAGGCGACTATGACACCGCTGATAAGAAGGTTTCTGCAGCGCTCATTAACTATGGCACAGCAGCTAAGGCAGCTCTTGCTGAAAACACCAACGACTACAGCGCAGGTGTGGTTGACCTTCTCGAATTTGGCGATTATCTTGTTAATGACCTCGGCAGTACAAGTAAGTGGTATGACAATAAGCTTGCCGACAACGGCGAAACAGGTACATCTTGGGATGATGCAATCATCATCGATTCTGCCGAAGAGCTTGTATACCTTTGTAAAGCATCAGGCAACGATACTGACGGCAAATACTACAAGGTAGCCGACGGTATCGCAGGCTTTAACCTTTCAAACGACAAGCTTGATATAAACGGCACATTAGCCGGCAAATCATTAACAAGCGGAAAAACCAACCTTGACATTGTTATGGGCTCCGGCAAAAACCACTCAGGTGGCGCACCCGGTTTCCAAGGTCACTTTGACGGTAACGGCGCTACAGTTTATGGCGCTTGGACAAACCACACCGAGGGCAATGTTTCCGCTTACGCAGGTCTTTTCTCTTGCACACAGGGCGACGTAACCATTAAAAACATTAATGTTAACAAGGCTCACTTTACTGCAACATCAGCAGCAGCTGGTATTATTGGTTACTATAAAGGTGAAGGCACTAATACTAACAACACAACCCTTACTATCGAAAACTGTTCTGTAACCGATTCTTATTTTGAAGTTACAAAAACAGGTTACGGTATGGGTGTAGCTGCTATAGTAGGTAGAGTTGATTGTCCATCAAGCTACACGGACACAAACGATGAAGACGGCGACGGTAACACAACCGAAACACTTTACGTAAACAACAAGGTAATAGTTAAAAACTGCTATGTAAACCTTGATGAAGATAACTTTGTTTCACTAAACGAGGGTATCCCCGCAGCAGGCCAGCAGGTATCTCACGGTGGTGTAGCAGGCCACGTGGGTTCAAACGCACTTGATGTAAACCACTGTATTGTTATTGGTATTAAGCCTTATGCAACAAGCATAAGCACCGACAACAACGCTGTTCAGCACTCAGGTCTTGCGTCTCATTTTACAAACGTTTACACAACCGAAGACGTTGCAATTACCCAAGTTGCTATTGGCGGTACATTGCCAAAGCAAGAATTCACAGGCAAAGTGTTCCCACTTACCGAAGAACAGCTTACAGGCGTAAACGCTAAGGCTAATATGCCTGCACTTGACTGGAACAACGTTTGGACAACAACAAACGGATATCCAACCTTTATAAACAAAGATTATGTAGCTCCCGCTTCCGGCATTGTTGCTACTTGGGACGGTACAGTTGCAACAGGTTTTGCAAGTGGTAGCGGTACAAAAGAAAATCCATATATCATCAGCACAGCTGCTGAATTTGCATATATGGTAAAAGATAAATTGGTAGATCAGGCTGCAACAATTACAGTCGACAAGTACTTTAAGGTTGCTGACGGCATCAGCGCATTCGTAATGCAAAAGCCAGAATACGCATCAGAAATTATGGCTCTCGGCTCTGCTGCCGATACAAAGGCTTACTTTGAAGAGAATGCCGCTAATATGCTCAAGTGGCCTACCTACGGATGGGAAGGTTCATCCTTCTGCGGTCACTTTGACGGTAATGGTGCTACAGTTTACGGTTTGTATCAGACCTCTGCTAACAACGCAGGTCTCTTCTCATCAGTAGATGCAGGCGCTGTAATTCAGAACATTGGTGTTCAGAATTCTTACCTTACATCAAGCGCTACCAACTATCAGGTAGCAGCTATAGCTCCTGTTTCTAACAGTTCTGGCTACGGCGTAAAACAAGAAGGTGTAGTTTGGGTTAACGGCTGTACAGTTGCTAACAACTATATGTACAACGCTTGCACATCTTGGGAACGTTCAGGTGTGTTGGCAGGTTCATTCCAAAACGATATTATAATGATTGACAACTGCTTGGTTTACGGCAATGACGCTACATACGGCGACGGTGTTAAGATGGCACTTACCGGTGTAGGTAATAACGACGTTGAAACAACTGCTAAAAAGCCTGCCGAGCTTCCAAGCTTTGTTGAAAACTCAGGTTTCTACTGCAACACAGTTCGCAACTCTATCATTCTTGACTGTGACGTTTTGAACACAAGTTCTGGCAGAAGTTATAGAAGAAATGCTCAAAACTGCGTTAGCGGTATTTATACCAACGGCGTATCAGGCACAGTAACATTCTCAAACGGTGAATGGACATACGAAGACGCTCAGATTAAGGCAATTACTCCTGATGAGGTAAAGGGTAGCGCAGCAACATCAATTGTTGAAACCCTTAACGCTGCTCCAATTGGTGACACCGTTTGGTACGTTGGCGCTACAGGTGACTACCCAGGCTTTAAGGAAGCAGGCGGTATGCCTTCAGCATTCCAGACAGCTCTTAATGGTATTACATTTGACACACCTGACACATTGGGTGACGGTGTAGAATATCACGCAAACGGCACAATGGCGTTTGGTGTATATCAGACAGCTCTTAGCCTTAAGGCTAACCCATATATGTCATTTGCATTCGCATTCCTTGGCGATTACAGAACCAACCGTGACAAGATTAAGGTAAGATTTACCTACACCGAAAACGGTGCGCTCAAGACAAGCGAAGAAATTTCAGTTCCTGCTTACACAGGCGAAGATATCAAAAACGTAAGCGGTTGGACCAATACCGAAAGAAACGGTAGATACCACACCTATAAGGCAGAAGGTATCCCTGTTGAAGCTCTCGCTTCACCAATCAAGGTAGAGGCAAGCTACAACGGCGGCGACTGGAAAAACTTTGGTTCATTCAGCGTTGAAGGTCTTGGTGTTCAGTTTGAAAATGCAAGCAAGGTAACACCAAGCGATTACTACACAACCCGCGTAGAAGCTACTAAAGCGCATTTGTTCTACGCACAAGCAATTCAGGCCCGTTACGGCGCACAGTAACGAAAGTATTATAAAGGAGAGATTTAATTATGTTTAAAAAAGCAGAAATAGAAATCTACGATTTAAAACTTAATGATATTATCGTTACAAGTGAACCCGGTTGGGGCGACGATGATATCTGGGCCGGCGACGGCTTTATCGACGAAGAATAAGTCGTAGAAAACAGATTACCTAATAAATTAAAGGATTTTGTTTGGCTGAATTGTTGATGAATTTCAACAATTCAGCACAACCAAAACCTAAACGAAAAGAGAGGTTAATTATGAAAATTGGCATAAACAAAAGCGCTAAAAGAGTTTTAAGTATCACGTTATCACTCGTTATGCTTCTTGGTACACTCTTTACCGCTAACATCGGCGTTAGTATATCCGCCGGTGCAACCACCATCGAAGAAGGCACAATCGACCTTCTTGAATTTGGTGATTATCTTATCAACGACCTCGGCAGTACAAGCAAGTGGTACGACAACAAGCTTGCTGATAATGGCGAAACAGGTGCCGACTGGGACAACGCTATTATAATTGATTCTGCCGAAGAGCTTGTTTATCTTTGTAAAGCATCAGGCAATGATACTATAGGTAAATATTACAAGGTTGCTGACGGTCTTGCCGGCTTTAACCTTGCAAACAGTAATCTTGACATTGACGGCACTTTGGCTGATAACATGGACGTAATCAAAGCTGCCGGCAAAAACCACTCAGGCGGCACACCCGGTTTCCAGGGTCACTTTGACGGTAACGGCGCTACAGTTTACGGCGCTTGGACCAACCACGAGTCAATTTCTCCTTATGCAGGTCTTTTCTCTTGCACAAAGGGCGAAGTAACCATTAAAAACATCCACGTTAACAAAGCGCACTTTACCGGAAAAAATGCGGTAGGCGGTATCATTGGTTACCACGCAGCTGACAGTATGTGCACAGTAACAGTTGAAAACTGCTCTGTAACCGATTCTTATCTTGAACTTACAGGCACCGGCTATGCTACAGCTATAGGTGGCGTAATCGGTTGGGCAAACAGTGCTCCTTCTTGGAAAGAGGCAGACAAGGGCGTTGACGGTAACGGCGACGGCGATATGGTAGACACCATCTACGTAAACGTTGCTTACAACGTTAAAAACTGCTATGTAAACCTTGACGAACAGTACTTTGTTTCACCCGCAGAGGGCAACGAAGCATCAAGCACTATACGTACCTGTCACGGTGGTGTAGTAGGTGGCGCAGGCTCAAACGCAGTTATGGTTACCGACAGTATTGTAATAGGTATTACACCATATTCAACATCTGTTTACACCGGTAATGACGTTCAGCACACAGGTGGCTCATCTCACTTTAAAAACGTTTATACCGACCAGGCAACCGGTCAGATTCAAATTAACTATAATACCAGCTGGGCATATTATATACAAGACTTTAGCAGTGTTGTATTCCAGCTCACACCTGCTCAAATGCAGGGTAGTGCTGCAGTTGGTAATATGAACCTTGCTTGGTTTAGTGTTTGGAAGCCGGGCGCAGAGGGTGAGTACCCAACATTTGTAAAGCCCGGTGAAGAAAGCGGTATTTCTTTCTGGACGGGTACAGCCGACGCAGGCTTTGCAGGCGGTACAGGTACACAAGAAGACCCATTCATCATTGAAACTGCCGATCAGCTTTATCGTGCTCTTTCTACAGTAACATATACCACTTCAACAAGCGGCGACTTGGCAGTTGAAACTGCCGAAAGCGTAGCAGGTGGTACACAAACAGATAGAATATTTAAACAGGGCTCAACCACTGTTTACGCACCTGTTTATACTCCATATTACTACAAGGTTGCTGACGGTATTGAGGCATTCTACCTTAACAACGTTTACGGCAACGAAACACTTGCAGGCGCTAAGGCAATGGTTGCTGCAGGCACTGCAAAGAATTGGCAACCCGGCAAGAGCTTTGTCGGTCATCTTGACGGTAACGGCGTTACCATTTACGGTATGTACTCATCTACCGGTCAGGGTCTTGTTTACAAGCTTGACGGTTCTTCAACCGTTAAAAACATTAACTTTGATGCTTGCTATGCAAGTGGTACGGGTAACAGCGCTTTGCTTACCACAAACTTGGGTACATACACAAATGACTCAACCCGTATTAAAGTTTCTAACATCAGCGTAAGAAATTCTTACATTGGCACTACTCGTGCTATAACACTTACTGCAAGAGAAGACGGTTCAGGTTGTTATACCCACCATCCCGGTCCTGCAGGTATTGTTTCTACAAATAGCACTCCTGAAAACATTACTATTTCTAACTGTTTATATGATGGACGTTCTTGTGAGCGCGCTATAGCCACAGGCTCTGAGGCTACCATCGATATGATGGGCGGTATTTATAGCGGTGCAAGCAGCGCTAACAACTTTACTCTCTTAGGTTGCGTATCATTAGGCGCACCCGCAGTAAACGAAGTTTACGTTAGCGGTAAAGAGGTATTCTATGACCGTTATGATAAAAATGGCGGTTTTGAGGTATACTTCTACAACAGCTATAGCGATATGCCTCTTAATGCGATTACTACCGCATATCCAAATAAGTATGACAAGCTTGCAGACATTACACGTATTGCTACAAAAGACGCTTACGAAATGTTTGATATGCCTAAACTTTCTTGGACAGAATGGTCACTCGTAACTGTTGATGGCCGTACAATTCCGATGCCAACAATTAACAAAGCAGAAGAGATTGTTGGTTCTTATGTTGAAATTATTGGTAAAGGCCAGAACAACTATGCGGGCGTTGGCCCATACGAATACGGCGGCAACCCATACACCTACTTACTTAAAGGTGCAGGTACCGAAGAAAATCCATATATAATTGAAACCGCAGAACAGCTTGCTCGTGCAATCGCAACAGGCGGTATGAACCTTTACGACAGACTTTACTATCGTATTGACAAAGATATCGACCTTTCAGGCGGCGCTTGGATTAATCAGGAAGAAAGAAGTTCCGGTGGTATTTACTACACATATACACCATTCGGCGGTGAGTTAGACGGTAACGGTCACGTTATTACAGGTCTTTCTGCCGGTGACGGCGAGGCGGCAGGTCTTATCCCTGTACTCGCTTCAGGCGGTGTGGTTAAGAACCTTCACGTTCGTGATTCAGCAGTAGTATCAAGCACAGCTGCAGGTATTATTGTTGGTGACCAGCAGGCAGGTTCAACCATTACAGGTTGTTCTGCTGAAAACTGCACAACAGGAATGCCAAACGGCGGCTGGCACATTATGGGTAACGTAGCCGGCGCATTTAACACACTTTACTTCATCACAGCAGACGGTAAATATCTCTATGTTGATGAAAATAGTGCACTTTATGGTGATTATGTTGCAGACCAAGGTACACTTGAAACCTTTATCAACACTAAAGTAAAAGCAAATAACAACGGTGTTTGGTATATGGGCGGTAAGGATGGCAGCATGCCAAGACTTATGAACCTTAACAGCCACGCAAATGACCTTGACATTGCCGGCGACGGTAAGGCTGACGGTTATGGCGCAAGCGACCTTACAGCACTTAGAAATAAACTTCTCCGTAAATCAGCTTACGCTAACATCAACGGCGACGTAAGCCGCAACGGTAGCATTAACATTGCCGACCTTGCAGTGCTTCAGCGTTCAGCTGTTGGTTCATACGGTTACAATATTACCGACAGCTTCTTCTCTAACGTAGAGGCAGGTAAATTCAACATTTACTATGGCGAAAACGATAACTACGACGCAGCCCGTAAGGTAGAGCTTTATCTTGAATCACTCTTCCCGGGTGTTGACGTTGCTAAGTGCGTAAGCACATCTAAGGGCACAGTAACCGGTGCAAGCAGTGACGCAAGCAAGGTTTATCTCCATGCAGGCGACACAGCCGGTAACCCAGACGGTGAGTATGACATTATTGTAGGTAACCTTGATAACGTTAGTGCATACGCTACTAACACAGTAGCAACCGGTGCTAACACCTATGCAGTAACATACGATTCTGCTAACAAGGTTGTATGGCTTCAAGGTGAAAACTTTACCGCAGTTGAACAGGCAGCTATTAACTTTACACAAAACTCAAAGGTTCAGGGCGACGTGGTTTATACCTGTGGCGCAACTGTGCTTGCTGATGAAAAGAAACCTGTTACAGTTATGCTTGACACTGACTTTAACGGTACACCAGATACAAACAAGACACTCTACTATGCTTGGGGTGACGAGTTTGAAGAGGACACCCTTAATACATACAACTGGACACACAACACCCAGCAGTCAGAAGGATCTAACGGTTCCGACGGTTCTTACAACAACCTTGAAATAGCTCCTGTTAAGGATCTCCATAAGGTTATTACCGTAACAAACGGCAGACTTTCTATGAAACGTGGTCACGACAGCAGTCTTGGCGGCAACGTATCATACAACGGCGTTGTTGGTTCTGTTGCCCTTGATGTAACACCCGGCGAATTTAACGGTTACCGTCAGGACGGTGTAGATGCAATTGACACTGACGGTTCTGACAAGTACTTCTCAAGCGGTAAGATTATTTCCGAGCGTGGTATGCTTTATAAGCAAGGCTATATTGAGTTCCAGGGTCAGCTCCCTGCTGACGGTCACGCATTCCCTGCTTGGTGGCTAATGGGTCGTCCATCACAGTCAGCAACAAATCAGGGTTATGATAACTCACTCTACAGCAAGGTTTATAAGATTAACAACAACTGGGACGGCGTAAGCAACCAGTGGGATGAAGATAATCTTGACACCTATAAGTATCAGATTCCTTCTGCTATCTATGAAATAGATATGATAGAAGTTATGCAGCACTCTGACCGTCATTATTCTGCGACCGGTGATAATGACTGGGGTATAAATATTGGTGGTAGCTACCATTCAAGTTATGCTAATGTATATAAGAACAGTACAACTGCTGTTAATATGTACTTCCTTAACAGCACTATTCATAAGTGGTGGAATAACGGTGTTGATACTCAGGACACAGCTGACACAAGCGATGACAGACTCTGGATTGCTGACTGGGATAACTACCAGGTTGTAGGTAACATCACAAACGATTCATTCAAGACTACTTCATCAGCTGGTACTTGGATTCACAACATTGGTTCAACCAAGTATGACTTTGGCTCACCAACACTTCAAAGACTTGGTAAGTACTACTATAATACCGGTAGTTTCAATCAAACCGCTCACGACAATCTTACCAAGACTCGTCGTTACGGCTTTAGCTGGAACACAAACGGTACAGGCTTTGAGGCAACACTTTATATCTATAATGAAGACGGTTCTATTATGAACACCGTTCCGATTGCTTCAGGTATGGACGATTACGCTGCATTTAAGGATGGCGACAAGAACGCTGAAGCTAACGGTGCAATTGGTTCAAATGCAGGTATCTACAGCGATGCTAAGGTATTTAACCAGTATATGTACATTTTGTTTGATAATAAGTATTATTCAGCAAATGAAAATACTGTATCAAGCGGTTCAGCTCTTCAGTTTACTGACCTTCTTACTTGTGCAGGTCTTAAGTCACTTGAAATTGACTACGTTCGTGTATATCAGGAAGACGGTTTCCGTGACATAGTTACACCTGAAACACAGGCATTTAACAACAATAACCACTTTGGTTATAACTAAAAATAAAAAAAGACTCCTTCGGGAGTCTTTTTTTAATATATGCCTTCTCCCTTGGGAGAAGGGGGACCGCTTGCGGTGGATGAGGGGGTAATATGTATCAATATATCCTTACAAACACCGCTGAAATTTTTATCAACATCCAGGTTAGAATAACGTAAAACGGATAATCCTAATGACTCTAAATATTCATCTCGTTTAGAATCTTTCAGAATTCCATTGTGTTCATAATGTTGTGAACCGTCAAGTTCAATTACAAGTTTGTATTCTGCACAGTAAAAATCGACAATATATTTACCGATAACCTTTTGGCGATGAAAAGTTATCGGTAATGTTTTAAGAAAATCATACCAAAGATGACGTTCCTGTTTTGTCATATTTTTACGTAGGGTTTGAGCGTTTGATGTAAGGCTTTTGTTTTTGAAAGTGTTCATTTGTTTACCCCTCATCCGTTTCGCTTCGCTCAACACCTTCTCCCCAAGGAGAAGGCATAAGTCGTCCATAAAGCTCGGTATTTTCTTTTAATATATTTGCAAGCCAGTCGTTTATACATCCGCCGTCAATTCGCCAGCACCAGTTGTCGCCAAGTGTAGAGGGGGTGTTGATTCGTCCTTTTGAGTCAAGACCCAACAAATCCGCCATAGGAATAATACAGGTGTCGGCAACTGTGGACATTGCTGCCTTAATCATAGCCCAGTTAAAACCGTCATCGGCTTGGTAATTAAAATAATCTTTGGCTTGGTTTGCCTCAGCCATATCGGCATTTTTAATCCAACTCATAATGGTATTGTTATCGTGGGTGCCTGTATATACAACGCAGTTTTTAACAATATTGTGTGGCAAATAAGCGTTATTGTTATTACCGCTAAAGGCAAACTGCAGCACCTTCATACCGGGGAATTGGGTTGCGGACAGCATTTTTCGAACGGCAGGGGTAATAACACCCAGATCTTCTGCAATAATCGGCAAATCTTTGCCAAATTCAGCTTTTAAGGCAATAAATAAATCGATGTCGGGCCCCTTTACCCATTTGCCATCTTTGGCGGTTTTGTCACCATAGGGAATAGCAAAATAAGATTCAAAGCCACGAAAATGGTCGATTCTTACAATGTCATAACGGTTTAGCGCACTGCTAAGATATTGTTTCCACCAAGCGTAATCTGTCTTTTTCATATAATCCCAATTATAAAGCGGGTTGCCCCAAAGCTGACCGTCGTCACTGAAGGCATCGGGCGGTACACCGGCAACCGATTTTGGTATGTAATCATCATCTAACTGAAACTGTTCGGGATTGCTCCACACGTCAGCTGAGTCAAGCGCTACGTAAATTGGTATATCACCAATAATTTTAACGCCGTTTTCGTTTGCATATTTTTTTAGAGCGGTCCACTGCTTAAAAAACAAATATTGTAAAAACTTATGAAACGCAATAGCTTTTGTCAAAGTTTGTTCTGCCGTTGTAATTGCATCGGGCAGTCTTTTTTTATATGGATTTTCCCATTCCTGCCACGATATACCGCCAAACGATTCTTTAAGTGCCATAAAAAGCGCATAATTATTAAGCCAATGAGCATTTTCTGCCACAAACGAATTATAATTGTTATCGGGCGCAAAACGTTCAAAAGCCGCCTTTAAAAGCGGATAGCGGTTGTTATAAAGTTTTTCATAGTCGATTTTTTGTGTATTGTCACCAAAATCATATTTCTTAATTTCATTAAGTGTCAAAAGCCCGTCATCAACTAAAACATCAAGGTCAATAAAATACGGATTTCCTGCAAATGACGAAAAGGACTGATATGGCGAATCACCAAAAGAGGTGGGACCTATGGGCAGTATCTGCCAATAACTTTGACCACCCATCTTTAAAAAATCTACAAAATCATATGCCGCTTTTCCAAAGGTGCCAATGCCATAGGGCGACGGCAAGGAAAATATTGGCATAAGTATTCCGCTTGTTCGCATAAGATAAATCTCTCCAAAAAAATAATATAAAATATTATACCACTATACTAAAATAAAAGCAAACAAAAACGGATTACCACATTTCTTGTCATTACAAGGAGCAAAGCGACGTGGTAATCCGTAAATATTTATTTATTAAAATCTATAAATCCATTGCTGTGAAGGGTTTTTATATAGGTGCTAAGACGTTCGTAAAGCGGCTCGGCCCTTTCGCCAAAGCGTTCACGTACAAGCTCGCCAATTGCCGTTATATCACGCTTGCCGTCAATTGAAAGCCATATAAAACTGCCAAACTCTTCAAGGTGAATAAAGCTTATCTTTGGCTTTTTAAGCAGTTTTTGCGCAATACGATTGGCAACGCCCTTATTTTCCATTTCTAATGTAACAACACCGTTTTCATCCTGCGACCAGGAAAGCCCCACTTTGTGACAGGGGATTTTTTCAAGATAGTTTTCTGTTACTTTTTTCATTGTGCTTTGTTACGCTTCTTCCATACGGTGAATTTAAGGAAGGTAAGAATAATTACTGCAAACAATGCAAGTCCGCCGTAGGTGTAAATTACCGATGGAATCTTGTCTGAAAGGTCAATTATATCAGCAACACCAAGTACAGCAAGCAATGCCAGCGCTATGCCAACAAGACCCTCGCCGGCAATCATACCCGAGCTAAAGAGGATGCCGTCGTTAACAACCTCGTCCTTGTTATTTCTCTTTAACTTGTCAAAGATTAAACGGATAACACCGCCAACCATAATGCAAGCGTTAAGCTGAACAGGAAGATACACACCAATTGCAAACGGAAGAACAGGTATGCCGATAAGCTCAACCGCAACTGCAATGAACACACCTATAAATACAAGTCCCCAAGGCAGATTGCCACCCATAACACCTTCTACAATAAGCTTCATAAGTGTTGCCTGTGGAGCACCAAGCTCGTCAGAGCCAAAGCCCCAAGCCGAGTCAAGCAGATAAAGTGTGCCACCAATGGCAAGAGCCGCCGCAACAACACCAATGATTTCGCCAACTTGCTGTTTGCGTGGTGTAGCACCCAAAATATAACCTGTTTTAAGGTCTTGTGAAGTATCACCCGCAATAGCAGAAACAATACATATAATAGAACCAATTGCTATGGCACTTGCCATACCTGAAGCGCCTGTAGCACCTGTAAATTTAAGAATAAGTGTTGCAATAAGCAGTGTTGCGATAGCCATACCTGAAACAGGGTTGTTACTGCTGCCAACAAGACCTACCATTCGTGAAGAAACGGTTGCAAAGAAGAAACCGAAGATAACAATAATAAATGCTCCCAAAAGTGAAACAGGAATAGCAGGAATTAACCAAATAAGAATGGTAAGCACCAAAATTGCTATAAGAACAATTTTAATGTTTATGTCACGTGCAGTACGTTCTCTGCCGGCACCACCGGCACCAGCCATATTTTTCATAGCACCTGTAAATGTTGTAATAATAAGAGGAAGTGATTTAATAAGACTGATTATACCACCTGCTGCTAAAGCGCCCGCACCAATGTAACGGATATAACTGCTCCAAATTGCACTGGCGCCACCCTCAGCAAAAAGCTGACTTATTGGCACCTCGGCAGGATATAGCTGTGCATTGCCGCCAAAGAGTACTGCCATAGGAATAAGTACCAACCAGCTAAGTACGCCGCCGGCAAACATATAAGATGATATACGTGCGCCACAAATATAACCAACACTCATAACCGCAGGGTAAATTTGTGTGCCGATTTCTCCGGCAAAGCCTTTAACTTTAAAAGAGATTTCACCCGAAACCACTTTAAGTCCGTCAATAATAAACTTAAAGAGCGCCGCAAATCCCATACCTGCAAATACTGTTGATGCACTTGAACCGCCGTTTTCGCCTGCAAGCAATACCTCGGCACAAGCAGTACCCTCAGGATAGGGAAGTGTGCCGTGTTCTTTTACAATAAGCGCATTACGAAGCGGAATCATAAAGAATACGCCAAGCAAGCCACCAATAAGGGCAATAAGAGTAATTTCGATAATGTCGGGTTTGGCAAATTCTTCGGGTTTTTCTGCTGCCCACAAGAAAAGAGCAGGAAGTGTAAAAATAGCGCCCGCCGCCAATGATTCACCTGCAGAGCCAATGGTTTGTACCAGGTTGCTTTCAAGAATTGAGTTGCGACGAAGCAGTATTCTGATAACGCCCATTGCAATAACCGCCGCAGGAATAGAAGCGGATACGGTCATGCCTACACGAAGACCAAGATATGCGTTTGCCGCACCGAAAACTACCGCAAGAAGAACACCCATAATAATAGATGTAACGGTAAGCTCGGGGGTGATTTTTTCAGCCGCTATATAGGGCTTAAATTCGTTTTTGTTTTCCATAGTATCTCCTTTTTATTTGAATTCAATATATTTTATCACACTAAAGCAAAAAAGACAATACAATTATTTTAGTTTGCCCAGCAGTTCAACAACCATATTATAAAGATTTTGTGTCGAAGAAATGCTTAGTCTTTCACGAACTGTATGAACATCATAAAGGTTAGGGCCTATGGATATACAGTCAAGATCTTTTATGCCGTCAGAGAAAACCCCGCATTCAAGTCCTGCGTGAATGGCAGTAATTTTTGGATTTTTGTCAAATTTAGAAAAATAAATATTACAATAAAGTTCACGCAACGGTGAGTTAGATTTATATTCCCAAGGTGGATAGTGACCGAAGGTTTCGTATTTTAAATCAAGATTGTTAAAAAATGCCATCAGGCGCTGCTCAAGAAACAAAAGCGCCGATTTTTTATTACTGCGAAGTGCAAAATGTAAAATGATATTTTGTTCGTTTGTTACAAGTATACCAAGGTTAAGCGACGTTTGCACAAGTCCTTTTATTTCAGCGCTCATTTCGGTAATACCGTTTGGAACACAAAGCAGAGTGTATATAATTTTTTCTTTTATATCGCTTGTAAATACATCAAATTCGCTTGCTTCACCAATTGAAACGTTTGGTTTAAAGTCGGGCTCTCGGTCGGAAATTTCATTTCTTATGATATCAAAATAATTTTCGGCACAGGTGAAAAATTCATTTGGTGCAGATACACATAATTCTATTATACATCTGTTGGGGATAGCATTTGATTTATCGCCGCCGTTTATGCTAATAATGTCAAAATCAAAATTTGATTTTAATTCATTTAAAACTCTACCGGCAATCATATTTGCGTTTTCACGGTTGTTTTTTATATCTACACCCGAATGACCGCCCTGTAACCCTTTTATATCAAGGGTGATTTTTGTGCCCTGAACCGTACTGCGAACAATGGGAACGCTTACCCTAAAATCACCGCCACCCGCACAGGAAACGGTAACAATATTTTCGGTTTCGGAATCAAGATTTATCATACGTTTGCCACGTAAAACCGACATATCAAGCGCACGTGCACCAATCATACCGGTTTCTTCATCGGTGGTGAACACGGCTTCAATTGGTGGGTGTGGAATATCTGCGCTGTCAAGAATTGCAAGCACCATTGCCACAGCGATACCGTTGTCAGCACCAAGGGTAGTGCCGTGAGCTTTAACAAAATCACCGTCAATGTATAAATCAAGTCCGTCTTTTGTAAAATCAATACTGCTTTCAGGAGTTTTTTGACAAACCATATCAAGATGTCCTTGCAAAATAATTGGCTCACACTTTTCGTATTCCGCAGTACCGTTTTTAAAAATAATCACGTTGTTATCTTTATCACGGATAAACTTAAATCCGTGCTCTTTTGCAAAGTTTTCACAAAAAGAGGCAATGCCGACCATATCGCCCGAACCGTGTGGGATAGCAGACAGTAGATTAAAATATTCAAAAACTTTTTGAGGCTTTAAATTGTTTGTTTGCATATAATTCTCCTTTGAATTTTGTAACATGAATTATAGCATAATAATATATAAATATCAAGGAAGTATGTTTTCTTTTAGACACATTTTATATACAAATTTATCATATAAATATTTATGGTGATAAATTATGTTCTGCAGAATAGATGATCTTAAAAACAAGCAGGTGGTCTGTGTAAAGGATGGATGTGTACTCGGCTTTGTTTCTGATATTGAAATGAATACCGAAACGGGCGCACTTACCTCGATAATTATTTTTGGCAAAATGCGATTTTTTGGTTTTTTTGGCCGTGAAGATGATATAGTAATACCGTGGGAAGACATAAAGGTTATAGGAAACGAAACAATTTTGGTAAACACCGAACCACCAATTATTTTGAGCGGAAAAGCAAAAAAACTATTTTAAAGGTGTGTTTTATGTAGGAAAATGACAAAATTTTGTATAATATGCACAAAAAAGTTAGATTGCCAATAAAATAATTATCCATTTTTTAACAAAAGTATTGAAAAAGCATAAGTTGTTTGATATAATAAATTCGTAAAAATATGCAATTTTGCAGAAGGGATGAAAAAATGAGGGAATTTGACTATGAATTTAATTCTGCAATTAAAAATAATGCGTATGAATATTTAGGTTCTTTTTTGCAAGGTGACACAGCCATCTTTAGAGTTTGGGCTCCAAATGCAACGGCAATAAGCGTTGTTGGTGACTTTAACAATTGGTCGTATGACGCAAACCCGATGATGCGAATTGCTGACGGCGTGTGGGAAACGCAGATAGGCGGCATAAAAAATTATACTGCATATAAGTATGCCATAACTGCCCCCGACGGCAAGGTTACGCTAAAGAGTGACCCATATGCCAGACATTTTGAAACCGCACCTGCAAACGCTTCGAAAATTTATGCTGATGACGGTTACGTATGGCAGGATGACGAATGGCGACAAAATCAAAGCAGTAAAAATATAATGGAGTCACCCGTAAATATTTACGAGGTGCATCTGGGCTCTTGGCAACGTTTTGAAGACGGTAACACCTATGATTACGTTACCGCCGCAAAAGAACTTTCAAAATACGCCAAAAAGATGGGTTATACCCACATAGAACTTATGCCACTTACCGAGCATCCGTTTGAGGGCTCGTGGGGATATCAGGTAACGGGTTATTTTGCGCCAACCTCACGTTTTGGTACGCCGGCCGACTTTAAAAAGTTTGTTGACATACTTCACAATGCAGGTATAGGTGTTATACTTGACTGGGTACCTGCACACTTTCCTAAAGATGAGTTTGGGCTTTACCGCTTTGACGGAACCCCTTGCTATGAATATGCAGACGACCGTAAGGGAGAGCACAAGGAATGGGGAACCTGCGTTTTTGATTATGGCAGGGTTCAGGTAATGAACTTTCTTATTTCAAGTGCGGTGTTCTGGCTTAAAGAGTATCATATAGACGGTTTGCGTGTTGATGCCGTAGCCTCTATGCTTTATCTTGATTATGGCAGAAACGGTGGTGAATGGCTACCGAACAGCTATGGCGGTCGAGAGCATTTAGAAGCAATTGAGCTTTTACGTCAGGTAAACTCAGCGGCTTTTGCGGCTAATCCCAATGTTATGATGATTGCCGAAGAGTCAACCGCTTGGCCTATGGTAACAAAGCCGGCTTCTGACGGTGGTCTTGGTTTTAACTTTAAGTGGAATATGGGTTGGATGAACGATATGCTTCGCTATATGTCGCTTGACCCATTTTTTAGAAAACACAACCACGATTGTCTCACGTTTTCGTTCTTTTATGCATTCAGTGAAAATTTTGTGTTACCAATATCTCACGATGAGGTGGTACACGGCAAATGCTCACTTATAAATAAAATGCCGGGCGAATACAAGGACAAGTTTGACAACCTGAGAGCTTTTTATGCTTATATGATGGCGCATCCGGGTAAAAAGCTACTCTTTATGGGTCAGGAATTTGGTCAGTTTATCGAATGGAAGTATGACGCCCCGCTCGATTGGCTACTGCTTGATTACGATGCGCACAGGCAAATGCACGAATATGTTAAAGACCTTAACAAATTCTATCTTAAAAACAGTCAACTGTGGGAGATAGATTATTCTTGGGAAGGATTTGATTGGATATCTAACGATGATTATACCCAAAGTATAATTTCCTTTAGAAGAATAAATAAAGCAGGCGATGAAATAATCTGCGTTTGCAATTTTGTACCGGTTGACCGACAGGATTACAGAATAGGTGTTCCTGTGGATGGCATTTACAAAAAACTGTTCAGTTCTGCCGATACAAAATACGGCGGTTCTGGTGGAGTTAAAGACTCTTATAAAAGCGAGCGGATATCTATGCACGGATATGAAAATTCCGTCAGTCTGGACATACCGGGACTTTCGGTAACATATTATAAAGTGCCAAAGAAAAGAAAAACTTCAGCAAAAAAATAAATTTATATAAAGGCAAATAAAAAAGGAGATGTTTTTGTGATTAAGAAAAAATGTGTTGCAATGCTTCTTGCCGGTGGACAGGGTAGCCGCTTGGGTGTTCTTACGGGTAAAATTGCCAAACCTGCGGTACCGTATGGCGGCAAGTACAGGATTATTGACTTTCCGCTTTCAAACTGCACAAATTCCGGTATAGATACAGTGGGTATTCTTACCCAGTACAAGCCTCTTGAGCTTAACGATTACGTAGGTTCAGGCAAGCCTTGGGATCTTGACCGCCTTAACGGTGGCGTGCATATTTTGCCCCCTTATCAGGGCCAAAAGGGTGGCGACTGGTACAAGGGAACCGCTAATGCTATTTATCAGAACTTAGAGTTTATTGAAAGATATAATCCGGAATATGTTCTTATTCTTTCAGGTGACCATATATACAAAATGGATTATTCTAAAATGATAGAACAGCACGAAAAAACAGGTGCCGCTTGTACAATATCGGTTTTAGAGGTATCTCTTGAAGAGGCTTCACGTTTTGGTATTATGAACACCAACGAAGACGGAAGTATTTATGAATTTGAGGAGAAACCAAAGAACCCCAAGAGTCAGCTTGCTTCGATGGGTATATATGTATTTACCTGGGAAAAGCTTAAAAAGTATCTTACCGAGGACGATGCAAATCCCGAATCTGATAACGACTTTGGTAAAAACGTAATTCCGCTTATGTTAAACAACAATGAGCTTATGATGGTTTACCGTTTTAGCGATTATTGGAAAGACGTAGGTACAGTTGATTCTTTGTGGGAAGCAAATCTTGACCTTCTTAATCCAAAAATTGACCTTAACTTATCTGATAAGGACTGGCGCATCTATTCACGCACAGTAGCGCTTCCGCCACAGTATATCGCTGAAAGCGCAAAGGTAGAGCATTCACTTATTACCGACGGTTGTGAGGTTTACGGCGCACTTGATTATTCTATCCTTTTTGAAAATGTAACGGTAGAACAGGGCGCACAGGTTGATTATTCACTTGTAATGCCGGGCGCAGTTATAAAGCGCGGCGCAAAGGTTAAGTATGCTATAATTGCAGAGGATGTTGTTGTAGAAGAAAACGCCGTAATCGGTAAAGACCCGACCGAAGTATCACCTGAAGATTTTGGTATTACCGTAATCGGTAGCGGTGTAACTGTAGGCAAGGGTGCTACAGTAGGCGCAAAAGAAATGATAACAGAAGACGTAAAGGAGGAAGCATAATGATTTCATCAAGTGTAGCAGGTATTGTATTTGCAAACGCTCATGACGAAGCAATAGAAAAACTCACACAAAAAAGATCGATTGCATCGGTGCCCTTTGGCGGCAGATATCGTCTTATAGACTTTTGCCTTTCAAACCTTGTAAATGCCGGTGTTTCAAACATAGGTATAATAACAAAAGAAAAATATCGTTCTCTTATGGATCATCTTGGCAGTGGTATGCACTGGGATCTTGACCGCAAAAGCGGCGGCATAAGAATATTACCTCCTTTTAACGTAAGCCGAGTTCGTCTTTATCAAAACCACGTTGAAGCGCTTTACGGTGCTATGGACTTTATGACTCGTTGTAAAGAAAAGTATATCGTGATTTACGATGCTCGTACCGTAGCAAACATAAATATTCACGAGGTTGTAAAACAGCACATAAATACTGCTGCAGATATTACCGTTGTTTGCCGCAAGGGTCTAAAAATTACCAACGGTGATAACACAATGGCACTTGACATAAACAAAGAGGGAAGGGTAGTTCTTACAGGCTTCCCCGAAAAAATCGCCGCTGATGATGTTCGCAGTATGGGTGTATACGTTTTCACACGTGAAAAGCTGGTTGAGATTGTTAAAAATTCTTACGAAACAGGTGGCGACACCATAAATGACGACCTTATTTCTGCAAATCTTGACACATTAAAGGTTATGGCATATGAGCATAAGGGCTATGCCGCTATTATGGACTGCCCTAAGGCATATCGCCGTTCAAATTTTGAGCTTCTTGATCCGGAGGTTCGCAAGGATTTATTTAACCCCGACCGTCCTATTTATACCAAAACACGTGACGATATGCCTACCCGTTACGGAATACAGGCAGATGTTAGTAACTCTTTAATTGCAGAGGGTTGCGTTATAGAAGGAACGGTTAAAAATTCTGTGCTTTTCAGAGGCGTTAAGGTAGAAAAAGGCGCCGTTGTAGAAAACAGTATTCTTATGCAGGGCGTAACCGTTGCGGAAGATGCACGTATTGACAACGTTGTTTCAGATAAAAATGCAACGGTAAGTGCCGGTATGGTTGTAAAAGGAACCGACAACAAAGCATTTTTTGTAGAAAAGAATCAGACGTTATAATCGTTTTTAAATTAGGAGAAATTTATGAAAATATTATTTGCAACAAGCGAGGCCTTGCCTTTTGCTATGTCGGGTGGCCTTGCAGATGTTTCGGGAGCGCTGCCCAAAGCACTTCGTCGCAGACTTGTTGGTTGCCGTGTGGTAATGCCACTTTACAGCACCATAAAGCCCGAGCTTCGTGAAAAAATGACCTTTGTTGGCAGTATTACGGTTCCCGTTTCGTGGAGACGTCAGTATTGCGGTATATTTGAAGCGCATATGGATGGGGTTATTTATTATTTTATTGATAATGAGTATTACTTCAAGCGTGATATGCTTTACGGACATTATGACGATGCCGAGCGTTTTGCGTTTTTCTCACGTGCAGTGCTTGAAATTTTGCCGTATATTGATTTTAAACCCGATATAATCCACTGTAACGACTGGCAAACCGCTATGGTGCCGGTATACCTAAATGAATACTATAAGGCAGACCCGCTTTACAGCGATATTAAAACGGTGTTTACCATTCACAACATTCAGTATCAGGGCAAATACGGTATGGAGCTTTACAACGACCTTTTGGGCCTTTTGCCCGGTCGTGAAAGTCTGGTTGAATACGACGGTTGCGTTAATCTTATGAAGGGTGCCGTTCAGTGTGCTGACAAGGTTACAACCGTATCACCAACATACGCCCGTGAAATATTAGAGCCGTATTATTCACACGGACTTGATAACATTTTAAAACAGTTTACCTACAAACTGACAGGTATTGTAAACGGTATTGACTATGACGTTTACAATCCTGAAACCGACCCGATGATATTTAAAAACTTTACCGAAAAAACAATTGAGGATAAGGCCGTAAACAAAGCCGAGCTTCAAAAACAGATGGGGCTGCCCGAAAAAGCAGATACTCCGGTTGTTGGTATTGTTACACGTCTTGTAAAGCACAAGGGACTTGACCTTGTAAAGCACGTTTTCGAAGAAATTTTACAAGCAGACGTTCAGTTTGTAATCTTGGGTTCGGGCGAATACGAGTTTGAAAGCTTTTTCTATGAAATGGCTACAAAATATCCCGATAAGGTAGGACTTAAAATCGGCTTTGATGCAACACTTGCTCACCGTATATATGCCGGCGCAGATATATTCTTAATGCCCAGTAAGAGCGAGCCTTGCGGTCTTGCGCAGATGGTGGCGCTTCGTTACGGCACCGTTCCGATCGTTCGTGAAACAGGTGGTCTTAACGATACTATTACTGACAGCGGCGACGGAGAGGGTAACGGATTTACCTTTAAAAACTTTAATGCCCACGAAATGCAGAATGCCATTTGGCGTGCGCTTCAGGGTTACAGCGATAAAAAAGGCTGGGATATTTTACGCCGCCGTGGTATGAACTGCAACAACAGTTGGGGCGCATCCGCAGGAGCGTATATCGGTCTTTATAAAGAGCTTGTTGGTAAAAAATAAAACTTTTGTTGCAGGGCTTTACGCCCTGCAACTTAATGGAGTGAAACTATTTAATGAATTGGTTGCAATCAATATTTTTAGGCATCGTACAAGGACTTACCGAGTTCTTGCCGGTGTCAAGTTCAGCGCATCTTAATATAATGCCTTGGCTTTTTAAGTGGGAAAACATTTCCGATTCATTTGATTTGGCGTTACATGCAGGGACTTTATTTGCTATTCTTATTTATTTTTATAAGGATTGGCTTGCGTTGATTTCCGGCGGAGTAAAACTTGTGGTAAAAAAAGAAAAAAATCAGGACGGAAAAATTTTTTGGTACATAATGGCTGCTACTATACCGGCCGGTGTATTAGGTTTGCTTCTTGAAAAGGTTATTGAGTTTATAACAGGTGAAAACCTTAATGTTCAGATGATGATAATTGCCTTTGCCCTTGTTGCGATGGGTGTTGCGCTTTTTTTTGCAGACAAAAAAGCAAAATCCAGTTTAAACTATCATAAAATGGGATTTAAAGAAACCTTTCTTGTAGGTCTTTCACAAGCTATAGCAGCCGGTATACCAGGCACTTCACGCTCGGGCATAACAATGACCATAGCCCGTGTTTTGAAGGTTGACCGTGAAAGTGCGGCAAGGTTGTCGTTTTTGTTGTCGGCACCAATTGTTGCGGCGGCGGTTGTTTTATCTATTGGTGATTTTACATTCAGTATTGAGTTTTTATTAGGCGTGCTGGCGAGTTTTGTTTCAGGTCTCTTTGTTATTAAGTTTCTTATGGGCTACTTAAAAAAGGGCAGTTTTAAAGTTTTTGCTATATACAGAGTAGTAATTGGCGTTATAATTTTTGTGATTGCACTTTTCAGAATTTAAAAAATACATAAAACACTTGATTTTATTTTATTTTGTGTTATAATAACTTTAGTAAATAGTTTTAAGAAAGGTGAGTGGTTCCGACCACTCACTTTTGTTTTGAAACTTTGAAAGAGAGGAATGTTTATGGCAAGTGTAGCCGATAAGGTTTATGACCTTGTAAAACCCACGGTAGAAGCGTGTGGCGTAAGTTTGTGGGACGTTCGTTTCGTAAAAGAGGGCGCATCACATTATTTGCGCATTTTTATTGACAAACCCGAGGGTATAAGCATTAACGACTGTACCGACGTATCTCACGCAGTAGACCCCGTTATTGATGAGGCAGACCCAATAGACGGTTCATATTATCTTGAGGTATGTTCACCGGGTATTGACCGTGAGCTTACCCGACCGCATCATTTTGAGTACGGTATCGGCAAGCAGATAACCGTAAAGCTTTTTAAAGCCATTGACGGCAAAAAAGAATTTACAGGTGTTTTAAGCTCTTATGACGGTAACATAACCATCAAAAACGATCAAACGGAAACAACCTTTGAAAAAGGAACTTTCTCAAAGGTGTATATATTTGAAGAATATTAAAAATACAATAAGGATAGAGGTAATTACAAAATGGCACGAGTAAAAATGACAGCAAAGGAAAGAAAGAGCAACAAAGAATTTTTTGAAGCACTTAAACTTATGGAACAGGAAAGAGGTATTCCCTGCGAGTTTATTGCCGACAAGATTTCAGAGGCAATCACAGTAGCTGCCCGTAAAGATTACGGCGGCAACGATATTGTTTCTTGCGTTATCGACGTAGAAAATGAAATCTTCAGCGTTACAGCACGTAAAGAAATAGTTGATGAGGTTGAAGATATTTACACACAAATCAGCCGTGAGGACGCTATTGCAATAGATCCTAAATCGGTTGAAAACGGTTTTGTTGATATTAAGCTTGACCCTAAAAAGTTTGGCAGAATAGTAGCACAAAACTCTAAAAACAACTTCCGTCAGGGTGTAAAAGAAGCAGAACGTGGTCAGGCACTTGCCGAGTTCCAAAGCCACAACCGTGAGGTTGTTACAGCACTTGTTAAGCGTATTGACCCCAAAACAGGCAACGCTGTAGTAGAAATTGGTCATAACGAAGCAGTGCTTCCAAAAGCAGAGCAGGTTCCCGAAGAGGTTATTAACGAAGGCGATCATATCAAGGTTTACGTTGTTGACGTTAAAGAGACCGAACGTGGTCCACGTATAATGTTGTCAAGAACACATCCGGGCCTTGTAAAACGTCTTTTTGAAACAGAGGTTCCCGAAATATTTGACGGCACAATCGAAATTAAATCAATTTCACGTCAGGCAGGTGCCCGCACAAAGATGGCAGTATGGTCTGAAAATTCAGAGATTGATGCTATCGGTGCTTGTATTGGTCAGCGTGGTGCTCGTGTAAACAATATTGTTGAAGAGCTTGCAGGTGAAAAGATTGATATTGTTAAATATAGTGAAGACCCTGTAGAGTTTATAAGTGAAGCATTATCCCCTGCAAAGGTTGTTTCGGTAGCAATTCAGAGCACAGACCCAAAGGTTTGCGTTGTTCGTGTTCCCGAATCACAGTTGTCCCTTGCAATTGGTAACAAGGGTCAGAATGTTCGCCTTGCAGCAAAGCTTACAGGTTGGAAGATAGATATTCATCCTGAAAGCGGATTTTTTGGTGAATAATTAAATTAAAAGGAGAAAATGTTGTGGCAACAAAAAAGATTCCGCTAAGGATGTGTATAGGCTGTCGTGAAATGAAGCCAAAGGCCGAGCTTGACAGAATAGTAAAAACACCAAGTGGTGAAATTCTTATAGACAAAACAAATAAAGTTTCTGGTCGTGGCGCATATATTTGTAAAAGCGGCGATTGTCTTAAAAAGGCAGAAAAAACAAATGCGTTGTCGCACACCTTCTCAACCCCGATAGATCGTGAGATATACTCACGACTGGCAAGTGAACGAGGTACCGACAATGAATAAGGTGTTAGGCCTGTTAGGTTTTGCGTCAAAGGCGGGCAAACTGTCTTATGGATTTGATGCGGTACACACGGCACTAAGCCAAAAAAAGAGTAAACTTTTGCTGATTGCAAACGACGTATCACCCAAAAGCCAAAAAGAAGTTTTGTTTTTTGGTGATAAGTTTAAAACAAAAACGATTGTTTTAGACGAGTGTGATATGCAAACGCTGTCACACGCAGTAGGTCGCAAATGTGGAATAATATCGGTTAACGACGATTCATTTTCACAAGGTTTGTTATCGGCTATTAATGCAGGGAGGAACTTAAATGATAAGTAGATATAAGATTAGCGATTTGGCTAAAGATTTTAATATGCCTTCAAAGGAGCTCATAGCACTCGTAACCACACTTACAGGTGAAGAGAAAAAATCTTCAACCGTGCTTATCGAAAACGAGATTGCTTTGGTGTTTGATGCTCTTACAAAGAAAAATGCGGTAAAGAGCTTTGACGATTATTTTGCAATGGGCGCTGAAACAAGAGCTGCTCAGGCAAAGAAAAAGCAGGACGAAAAAGACAGAAAACTTGCCGAACAGATGGCAATTCTTGAACAACTAAAGGCTGCCGCCGCAGCAGCAGAGGGTAAGGCTCCCGAAAAGAAGGAAGAACCAAAACCCGCAAAGGCTGAAAAGACAGCAGATAAAAAGGCTGAGGTTAAGAAGGAAGTAAAACCCGAGGCTAAAAAGACCGAGCCTAAATCTGAGGCTAAGCCGGAGGTTAAAAAGGAGCAGCCCCAAAAGACTGAAAACAAAAAGCCCGAGGCTAAAAAGGCTCCCGAGAAAAAGGAAACCAAGCCTTACGACGGTCCGCTTGTGGCTCCTCCTAAAAAGGAGAAAAAAGGCGGCGAAGCACCAAACAGAGGACCGGCACAGCTTCGTAACGTTGATATGCGTACCTCTAACGTTAATATAGAAAAATATAACGAAAAATATGAAAATATTGCTCCTGCTAACTCCATGCGTGACAACTATTCACGTAAGCAAAAGATTAAGCAGAAGTCTCAGGACTACCGCCGTCCACAAAATGCAAAGCGTGAGACCGAGGCTGACAAACTGCGTCGTATGCAGCTTGAGCGCATCAAGAAAACTCCCATTACTGTAACTGTAGGTGACGAAATTACAGTAGGCGAGCTTGCTGCCGCTATGAAAAAGACTGCTGCCGAGGTTATTAAAGAGCTTATGAAACTTGGTATGATGGCAACCGTTAACCAGGTTATCGACTACGATACCGCCGAAATCGTTGTTACCGAAATGGGCGCAAAGATTGAGCGAGCTGTTGTAGTAACAATAGAAGAAAAGATTATGGACGTAACCGAGGACGCCGCAGAAGACTTGAAGCCTCGCAGTCCTGTTGTAGTTGTAATGGGACACGTTGACCACGGTAAAACATCTTTGCTTGACGCTATCCGTGATACAGCGGTTACCAACACAGAAGCTGGTGGTATTACCCAGCACATCGGTGCTTACCGTGTTAAATGCAAGGGTCAGGATATTACTTTCCTTGATACACCGGGACACGCAGCATTTACAGCCATGCGTCAGCGTGGCGCAATGGCTACCGATATTGCAATTCTTGTAGTTGCTGCCGATGACGGTATTATGCCACAAACCATAGAGGCAATTAACCATGCAAAAGCTGCCGAGGTTCAAATAATCGTTGCAATCAACAAGATGGATAAGCCAACAGCAAATCCCGATAGAATTATGCAACAGCTTACCGAGCATTCACTCGTTCCTGAAGAATGGGGCGGTGATATCATATGCGTTCCTGTTTCTGCAAAGACACACGACGGTATTGATAATTTGCTTGAAAACGTATTGCTTGTAGCAGAAATGCTTGAACTTAAGGCTAACCCCGACCGTAGAGCAAAGGGCGTTGTTATAGAAGCCCGTCTTGATAAGGGTCGTGGTCCTGTAGCAACCTTGCTTGTACAAAACGGTACACTTAATGCAGGCGACATAATTGTTGCAGGCACCGCCGTTGGCCGTGTAAGACAGATGACCGACGAAAACGGCAAGGTGGTAAAGAGTGCAGGTCCTTCTGTTCCTGTTGAGATTACCGGTCTTGCCGAAACACCTGATGCAGGCGACGGCTTTGATGCTGTATCGGATGAACGCTTAGCACGTGAGCTTGTAGAACAGCGTAAAGAAAAGATTAAAAACGAAATGTTTAACGCTAAAGAAAAGGTTACACTTGACAATCTCTTTAGCCAATTAAGCGACGGTGACCTTAAAGAGCTTAACATCATTGTTAAAGCCGACGTTCAGGGTAGCGTAGAAGCGGTAAAGGACAGCTTGCAAAAGCTTTCTAATGAAGAGGTTAAGGTAAGTGTTATTCACGGTGGCGTTGGTGCAATCAACGAATCGGACGTAATGCTTGCTCAGGCTTCGGGCGCAATTATTGTAGGCTTTAACGTTCGTCCTGATGCAGTTGCAAAGGCAACCGCCGAGCGTGACGGTGTAGATGTTAGAACCTACCGTGTAATTTACGAGGCTATCGAAGAAATCGAGGCCGCTATGAAGGGTATGCTTGCTCCTAAATTCCGTGAAAACATCCTTGGTACTGCCGAGGTTCGTGATACCTATAAGATTTCAAACGTTGGTACTATTGCAGGTTGCCATATAACAAACGGTAAGGTAACGCGTGCTTGCCAGATACGTGTAGTTCGTGACGGTATAGTTATAGCCGAAGACGCTATCAAATCACTTCGCAGATTTAAGGATGACGTAAAAGAAGTGGCACAGGGTTACGAATGTGGTATAGGTCTTGAAAAATTTGCCGATATTAAAGAAGGCGACGTGTTTGAAGCCTTTGTTATGGAGGAATACAGAGACTAATGGCTGGATTTAAAATTAACCGTGTAACAAGCGATATAAGATTATGCCTTTCGGAACTTTTACGTGAAGTAAAGGACCCAAGAGTCAGCAAAATGTTAAGCATTGTAAAGCTTGATGTTTCAGGCGATATGTCTTACGCTACAGTTTATGTAAGCGCTATAGAAGGCAGCGAAAAAACCGAGGAATCGGTAAAGGCACTGAACAAGAGTGCGGCGGGTTATATCCGCCGTGAGCTTGGAAGCCGACTTAAGCTTCGTAAGGTGCCCGAGCTTCGTTTTATTGCTGATAATTCAATCGAAAACAGCGCTCATATTTCAAAAATAATAGAATCTTTTGATAAATGATATTTTATATCCTTTGGATATGAAAGGAAGTGACAAAGAGTGAACGAATGCATTGATTTTTCCTTTAAAGATACGGTAAAATTCTTAAAAAAGCACAATAATTACGTAATTCTTACCCACGCTTCGCCCGACGGCGACACACTGGGTGCCGGTTATGCGCTTTATTACGGACTTAAACAATTGGGCAAAACGGCTGAGGTTATCTGCCCTGAGGTTATACCGAGCAAATACGGATATTTTTTGTGCGAGACCGATCATATAAACCGTGAAAACGCAGTCGTTGTCGCAGTTGACGTTGCGGACAAGCGACTTCTTGGCGCACTGGAGCAGGAGTTTGGTGAGCTTGTTGATCTTTGCATTGACCACCACGTATCAAACGTGCGTTATGCAAAAGCACTTTACCTTGATGCTGACGCAGCGGCAACCTGTGAAATAATATATGAGCTGCTATGCGCTTTAAAGGTTAAGTTCAACGACACTATTGCAAAAGCACTTTATACCGGTATTTCAACCGATACGGGTTGCTTTAAATATTCTTGTGTTACTGCCAAAACACATATTATTGCGGCAAAGTTATATGATTATAATATAGAGGCTGACGTTATTAATAAAATAATGTTTGATACCAAAAGCAAAAAACTGCTCACCCTTGAAAGAATGGTGCTTGACACCGCCGAATATCATTTTGACGATAAATGTATGATGATTACAATTACCGCCGATATGCAAAATCAAACAGGGTGTAGCGGCACCGATTTAGAGGGACTTACTTCTATTTCGCGCTGTGTAGAGGGTGTTCTTGCAGGTGTTACCATAAAACAAACGGGTGACAATACTTACAAGGCTTCTTTGCGCACCTATGCGCCGCTTAACGCTTCTCAAATATGTAAAACACTGGGCGGCGGCGGTCACAAAAATGCAGCAGGTGCAAGCATTTGCGGTGATTTAGACGAAGTAAAAAGCAAGATTTTGTCTGCAATAAAGCAGCATATGGAGGAAATAAATGCTGGGTCTACTGCTACTAAATAAACCCGAGGGCATAACCTCCTTTGGCGCAGTTGCCCGCATAAAACGTCTTGCCGGTGAAAAACGTGTGGGTCACACAGGCACGCTTGACCCAATGGCTACAGGGGTTTTGCCCATACTTATAGGCAGAGCAACGGTTTTATCGCAATATCTTATCGAGGCTGACAAGGGTTACGCAGCTACAATAAAACTTGGTGTTACAACCGACAGTTGTGATATTACGGGTAACGTTATATCTGAGTGTGAAGTTGACCTGTCAACACTTGATATAAAAGGAACCTTGTCGCAGTTTTTGGGCAAACAAATGCAAACACCGCCAATGTTTAGCGCAATAAAGCAAAACGGTGTTCGTATGTATGACCTTGCACGCAAGGGTGAGGTTGTGGATATACCGCCACGTGAAATAGAGGTTTACAGTATTAGACAGACTTCGCCTATTAATGAAGAATGTGAGTTTGATATTGATACCACCGTTTCAAAAGGAACCTATATTCGTTCGCTTTGCCGTGATATAGGTGAAAAATTGGGTTGCGGTGCAACACTAACAAAACTTACCCGTACAAAAACGGCAGGTTTTTTGCTTGATAAATGTGTAAATCTTGACGACCTTACGCCCGAAAACATAGCAGACTATATACTGCCGTGTGATACGGTTGTGCAGTATATGCCTAAAATAGAAATTAGCGAAAAACAGGCAACACGTTTTTGTAACGGCGGACAGCTTAGCTTAGACAGAATAAAATATAATAATTTTATTAACGGTGAAATTTACCGTGTTTATTATAATAAAAGGTTTTTAGGTTTGGGTAATGCCGATACAAGGCAAAACCTTTTAAAAATTGAATGTTTGGTAGATAGGTAGGTGTAAAAAATGAAGACTGCTATAGTGCTTGGAACTTTTGATGGCTTGCATGCGGGACACCGTGCTGTAATAGAGCAAGCAAAGGGTTTTTACAGCACGGCAGTAACATTTGACATACCACCAAAAAGTGCAGTGTCTAAAAAAACGGAACTGCTTATTTTACCCGATGACCGAATACAACGCATAAAAGCACTCGGTATAAACGAGGTTGTTATGCAAGACTTTGAAAGGGTAAAAACCACAAGCGCCAAGGATTATCTTTTGCACTTAAAACAAAACTATAATCCCGACCGTATTGTTTGCGGCTTTAACTATCGTTTTGGTTTTGGGGCAGAGGGTGATACACAAACGCTTGCAGACTTTTGCAGTAAAAATAACATAGAATTTATCTGTGTGGCTCCGGTACAAAAAGACGGTGTCACTTTATCGGCTACCAATATACGCAATCTTATACGGCAAGGTGATGTTTTAACGGCTTCATCACAAATATATGGTGGATTTTCTTTTTGTGCACCTGTCTTACACGGCGATGCCCGTGGCAGAATGTTGGGTTTTCCTACGGCTAATCAACAATATCCGAAAGATTTGGTCGAGCCAAAGCACGGGGTATATATTTCCAGAGTGACGATTGACAAAACACAATATAAGTCAATTACAAACATAGGAATACGTCCTACCTATCAAACCGATGCGGTAGGTTGCGAAACCTTTATAAAAGATTTTTCGGGCGATATATACGGTGAAAGTATCAGGCTTGAATTATTACAGTTTGTAAGAGAAGAACAAAAATTCTCATCTGCCGAAGAGCTTAAAAAAGCCATTTTAAAAGATATAGATTTATTATAGGAGGCAAAAGATGAAAAAGATATTAAGCTTGGTTTTGTGCTGCATATTTGTTTTTTGCCTGACGGGCTGTGAAAAATTTGATGACGATTACGGAAAATCAAACTTAAACAGCACAACCACAAAAACAGAGGAAGACAAAAAACAGCCTGTAAAGGTGCCTGAAATTAAATCGGATGACGAGGTAATGCCGACCTATTTGGATATCAGCCTTTATGATGAAGAGAATTACTCTGACATTTATCTTGGCAAGGAATTTGAATACAAAATCACATATGACGGAAGCTCACTAACAGTACCGTCAAGTTATAAAGAGATTACAAAGGACGGTTGGGTGCTGGAGTCTTCTGACGAATATAGCGAGGACTCGCAAATTTTGGCAGGCAAGTCGGCAACAGTGGATTTTAAAGACGAATATGGCAAAAAAATTACAGTTGTATTTTACAATGCAAAAAAATCTTCTGTTTCGCTTAAAAAATGCCCGATAGTTAAATTTATTATAAAAGAAAACCAACTGCTTCTGCCCGAAACACAGTATGGACAGTTTTGGGTAAACGGCATAAGCAATGTGTCTTCAATAAACGATACAATTGAAATGCTCGGTTCTCCATCACATTTTTATTGTACCGATGAAAACAAGTATTATCTTGAATGGTTTATAACCGAAAGCGACCGTCGAAGCGGGATTACAGTTTATGTTGATACGGCAGAAGACCATATAGAAGCAATAGAAATTTCTTATTATTAAAGAGGCAAAAATATGAAATATAATCATTCTTTTTCACAGGCAAGCATATTATTGCCTAAAACTAACTTTGAAAGCTGGTCGGTTGTGGCTTGCGACCAGTACACCTCTGAGCCGGAATACTGGGACACAGTTAAAAGTTGTGTTGGTAATAATCCGTCTGCGCTTAACATTATTTTGCCTGAAGTATATTTGTCTGATGATAACAGCAGCAAAATAGAAAAAATAAATAAAAATATGCAGGCATATCTTGACGGTGAGGTGTTTAACGAATACCCAGACAGCCTTATATACGTTGAGCGTATACAGTCGGACGGCAAATTGCGCCGTGGCGTTGTTGGCAAAATTGACCTTGAGTGTTACGACTACCGTTCGGGCACCAATGCCGAAATTCGTGCCACGGAACAGACGGTGCTTTCACGCATTCCGCCACGTGTAGAGATACGCAAAAATGCTCCGCTTGAAATGCCACACGTAATGCTTTTGTTTGATGACGTAAAGGATGAAATCTTTTCATATCTTGATGCGAACAAATCAAATTTTGAAAAGGCCTATGATTTTACTCTTATGTGTAATGCCGGCAGTATTAAGGGATACTTTTTGAATGACGAGGCAAAGCAAACGGTACTTTCTATGCTTCATAATCTTAAAGAGCAAAACGACGGATTTTTGTTCTGCGTGGGCGACGGCAATCATTCGCTTGCAACGGCAAAAGAATGCTACAACCTTAACAAAACTGAAGCCTCTCGTTATGCGCTTGCAGAAATTGTAAACATTCACGACAAGGCGCTTGAATTTGAACCTATTTATAGAGTAGTATTTGGTATTGACCCTGAAAAATTAATCAACGATTTTGTCAGCGCCTTAGGGGAAGGCAAGCAAAAATTCACCTGTGTTTACGGTGAAACGGTGAAAGAAATCCAGGTAAATGCTACCGCAAAGTTAGCGGTTGGTACACTGCAGAGTTTTCTTGACGAGTATATAAAGAATTGCCCCGGTGCAGAGATAGATTACATTCACGGAGAAGATTCACTCAAAAAATTAGCTTCACGTGATAATGCAATCGGCTTTATCTTTGACGGAATGCAAAAAAGCGAGCTGTTTTCTGCGGTAAATGCCGATGGTTCTTTACCCAGAAAAACATTTTCTATGGGTCACGCCGACGACAAGCGCTTTTACATAGAGGCAAGAAAAATTAAGTAAATAAAATAAATATTACAATGTTGTTACAATAACCTTTTTATCTTGACAGTTTTAAGATAAAAAGGTTATTATTAATTTAAGAAAATCGTGGGTTATAGAGAGGAAGGTATAAACAATGGTGTTTTCATCGCTTGAATTTATATTTTTTTATTTGCCTGCGGTTTTATTGATTTATTTTTTAATACCTGCAAAATTTCTTGCTGCCAAAAATTTTGCACTGCTTATAGTAAGCCTTTTGTTTTATGGTTGGAGTGAACCTACTTATATATGGATAATGTTATTATCTATAGCAGTGGACTACACATGCGGAAGGCTTGTGAGCAAATACAAGCAAACCAACCGTCGCATAGCAAAAACGGCATTAATTGCAAGCATTGTTATAAATTTAAGTGTTCTGGGATTTTTTAAATATGCGGATTTTATAATTGCAAATTTATCAGCTATACCAATTTTTTCCGGTCTAAAACCGCTTGGAGTACCGTTGCCGGTCGGTATATCGTTTTATACCTTTCAGACTATGTCATATACGCTTGACGTATATCTTGGGGAAGCGTGTGTTCAAAAAAATATTGCTTCCTTCGGTTCCTATGTGACTATGTTTCCACAACTTATTGCAGGTCCGATTGTGCGATACCGAGATATTGATGCCGAGCTTAGACAACGTTCACACACAATAGAAAACACAGCACGTGGAATAAAACGTTTTGTTTGCGGACTTGCAAAAAAGGTTTTACTTGCCAATACTGCGGGTGCATTTTACGAAAGCTTTGTCACAGGCGTAAATGATAATCCAAGTGTTGTTGGTGCTTGGATGGGCATTGTGTTTTTTGCGTTCCAGATATATTTTGACTTTTCAGGTTATTCTGATATGGCAATAGGACTAGGTTATATATTAGGTTTTAAATTTCCTGAAAATTTCAATTACCCGTATATTTCAAAAAGCATTACAGAATTTTGGCGTCGTTGGCATATAACATTATCCACTTGGTTTAGAGAGTATGTTTATATACCGCTTGGCGGCAATCGAAAGGGCAGGGCTCGAACGTTTGTAAATCTCATAATAGTATGGTTTTTAACAGGCCTATGGCACGGTGCCAGTTGGAACTTTGTGTTGTGGGGACTATATTTTGCGGCTTTGCTTATTATAGAAAAAGCATTTTTAGGCAAACTGCTTTCAAAAATGCCGACCTTTGTATCACACATATATGCAATTGCTTTTATTGTGTTTGGCTGGTTTATTTTTGTGTATTGCGATCTCGAAAATCCGTTAGCCTTTATGTCGGCAATGTTTGCATCGCCCTTTATATCTAAAACTGCTATATATGATTTGGTTCGCAGTTTAATTCTTCTGGCAATTCTTATAATTGCATCAACGCCATTGCCACACAAAATATATTGCAAACTTTATAATAAAAACGCTTTCAGAGTGATAATGTGCATAGCGTTACCGCTTATAATATTAATTTGCACGGCGTATTTGGTTGATTCTTCATACAATCCGTTTCTATATTTCAGATTTTAGGAGGTTTTTTAAATGAAAAATGCAATCCGATTTATTTCTATTTTGGTTGTAATTTCTCTTGTGGGGGGATTATGTGCTTGCAAAAAAGCACAGGATGATACGTCGTCCGGCACCAATACAACAACCACAACAACAATTATTGATTCTACAGACGGCATTAACAATCAAGATAATATCCAATCTCAAAATTCAAGCGGTGCTGCCGGTGTTCAATCGGGAAACAGTCAGCCAAGTGTTGCAAATCCTAACGAGAGTGCACAGCCTAATGTTACAATTTGTACACGTGTGGCAGCAGATGTTTATATAGTTGGCGGCACCTGTTCAAATGCAACCGAATATATTAGTGTATCAGGAAACAATGTTACGCCTACAAAGATAACCCCTGTAAAAGGTCAAAACCAAAAGTATTTTACAGGACAGGTAAAAATTGGCGCAGGTGCGGCTATAGAAATACAGGCAAAAGAGGCAGGCAAGGATTTATCCTCTAAAATTGTGAGAACAGCTTCTGTTAATCAAAGTCAGAACAATCTTATGACCAACAGTGATTATGCCGTGGTTTTTGGCTCCCAGAGTCGAGCACATTATTATAGCTCTATACTTACATATACTAAATCGGGTATTTTAGATAATAACGAAAAAGAATATGCAAAGATGAATATGCAAAATGTAGTTTCTACCGCAAAAAGCGCAGGTGCCGAGGTGATATATCTTGTTGTTCCTTCGTCTGCGGCGGTGTATCCTGAAACGGTGCCTGGTGAATATAAGGCGGCTTCGGGCGAAACGCTATACAAAACATTTAAAAACATCGCAGAAAGCACGGGAGCTAAGGTTATATATTCGCTGGATGTTTTTCAGTCACATAAAAATGATGGTGAGGGCTTTAAAATATACAGCAACACCGACTCTCACTGGACAACCTATGGTGCTTATTGGGGTGTGCATTCGCTTATGAGCTACATTTCTGCAAAACACCCTTCAGCCAAACCACGCACTACAGCAGAGATGGGATTTTATACCGCTGAACTTTACGGGGGAGATATGCTATTCTCGTTTGGGGACGGCAAGGGTTTTGAAAACTATAGCCAAGCGGCCGCTACAAACGGAGCCACCAGCATTACAGGAATAAACGAACTTACCACCCTTTATAAATTAAAAATGCCAACCGATACTTTAAGTAAAATTACCCGTGGTAAGAAAAGCGTATATCTTACAAAGGATAACCAATACGCCAAAACCGAAACAAACTCTGCAGGCACGGGACTTCCAAGCGCAATTGTAGTACGAGATTCTTTTGGAAGAACCGCTTATGATATGGTTAATGACCGTTTTTCCAAGGTGCGTTGGCTTGACGAAGGTGATTATACAAGCGTAATTAACGAAATTTCAAGCACTAAACCCAATTATGTTATTTACATCGTATCAGAACGTAATTTGCATAAGGTTATGTTTAACAATAAAGACATTCAACTTATAAATCTTGTATAAATTATGAAAAGAAAAATTGACTTTATAACAATAATAGCCTGTGCTCTTGTAGTGTCGATTTTATCGGTGATGTTTTTTGTGCTCCCTGACCGTAAGATGTCAAATGCTGAAAACAGAGCGTTGATGAACCTTCCGCAGTTTAGCGGCGATAAATTTTTGTCGGGTGAATATACTGCTGATTTGGGGAAATATATAAGCGATCAATTTCCGGCCCGAGATGCTTTTGTAGCGGTAAAGGCTTATAGCGAGCTTGCTTTGGGCAAAGGCGAAAACAACGGAGTTGTTTATGGAAAAAACAATACGCTTATTGCAAAAAATGAAAAAGGCGACCGACTGCAAGAAAACCTTAGCGCTATAAAAGAATTTGAAAACGCAATAGATATACCCATTAGTTTATGCGTTTTGCCAAGCAGTGCAGATGTGTTTGCCGAAAATCTTCCAAAGAGTTATAACACAAAACAGGACAAAACGTTGTGGCAGAAATTTTATTCCATTGCTAAAAGTTTTAATCTTACGGTTTGTGACCTTTATAATCCATTGTGTGAGCAAAATAATTACTATCGCACCGATCACCACTATACAAGCTTTGGCGCATATCAAACCTATGGACTGTTAGCGGATACAATAGGATATACTCCTAAAACAATGGATTATTTTAATTGTGAAACCGTATCAACCGATTTTTGCGGTACATCTATGAGGACATCGGCATTTTATCTTGTGCCAAAGGATGAAATAACACTTTTCAGATATACAGATGATACGGATTATATTATTACAGCCGACGGAAAGCAAACTAATCTTTATGATTTTTCAAAGCTTAAAACTGCTGATCAATACGCTGTATTTCTTGGTGGAAATCATGCCAGAGTAGATATTAGCTCCACGAAAGAAAAGCCCAAAATGTTAGTTATTCGTGACAGCTTTGCCGATTGCTTGGCACCTTTTCTTGCAATTCATTATGATTTGACTCTTATAGATTTACGGTATTATAGTGATAATATACAGCAATTGTTGAGTGATGAAAATTTCGATAGGGTCTTAATACTTGAATGTATGACCGAATTTTCAACCACTAAAAACCTATCTTATTTAAGAATGGCGGCAAAAAAATGAAAAAAGTTTTTAAATATTTACTTTTATCAGGTGTTATTTTTAGTCTTTTGTTATGTGCCGCTTGCGGACAAAACAAAAGCTTTGGAAACGATATAACGGCCGAGCAAATCCTAAGCGTTGCCACAACGGTGCAGTCATACGATAATAACAAAACCTATATCAAAGGCAATGTAGAAATGGACACGTTCACTATGTCTATGTGGTCGGACGGAGTTTTTGACGAGTGCCAAGAATTTGATTTGATTTCGGATTATGCTATTTGTTACAGTAATGATAATAATACCTTCGAGATTTCAGTTTTAAAGGCAGAAAAAAAGGAAGATGCTTCTAAGTTGGTATCATTGCTTGAAAGGCGAAAGCAAACACTTGCCACAGGAGATAAGGCGGCATATGATCCGGAGTTTGAAATGCTTTTGGAAAAATCCGAAATATTGGTTTGTGACAACTTTGTTATTCTTTTAATTACACAAAATAATGATGCCGTTATATCGGCAATAGAAACATTAAAAAAATAATTCACGATTTAAAAGGTTGGTAAAATAAAATGAAAAAATTCAAAAAATCTTTCAGCATAATGTTATGCATATCAATTATTATTTCTTGCTTTGTTGGTATTGCAGTAAAGGCAGAAGAGCCAACGGGCTCCAAAACTGCTTCATCTAATGCAGATTTAGCATCAATAAAGGTAAGCGACGGAACGCTGACTCCCGAGTTTGACCCCGACGTTACAGAATATAACGTAATAGTTAAATATGATGTAAAAGAAATAACAATAACAGGTTCGGTTGCCGACGGCACCGCTATATACACAGGTGGCGGTACCTTTGCTATAAAGGTTGGTGCAAACAGTCGTACACTTACCGTAACTGCGGAAAACGGCAGTAAAAAGTCCTATACCGTTAATATTAAGCGTATGACCAAGCAAGAAACCAACACCGCCAACGATGAAGAACGCAGTTCCGACCCGTTGTTTGTTGTTATTGATGGCAAGGACTATACCATTGTAAATGATCCCGAACAAATTATTGTTCCCAAGGGATATGAAATGGGCACTACCGAGCGCAAAGACGAAGAAATAATTGTTTTAAACGACAAGCACGGCAAGTATCAGCTTTATTGGTTGGTTGACGAAAACAACCAAAACGGCGCATTTTATACCCGTGATGAAAATGACAAATTTACCCGTGTAAACTGTATAAATGCAGGCGGGAATTTATATATTATAGAGCATTTTGATATTGGAGGCGCACTGCCGACGGGATATGTTTTATCAGACCGTGTTATCGACGGAGTTAAGCTTGACGTTTACGGCTTTACAGATGAAGCGCTAAAGGATTTTTATATTGTAAAGTGTTACGTTGACGGCAAAACGGGTTATTATTGTTTTGACAGCGCCGAAGCTACTATGCAAAGAGCCATAACATTTGAGCTTGCTTTAAGCCAAGCAAATAACCCACCTGCTGATGTCGAGGAGGAACCAAAAAATAAAACAGATTTGGTACTGTTATATGCTTTGTTGGCGGTAATTTTAATTTTAATTGCCGCAGTAGTTATCATTATAATTATTGCATCAAACAAAAGGCGTTATAACGACGATAATTTTGTATCAATAGCTGACAGTGACTTTTTGGCAGACGATTCGACAGATATAAACAATAAGTAATAAAAAAAGAAAACTTTCACAGGAGCGCTAAACAATCTTGTGAAAGTTTTTCTTGACATTTATTAAAAATTATTTAAAATATAACTTAGTGAAAGGGAGTAGTTTCCAGCACAATGCTGTGGTCTGTGTCGTCATCACGAAGAAATTCCGGCACAGTCCCAAAACAAACATTGTTTTGTAACAAGACTTTTACTGCATTTTCCCGGCAGTAAGGGTCTTTTTTTATGTGTAAAACGATCTGCACCAAGGTGAAGACAGCTTATTTTAATTTTGGTAAAAATCTTTTTATATAGATTATTACAGCAAACAATGAAAGGATGTAAAAAATGGCTTTTATAATGAACACCCTTAGCGAACTTAGTTTTCTTGTTGAAAACCTTTCGGCATTTGCCACAGCGGGCGGTTGGAAGTACATTGTTATGTGGTTAATTGGTGGCGTACTTATTTATCTTGCTATCCGTCACGATATGGAACCCACCCTTCTTTTACCGATGGGCTTTGGCACAATCTTGGTTAATATACCCTCTTCGGGTGCTATAACACGTTTTGCAGAAACGGGAGAGGTTATAGCTGAAGGTGCATTAAGTACACTTTTTAATGCGGGTATTGCAAACGAACTGTTCCCTCTGATTTTGTTTATTGGTATAGGTGCTATGATTGACTTTGGCCCACTTCTTACCAATCCAAAGCTTATGATTTTTGGTGCAGCAGCACAGTTTGGTATTTTCTTTACCTTGTGCTTGGCTTCAGTGTTCTTCACTCCGGAAGAGGCTGCATCTATCGGTATAATCGGTGCGGCAGACGGTCCTACAGCTATTGTTGTTGCAAATAAGCTTTTGGGTCCGGATAGCGAAATTACCGGTGCTATAATGGTTGCGGCATACTCTTATATGGCTTTGGTTCCCATTATTCAGCCACCTGTTATCAAGCTTCTTACAACCAAAAAGGAACGTCTTATCAGAATGCCTTACCAGGCAAAAGAGGTTTCTCGTCTTACAAAAATCTTGTTCCCAATTATTATTACGGTTGTTGCCGGTGTTGTAGCTCCTGAATCTGTTTCACTTATAGGCTTCCTTATGTTTGGTAACCTTATTCGTGAATGTGGTGTGCTTAATTCACTTTCAGAAACTGCACAAAAGGTTCTTGCAAACCTTATTACTATATTCCTTGGTATTACAATTTCGGTTCAGATGGAAGCTTCAAAATTCCTTAACTTTAATACCTTGTTAATTTTGGGATTAGGTCTTTTTGCTTTCATTTTCGACACCGCAGGCGGCGTAATGTTTGCAAAACTTATCAATATCTTCTTACCAAAGGACAAGAAGATAAACCCAATGATTGGTGCCGCAGGTATATCTGCGTTCCCAATGTCAGGACGAGTTGTGCATAAAATGGGACTTAAAGAAGACCCACAAAACTTCTTGCTTATGCAGTCAATAGGCGTTAACGTTTCGGGACAGATTGCTTCTGTTATAGCAGGCGGTTTGATTCTCAGTTTCTTTATGAAGTAATCGGGAGGTAATGTATTATGTTTAACAATTTGTATCTTGCAAGCATATTCAGCACCTTTAACCCAATGGCTTTTGTCGAACATCTTAAGTATATGCTCTCAGGTATGATAGCAATATTTATTGTTATAGGTGTAATAATTATTATCACAAGCTTGATTAATAAAATATTTAGCAAACGCAAATAAAATTAAAGACCTACGAAATCATTTGTTTCGTAGGTCCTTTTTTTCTTTTCTTTTAAGCTTAATCTTTTTACTTTGAGCTTTTATTGAATCCTTCATTTCATATAATCTTTTAAGCGTTTTCTGGTCATTTGGAAAAAACAGTCTTAATAAAAATATTGCAATAATTACCGTAATTATCTTTTCGGGGGTAAAGGGGAACCATAGCGCTGTAAGATATGCCGCCGCTATAGCGCCCAACCAACCAATTTCAAACCACGCAGCAAGTGCCGAAGCGACATATACCCAACCATTTGTAATAAGCCATGCTATACCGCAACACAAAAGCAAGCGTGGGTTAAGTATAAATTCTACCGCAGTCTTTAACCAATGTTTAATTTTACTTTTTAAATTATCCATATTCTACATCCTCATCCTTGGCATATTTTAACACACCAAATATTAAAAGTAAACTACTTAAATATTGAAATTTCTATTAAGATAGGTTAAAATAATCTTGTTTAAAAAGGAAACAGGTGAAAATCCTGTACGAGCCCGTCGCCGTAAGGTGCAAAAAGCAAGCCTTTTTACTCTCTGCCGCAAAGAGAGGACAAGTCATTGGGGAAACCTGAGAAGGCCAAAGGCAAAGCGCACCGAAGTCGGAATATTTTTTAGACAAATGCCTTTTTAAAAGTTGCGAGCGCCAATAAAAAAGGAGAAAACAAAAAATATTTAGGAGAATGCAAATTATGAAAAAGACACAACTTAAAAAATTGTTGTCGTTATCACTTTGCATTGTGCTTATTGCGGCTATGGCACTGTTCGCAATCGGATGTAACGACATCACAAAAAACCCGGGATTATCACAACAGACCGAGGTTACAAAAATTGGTGAGGGTGATACCCAGTTTCAACTTACCGTCGCACACAAGGATGGTAAGGAGAAGGCGTTTTTGGTTTCAACAAATGAAACCACGGTTGGCGCCGCACTGTTAGAGCTTGAGCTTATCTCGGGCGAAGATGGCGACTACGGCTTGTATATAAAAACCGTAGACGGTGAGACACTCGACTTTGATATCGACGGAATGTATTGGGCGTTTTATATAAACGGTGAATATGCTATGACCGGTGTGGATTCTACCGATATTACCGAAGGCGATACATATGCCTTAAAGGCCGAAAAATGAAAATAAAGCTAAAAGACATTGTAATTTTAGCAATGCTTGCCGCACTTATGTGTGTGGGTGATTTTGCTATGGAGTGGCTGCCAAACGTTCATTTTGTTGGTGTACTGATTGTAGTAGCAACTGTAGTTTATCGTTGGTATGCCTTATTTCCAATTTACGTATACGTATTTATACAGGGCATAGTTGCGGGTTTTAGGCCGTGGTGGGTTGCTTATATTTATATATGGGCAGTACTGTGGTTGCTTGTTATGCTAATACCCAAAAAACTGCCCGAAAATGTTAAAATTATATTATACATAGCGGTGTGTGCCGCACATGGCTTTTTGTTTGGCACACTTTATGCGCCAAGTCAGATTTTGCTGTTCTTTGGCGGTGATTTTAGCAAGATGATACCCTGGATAATTGCAGGAATACATTTTGATATCATCCATGGTGTAAGTAATCTTTTATGTGGCATTTTGCTCATTTATCCGATACTTAAAATACTTAAACACACAGATAAATATGCAAAATGACGAAAATTTTGCTTTTGACAAATTTCGGTTGAAATTTTAAGTATGACAATATATAATATATACGAAAAAATCAAAGGAGAAAAGCTATGAAAAAGATTATTTGCAAGGTAGAGTACGATACCGAAACCGCAGCACTTATCAAAAAGCATACATACGGTGCATTTGGTGACACCGACGGTTACGAAGAAAGCCTTTACGTAACCGAAAGCGGCAAATATTTTCTTTACGTAAACGGTGGCGAAGATTCAATTCATCCGGAAGAAAATATTAAAAGAATGTCAGCGCAAAAGGCTGATGAATGGCGTAAGACACATTAATTAAAAAGTTCGGTGTGGCGATTTTGCGCCGCACCGAATTTTGCGTTTATTGCAGGTGATAATAAATTTATCACAAAAAAGAAGGTTTTTTAAATGCTTATAGATTTTCACACACATTGCTTTCCCGACAAAATAGCACCCAAGGCGATAGAAAAATTAAGCTTTACTTCGGGTGGTCTTAATCCTTATACCGACGGAACGGTGTCGGGTCTTAAAGAGTCTATGAAAAACGGCGGGGTAGATGCATCGGTAGTGCTTAACATTGCAACAAATGCACATCAGCAAAAAAGCGTTAACGACTTTGCCGCTTTAATTAACAACGGTAAAGACATATTTGCTTTTGGCAGTGTGTTTCCTTTTAGCGAAGATGCGCTTGACGAGCTTGAACGGATAAAAGAATTGGGGCTCAAAGGAGTAAAACTGCATCCCGATTACCAAGGCTTTAACGTTGATGATATTCGTTTAAAGCCGATTTATAAAAAAATATCAGAGCTGGGTCTTGTAACGGTTTTTCACGCAGGCTTTGACTATGGCTTTGCACCGCCGTATGGCGCCACCCCCGACAAGATGGCACGTGCACTTGAGTGGTTCAGTTCTCCTGTGGTTGCGGCTCATTGGGGAGGCATTAACTGCAACGAAGACGTTATAAAGCACCTTTGTGGCAAGGATATTTATTTTGATATATCCTTTGGTTATTCTATGATGCCTAAGTATTATGCCGAAAAGATTATGGCACTTCACACATCGGACAGAATGCTTTTTGGTACCGATACGCCCTGGCACACACCCGATATGGAAAAAAGATTGCTTAATACACTTAATTTAAGCAATGATGATATGGATAAAATAACACATAAAAACGCAATGAAACTTTTGGGGATTTAACAATGAAAACAAGATACAACGTTCTTAAATGGGCGGCATACACCGCCAATCTTTCAATGTCGGTAGTGGCGTGTCTTTCACCGCTTTTATTTGTAACATTTAATACCCTTTATGGCATTTCATATACAAAGCTCGGACTGCTTGTGTTAATAAACTTTATCACCCAGCTTGGCGTTGATTTGCTGTTATCATTTTTTCCACATAAATTTAATATGAAAAAAACCATTCGGCTAATACCCGTACTTGTTGCAACAGGGCTTTTGGTTTATGCCGTTTTTCCGTTCGTTTTTAAAGAACACGTTTATATTGGCTTGGTTATTGGCACGGTGATTTTTTCGGCATCAAGCGGTTTTAACGAGGTTTTGGCAACTCCGTTAATACTGTCAATTCCGTCGGATAATCCGGATAAAGAACTTAGCAAATTACACTCGGTATATCCTTGGGGAATAGTAGGCGTTATAATTGTCGGCACAGCATTTTTGTTTGGTGTCGGCGGTGAAAATTGGCAATGGTTGGCACTGCTTTTTTTGCTTGTGCCTGTAACATCAATTGTTTTGTTCAGTTTAACCGATATGCCCAAAATACCAACACCCGAAAAAGCTTCGGGAGTTGTGAAGTTTTTAAAAAACAAAGCGCTTTGGCTATGTGTTATTGCTATATTTTTTGGCGGCGCATCAGAAATGATAATGACACAGTGGTGTTCTGCCTATCTTGAAAAATCACTTGGCATACCGAAAATTTTGGGCGACCTTTTAGGTATGGCACTTTTTGCCGTGTGTTTAGGACTTGGTCGTACACTCTATTCGGCAAAGGGTAAAAATATTGCCAAAGTTTTAATTTTAGGTTCTTTAGGTGCATTTTTGTGTTACATAACAGCCGCCATTACTACAAATGCGCTAATTGGAATTATAGCATGCGTGCTTACCGGATTTTGCGTATCAATGCTTTGGCCGGGAAGCATACTTGTATCGTCGGAACGCTTCCCGACAGGCGGAGTGTTTATATTTGCTATTATGGCATGCGGCGGTGACCTTGGCGCAGCGGTTGGCCCACAGCTTTTAGGTATGATTACCGATAAGGCGATTGCTACTCCTGCTATTACACAGATTGCAACACAGTTGTCACTTACCCCTGATCAGTTTGGTATGAAAATCGGTATATTAATATGTGCGCTATTTCCACTTATGGCAGTACCGTTTATGATAGCCATTACAAAAAAGAAAAAATAATTTATTTGGAGTAAATTATGGATATAAAGCAAGAATCGCTAAAAAAACATTACGAATGGAAGGGCAAAATAGAGGTTGTGTCCCGTACACCCGTGACCGACAGTAAGGCGCTATCACTGGCGTACACTCCCGGTGTTGCCGAGCCGTGCCTTCATATACAAAAAGATACTAACAAATCTTATGAGCTTACACGACGCAGTAATCTTGTTGCGGTTATAACCGACGGTAGTGCGGTATTGGGTCTTGGTGACATTGGTCCCGAGGCAGGTATGCCTGTTATGGAGGGCAAATGCGTACTATTTAAAGAATTTGCTGATGTGGACGCCTTTCCTCTTTGTATAAAGACACAGGACGTAGATGAAATTGTGCGAACAATTTATCTATTGTCGGGCTCCTTTGGTGGAATTAATCTTGAAGACATTGCCGCACCCCGTTGTTTTGAAATAGAGCGCAAGCTAAAAGAAATTTGTGATATACCCGTATTCCACGACGACCAACACGGTACGGCAGTTGTGGTTGCGGCGGCGCTGATTAACGCATTAAAGGTGGTAAACAAAAATATAGCCGATATTAAATGCGTTATAAACGGTGCGGGTGCCGCAGGCACCGCTATTGGTGAGCATCTGCTTGATATGGGCGTTAAAAATCTTATTATGTGTGATAAATGTGGTGCAATATATAAAGGTATGCCTGATTTAAGTGCGGCTCATACCGAACTTTCACAAAAGACTAATCCAAATTGTGAAAAGGGCAGTCTTGCCGACGTTTTAACGGGCGCTGACGTATTTATCGGTGTATCTGCACCAAATATTGTAACACGTGAAATGGTTGCCGCTATGAACAAGGACGCAATTGTTTTCCCGATGGCAAACCCTGTTCCCGAAATAATGCCCGACGAGGCACTTGCCGCCGGTGCAAAGGTTGTGGGTACCGGCAGATCAGATTTTGCCAACCAAATAAACAACGTACTGGCATTCCCCGGTATATTCCGTGGTGCGCTTGACGTTAGAGCAAGTGACATAAACAAAGAAATGCTTACTGCGGCTTCCAATGCAATTGCATCTTTGGTAAGTGACAAAGAGCTTGCCGCTGACTATATTTTGCCAAAAGCATTTGACAAAAGAATTGCTCCTGCTGTAGCAAAAGCAGTTGCACAAGCGGCAATAAAAAGTGGTGTAGCAAAAAATAAAATTTAACTTTACAAATGAAACACTATATGTTATCATACATATAGTGTTTTGTTATTACAAAACCACAATAGAAAGGGGATTTTAAAAATGAAAATGGTTTATAATGTTGAAGATAAGCCTAAATTCGGACAAATTCTAGTCTTTGCGTTTCAGCAACTTCTTGCAATTCTTGCGGCAACAATACTTGTGCCAATTATCACTAACGGCGCAGTAGCGGATGGAATTGAAAAAGGAGAAATCACATGGGCATTTGAAAATCAAATGAGTGTAGCGGCTGCACTTTTTGGTGCGGGTATCGGTACTCTTGTATATGTGTTGTTCACAAAGGCTAAGAGCCCGGTTTTCTTAGGTTCATCGTTTGCGTTTTTAGGTTCTTTGGCAACTGCTTTTGCAGGTGCTGTTTCTGCGCAAGCAGGTTTTGCCGGTCTTATTATAGGCGCAATAATGGCGGGTCTTGTATACGTGGTGATTGCTATTATTGTTAAACTTGCTGGTGTTAACTGGCTCAATAAACTTATGCCTCCTGTAGTAATTGGACCCACGGTTGCAATCATTGGTTTATCACTTGCAAGTAATGCGGTTGGTGATTTGCAGAACGCTGATGCTGGTGGTTCAGTTTACGTTGCACTTATATGTGGTTTAGTTACACTTATTGTAGTTACACTTTGCTCAACATATGGCAAAAAAATGGCAAAGCTTATACCATTTATTATCGGTATACTTGCAGGCTATGTAGTAGCTACAATTTTTACTGTTATTGGTATTATAACCGACAATGCTGCTCTTATGGTAATCAATTTTGAACCTATAAAAGCCCTTTGGAACGATGGTGTTAGTTTCAGTACATTTGTTGCAATTCCTGATTTTACATTTATTGAAGCCATTAAGGGTATTAAAGATATTGATGGGGCATATATCGGTACAGTTGCAGCAGCATATATTCCTGTGGCGTTTGTGGTTTTTGCAGAGCATGTTGCTGACCATAAAAACATTTCCTCTATTATTGAACGTGATCTTCTTAAAGAACCCGGTCTTCACCGAACGCTTCTTGGTGATGGCGTAGGTTCAATGGTAGGTGCTTTATTTGGTGGTTGTCCCAACACAACCTACGGTGAATCGGTTGCTTGTGTGGCAATTACTCGCAATGCATCGGTTATAACAATCATATGCACAGCAATTATGGCTGTTGTTGTTTCTTTTGTATCACCTGTTATTGCATTTCTTGATTCAATTCCCGCTTGCGTAATGGGCGGTGTATGTATGTCGCTCTATGGATTTATCGCAGTAAGCGGTCTTAAGATGCTACAGCCTGTTGATCTTAACAAAAACCGTAATCTATTTGTTGCTTCTGTAATTCTTATTGCAGGTATCGGTGGTCTTTCACTTACTTTCGGTCAGGTTACAATTACAACAATTGCAACGGCTCTCATTTTAGGTATAATTGTAAACATTATTCTTTCAGGCAAAAAAGCTGACGTAGAAGAATAATAATAAATTCAATTTGATTATAACGGTCCCATCCAATAGGGTGGGGCTGTTTTATGTATATATATATATAATTATAAATACTATTATATGTATATTAACACTGCGATATACCACATATAGATGTGCATGTGCATAAGGATTATATTAGCAATTTTGGAAGGTTTGACAATACTTTTGACATTTTTTGACAAAAAACCCCTAAAAAACAAAGGTTACAAAGTTGTAACCTTTTTAAAATGGCCATTTTTTGTGCGTTTTGCACAAAAAAGACTCTTTTTGTATGTTTGACATAGTTAAAAAAATGGGGTATAATACCAATCGTTGGCGCCAAGGTGCCACTTTAGTTAAACTGTTAAACATATTAAAAAAGGAGTCGTTAGATGCTTAGATCGGACAAAAGCGGTTTTAGTTTTACTAAACTTATGCGTATGCGTATACCGCTCATGGCAATGCTTTTAATTGCTTCAATCTGCGCAGCAACCTTGCTTTTTGGTACTGTAAATACATTTACCGTAACAGACGGTGAAAAAACATACAAGGTACGCACACTTTCAAACGATATTGATTCGGTAGTAAACCTTGCAGGTTTTAATTCAAGTCAATACAGAGTTTTGAGTGTTAACTCAATTAGCGGTATCACAAACATTTCATTAACCGAAACTTTCCCTGTATATGTTACAGTGGGTAAGAAAACAACCGAGGTCTTAGCTATTGAATCTACAGTAGCAGACATCCTAAAATCAGCAGGTTATTCGGTTGACCAGTACGATATGGTTGAACCTTCACTTGATACAGTAATCAGTGAAACAACCTATATCGACTACACAAACATTGATTACGTTACAGGTAGCTATATAGAAGCTATTCCTTGTAATATTAACACAATTTATTCTTCTACCATGGAATCGGGCGCTACATCACTTGTAGAGGGCAAAAACGGTGAACAGCAGGTTAACTACACTGCCAAAATCGTAAACGGTGTCACAGTTGAGAAGATTATTAACAGCACAGTAACCTTAAGCGCAGCCGTTGATGGTACAAAAACAATCGGCACAAAAGCTCCGGTGGTTACAACAAGTGAAAACGTAGGAACTATTTCTACACTTACACCACCTTTTGCAATAGAGCTTGACGCTAACGGCAACCCCGTTAACTTTAAAGGCCATATGACCGTTCAGGCAACAGCATACACCTATACCGGTAACAACTGTTCAACAGGTGTAGCACCACAGCCCGGTTATATAGCAGTTAATCCAAACGTTATTCCATATGGCACAAAGATGTATATCAAATCAAGCGATGGCGCTTTCATTTACGGTTACGCTGTTGCTGCTGATACAGGCGGATTTATCTATTCACGTCCTACAAACGTTGACTTGTTTATGGCAAGCCACGCCGCATGTGTAGCTTTTGGTAGACGTAACGTAGAAATCTATATTTTAGAGTAATAAAAAGAGGAAGGATTTTTAAAATCCTTCCTTTCTTTTTTTATTTAATGTTATAAAGCCTTAAAACGTTTTCGCTTAGTATGGCTCGTTTTTCATCGTCGGTAAGAGGTAATGCCATAAAACGTTCAAGCTCTATATCGGGTGAAAACACAGGGAAATCTGAGCCAAACAATACACGGTCGGTGCCATAGGTACGTATTATTTCGGTAGCACGCTCAACCGATAGTTCGTAAAGGCTTGAAGAAGAGTCAACGTAAAAGTTTTTATAACCCGCAAGTTTTTCTACAGCCTCGTCCCAAACCGACCAACCACCAAGATGCGCACCGATTATGGTAAGATTTTTATAAATATCTAAAATCGGCACCAAACGGTTTGGATTAGAATAATCGAATCGGTAATCACCTGTATGCATAAGGATTGGCATATTCTCTTTTTCGCAAAGCTCGTATATTTTAAGACAGCGGTAATCGTCTATCTTGAACCTTTGAATATCGGGGTGAAGTTTTACTCCGTGCAACCCTAATTCCTTAATGTGTTCTAAATCTCCCTTTAAATCGCTGCTATCGGGGTGCATTGTGCCAAGACCGATAAGTTTGTCGGGGAAAGCAGAAACCTCGTCAGAGATGAATTTATTTATGCTCTGCACCTGATGTGGTGTAGTAGCCACCGATTGCACAACAAAACGGTCAATTCCGACCCTTTTGCCAATAGCGAGCAAAGAATTTACAGTGCCGTCACCAAGCGCTGTCATATCGTAAAACCTGCCGGTACTTATCACGGCAGGTTTTGCTATTTTTTCGGGATAAATATGGCAGTGCGAGTCGATAACGGTAAATTTGTTATCTATCATTTTATTTACTCCTCGACAAGTCCCAAACGCTTTGCGGCATCCTCACGCATTTTGTATTTAAGAATTTTGCCTGCAGCATTCATCGGAAATGCTTTTACAAACTCAATATAACGAGGAACCTTGTGGCGTGCCATATGGTCGGCAATATACTGTTTCATTTCCTCCTCGGTCATGCTTTCGCCGTCTTTAAGGATGATGCAAGCCATTATCTCTTCGCCGTAGCGTTTATCGGGCACGCCAATAACCTGAACGTCCTTAACCTTATCACAGGTATAGATAAATTCTTCAATCTCCTTGGGGTAAATGTTTTCACCGCCACGGATAATCATATCCTTAAGTCTGCCGGTAATGTTATAATTGCCTTCCGGTGTGCGACAGGCAAGGTCACCTGTATGAAGCCAACCGTCAGCATCAATGGTAGCTGCAGTAGCCTGCGGCATTTTGTAATAACCCTTCATAAGATTGTAGCCACGTGCTACAAATTCGCCGTTTACACATTCGGGACAATCTTCGCCTGTTTCGGGGTCAATAATCTTACACTCTACGTTGGCGAATGCACTACCAACAGTTTCGGTACGAACCTCAAGTGAATCGTAATAACTGCTCATAGTACAGCCGGGGCTTGCCTCGGTCTGACCGTAAACCGATACGATTTCTTTCATATTCATTACTTCGGTTGCCTTTTTCATAAGATCAGCAGGGCAGTTTGCACCAGCCATAATACCTGTACGGATATATGAAAAATCGGTCTTGGGGAAGTCTTCGTGCTGCATCATAGCAATAAACATTGTCGGAACGCCGTTAAATGCTGTGATGTGTTCATTGTGAACGCAAGCAAGTGCCGGTTTTGGTGAGAAATATGGAAGCGGATACATTGTAGCACCGTGTGTCATAGATGATGTCATAGAAAGCACCATACCAAAGCAGTGGAACATAGGAACCTGAATCATCATACGGTCTGCGGTGGATAAATCCATATGGTCACCAATGTATTTGCCGTTGTTTACAACGTTATAGTGTGTAAGCATAACACCTTTTGGAAAGCCTGTTGTGCCTGAAGTGTACTGCATATTGCAAACGTCGTCCTTATCAACAGCGGCAGCCATACGGTGAACTTCGGACAAAGGAACCTGAACTGCACGGTCAATAGCGTCTTCCCAGGTCATACAACCTTTTTGACTGTATCCTACAGTAATTACGTTGCGAAGGAAGGGGAGTCTGCGGCTGTGAAGCGGAGCACCTACCTTGGTGCTTTCAAGCTCGGGGCAAAGCTCGGCAATAATTTTGCCGTAGTGAGTGTCCTTTGAGCCTTCGGTCATAATAAGGGTATGTGTATCTGACTGTTTAAGCAGATATTCGATTTCGTGAATTTTATAAGCTGTGTTAACGGTTACCAACACGGCGCCAATTTTAACAGTAGCCCAAAAAGCAATGTACCATTGCGGTACGTTGGATGCCCAAACGGCAACGTGGCTACCTGCCTTTACGCCCATAGATATAAGTGAGCGGGCAAAGGTGTCAACGTCATCACGAAATTCTGAATATGTGCGTGTGTAATCAAGCGTTGTATATTTAAATGCGTACTGGTCGGGGAAGCACTCAACCATAGTGTCAAGAACTTCGGAAAAGGTAAGGTCAATAAGCAAATCCTTTTTCCAAACGAATTTACCTGTATGACTTTTGTTGTAATAAAATGTACGCTCGTTTTTAGATGTATCGCCGTATTGCTTCATATAGCCCACGTACTGTGAGAATATGATTTCCATATCATCAAGCTCGGCGCACCAAGAAGGGTCCCAAACAAGAGAAACAAAGCCGTCATAGTTTACCGAGCGAAGCGCTAACATCATTTCGCCTATTGGAAGCTCGCCTTCGCCAATAAGACAAAATTCTACACCGTCGGCGGTTTTTTCGGCATCATTTATATGAACGTGTTTGATGTATGCGCCAAGATTTTTGATAATTTCTTCGGCATTTTCGCCACCCTCAAAAAAGGCTGCCGACATATTCCAAAGAGCCGCAAGATTATCACAGGCAAATTGATCCAAAACGTTACGCAAATCAGAAGTTTTGCAGAAAAGACCTGATGTTTCAATCAAAATGGTAATGTTTTTGTCGGTTGCAATTGGAAGAGCCTTTTCTATAAAGGAAATAACGCTTTTGGTTGCGTTTTCGGGGTCAACTGCCTTTTCGGCTTTTACCCTAATAAATGAAATATTAAGATTAGATGCAATGTTTACACATTTTGAAAATTCTTCGAAAGCGGCATCTGCTTTTGCGGCATAACCAATATCGCAAAGAACATCAATACAAGGAATTTGCAACTTTTTTTCATAAAGTCTGCGTGCTGTAGCCGCCGCAGCATAATCGTGAAAAGCACCGTCCTTGTCGGTAAAAAGACGATTGTTTACGTTGTGCAGTTCAATACCGCCAAAGCCTAAATCAACTGCTATATCGCAAAATTCGTCAAAGGAGTTATTGTGCCAACCCTTTGTAGAAAAAGATAATTTCATAAGCTTATGCCTCCTCGTAAACAATCTTGTTTACGGCATTAATGTATGCGCGTATACTTGCGCTTATAATATCGGTAGAAATACCGTTGCCTGAATAAAGCTTACCACCCGAACGAAGCTTAACAATTGCCGAGCCCATAGCCTCTTTACCTTCGGTTACAGAGGTAATTTGGAAATCGTCAAGCTCATAGTGGTGACCAATAATTTGTTCAACTGCCAAGAAAGCGGCATCAATAGGACCGTCGCCTATGCATATGCCCTGTATCTGCTCGTCACCTTTTTTAATTGTAATTTGAGCAGAAGCAGGAATAATGTTACCTGTGTTTATAACGTAGTTTACAAGTGAGTATGTTGCAGGGACCTGAAGTGCAACCGAAGCGATGATTGCCTCAAGTTCTTTAAGACCTACGTTCTTTTTAGCGGCAACACGCAAAAATTCTTCGTAAACCTTTGACTTATCTTCTTCCGAAAGGTCGTAGCCAAGCTTTGCGGCGGCGGTTGATACAGCGTCAATATCATCATTTTTGTCAAGATGAACGGCGTTGTCGTCGTTTGTTTTAATTGACGTTGCATTACCGCTTTGTGAGTTACCGGTTACCCAACGTATTTGTTTAACAATACGGTGAAGCTCTGTAGTTTTAATATTTGAAGTAAAGTCGTAATCGTTGCCGCAGTTTTTAACCATATCGGCAAAAATATCAAGCGGTACGGTTGTGCCGTCAACGGCTGTTTTTACGATAATTACGCCCTGCTTTACTGCTAAAATTGCCTGCGCTATGGCAAGACCGTTTTTGTTGTCGCACTTAACACCAACCGGTACAGTACAATATGAAGCAACGTTTGCGGCAAAGTCAGCAAAATCGTCGGGCATCATATTTGCGGCGCTGTCACAAACGGATATACTTGTTGCGCCTGCTTTTATAGCGGTATCGATAGCAGTTTTAAGGAAATCGGCTTCGGCACGGGTTGCGTCTACTGCGCAAAATTCTACATTAGCGATTGTTTGCTTTGCAGTGCTTACAGCATTTTCTATATGCGCTAAAATCTTATCAGGTTTTTTGTGACAGGTGTATTCCATACCAACAGGGGAAACGGGAAGTTCAATTCGCACCTGTGCGTTTTTAGCGTTTGCTAAAGAAACGATAGCATTTTCGACACTGTCGGCACCAACACCTGCGGCTACCGAAATTACACTGTTTTTAACAAATGATGAAACAGTTTTAATTAGCAAAATATCTGCCTTTGCATTTACAATTTCAGGAAACTCGATAACATCTACGTTAAGATTTTCAAGTTGTCTTGCAATTTCAATTTTTTCTTTAAAACTGAAATGACTGTTGTCTCGGCAGAGAGTTGCATCTGCAATTTTAATTTGTTTCATAGGTAAAACTCCTTTTTCGCCGTGTTGGTCGACGTGTTATAAAAATAAAAAACCCGAAGCAAAGTTACAAAAACTTTACTTCAGGGACGAAAATTTGTTTTTCGCGGTACCACCCTGTTTGCAGTACAAAGACTGCCAACTCAGTCAAAGCTCCAACAAGCCTTGTGTTTTGTAACGGGACAAACCGTAATGGCTTACTGCGATTTTCAGCCACTCTGCTCAGGAATGAGGCTTTCTTTTAATGTTCTTATCGGCTTGGACCAGCCGACGACTCTCTGAAAAGAAGGGAAGAAAAGAAATAATTCCTTCAAAGCATTTAAAAAATATTTGCTCGTATTATATCATAACGAAAAACGCTTGTCAAGGGTTAAATATAAAAAATAACGGCGGGTATAAGAACCCGCCATTAATGTAAAAATTGGTGTGTATTTTATATTTGTTGATTAAATGTAAATAGTGCGCGGTTAGATGATAAAATGCTTGATTTAATAACTATTTTAAACTCTTGCCATTTTTCAGGAACCTCAACAATAAAATGACCGGTTTTAGTTTCGTTTGGGGCAATAGAGCCGTCAAGCTGAGTTACATTATTTAAAGCAGTATATGCCTTAATTGATAAATCAACCTGTTTGCCGTCGACATAAGCAGTAAACATTCCCAAAGTGGTGATAATAGCTTTTTCTTCCGAAATGTTTTCAACATCAAATTTAACGATTAAAAATACATTTCCGTCTTTTGCTGAAAAAATTGCGTCAGGAGATGGTGGAACTTGCGCAATCTCCGTCGGGGTAAAAGAAAGATTATCTAAATTTGCTGTATCGTAAAGCTCATGATTTGGCAATGAACTAGTATCTAATGTATCGTTACTATTACAACCTATCATAGATGTACAAACAAATAGCAACAACACAAGCGCAATGAATTTAAATGTTTTTTTCATATCAAATCTCCTTTAATTTAAAAGTAAGGCTCATTATTTTTCGTTAGTATGATTTGCAGTTTTGTTAAGCTCAAGTAGCATATCAAGGTGCGCTTCGCAGTCGATGTAATGACCAAACACCTTGTTATCACGCTCGGTAGCGTTTTCTGAATATGCGCGACCAATCCAGCCGTGGTAAGCTTCTCTTTGGCTTTCGCAGTAGTCGGCATAGCCTTGTTTATAACTGCCGTCAATTATACTTTGGTCAAGTTCTTTCATAAGGTTTATAATATTTTCTTTGGTTTCGCCCTTTGAAAGTTCAATACCGTTAATTTCGGCATTTATATTAACCGGAATACGTTCAATTTCGCCCGTTATTGTGTCGTAACGAATTACTATTTCAAGCGGCCAGTGTGGGTATTCCGCTCTCCAAGGGTTTACAAAATGGAAGTTGCCCTGACCGTAGCAGATGAATTTACCCTTGTAATACTCGGTACAACCAATGCAGTGGCAGTGCTGACAGGTAACAAGGTCGGCGCCTGCATCAACGAGCGCGTGGGTCAGTTTACGCATACGTGGGGATGGATAACGGCAGTTTTCTTTGCCACCGTGATAAATTACGATAACTTTATCGGCATTTGCCTTTGCCTCACGCACGTCTGCAATGGTATCATAACAGTCATAAAGACGTGAACCCATACGGTCCTCGAGTGCATAGCTGTATTCACTTTCGCAAACACAAACAAATGCCACCTTTTCGCCATTTTTTTCAAAGTAATAGTTTTTGCGAGCGTCCTCATAATTTTCACCAAAACCGGTATATGCAATGCCAACTTTGTCAAGTGCTGCAACTGTATCCTTGTAACCTTGAATTCCGTAGTCAAAAATGTGGTTGTTTGAAAGACCTACAAGGTTGATGCCTACTTCTTTCATAACCTCGGCGGCAATGGGTGTGCCTTTAAGACAGGGACCAAATTTTTCGATACCGCCATCGCTTTCGGTAAGTGCACCCTCCATATTTACAAAATTTATATCATTATCTTTAAATAGTGATAGAGTATCGCCAAAAAGGGTTTTGATATCTTTGGCTTTAAAGAGTTCATTTGTTGCATTGGTAGGACTAAAATCGCCTGCAAGTAATATTTTCATTTTTATCACCTCAAAAAATTAACTGTGGTATGACTTAATCATACCACAGTTTTAAAAAATTACAAGTACATTTAAAACATTAGTTTTATAAACAAACCGCCGATAACCGTTCTATGACGGAACATACTAATTTTTGCGCTGTCACAATAATACCAGTCGGTCATTGGTGCGCGGTCAGCCGTTTGGTTGTATGAATTCCAAAGTGAATCAACGAGCAAGTCGAAGTCGCCCTGATTATCAGCAAGTGCCGCCGCCCATAAAAGCCAGTCGGATTTGGTGTAATTTTTGCGAGAGTCAAGCGGCACACCGTAGGGGAGCAATTCTTTTTTGTAGCGTGCGATTTCACCACCGTAAAATTCTTGTGGAAATAGATTTGTACCCCACAATTTATCCCAAACCGAATTATATTTAAGCGAGAAAGTGTCGGGCCCGTCAAAAGCAAGACGATAACTGCCATCGTTGTTTTTTGCTCTTTCTATTACCGAGACGGCATATTCGCGGGCAATAGCCATCATCTCGTCGGCTTTTGTGATTTCACCAAGGCGACTCAATATGCGGCTATAAGCGGCAATACCCATAATTGCTTTTATAGAAAGGTTTACGTTGTGCGCCAGGTGTCCTGCAAAGTCGTCGGTGCAAAGCTGGTTTTCGGGGTCAAGACCGTATTTGATAAGATACTTGCTCCACTGACTTATAGTGTCAATATGTTCTTTTGCAAAAGACACGTCATTATCCGCGTCGCATATAGCGGCAAAAAGGATAATCATATTTCCACATTCTTCAACTGGCATTTGCATATTAGCGTCAATATCTACTTTGCCGTTTTCGCGTTTTACACCATAGAACTGTCCGTTAAGCAGTGGGTATTGTCCGACATCGTGCGGTGCAAAATCAAAACACCATTCATTGCTTGCGGCATAGCGCATTATAGGTCGGAGCATACCTTTAAGCAGTTCGGTATTATAAAGCAAAAACATCGGCGCCGACGGATAGGTAACGTCAACGGTAGCGGCACAACCGTTTGAGGAGCATTCTTTTGAAATATAAAGATTGTTGCCATTTGTGTCAACTACAAGCTTGTGCGCCGCCATTACCTGACGAACCGAAAGCAGTAACATATCGGCATATTTTTCATTACCTTTTTTGGTTGCATCATCTTTAAGTTTATCGGAAAAAGCATTACAACGAGCAAGCAAGGTGTCATATTCATTTGCGGCTTCAACGAATGCTTCTTCGATTGTTTTACCATCCTTTTTCCAGTAGGCCTTAAGATTTTCGCCAAAATACTGAATACTGTCTATATCGTCAAACCCGAAAAGAAACAGCGCATCACTGTTAAGGTCTGCTTCAACACTTATAGCATTCATATTATCAAGTGTGTTGCCATAAGCCTTGCCGTCACCTTTTACGCCAAGGTATAAATAACCCCAGTCAATGCAGATATAATCGTCACTACGCGATAATACCTTTTGATTAGCGTTACCCATTTTAATTGCGGTGATGCCTTCAATATCTACAGGTGCGGTTACAACCGCATTACCGCCTTTTTCCTCTAAAACAAGCTCTTCGCTGGCGGTAAACTTAACCGCAACTGTGTGTGAATTACCGTCAAGACTTTCGTATGAAACCTTGCAGTATGTTACGGGGCGAGACGCGTAGTATAAATCGTCAGGCAACATCGGGGAGGTAAAATGAGCGGTAAGACGAATAGCGGCATTTGTATATGTAATTATTGTAGAAAAAGCATCAATTTCTACGTTTTCGACCGTCATATCGGGAATATCGGTGTCATTAAGACCTAAAAAATGGTACTCGGCGCCATCGATAATAACTCTGCCCGACATAGTGTTAGGTTTGCCTGTCCAGTGAACAGTGTTTTCGAGCACTGAATTTTCAGTCCATATAGAAAAATATGGGTCAATATTTATAATGGGTGTTGCGGGTGCGCGCAGTTTCATAGTATTTCCTCCTTGAAGTTATATGTTAATTATATTATAATAAGTGATAAGTCACGATTAAATGCGTATTTTAATTATAAAAGTGAGGAAAATAATTTGAACGAATATTTAAAACCCTTTGCCTGCGCCCCACAAAAAGCACCTTTTTACATATCGCTTGCGGGTGTGACCTACCCAAGTCCCACCTATCATATCACCAGAACAAAGGCTGATACGTTTGTAATAGAGTACGTGACGGACGGCGCAGGGTATGTTTTTGCCAATGGCAAAATGAACTACGTCGGCAAAGATACGGTTTATCTTCTGGTATCGGGCGAAAAGCATGATTACTATGCCGACAGTGAAAATCCTTTCAAAAAAATTTTTTTAAACCTTTCGGGGGATTTTTGCAAACAACTGCTTTTAGCCTACGGACTTTCGGGAAAACATTTTTTTGACGGTAATGGATTAAAACCTACCTTTGAAAAAATAACCCATATTATCAGTTCCGATATGCCGGATAGCGAAATGCAGACGACATTACAGGGGATTTTTGTGGAGATAATTTCAAAACTCTCTATCGCGACCCAAGAAACTAAGCACAGCGAAGAGGCGCTTAAACTAAAAAATTATCTTGATTCAAATATTTCGCGTCTTGTAAGTACTGCTGAACTTGCAAAAACAATATTCCGGTCACAAGATTATTGCCAAAAGTTATTCAGCCGTGAGTTTGGTATCACGCCATACGCCTATCAGCTTGAGCGCAAAATGCAAACGGCAAAATCACTGCTTGCCGATACCGATTTATCGGTAGGGGAAATTGCCGAAAAATTAGGCTACACCGATATACACTATTTTTCAAACCTTTTTCAAAAAAAGTGTAGTTGCCGCCCGACTGAGTATAGAAAAAGCAGGAGATAAAAATAGCAGTCAACCAAAGTTGACTGCTATTTTAAATATTAATCTTTTGTGAGAAAGTTAAATAATTCGGGTAGTAGTGAGTCAGCTTCGGGATGACCTTGAACCCCTAAAATGTTGTCACCGTATTCGGTGCCCTCAACTACTCCGTCCCCGAGCGCCGACCACGCATTTATAGTAACAAGAGTTTGCGTTGGTGGCGTGTTAAGATCGTGAAAAGAGCATAGACGCATCTTATCGCGACCAAGAACTTTATGTAAAAGAGTGCCGTGCACTATATCTACATCATGTTTAGCGGCATCTTCGTTGCCGCGCGTAGGGTATTCATATCGATGATTCGGTATTTTTTCTTGCAATGAGCGAGAAATCGTTCTTCTGTATTTGCATATAGCTTTTACAAGGTCGCCTTCGTAGCCTTGGCTCTCAACTCTACGTTTCAGCTCAAAATACACGTATATAAGCTGTTGACCGAGGCATATACCAAGATAACGCTTGCCATGAGTCAGTGCGTGATGAATAATTTGAAAATGATAGTCGTAAAATTCAGCACCACCCTGGACTAAAAACGCATCACACATATCTAATTGTTCTTCGCTAAGCCAGTTGTCCATAGGACAGAGTCCCACAGGCGTACCACCCGCTTCGGCTACACGTTTTATGTAGTTGTTACCAAGCTGGTAGTAGTCTTGCATACAACTGTTATTTTCTTTGATTGTAAGTGATTTTGGCGCAACGCCAATAATTTTAGCCATAAAAACATCCCGATTTACCAGTGTACTATTTTTTATGGGTTCAGTATAGCACAACATTTTAATCTTTTCAACAAAAAAAGCAGATGATTATTGGTCATCTGCTTTTTTGTTTTTATGCATTGTTTTTTTGTGAACCGGTTGGGTTAACAATACTGTAACCCACATTTACAAGGTGGTCAGCCACACGCTCAAGGCCAACTACAACCGATGAATAGTATGGACTAACTTCTACACTGCAGTTACCCTCGGCAAGCCTGTTAAAGTGGTCTGCAATAAGTTCTCTTTTCATATTGTCGACGTTTTGTTCAAGCTCGGTAAGACCTGACAACTCATCCTTGTGTGAATTTTCAAAAGCATCTTTAGAAATGCCAAACATACTAATTACGGTGTCACGCATGTTGTTTATACCTGTGCGTGCTTGGTCGGTAAAGGTGATGTTTTTGTTTAACATTTCTACACCAATTTCGTGGAAGTTTTCGGCGTGGTCACCAATACGCTCAAGGTCGTTCAGCACGTGGAAATAGGCACCTATTTGTTTTTCGTCGCTTGCCTCAACGTTAGCAGATAACTTAATCAGGTACTTTGTAAGCTCGCTGTTGGTAAAATCTATGATTACTTCGTTTTTGGCAATTTCATCACCGTGCTTTACAGAACCGGTATCCATAGCGGCAAAAGAGAGTTTAATGTTTTCTTCAACCAGCGACATCATATAATTGATTTCTTTTTTTACCTGCATAAGTGCAACAGGTGGTGTTGTTATAAGACGGTCATCTACATATTTAAGTGAGAGTGTTTCGGATATTTCTTTCTTGTCTTTAATTACCATACAAGAATACTTAACCAATTGTTTTACAAACGGTAACAAGCAAAGGGTAGTTGTGACGTTAAATATAACGTGGAACAGCGATACCCTCATCTGAAGTGACATTGGGTCTTCTCCGGGGAACACCGATATCAAAAGATTTACTATAGGGTCTTTAAATATCCAGATTATTGCTGTGAAAATAATTGTTCCGATTGTATTAAATGTAAAGTGAATAAGTGCCACACGCTTTGAATTGGCATTTGCACCAATTGATGCAAGCAAGGCTGTTACACAAGTACCAATATTGGCGCCAAGCACGATAAACAGTGCCATATGGAGCGGAAGCACACCTGCGCCTACCATAGTAATTACAACACCGGTAGCGGCAGAGGAGCTTTGAATAAGTGCAGTAAACACAGCACCCACCAAGATTAAAAGCAAGGGAAAATCTATCTTTTGGAAAATGCCGGTAAACATATTTTCAACAAGTGGATTTCCAAAGGCTTGTTCACTGCTCATAACCTCTAGGCCTACAAATATTAGACCAAGACCGCAACAAAGGCTACCGGCAAGCCTAATCTTTTCTTTTTTTGCGAATCCCATCATAACACCTGCAAAAGCAAGCAGATACATCGCCATATTAAAGTAATCATTTTTTAGTGCTACTAACACACCTGTAATGGTGGTACCAATGTTGGCACCCATAATAATTGGTGTTGCCTGCATTAGTGTCATAACACCTGCGTTTACAAGGCCGATAACCATTACCGACGTTGCTGACGAGCTTTGAATTATTGCCGTTACACCGGCACCAATACCAACACCCGATAAACGATTGTTGCTTATTCGTTCAAGTAATCGTTTCATACCGGCACCGGCACTTTTTTCTAATGCGTCGCCCAAAAAGTTCATACCAACTATGAATACGCCGACGCCTGCAAGTAGCCATATAAGACTACCTATTAACTGCATAATTTGATCTGAAGATAACATAACTTTTTCCTCCTTTAATTTCTCACGAGGTTAATTATACCAATTGACTTTTAATAAGTAAAATAGTATAATATTATAAAAATCATATAGATTTGGTTATGGATGTTTAGGGGGAGTTGTAATGACCATACGGCACTTGAAGGTGTTTTTATGCGTATGTAAGCATCAAAGTATGACAAAGGCGGCAGAGGAATTGTTTATTGCACAACCTGCTGTTAGTAATACTATTTCCGAAATTGAGAAAAACTATAACGTAAAATTATTTGAGCGAATAAATAAAAAATTGTTTTTAACCGACGAGGGAAAGGTTTTGCTTATAAAAGCACAGGAGGTTATAACGGCATTTAACGAGTTTGAGGAGGTTGCACTAAACTCTTCAAAAAAGCCGCTTTTAAAAATTGGTTCATCACTTACCATAGGTAAACAAAAATTGCCCTGGCTTTTGCGCAATCTGAAAGAAAGTTTTAAAGATATAGATTTTCAGGTTTCTATTAACCAAACCTCTATAATAGAAAACAAAATTTTAAACGGTACGCTTGACTTTGCTTTTATACAGGGAAAGCCATCAAGCCCCAACATAAAATCACGTCTTGTTGACAGCAACACGCTTGTAGCGGTTTGCGGCAAAAAATATGATATGCCCGATACGGTAACCCTTAAAGAATTGTGCCGTTACGACCTTTTACTACGTGAGGACGAAAGTGTGTCACGTGACTTTTTAGATAATATTTTTTCTTTGGAGAACATTGTTGTAACGCCTGTTATGGAATCTATAAGCAATCAAGCGCTAATTTCTGCCGCTGTACAAAATCTTGGTGTTACCATTATGCCGGAAGCATTGCTTACACGACAACTCAATAACGGTGGACTTCGCAAAATTACGGTTTTGGATTACGAGTTTACCAGAAATTCCTATCTTGTATATCATAAAGATAAGAGCTTTGGTGCAGTAAAAAAAGAAATTTTTGATTTTTGTTATAAGAATTATAAGTATATGCATAAGTAGAATGATACTTGCAAAAGAATTCGGTTACCGATTGACGAATTTTGAATAAGGAGCAGACAAATTATAAATTGTTGAAAAACTAAAAATATTATGCTATACTTAAAAATGTAAACGGGGACGGCACCCATAACAAAAAACGGTTTTACAAACTTAAGTATTTACATCAAAGGGGATGACACCCATCGAAAAAAACGTTATTGTTGTAGATGAACAAGGAAATGAATATGAGGCTACCTACCCTAAAAGGGCAAAGGGTCTTGTTAAAAATGGCAGGGCACGCTTCATAACTGAAAACAAAATATGTTTGCTGTGTCCGCCAGAAATTGAAACGGGGGACAATAAAATGTCAGAAAATATAAATGTTAATGTTGAAGTTCCAACCGAAGTTGATAGTTCGTTATCAAAATATAATATTCCTTATGTGTTAGAGCAAATCGAAAAATTACACACTGAATTACAGGATTTTAAAAATACTGTTAGTGCAATACATTGTATTACAGACGCAAACCGACAATCAATAACGAATAATCCTGACGAGGAAGAACACGAAGTGAAGTGTGATGTTAATGAAGATGTTGCACTTGAAAAAGTTAAAGCAATAGTGGAGATTTTTCATCATAGGGAAGAAAATTTACAAAAGTTGCTCGCATTTTATGAAAAGGTGTATGATGATTTGAAACCCAGTAAGCCAGTGGATACAGAACGAATTGCAGTTTTATCCACTCTTGTGCAAACGTTAGGTGAAGGTATGACGCCTAATGAATGCAAGAGTGCATTAACAGAAATTCTTGCAACAGCTTTACAAGATTTTTCTAAAAACATTTAACTGAAAACACACCCGACACGAAATTTCGTGTCGGGTGTGTTTTATCAATCTATTTTTTAGCGTTTTGTTTGGCGGTTTTAATTGATGTAACAAGTAAAAATCTAATTGTTGAACAGGTGGTATTTAGTTTTTTATACTGTAACTCACTAATATAATTGGTTTTAAAAAGCATTTCAAGCCATTTGCTTGTTTCGTTGGCTTCCTTTAGTGAAATTTCCAACTTTGAAATAAAATCAGCACGGGATTGTGCATATTTACTTTCAGCAATATTAGCGCAAACACTTGTTGCGCTTCTGCCAATTTGGTTTGAAATAATAGTTTCTTTTTGAGATTTTAACTCTTTAACTAAATTTAAAACATCAACTGACAATTGCATAGATAAATCAGTCAGTTTATCATCTTTCATTATTATCACCTAAATAGATTATACCATATGTTTGCACGAAGTGCAACAACGTTGATGCGAAGCATCACATCGTTTACAACAAAGATGTAACATCTTTTGCGATTTAGCAACTTCGTTTTGTGTTCGCAAACATACAAACACGATGTTGACCTATCGGTCAAACTATGTTTTCGCTCACGCTCAAAATAATGTTGTGCCCTACGGACACAAACTATAAAAAATTGCAGTCGACAAAAGTCGACTGCATATTTTTATAGTTTTACTGTCCAATTATAAGTATCTTCAATCTTGCCCCACTGAATACCTGTGAGAGTGTCGTAAAGCATTTGAGTTACTTCACCGATTTCGCCGTTATTTACAGCGTATTTTGTATCTTTGTAGCAAAGCTCACCGATTGGAGAGATAACTGCTGCTGTGCCGCAACCCCAAGCCTCTTTAAGAGTGCCGTTTTGCATAGCCTCAGCCAGCTCGTCAATGCTAAGTAAACGCTCGCTTACCTTGTAACCCTTGTTACGTAAAACCTCAAGACAAGACTTGCGTGTAATACCCGGAAGAATTGAGCCCGAAAGCATTGGTGTTACGATTTCGTCACCGATTTTGAACATAACGTTCATGGCGCCAACCTCTTCAATGTATTTGCGTTCTACACCGTCAAGCCACAAAACCTGTGAGTAGCCCTTTTGCTCAGCACGTTCACCTGCACGGTTACTTGCGGCGTAGTTACCACCGCATTTAGCATAACCTGTACCGCCACGAACTGCACGAACGTCTTCGTCCTCTATCATAATCTTAACAGGGTTAATGCCCTCTTTATAATAGCTGCCAACAGGGGAAGCAATTATAACGTAGGTTGCATTGTGTACTGCGTGAACACCAAGTGTTTCATCATTACCAAACATAAACGGACGAAGGTAAAGTGAAGTGCCGTCGGCTGACGGTGTCCAGTCTTGCTCAACACGTACAAACTCGGTAAGAACCTGAAAAGCCAAATCCTCGGGGATTGTTGGCAGACAAAGTCTTTCGGCCGATGTGTTCATACGGCGGATGTTTTCCATAGGTCTGAAAAGTTGAACACTACCGTCTGCTGTGCGGTAAGCCTTAAGACCCTCAAAAATTTCGGAGCCGTAGTGAAGCACGGTTGAAGCGGGGTGTAAAGTGATGGGGGCAAACGGAACGATACGAGCATCGTGCCAACCCTCTTCACGAGAATAGTCCATCATAAACATATAGTCGGTAAAAATTTTACCGAAACCTAAGGTGGAACTGTCTGGTTTTTCTTTTAAAACGTCAGCTTTTACAAATTTTATATCCATTTGTATATCCTCCTTAATTTTCTGAGCCAAGTTGCATTGCTTTCATATTAATTTCAAGCATATCGGCTTTCTTTGGTGGAATAACCTTGCCGAGAACGGTTTTGATTTCGTCCTCGTTAAAGTCGTTCATTACTTTAAGTAATTTGCCAAGGATTATCATATTAGCGAGTGACTGTTTGCCCATATCGCTTGCAAGGGCAGTTGCAGGAATGTAGTAAACGTCAATATCGGTACGGGTTGATTTTGCTTCAATAAGACTTGAGTCGGCAATTACAATACCGCCCGCCTTAACAGTAGGCTCAAACTTTTCAAAAGATGGCAAGTTCATTGCAATAAGCACATCGGGCTGTGAAATGATAGGTGAGCCTACCTCTTCGTCGCTGATAATTACGCTACAGCTTGCTGTACCGCCACGCATTTCGGGGCCGTAGGATGGAAGCCAGCTAACGTTTTTGTCAGCGAGCAAACCCTTGTATGCCAAAAATTTACCTGTAAACAAAATACCCTGTCCGCCAAAGCCGGAAAGCAAAATTTGAGTAGTCATTATTTTGTTTCCTCCTTTGCAGATCTGTCTTTATAAACACCAAGTGGGTAATATGGAAGCATATTTTCCTCGAGCCACTTGAGTGCGTTTTGTGGTGTCATACCCCAGTTGGTAGGGCAGGTTGAAACAACCTCTACAAGAGAGAAACCCTTGCCGTCAATCTGGTTCTGGAAGGCTTTTTTAATAGCCTTTTTAGCGTTACGTATATTTTTAACGTTGCTAACTGTTACACGCTCTAAGTATTCAGGACCTTCAAGTTCAGAAAGCATTTCACACACTCTGATTGGGAAACCGCAGTGATCGGTATCACGACCGTAAGGTGAAGTTTGTGTAACCTGACCGGGAAGTGATGTAGGAGCCATCTGACCGCCTGTCATACCGTAGATTGCGTTGTTGATAAATATAATTGTGATGTTTTCGTTTCGGGCGGCCGCATGAACTGTTTCTGCCATACCGATTGAAGCGAGGTCACCGTCACCCTGATATGTAAATACAACGTGATTTTCGGGATCTGAACGCTTAACACCGGTAGCAACTGCAGGAGCACGACCGTGAGCCGCCTCAATCATATCGCAGTTAAAATAATTGTAAGCAAATACAGAGCAACCAACAGGAGCAATACCTATTGTTTTGCCCTCAATACCTAATTCGTCAATAACCTCAGCTACAAGACGGTGAACAATACCGTGGGTGCAACCTGGGCAATAATGCATAGGCACATCTGTAAGAGCGTGTGGTTTGTCAAATACTACTGCCATTATTTTGCACCTCCATTAGCTTTATTTATAGCCTCTAATACCTGATCAGGTGAAGGAATCATACCGCCTGTACGGCTACAAAGTGTTACAGGCACCTTGCATTCACAAGCAAGTTTTACGTCTTCAATCATCTGACCCATAGAAAGCTCTACAGAAATAATTTCTTTCACCTGGTTAGCGGCCTTTTTAAAAGGAGCTACAGGGAAGGGCCAAAGTGTAATTGGACGGATAAGACCAACCTTGATACCGTTTTTGCGGGCTTCGTTAATTGCGTTTTTAGCAACACGAGCGGCAATACCAAAAGCGGCAATGCAAATATCGGCATCGTCCATCATATATTCTTCATACATTACTTCATTTTCTTCTACCACTTTGTAGCGGTCGTAACGCTCAACTACAAGATCCTCAAGCTCGTCGGGATTAAGGAAAAGCGAAGTAACAATATTATGCTCTCGTTCCATCTTGGTGCCTGTTGTAGCCCAAGGCTTATCAACTGTCTCCTTAACTTCGTAGTCAAGAGATACAGGCTCCATCATCTGACCCATTGTACCGTCAGCCAAAAGCATGGTAGGCATACGGTATTTATCGGCAAGGTCAAAGCCTTTTACAGTAAGGTCAGCCATTTCCTGAACAGAGGAAGGAGCAAGAACAATCATCTTGAAGTCGCCGTGACAGCCGCCCTTTGTAGCCTGGAAATAGTCTGCCTGACTTGGCTGAATGCCGCCAAGACCCGGGCCGCCACGCTGTACGTTTACTATAAGCGCCGGAAGATCAGAGCCGGCAAGGTAAGAAAGACCTTCGCTTTTAAGAGAAATACCTGGTGAAGAAGATGATGTCATTACACGTTTACCGGTAGATGCAACACCATATACCATATTAATAGCGGCAATTTCACTTTCTGCCTGTAAGAAGCAACCGCCAATTTTTGGCATTCTTTTTGCCATGTAAGCGGCAACCTCGGTCTGAGGTGTGATAGGATAGCCAAAGTAGTGCATACAGCCGGCCTTGATAGCGGCTTCAGCAATAGCTTCATTACCCTTCATCAAAATTTTATCTGCCATAATGTTTCACTTACCTTTCTACCTTGATAATGCAGTCAGGGCACATCATAGCGCAAGCAGCACAACCAACGCAGGCTGACTGGTCGGTGATTTCTGCAGGGTGATAGCCCTTTTGGTTGATTTTGTCACTGGCAAGCTTGATAAGACCTTTAGGGCATGCGTCAACGCAAAGTCCGCAGCCTTTACACTTGTCGGTTTTAAAGGTTAATTTTGCCATATTCATTCTCCTTTTATACTGGCTTTGCCTGTAGTGTCATAGGTAAAAGATTATCTATTTTGTCCTTGAGTTCGTCGTAAAGGTCAGCCTTTACACTGGTCATAACAATAGGTAATCCCGATGCAATGGACACTTCATTTGCATAGCCTATGGATTTAATTATATCTTCGGTGGTGGTTTCATCACCGATGTTTGAATTGTTTACAAGCCCTGTAAATTTAAGTCCGCAGGCCGTCTCTATCTCACGCATAACCTCTATGGTAGATTCGGCATCAGGGGTAAGCGGACGGAAACCGTTGATAACCATCAGCATATCGAAGTTGTCTTCAGCCTTAATTTCAGGAACAAGTCTACCCAGCGCATAAGCGCCACGGTCATCACCGCCGACGTCGATTACAGCGGTAATGCTTTTATCAACTGTAAGTCGGTACATATCGGCAGGAAGGGCAGGTATATCAACGTTGGTGTTGGCATATTCTGAACAGATAAGTTCTATGCCACGTGCCTTGAAGTCTGCCATACTGTCTTTGGTACGAAAATATGGGTTAACTATATCAAGGTCGGCCACAACCACGTTATTATACTGCTCTTTTAGGTAAAATGCAAGGTTTACGGCAACATTTGTTTTTCCGCTGCCGTAATGCCCGCAAAGTAATGTTAGTCTTTTAAAATTATTCATATAATCACTAATTATAACTTGTTGCGTTGTATCTTGCCACTAACAGTTTTTGGAAGACTGTCACGGAATACAACAATACGTGGATATTTGTAAGGTGCGGTATGCTTTTTAACATACTCTTGAATTTCCTTTTTGAGCTCTTCGGTACCTTCGGTGCCATCAACAAGAACAATGCTGGCCTTTACAACCTGACCTCGAACCTCGTCGGGAGCGGCCGAAACACCGCACTCAAGAACGTAGGGGAGCTCCATAATAACGTTTTCAATTTCAAACGGTCCTATACGATAACCCGAAGACTTGATAACGTCATCAACACGGCCAACATACCAATAAAATCCGTCCTCATCACGCCAAGCGGTATCGCCGGTGTGATAGTAACCGTCGTGCCAAACCTCACGAGTTTTTTCTTCGTCACGGTAGTAGCCTGTAAACAGACCGCAGGGTACGCCGTCAGCTACGTTTACAACAATTTCACCCGTTTCACCATCGGGAACGTCGTTGCCGTCGGGGTCAACGATATGTACATCGTAAATTGGAGCAGGTTTACCCATAGAACCAATTTTGTGAGAAGCACCAATCATATTACCTATAATCATTGTGCTTTCGGTCTGACCAAAGCCTTCAATTATTTGTAGACCCGTAGCCTTTTCAAACTGACGGTAAACCTCAGGGTTAAGCGCTTCGCCTGCAGTTGTCATATGCTGAACCGAAGCAAAATCCTATTTTGAAATATCCTGTTTTATCATCATACGAAGCATTGTAGGTGGTGCGCAGAAGGTGGTAATTTTATATTTTGCAAACATTGGCAAAATATCTGCGGCATCAAAACGGTCAAAGTCGTAAACAAAGGTTGCGGCTTCGCACAACCACTGGCCGTAAAGCTTGCCCCACATAGATTTTGCCCAACCTGTTTCGGATATGGTAAAGTGAAGTCCGTCAGGGTCAACGTTGTGCCAGTATTTAGCGGTGTGGAAGTGACCAAGCGGATACTTATGATTGTGAGCGGCAATTTTCGGATAGCCTGTGGTGCCCGATGTAAAGAACATAAGCAATAAATCATCGCCGCATGGGGAATCCTCGGTGCGCTCAAATTTTGAACTGAAAAGTGTATATTCCTCGTCAAAACTGCGCCAACCGTCACGAGTGCCGTTTACAATAAGCTTGTGTTTAAGTGTATCACAACTTTGTGCCGCAATATCTACCTGTGCTGCGGTATCACCGTCAGCAGTACAAACAATGGCACTAATACCTGCCGCATTAAAGCGGTATTCAAAGTCGTGAACAAGCAACTGATTTGGAGCAGGAATTGCAATAGCGCCAAGCTTGTTAAGTGCTAACATACAGAACCAGAACTGGTAATGACGCTTGAGCACAAGCATTACACGGTCGCCCTTTTTAATACCCATGGATTTGAAATAGTTTGCAACCTGATTGGAAGCCTTTTTCATATCCTTAAAGGTAAAGCGGCGTTCGGTTTTGTCACGAGATATATGTAACATTGCAAGCTTGGTTGGGTCTTTTTCTGCGAGTGCATCAACCAAATCAAATGCAAAGTTAAATTTATCGGCATTTTTAAAGGTAATAGATGTAGGAGTGCCGTTTTCGTTTTTAACGGTATCAATATATTTGCGATAGATACGGTCTTTTTTATCACGTTCGGATTTGCGGCGGTCCTCAATCTTTTTAGCGGTTGTAAGCTCGGGAATCTCTTCGCCTGTTGGGTTAAGAACGATAGCGTAAAACTTACAGTCCTTGCCGTTTACAGCAATCATACCGTGTGGTGTGTCACTGTCAAAGTATATGCTGTCTCCGGGACCCAATACCTCACGGTGCTCGCCAACCTGAACCATCAGATTACCCTCGATTACAAGGTCGCATTCCTGACCTGCGTGGGTGGTAAGCTCAATATCTTTTTGCTGTGCGTTTTCGTCATAAATACTATGTACAAAAAGGGGCTCGGCAATTCTGTCACGGAAAGCATATGCTAAGTTATAGTATGTCATACCGTGTGCCTGTGACACCTTTTGACCGCCACCGGCACGTGTTACGGTATAGCCTGCAAGTTTAGGGCTATAACCCTCAATAATATCGGTAACGTTCACGTTAAGCGCCAATGCGCAACGGTAAATAAAAGCAAAGTTAAGGTCGCTTTTACCCGATTCGCACTCTATGTATTCTGCTTCACTGACGTCGGTTTTGACAGCCATTTCTGCCGTGGTAAGACCTTCAAGCTCACGAAGTTCTTTAATACGGCTGGCCATTTCTTGAATTTTGTAATCAAGCGCAGTAATTTGTTCCATAATTTACAAAACCTTCCTTTCGGGACTTAAAAAGCACTCGTCCCAAAGTTATGACTTTGAGACGAGCGCCTGATATCAAGTCACCCGCGGTACCACTCAAATTGCAACCTGTCGGTTACCACTCTCGGAATCTGACAATTCCTATGCTTTTACGCAGCAATCACGAGGAGATTCTACTAGTCGTACGACGTTCTTTCCCCCGACTCGGAAGCTACAAACAAAAGCCTATCCCTGATAACTTTCACCAACCGTTATCTCTCTGCAAAGGACTATTGGTTTTTGCCCTCTTCGTCAAAGTCTTTTAAATTTATGATAGTATATCACAACTTAAATATTTTGTCAATATTTAATATTGAAGGATCAAAGTTTATTTCGCTGAATTTTTCCGCTTATGGTTTTGGGTAGTTCGTCACGGAACACAACAAGACGTGGGTATTTATAAGGTGCGGTATGGGTTTTAACATACTGCTGGATTTCTTTTTTAAGCTCTTCGGTGGGCTCGGTGCCCTTGGTAAGCACAATGCTTGCCTTTACTATTTGACCTCTTACTTCATCGGGAGCGGCAGAAACGCCACACTCAAGCACGTAAGGAAGTTCCATAATAACGCTCTCAATTTCAAAGGGTCCGATACGGTAGCCCGAAGATTTGATGACGTCATCAATACGGCTTACATACCAGAAGTAACCGTCCTCATCACGCCAAGCGGTATCACCTGTATGATACATACCGTCGTGCCAAGCTTCTGCGGTTTTTTCGTCATCAAGATAATATTCCTTGAAAAGACCGCATGGCACGCCGTCTTTTGTGTGAACAACGATTTCGCCAACCTCGCCGTCGGCAACGGGATTACCGTCTGGGTCAACTATGTCAACGTCGTACTGAGGAGATGCCTTACCCATAGCACCAATCTTTGGTGTAGTGCCACGAAGGTTTGCGATGGTAAGTGTGGTTTCGGTTTGACCAAAGCCTTCCATAATCTGAAGTCCTGTTGCTTTTTCAAACTGCTTAAACACTTCAGGGTTAAGCGCTTCGCCGGCGGTTGTCATATGGTGGATAGAAGATAGATCATACTTTGAAAGATCCTCTTTTATAAGCATACGAAGCATTGTAGGTGGTGCGCAGAAGGTTGTGATGCCGTAGGACGCAAACATAGGCAGGATATCTGCCGCATCAAAGCGGTCAAAGTCGTATACAAATACGGCACCCTCACAAAGCCATTGACCGTAAAGCTTGCCCCAGAGTGATTTACCCCAACCTGTATCAGAGATAGTTAGGTGTAGTCCGTCACGCTCGCAGCAGTGCCAGTATTTTGCGGTTACAAAGTGACCTAAAGCATAGGTGTGTGCGTGAGATGCCATTTTAGGATTACCGGTAGTGCCTGATGTAAAGAACATAAGCGCTGCATCATTACCTGCAGATGCATCTTCGGGACGGTCAAATTTACCTGAGTAAAGCTTGTATTCATTATCAAAATCGTGCCAACCGTCACGCTTGCCGCCAACCATAATAAGCTGTTCTACTTGGAGGCAGTTCTTAGCGGCTCTTTCGGCAATTTCGGCGGTGTCACCATCGGCAGTACAAACAAGCGCCTTTACACCTGCGGCATTATAGCGATATTCAAAGTCGTGGTCTTTAAGCTGATTTGTTGCGGGAATTGCAACAGCGCCAAGCTTGTGGAGGGCGGTCATACAGAACCAGAACTGATAATGACGCTTAAGCACAAGCATTACCTTGTCGCCACGTTTGATACCAAGTGAAGTAAAGTAGTTTGCAACCTGATTGGACGCACGTTTTATATCTTTAAAGGTGAATCGACGTTCAACCTTGTTTTTGTCAAGGTGAAGCATTGCAAGCTTTTCGGGGTATTTATCGGCAATGCCGTCAACTATATCAAAACCAAAGTTAAAGCTGTCGGTGTTTTTAAATTTGATATCTTGCAAAGCACCGTTTTCGTCTTCGTATGTTTCAACAAACTTTTCGCATACAAGGCTTTCGGACTTCTTGGCTGAAACAATGCTCTTTCTTACAACATCTTCTTTTGTATCTTCACCGGGGAGTACCACAGCACAGAATACGCAGTCTTTGCCGTCGATAGCAATCATACCGTGTGGGGTAGATGAGTTGTAGTAGATACTGTCACCCTCGTGTAAAATTTCGGTATGCTCACCGATTTGTACTTTGAGCGAACCACTAAGTATAAAGTCAAATTCCTGACCCGAGTGCTTTGTAAGATGAATTGGCTTGTTCTGCTGTGAAGCGGAGTATTCATATCTTACATAATAAGGCTCGGCAATTTTATCCTTGAACTTAGGTGCTAAGTTTGTAATATCAATACCGTCTTCCTTTGCGGTTTTTTGACCACCGCCTTTGCGGGTTACGGTATAACTTGAAAGCTTTGCTGAATGACCCTCAAGAAGTTGGGTCATTTCTACATCAAAGGCCAAAGCGCATTTGTGTATAAATGTAAATGGGAAATCTATATTTGCGTTTTCGTATTCTATATATTGTTCTTCGCTTACTTCGGTTTTTGTGGCCATCTCGGCAATAGACCAACCCATAATCTCACGCATTTCCTTAATTCGTGCGGCAATCTCTCTTAACTGTTCTTTTGCTGTGTTGGTTTGCATAATTATCAATCTCCTTTTCTGCGGTGCAATTAGCACAAAATAAAAATAAAAAACACCCGTCTCAAAACTTTGAGACGGGTGATAATAAACACTCGCGGTACCACTCAAATTGCAACCTGTCGGTTACCACTCTCGGAATCTAACAATTCCTATGCCTTTACGCAGCAATCACGGAAGGTATCTACTAAGCATAAGCTTTTCGGGCCTTCGGCTCGGAAGTGATGGGCATTTTAAAACTCTTGTTACTGTCTTGCACCAACCGACAGTTCTCTGAAAACGTAAATTTTAAGCCGTCTTCGTCATAGCCTTTTTAAATTTTTTCACATTTTAACACGATAAAGCGACGATGTCAAGTGTTTTTTTAAAAAAAGTCTTTATTTTTTTGGATGGGGTATGTATAATATAATGTATATTAATTTTAGGGGATATATTATGCGTATTGTTGTAAAATTAGGTACAAGTACATTAGCACACGGCACAGGACATCTTAATATCCGTCGTGTTGAAGAAATATGCAAGGTGATAAGCGATATAAAAAATGCCGGCGACGAGGTTATTATGGTATCCTCGGGTGCTATTGGTATGGGTGTAGGCAAGTTATCACTCAAATCAAAGCCTACCGATATTCCTACCAAACAAGCGGCAGCGGCTGTTGGTCAATGTGAACTTATGTATACATATGATAAATTGTTTTCGGAATACAATCACACCGTAGCACAGCTTCTTATGACAGGCGCTGACCTTAAAAATGAAGAAAGACATCAAAATTTCAGCAATACCTTAAACCGTTTGTTAGAACTGGGTGCGATACCTATTATAAATGAAAACGACACCGTAGCTACCGAAGAAATAGTTATTGGTGACAATGACACGTTAGCGGCAATTGTTGCCGAAAGTGTTGGTGCAGATATACTTGTTCTGTTTTCGGATATCGACGGTCTTTATACTGCCGACCCACACAAATGTGCCGATGCCAAGCTTATAGAGTTTGTTGATAAAATCGACGACAGCATAGTAGCTCTTGCAGGCGGAAAAGGTACTGCTCTTGGCACAGGCGGTATGGTAACCAAGCTTGAAGCGGCAAAAATTTGTATGGCGTGCGGTTGCGATATGATTATTACAAACGGCGCAAATCCAATGAGCCTTTACGATATAGCAGAAGGCAAAAGTGTAGGAACTAAATTCTCAGGGAAGTAATAAAATGATTGAATTATTAACCGCAGCCAAGGCTGCAAAGATGGGTGTGGCATCTCTTACTACCGAACAAAAGAATAATGCGCTTTTAAAGATGGCAGATGCCCTCCAAGCAAATGAAAAAAGCATTCTCCAGGCAAACGCTGTTGACATAGAACGTTCACGTGGCGTTATAAGCGATGTTATGATTGACAGACTAATGCTGAACGCAGATAGAATAAAGGGTATGGCAGACGGTATACGTGACGTGGCAAAACTGCCTGACCCTATAGGCCATACTCTTAAAGAGCACATCCGTGAAGACGGGCTAAAAATCACAAGAGTATCTGTGCCTATTGGTGTTATTGCCATTATATACGAAAGTCGCCCAAACGTTACAAGTGATGCGGCGGCGTTGGCTCTTAAAAGCGGCAACGTGTGCGTGCTTCGTGGTGGCAAAGAGGCAATAAATTCTGCCAAGGCTATAGTAGCGGCTTTGCGTGACGGATTAAAGCAAGCAGGCGTTACAGAAAATGCAATAAATCTTGTTACCGATACCACCCGTGAGAGCGCAAATGCTTTGATGAAGGCTAACGAATACGTTGATATGCTTATCCCACGTGGTGGTGCAGGACTTATAAACGCTTGCATAAACAATGCAACGGTGCCTTGTATTCAAACGGGCACAGGCATATGCCATATATATGTAGAAAAAACTGCCGATATCAAAATGGCATTAAACATTATAAACAATGCAAAAACAAGCAGACCCAGCGTTTGCAATGCGGCAGAGGTTTTGCTTGTTGACAAGGATATAAAAGATATAATCTTACCTTGTGTATATGATAAGCTTGTAAAAGAACGTAAGGAAAGCGGTATGATTCCGGTTGAATTGCGTCTTGATAGCGATGCGTTATCGGTTATAGACGGAACAGTTGCTACCGATAACGACTTTGATACAGAATTTCTTGATTACATACTTGCCGTTAAATGCGTTCAAAACACCGATGAGGCAATAGCACATATTTCGGCTCACTCAACAGGTCACAGCGAAGCAATAATTTCAAGTGACGATAAAGCTATAGCAAAATTCACGTCGGGTGTAGACAGTGCGGCGGTGTATGTAAATGCATCAACCCGTTTTACCGATGGCGGTGAGTTTGGTCTTGGTTGCGAGATGGGAATTTCTACCCAAAAGCTTCACGCCCGTGGACCGATGGGGCTTGAGGAGTTAACCACTTATAAATACGTTATAAACGGTAACGGTCATATTAGATAGGTGATAAAATGAAATACGGATTTATTGGTTGCGGCAATATGGGCGGAGCCCTTATTCGTGCGGCCGCAAAACAAACAAAGGATATAATGATTTCCGACTATGACACTAAAAAGGCAGAATCCCTTGCGAACGAATTAGGCTTAACGGTGGGAGATAATTATACAGTTGCTGCCGAGTGCAGTAGAATTTTTCTTGGTGTAAAGCCACAGTTTATGCAAGAAATGCTTGGTGACATAAAGGATGTTTTAGAAGAAAAAAAGCCAATCCTTATATCTATGGCGGCAGGCCTTACCACTAATAAAATAAAGGAATTTGCAGGCGATATGCCGGTTATACGAATTATGCCTAACACTCCCGTAAGCGTAGGAAAAGGCGTTGTTCTTTACTGTGCAAACGGAGTAGAGCAGAGCGTAATAGATGATTTTATAGACGATATGCAGTATAGCGGCAGACTTTACCAAATTGATGAAGCGCTTATGGATGCCGGATGTAGCGTTTCGGGTTGCGGACCTGCGTTTATGTATACCTTTGCTTCTGCAATAGCCAAGGGCGGCATAAAATGTGGACTGTCAGAATCACAGGCAATAGAATTTGCCGCCGCAACTATGGCGGGGGCTGCTGAGATGTTATTGACATCAAACAAAACACCCGACGAGTTAACTGATGCCGTTTGCTCAAAGGGTGGCAGTACTATCGAGGGCGTAAACGTTCTCAAAAACAGCGATTTTGAAAATATTGTTATCGATTGTATTAAAGCGGCATATAAAAGAAATCAGGAACTTGGTAAATAAAAGTATAAGACGCAGTTTATTGACTGCGTCTTCTTTTTCGTCTGACTCTGTTTATATGTCGTTCAAAATCTCCGCTTGATATAAGCTCCGCCAAAACCAATTGGTTAAAATATGGCACACTACAAGTATAAAAACCAACTGTTTTTTGATAAAGCTCTACCATATTTTCAGGCAAAAGCATATATGCTATTCTTAAAGCGGGCGATATGGTTTTTGTAAATGTGTTTACATATATAACATTATTGCCTCCCGAAAGCGAAAACAGAGTTTCTTCCGCTTTTTTGAGCAGTGTGAACTCTGATTCAAAATCATCTTCCACTATTATGCGATTTTGTGCCTTCGCCCAATGAATATATTCATTCTTTTTTGATGCGCTGGCGCTGACTCGGCTCGGGTAACTGCGGTATGGAGTTATGTGCAACACGGTGGCAGGTGTCTTTTGTAGATGTTGGCTCTCTATTCCGTCCTTCGCAAGCGGCAAAAAGAGCGTTTTTACACCGTTTGCACGATAAACCTTAGCGATTTTTGGATATGAGGGGTCTTCTATTGCGTAGATGCGGTTTTTGCCAAGCATTTGTACAATAAGACCGTAAAGGTATTCGCTGCCGGCACCTATAACTATTTGCCGAGGTTTAACGTCTATGCCTCGGCTACGTTTTAAATAATCGCAAATTGCGGTTTTTAGTTCAGTGCTTCCGCTACAGTCAGTTGAATTAAAAACATCTTCTCCGTAATTGCTAAGAATTCTTCTTGCTGTTTTTGCATAAAGCGAAAATGGAAAATCACCGTTGTGTTCGGTGCTGTGTGTGTGTGAAAAAACAACCGATGGTGATGCGGGGGATATAAATGTATTATCCGCATTATAGCTTACAAAATAGCCACTGCGTTCACGTGCGTCAATATATCCCTCTTCAAAAAGCAATGAATAAGCGTGTTCAACGGTTATAACGCTGACACCGATATCTTCAGACAAAAGCCGTTTTGATGGCAGTTTTGCGTTGTATTTGTACACGCCGTTAACAATATCACTTTTAATTTGCTCATAAATTTGCAAATATGCTTTCCCTTTTTGTTTATCTATTACGTATTTCATCTGGTCTTATAAAAATCTCCTATTTTGACTATTTTAATATTACCAAAATAATTATATACTCTATAAAAAGATTTTTCAAGGAGTAATTAATATGCAAAAAAGAGTAGCAGCAATTCACGATATTTCGTGCTTTGGCAAATGTTCGCTGACGGTGGCTTTGCCAATTATTTCAGCGGCAGGAATAGAGTGCGCCGGCATACCAACAGCGGTGCTTTCTACCCATACGGGTGGTTTTTCGGGATATACCTTCCGTGACCTCACCGAAGATATTATGCCGGTAGCAAGCCACTGGAAAAAAGAGGGACTTACCTTTGATGCGGTTTATTCGGGATATTTGGGTTCGGTAGAACAGATTGACCTTGTGTGTCAGGCGGTAGATACCTTTGGCACAAAGGATACCTTACTTATAGTAGATCCGGTTATGGCAGACCACGGTAAGCTTTACGCAGGCTTTTCTGAAAGTTTCCCAAAAGAGATGACTCGTCTTTGCGCAAAGGCGGATATAATAACGCCAAACATTACCGAAGCGGCGTTTATGACCGATATGCCCTATATGGCACCGCCTCACAGTAAAGAGTATATAGAGGAATTGTTGTCGGGGCTAAGGAAAATTACAAGCGGTAAAATCGTGCTTACGGGTGTTTGCTTTAATTTGGGTGAAATTGGATCTGCTTGTGTTGAAGACGGAAAAACGGAATACGTATTTACTCCTTATGTAGATGCCGCTTATCACGGTACGGGCGATATATTTACCAGCACGCTTACCTGTGGCGTGTTAAAGGGCAGAACACTTTCTGAATCAGCGCTTATAGCCGCTAAATTTACGGCAGGTTGTATCAAACTTACTAAAGAGCAATATCCCGAAATGAAATACGGAGTAAATTTTGAAGCGCAAATACCACAGCTTTTAAAATTACTTGACATTATATAAAACAAAGCCATACAACACAATTTGTTGTATGGCTTTAATAAATTTATTTCAAATGAGGCTCTAATACGGCAAAAAGCAGTGAAAAAATCTTTTCTTCTGTTTCTGCATTATCGGGAATTTCCTCTCGCAAAACCTTAACGGCAGATGAGAATATTACATCCAATATGTGATTAAAATACCACCAGGTATCAGCGCTATAAACAAAGACTAAATTAAATTTGTTTAGCACATTTGCGTATGTTTCTTTTCTTTCTTTCGAAATGGCTTTGGTATAGCAACGAGAATAATAATAGCGTATAAAAAATGAACAACGTTCCTTGTCTTGCAAGGAATATTTCCATAATTCGCTAAAAATCTCTCTGAAACTAGAGCGAACATCAAGATCTTTTCTATAGACGTTAGGTACTATTTTTAGCATTGTTGATGCAAACTCTTTATCAATGTGCGTAAAGGTTTCTTTAAAAAGCTGTTCCTTGCCGCCAAAAATACGGTAGATATACACTTCGTTAAGACCGGCATTTTTAGCCAGAAGTTTAGTGGTTGCGTGATCAATGCCGACCTCTGCGATGGTGTGTATGGTACTATTTATCAATGCTTGACGCATATCTTCTTTTTTCATAATGGACCTCCTAAAAACTGTAGTAAATACTACAAGCCCCTAAAAAATGAAAGCGCAACATAAAGTTGCTGCCCAAGTAGTAAACACTTACAAACCTATAAAAAACAAAAGCGAGGTTTATAACCTCGTCGTTTGTAGTAAATACTACACAATTTTATAAATATAAACGAAGTCATAAACTTCGCACTTTTAAGTATATCAGTGAAAAGTATATATTAAATGAGCCAAAATGTCAATAGTTATTTACAATTATTTTCACATTTAAAGCTTATTGAGAAAACGAATAAGAATAAACCGCAAGTCACTTTCATATAAATTAACCAAGTCCCTTTAAGGTGGTAATTATATGAGAGTGTTTTCAGATGATAGAGCAGTAGTTTTAGGCGAATATATAATAGATACAGGAGCGACCGTCAGGGCGACTGCAAAAGTTTTTAAAATTAGCAAATCTACAGTACATAAAGATGTGACCGAGCGACTTTTTAACGTTAATCGTGAACTTTACCGCCAAGTAGATGCCGTATTGCAGAAAAACAAAAGCGAACGGCATATCCGTGGTGGACTTGCCACACGCAAAAAATATAAAGGAGAATAAATTTTAAGTACATATTATATATTATATATTATATAATAATGTAGGCTGAAAACTATAAAAGTCCTCGAAAGAGGGCTTTTTATTTTGTTTTATGCATAATTTTGAAAAATTTTCCACTAAAAAGGTGAAAAACTTGCAAGAAAATCTTTGTTTTGTTTGTAATTTTCTTGTTTTTGTTGGTTTTTCTATTGACATTTGTGTGGTTTTGATGTAAAATATAGACAATTAATAAAGTGAGGTATTGTCTATGCCATACACATATACAAAAAATATTGAAAAATCTCCACGAATTCAGCGCCTTATAGATCATCTCTATGCAAAGATGCCTGAGATAGAGGCCGACCGTGCCGTGCTTATAACCGAAAGTTATAAGTCGACCGAAGGAGAACCCATAGTTTTGCGCCGAGCAAAAGCTTTTGCTCATATACTTGAAAACTTACCTATAACAATTCGTCCTGAAGAATTGATAGTAGGTAGTAATTCGAAAGCGCCACGTGGCTGTCAGGTGTTCCCCGAATACTCTTACGAGTGGTTAGAGGCCGAGTTTGATACCGTGGCTACACGAACTGCCGACCCGTTCTATATTTCAGAAGAGACAAAGGCAAAGCTTCGTGAGGTTTATCCTTACTGGAAGGGTAAAACCACAAGCGAGCTTGCAACTGCCTATATGTCGCCTGAAGCGCTTTGCGCAATAGAACACAACATATTTACGGTTGGCAACTATTTTTATAACGGTATTGGTCACTTCACTGTAGATTACGGCAAGGTTTTAGAAAAAGGCTATAAAGGTATTATTGCCGAGGCAAATGATGCGCTCCAGGCGCTTGATGTTGCCGATGCTGAATATGCTTCCCGCAGTGCTTTTTTGAAGGCGGTAATAATCAGCTGTGACGCTGTAATCAATTATGCCGACAGATATGCTACTTTAGCAAAACAGATGGCTGATGCAGAGACTAATGCTAACCGCCGTGAAGAGCTTTTAAAGATTGCGGCAAACTGCGCACGTGTGCCACGTTATGGTGCCCAAAGCTTTTATGAGGCTTGTCAGTCATTTTGGTTTGTGCAGATGCTTTTACAGGTTGAATCAAGCGGACACTCAATTTCTCCCGGTAGATTTGATCAGTATATGAACCCTTATTTTGAAAGGGATTTAAATTCGGGCAAAATAACCCGTGAGTTTGCACAAGAGCTTGTCGACTGTATTTGGGTAAAGCTTAACGATCTTAACAAGGTTCGTGATGCGGCTTCGGCTGAAGGCTTTGCGGGATATAGCCTGTTCCAAAACCTTATTGCAGGCGGTCAGGACAAATACGGAAATGACGCCACAAACGACGTATCATTTATGTGCATTAACGCAACCATTCACGTTATGCTTCCTATGCCGTCGTTCTCGGTTCGTGTCTGGAACGGAAGCCCACACGAGTTTTTGCTTCGTGCAGCAGAGGTTACACGCACAGGTGTAGGACTTCCTGCATACTACAACGACGAGGTTATAATTCCTTCCCTTATGAGCCGAGGAGTTACACTTGAAGATGCACGTAACTATAACATAATCGGTTGTGTTGAGCCACAGGCTCCCGCCAAAACAGACGGTTGGCACGATGCGGCCTTCTTTAACATGTGTCGTCCGCTTGAGCTTGTGTTCTCCAACGGTGTTGATAAAGGCGTTCAGGTTGGTTTGCGCACAGGCGAGCTACACGAATTTACCACGTTTGAAAAGTTCTACGATGCTTACAAAGCGCAAATGAACTACTTTATAAAATTGCTTGTAAATGCCGACAACGCTATCGATATGGCACACGCACGTCGTTGTCCGCTTCCTTACCAGTCTTGCATGATAGAAGACTGTATCGGTCGTGGCAAGAGCTTGCAGGAAGGCGGCGCCATTTACAATTTTACCGGCCCTCAGGGCTTTGGTATTGCCAATATGACCGATGCGCTACTGGCTGTAAAGACTTTGGTTTACGATAAAAAACTTATAAAGCTTTGTGAGCTTAAAGCGGCGCTTGATAACAACTTTGGTCGTGATATGGATGCGGCAACCGCCGAAAAGCTTACAAAAACCGTTGCGCAAAAGCTGGTGGCAGAGGGCAAAGCGCTTACAGAAGAAGATATAAAATCTATCTATCTTGCAGTATCTAAAAATCCTGCATCTGACGATGATAAAAAGCGTTGGGGTGAATTGCTTGATACCATTAGCGAACTGCCAAAATACGGCAACGATTTGCCCGATGTAGACGCCTTTGCACGTGACGTTGCCTATACATATACAAAGCCACTTGAAAGCTACAAAAACCCACGTGGCGGTATATTCCAAGCAGGCCTTTATCCTGTGTCGGCTAACGTGCCATTGGGTGCACAAACGGGTGCAACCCCCGACGGAAGATTGGCATACACACCAATCGCCGACGGCGTAGGTCCTGCGGCAGGACGTGATATAAAAGGACCAACAGCATCGGCTAACTCGGTAGCCAAGCTTGACCACTTTATCGCTTCAAACGGAACGCTCTTTAATATGAAGTTCCACCCAAGCGCACTTGCGGGGCAGAGCGGACTTGAAAGCTTTGTGGCGTTGGTGAGAGGCTTCTTTGATCAAAAGGGTATGCATATGCAGTTTAATGTTGTTAGCCGTGAAACGCTTCGTGATGCACAAAAAAATCCTGAAAAATACAAATCACTTGTGGTTCGTGTTGCAGGATATAGTGCATTGTTTACAACCCTTTCACGTTCGCTTCAGGATGACATTATTGCACGTACCGAGCAGGGAGGTTTTAACGTTGGACAGTAACCTTTCTGTAAGGGGAAGAATCTTTGATATCCAACGTTTTTCTACCCACGACGGACCGGGTATTCGCACAATTGTCTTTTTAAAAGGCTGTGCACTGCGTTGCCGATGGTGCTGCAATCCTGAATCGCAATCTTATGAGATTGAGACAATGATTCAAAACGGAAAGCCCAAAACAATGGGACGTGACGTTACCGTTGCCGAGGTCTTAAAGGAAGTAGTTCAGGACAGGCCTTATTACAACCGTTCGGGTGGCGGCATAACGCTTTCGGGTGGTGAAAGCCTGTTGCAACCCGATTTTGCAGTGGCGCTGCTTAAGGCGTGTAAAGAAAACGGAATTAACACGGCTATAGAAACCACGGGTTTTGCAAACGCCGACGTAATAAAAAGATTTTTACCTTATCTTGATACTGTGCTTATGGATATTAAGCACATAAACAGTGATAAACATAAAGAATTCACATCTCAGCCAAATGAGAGGATTCTTGAAAACGCAAGGCTTATTGCAAGCGAGGCAAACAAGCTTATCATAAGGGTTCCGGTAATACCAACCTTTAATGATACGGTATCTGAAATTGCAGAGATTGCCGCTTTTGCATCCTCCTTGCCAAATGTAAATGAAATACACTTACTGCCATATCACAGTATGGGCCGTGATAAATACACGGGACTTGGACGTGAATATGGTATGGGAGATATTAAATCTCCAACAAACGAATTGATGGAAGTTCTTAAACAAACGGCCGAGCAATTCGGACTTAAAGTACAAATAGGAGGTTAGAAAAATGCAGTTTGATAACGACAAGGCAAGAATTATACAAGAACTGGTCCCTGGTAAACAGATAACGCTTGCGCATATAATTGCTAACCCCGATGAGATACTTTATAAAAAATTGGGTCTTAACCCTGCTGAAGACCATAAGGGTGCCATAGGCATTCTTACCGTATCGCCCAGTGAAACGGCTATTATAGCAGGCGATATAGCAATTAAGTCTTCGGGAGCAACTCTTGGATTTGTTGACCGATTTAGCGGCACGGTAATTTTAACCGGTACAGTTTCAGAGGTTGAAGCATCGTTTTTGGCGATAACCGACTACATACAAAATAAGTTGGGCTTCACCGTTTGCGAAGTGACCAAGACCTGATGAAAAAATTAATTCTTATAGGGCGTAGCGGGGTAGGTAAAACAACGCTTACTCAGGCACTCAGAGGTGAAAAAACACACTATCATAAAACACAGTATATTAACTATGACGATTTTTTGATAGATACACCAGGCGAATATGCCGAAAATCACGACTTGGGTGCGGCGCTCTGCCTGTACTCTTACGAAGCGGACGTTGTAGCGCTGCTTATAGCAGCAGACGAACAATATTCGCTCTTTCCCCCAAACATTACTTGTATGGTGAACCGAGAGGTTATAGGAATTGTTACCAAGTGTGACAAGGCCGACCCATCTCAAGCTGAAGAGTGGTTGCGACTTTCGGGGTGTGAAACGGTGTATTGTGTGGATTCCAAAACAGGAAAAGGCATAAATCAAATACTAAACCACCTCAAAAACCACAAAAAACAAGAAAAATAACGACAAAAACCAAAAAAATAACCTTTTTTATGTTGACTTTACTGCATTTGTGTGGTATTATCATAATGTACTAATAGCAAAATTTCAAAAATAAGGAGAAATTATTATGGTAAACGAGTATGAAATCAAAAAACAAATATGCGACATCGGTAAGCGCATTTATGACAAGGGAATGGTTGCTGCAAACGACGGTAACATTTCAGTAAAGCTTAACGATAACGAATTCCTTTGCACACCAACAGGTGTTAGTAAGGGCTTTATGACCCCTGAATTCATTTGTAAGGTTGACCGTGATGGTAAAGTATTACAGGCTAACAAGGGATTCAAACCTTCATCTGAAATTAAAATGCACATGCGTGTATATAAGGAGCGTCCTGATGTTAATTCAGTAGTTCACGCTCATCCTATGTACGCAACAGGTTTTGCTATCGCAGGCATTCCGCTAACCCAGCCAATTATGCCTGAAGCAGTAATTGCTCTCGGTTGCGTGCCGATTGCTGAATATGGCACACCTTCTACCGAAGAAATTCCTGATGCAGTTTCAAAGTATTTGCAGTCATTTGATGCAGTGCTTCTTGAAAACCACGGTGCACTTACCTTCTCTGATTCACTTCTTGCTGCATATCACAAAATGGAATCAGTAGAGTTCTATGCAAAACTTCTTTACATCTCTAAGCAGCTCGGCGGTGCTAAAGAGCTTTCTGAATCACAGGTTCAAAGACTTTATGAAATTCGTCGTCAGTTTGGTCTTAAGGGTAAACATCCGGCAGACCTTTGTCCTAACGCTAAAGCAGGTCAGCCAAGCTGTCACGGTTGCGGTGGTAACTGCACATGCGGCAAGAGTGACGACGCTGATATGGTTGCTGAAATTACAAAGCGTGTACTCGCACAGCTTGGTAAATAATTATGAACGAAAGCGCCATGCAATCCATTGTTGAGGCAGTGGTAAGCAAAATTAAACCTCGGGATATGACACTTGACATTGCTCAGGCTCTTGCTCAAAAGGTAAGGGAAAAGGCTGAGCAGATGGGTGTTAAAGCGGTCGTTGCAATATCTAACAGAGCCGCTTGTCCGGTTCTGGTGGAAAGCATGGACGACGCATATATCGCAAGCTATGACATTGCGGTACAAAAGGCATTTACGGTTGTATCACTTAAAATGTCTACAAGCACACTAAAGCCTCTGGCTCAACCGGGCGGTTCACTTTACGGAATACAGTTTACCAACAACGGTAAAATTGTGATTTTTGGTGGCGGCGAACCACTTAAAAATTCAAGCGGTGAGATAATTGGCGGCATTGGTGTAAGCGGCGGCAGTGAAGCGCAGGATACGGCTTTAGCCGCTTATGGTAAAGAAATATTTGAGAAAGGACAGTATCTATAATGGATATAAATTCTTCCAACATAGAGCAGATTGTACGTCAGGTACTTGACAGTATGAACGGTGCAAGCACACCGGCTGGTGCGGTTTCGGGCGCAGTTCCGGCAACAGCACACGTTGCAATGCTTACAGGTCTTGAAAAATTCGAAATCAAAGAATATCCAATGCCAATAGTTGGTGACGATGATGTTTTGGTTCGAGTTGAAGGCTGTGGTGTTTGCGGTACAGATGCTCATGAATATAAACGTGACCCATTTGGTCTTATTCCTGTTGCGCTTGGTCACGAGGGTACAGGCGAAATAGTTAAAATGGGTAAAAATGTAAAGCTTGACTCAGCCGGCAAACCGCTTAAGGTTGGTGACAAGGTTGTTACCTGTATGATATTTAAGGATAACCCTGATATCACAATGTATGACCTTAATAAGCAAAACGTTGGCGGTGCTGACGTTTACGGTCTGCTTCCTGATGACGACGTTCATTTGAACGGTTGGTTCAGTGATTACATACTTGTTCGTGGTGGTTCTACCATATTTAACGTAAGTGACTTGGATCTTGATTCAAGAATACTTATCGAACCCTGTGCAGTTCTTATTCACGCAGTAGAGCGTGCAAAAACCACAGGCATACTCAGATTTAACAGCCGTGTTGTAGTACAGGGTTGCGGACCGATTGGTCTTATCTGTATTGCGGTGCTTCGCACAATGGGTATTGAAAACATTGTTGCTGTTGACGGTGAAGACAAGCGTCTTAACTTTGCTAAAGAGATGGGCGCAAACGCAGTGGTTAACTTTAAAAACCACAACGGCGTTGAGGCTTTGGCAGACGGTGTTAAGGATGCATTCGGCGGTTACCTTGCTGACTTTGCATTCCAGTGCACAGGCTCACCAATAGCGCACAGCAATATTTATAAATTTATCCGCAACGGTGGCGGACTTTGTGAGCTGGGCTTCTTTATCAACGGTGGCGACGCTACAATAAATCCCCACTTTGATATATGCTCTAAAGAAATCACAACAGTTGGTTCATGGGTATACACACTTCGTGACTATGCAACCACATTTGATTTCCTTAAGCGTGCTAAGGGAATAGGTCTTCCTATCGAAAAACTTATTACTCATAAATATCCTCTTGAACAGATTGACGAGGCATTCAAGACCAACCTTAAGATGGAAGGCTTAAAGATTGCTATTGTTAATAAATAAGGAGAAAACCTATGAGTAAGGCAACAGGAATTCTTGAGGTGTTCGGTCTTGTGGCGGCTTTTGTTGCTTGCGATGCAGGATGTAAGGCGGCAGATGTCACGGTTGAAAACTTTGACAAAAACAAGCCCGGTAACGCCGATGAATTAGAGGTTCCGCTAATTGTAGCAATTAAATTCAGAGGTTCGGTAGACGCAGTTGAGGCTGCTATGGCAGCTGCAAAACAGGCCGCCGAAAACGTAACAGGCGTTGTTGCAAGTCATGTTATAACCAGAACTGAAGAGCAAACGGAACCTATGTTAAAGCTAAACGCTTTTGATAAAAATTAAAATTTACAAATTCTTTTTTTGGAGGATAAAAACATGAAAGAAGCACTTGGTATGGTAGAAACTCGTGGTCTTACAGCTGCTATTGAAGCTGCTGATGCAATGGTTAAGGGTGCAGAAGTTACTCTCATCGGTACAGAAAAAATCGGTTCAGGACTTGTATCTGTTATGGTACGTGGCGATGTAGGCGCTGTAAAAGCTGCTGTAGAAGCAGGTAGTTCTAACGCTTCACGTCTTGGCGAGCTTGTAGCAGTTCACGTAATCCCAAGACCACACGCCGATGTAGAAAAAATTCTCCCTAAATTCTAATCTTAAAAACTTAAGAGGTAATAACTATGAAGTCTATAGGACTTATAGAGGTTTCAGGCGTAACAGCTGCCATTGATTGCCTTGATATTATGTGCAAATCGGCAGACGTTGAGTTCGTAACCTGGGAGCGTAAGTTAGGCGGCAGACTTGTAACGGTTGTTGTAGAAGGTCAGGTGTCGGCGGTAACTGCCGCAGTACAAAACGCTATGGCAAACGCTATAAAAAAACCTGTATCACACGCTGTTATAGCAAGTCCTCACGAAGAGGTGCAAAGATTACTAACACTTAGCGCATCCCGTATAAAAAAGAAAGAAGGAACTAAATAATGGCTACTTCTAAAACATCGGGCAGTAAAACTACTGCTACTAAAAAAACAACAACTACCAAAACTGCTGCGGCTAAAAAGCCTGCAGAAGTAAAGGTAGAAGCAGAACCTAAGGTAAAGGAGGTAACACGCATGGCACTTGAAGCATTAGGTATGGTAGAAACCCGTGGTCTTGTAGCTGCAATCGAAGCTGCAGACGCAATGGTAAAGGCTGCAAACGTAGAGCTTATCGGCACAGAAAAGATAGGTTCAGGTCTTGTATCTGTAATGGTACGTGGCGACGTAGGCGCTGTTAAGGCTGCCGTAGAGGCTGGTTCTTCTTCAGCCGGTTCTTTAGGTGAGGTTATTGCAACACACGTAATCCCAAGACCTCACAATGATGTGGAGAAAATTCTTCCCACACTTAAATAATTTAGTTTTAAATTTATTTAAAATAATTTAAAAAATCTTTATAGGAGGAAACGCAAATGGCACTCGAAGCATTAGGTATGGTAGAAACCCGTGGTCTTGTAGCTGCAATTGAAGCTGCAGACGCAATGGTAAAGGCTGCAAACGTAGAGCTTATCGGTACAGAAAAGATCGGTTCAGGTCTTGTATCTGTAATGGTACGTGGCGACGTAGGCGCTGTTAAGGCTGCTGTAGAAGCTGGTTCTTCATCTGCCGGTTCTTTGGGCGAAGTTATCGCAACACACGTAATCCCAAGACCACACGCAGACGTAGAAAAAATTCTTCCCTCATTGAAGTAATATTTCTTTTCGGGGAGGAGAAATTCTCCTCCCCAAAGCATCCTTTTTTTAAAATCAATCAGAAGGGATTGTAACAACAAATGTTAGTTGGAAAAGTAGTAGGAACAATAGTTTCTACCCGTAAAAATGAAAAATTGGTCGGTTCTAAGTTTATGGTTATTGAACCTATCGAAAAGCTTGGTAACCCCGACAAAAAATTTGTAGCAATAGACAACGTTGGCGCAGGTATTGGTGAAATAGTGCTTGTAGCAACAGGCTCTGCCGCAAGAATTGGTTGTGATTGTGGGACTGCTCCTGTTGATGCCGCAATAGTTGGTATTGTTGATAACGGAATCGGTTTGCCGGAGTTATAATAAATGAAACTTTCTGAACTTCAGGGCATTCTAAAGGATAACGGTATTGTTGGTGCCGGCGGCGCAGGTTTTCCAACCTATGCAAAGCTGAGCGAAAAGGCCGATACCGTAATTCTTAACTGTGCCGAGTGTGGGCCTCTGCTTAAGCTTCACCGTCAGGTGCTTGAAACACACGGTCAGGAAATTTTTGAAGCCCTCCAATTAATCTCGAAAACAGTAAACGCTAAAAGGGTTTGCGTAGCTATAAAAAAGTCTTATCGTGAGACTGCCGAGGCAATCGCTCCCTTTACAGAGTTTTTTCCAAATATAGAAATATGCCATCTCGACGACGTTTATCCCGCAGGTGACGAAGTGATTCTTACCTATGAGGTAACAGGCAGAATTGTACCTCCGGGAGATATACCGCTATCTGTTGGTGTTATGGTGCTTAACGTAGAAACGGTTTATAATCTTTACCGTGCTATGAACGGCAGACCTGTAACACGTAAGTACGTTACTATCGCAGGCGAGGTAGAAAACCCCGTTACTGTGCGTGTACCGATTGGTGTTACGGTGGGTGAGATTATTAAGCTTGCAGGAAAAATCACCACCGACGACCCCGCCTTTATAATAGGCGGACCAATGATGGGTTCACTTGGCAGCAAGGCAAACATTGTAACCAAAACAACAAATGCAGTGCTTGTATTACCAAGCGACCACTCACTTATAATCAGACGTCAGGCAAAGACCTTTATAGATATGAAACGTGCCATGGCGGCTTGTTGTCAATGCAGTTACTGCACAAGCCTTTGCTCACGTAATCTTTTAGGTCACCCCATAAATCCGTCAGAGTTTATGCGTGTAGCATCTAACGGCATAACAAACGATGCCGCCCCTTATCTTGATGCTATGTATTGTTCGGGTTGTGGACTTTGTGAGCAATATTCTTGCGTGCAAAATTTATCACCACGTATGTTGCTTGCCGCTTGCAAAGCCGAACTTCGCAAGGCGGGAGTCAAGCCACAGGCAATAAAAGAGCCCCCTGTGGTAGACCCCAAAAGACCACTTCGTCAGGTACCAATGTCACGTCTTACAAGTCGTATTGGTCTTAAAAAATATAACAAACCTGCCCCTATAATAGAGGCGGTGCCAAACTTTAAAAAGGTTACTGTATTGCTTAGCCAACATGTTGGCGCACCCGCTGTACCAACAGTTAAAAAGGGCGATACGGTTACCGAAAAACAATTAATAGCAATTCCCGGCGAGGGTCTTAGCGTTGCGCTTCACTCTCCTGTGAACGGAGTTGTAACAGCAGTAGGTAAAACTGCAATAATTATTCAGAAACAATAGGTGTAACTAATGAAAAAAGCACTTGCAATGGTTGAATATAAAACAGTATCGTCGGGTATGCGTGCGGCCGATATAATGATAAAGACTGCCGAAGTCGAGGTTATAGAAGCAACCACCGTATGCCCCGGTAAATATATGGTGCTCATTTCGGGTGAGCTTAGTGCTGTTCGTGCAGCGGTTGATGCTGCGGCAACACGTATGCCCGATATGTTGATAGATAAATTTGTGCTTGGTAACCCACACGACAGTATTTTTACAGCACTTTACGGTACTACCGATATTGGCTCTCCCAATGCTTTGGGTGTGCTTGAAACATTTTCTTCCTGTGCGGCAATTGTAGCCGCAGATATTGCCGCAAAAACATCACTTGTAGATTTAATTGAACTGCGACTTTCACGTGGTATGTGCGGTAAATCGTATCTGTTGCTTACAGGTGAAATTGCTGCAGTAGAAGCCGCAATTGAAAGAGCCAAACAGGGTGCAGGTGAAGACGGTATGTTCTTAGACTCTGCCGTAATACCCCATCCGGATGAAAAAATGTGGCACAGTATTTTGTAAAAAAACTTAAAGAAAGAGAGAACTGTTTAAATGCTCGCAATAGAACGACGTAATGCAATTCTTTCAAAACTTTATTTAGACGGCAAGGTTATTGTTTCGGAACTTAGTTCTGAATTTGACGTAACCGAAGAAACCATCCGCCGAGATCTTGAAAAATTAGATAAAGAGGGCCTTGCTCAAAAGACTTACGGCGGCGCCGTGCTTGTACAAAATTTCAGTACAGACCTGCCACACAGTGTACGAAAGAAGGCCAACGTAGAGGCAAAACAAAAAATTGCCGAAAAGGTAAGCTCTTTATTTAACGATGGCGATTGCATAATGGTTGACTCAAGCTCAACTGCCTTGCTTGTACTGAATTATATAAAGAATTTAAAGAACATTACACTTATAACAAACTCGGTTGAAGCACTCATAGAACTTTCAGATAAAGACGATTGGAACGTATTTTCAACCGGTGGTAAATTAAAACGTGGTTCGCTGTCTTTGGTAGGACCGCAGGCCGAAAAGACCATACGTGCATTTCACGTTGATTACGCAGTATGCTCTTCAAAAGGTCTTGATATGAACCGAGGAATTACCGATTCTAATGAAAAGGATTCCGAAATGAAGCAGGCTATTTTTGAATCTGCCGAAACAAAGGTATTGCTTGTTGACTCAAGCAAGTTTGATAAAATCTCGCTCATTAAGGTAGGCGACGTTACAAACGTTGATATAATAGCTACCGATACCGAACCCAGCGCTAACTGGATTGAATATTTAAAGAGCAAGCATATTGAATTAATGTATTGATTTAAAAAGTTACACAAGGAGTGATTATATATGGCAAGAAATCTTACCGAAGCCGAAATTCGTGAGGTTGTAAGTCAGGTGCTTAATCAAGTATCTTCAGCACCCGTGGCAAACTTTGACAGCACACAGTACGCCGGCAAAAAATTTGTTGGTGTGTTCGATGATATGAACGATGCCATTGCAGCCGCACAGGTGGCGTACAAGGCGGTACGTGCAATGTCGGTAGAAAAGCGTGAGCAGCTTATCACCGAAATTCGTCGTCTTACCCGTGCCGAAGCACACATTATGGCAGAAATCGGTGTTAAAGAAACAGGAATGGGCCGAGTTGACCACAAAACTGCAAAGCATATGCTTGTGGCTGACAAAACCCCCGGTACAGAAGATATAATTTCAGCCGCAAAAACAGGCGACTACGGTCTTACTCTTGTAGAGATGGCACCATTTGGTGTTGTTGGTGCAATTACTCCAAGTACCAACCCAAGCGAAACTGTAATATGCAACAGTATTGGTATGATAGCCGCAGGTAACGGTGTTGTATTTAACCCACATCCTAACGCTATTGCAACATCAAACTATGCAGTAGACCTTGTTAACCGTGCAAGTAAGGCTATGGGCGGTCCTGAAATATTGGTTTGCTCTATGAAAAAGCCCACACTTGAATCTGCCGCAATTATGCAGTCACACCCACTTATTCGTTTGCTTGTTTGCACAGGCGGTCCCGGCGTTGTAAAGGCAGTTCTTTCTTCGGGTAAAAAGGCAATCGGCGCAGGTGCAGGTAACCCACCTGTAATTGTTGATGATACTGCCGACATACAAAAAGCAGGTAAAGATATAATTGACGGTTGCACATTTGACAACAACCTTCCCTGTATTGCTGAAAAAGAGGTATTTGCTTTCAGAAATATTGCTGACGAGCTTATCTCGGTAATGCTTAAAAACGGTGCTTATATGATAGATAGCGCACAGGCGGCTCGCCTTGCCGATATAGTTCTTGTAGAAAAGACCGACAAAAAAGGTAATGTTCGCAAGATTGTAAACCGTGACTGTGTTGGTCGTGATGCAAAGGTAATACTCCAAAAACTTGGTATTACAGTAAGTGATGATATCCGTTGCATTATTTGTGAGACCGACTTTAACCACCCCTTCGTTCAGGAAGAGCTTATGATGCCAATATTGCCAATCGTTCGTGTAGATAATATTGACGAGGCAATCGACCTTGCAGTTAAAGCAGAGCACGGTAACCGTCATACTGCTCATATGCATTCTAAAAACGTTGACAACCTTTCCCGTTTTGCACGTGAGGTTGAAACCACCATTTTTGTTAAAAATGCACCTTCTTATGCAGGCATTGGCTTTGGTGGCGAAGGACATGCAACCTTTACAATTGCAGGTCCTACAGGCGAGGGTATTACCTCGGCTCGTAGCTTTACACGTCAACGTCGTTGCGTAATGGCAGAAAGCTTCCGTATTATTTAATTTACAAGAAAGAGGTCATATACAATGGCTTATGATGATAAAGTTGTTGCCGAAATAGTTTCTCGTGTAATGGCAGGTCTTGGTACAGAAACCGCAAGCGGCAGTAATGACACTGTTCCCGTTGGCGTTTCTAACCGTCATATACATCTGTCAACCGCCGATTTAGAAACACTCTTCGGCGCAGGATATGAGCTTACACCTATAAAGGATTTGTCACAGCCCGGTCAGTTTGCTTGCAAAGAAACCTTAACAATTATAGGTCCCTCACTTCGTCCTATCGAAAACGTTCGAGTTTTGGGTCCTGTTCGTAAGGCTTCACAGGTAGAAATCTCTCGTACCGATTCTTTTACACTTAAAGTAAAACCGCCTGTACGTGAGTCGGGTGATATAGCAGGTTCGGCACCTGTTACAATTATTGGACCTAAAGGCGTAGTAACACTTAAAGAGGGTTGCATAATCGCTAACCGTCATATACATATGAGCACCGACGAGGGCGCCGCATTCGGCCTTTCGGACGGTCAGTATGTAGACGTAGAGGTAAGTGGCGAGCGCCGTACTAAATTTTATGACGTTCAGGTTCGTGTACACAAAGATTTCAGACTTGAAATGCACATAGACACCGACGATGCCAACGCCGCAGGCATAGGCAACGGCGCAAAAGTAAAAATAGTTAAAAAATAATTGTTATAAAAAAACTGATGCACAGATTTTTTCCGTGCATCAGTTTTTATTTTTATTTTTTAAACAATTTACTATTTTTACTACAGCGGCAAGACCTCTACGACAATCGTACCACACGGCAACGCCCAAAGGTGTGAAGTAGCGCAAATTATGTATAATATATACTTAAAGAATATTTTTGGATAAAAACAAAAGCACTCACCAATCGGTGAGTGCTTTTAAGTTTGATATCTTATATAATTTTCTTTAAGTTTTTATCAAGCAAGGAACGAACTTTGCTTCTGTTTGAAAAGACTAATAGTAGCACGACAAGCTCTATTGCCGCAATAATTGCCGTTCCCACAAGGCGAGGTACCAATACCACAAAAAACGCATCCACGCCGCCACGGTACATAAGCGAAATCCAAAGTGTGTTAAGTATTAGCGAGCAGGTAACTTTATTTAGTATAACACAAATCACAATTTTCAGTGGTGTGGCGTTTTTGTAAATAAACTCTGCAAGAATTATACCGTAAATACAGTTTGTAAGCGTAAAACCGGGAAAATATGCACCAAACGGAAATAGCAATGATCCAATCAAATCTCCCATACCTGCAACAATTGCGGCATACGGTGTGCCCAAAAAAGCGGCGGCAAAGGCTATTGCAATAAAGCCGAAGCTTATGTCCTGATTCCAAATTTTATAGCTTGGTACAATCCGTTCCAAAACAAGATTAAGCGCTATAAGCAGTGCCGTTAAAATGATTTTAAATAGTTGTTGTCTGTTTTTGCTTTTTTGCATAAATAAAAACCTCCTATCATCCATACTAACTGATAATAGGAGGTATTTTTATATAATACGGCTATTATTTGTCAGCGGGATGCGACAGCAAAACCGCAAGTTAAAAACTTTTCGTCTGTGTGACAACTCCCCGTTCACACAACACTTAACGCCTTGCTATCTACTCTGAAATATTTTAAATCTATTATATAACTTTTTTTAACTTTGTCAATTAAATTTTACCGCTATCCTTTAAAACCTTAACTTTAAGTACGGCAATCTGGGTTTTGGCATCCTTTATTTCGCCCGAAAGAACCATTTCTACAGCTTTTCCAAGCGGTATGCGAAGCACATCTAAAAACTCGTCTTCATCGGGGTTTTGCTCGCCAAAGGTAAGGTTTGTGGCAAGGTATGAATAAATTACCTCATTTACGTAACCTGGTGACGGATAAAGCGGTCCCAAATCAACGTAATTTTGCGCTACTGCACCCGTTTCCTCAAGCAGTTCACGCTTTCCGCAAAGGAGAGGGGCCTCGTCCTGACGGTCACGCTTGCCCGCAGGAATTTCAAGCGTTTCTTCCATATAAGGATAACGCCACTGACGCACAAAAAGCAGTTCATCGTTATCGGTAAGCGCCGCAACACACACGCCACCGGGGTGCTCTACCACTTCACGTGTAGCAGTGTTTCCGTTTGGCAAAAGTGCCGTGTCTTGACGCAGACTTATAATTCTGCCTTTAAATTTGTAGTCAAAACTTAATTGCTTTTCTTCTAAATTCATTATTTAAATCCACCTTTAAACATATATTTAAAACAGAAAGTTTTTTTGAGGGTGATAATTATGCAAAGAATAGTAAAACCTATTGAATACGATTATCTAAAAATGCAAAAAATAATTGATGCTTTGTGTTGCAGAAACGAGTGCTTACAGCAGTTTTGCATAGGTAAAAGCTGTGCCGGACGAGACATAACTGCAGTAAAAATAGGCCAGAGCGATGAATACGTACTGCTTGCCGCCGCCTTTCACGGAAGCGAGCACATAACAAGCAACGTTTTGCTTATGTTTTTAGAGGAGTATGCCTATGCTTATGGCAAAGGGTGTTCGCTTGCCGGTATAAATATAAAAAAAGCTCTTGGTGGCCGTGGTGTTATTTTTGTGCCCAGAGTTAATCCCGATGGGTGTGAAATATCCATAAATGGTGCCATTGGTTGTGGGGGCTTGTCAGGCGAGATTTATAAAATATGCAAAGGAGATTTTGCGCATTATAACGCCAATTTGAGAGGTGTTGACATAAACCACAACTTTGATGCCGGTTGGAAAAAGCTTCACGCATTGGAAAGAAAACAGGGTATATTGGGTCCCGCCCCCACACGCTTTGGGGGTTATTTGCCTGCAAGTGAACCCGAAACACAGGCTATTATAAATCTTTGCAAATGCTATAACATACATCACGCTATGGCGCTGCACTCACAAGGTGAAGTAATATATTGGAGTTATAACGGATACGAAGATAAAACGGCAAAGCGTATGGCAGAAATAATGGCAACCACCAGCGATTATGCACTTGATGTGCCAATATCTATTGCCACGGGCGGTGGGTTTAAAGACTGGTTTATAGAGGAATATCTTCGCCCTGCCTTTACCGTAGAAGTAGGCAAGGGCAAAAATCCGTTGCCGATAGAGGATGCCCCTAATATATATAATGACATACGTGAAATGCTTACAATATTCACTATATTGTAATTTTATCACCATACTGTGTTTATTTCAATAAAAAATTCAGCAACACGCAACTTAAAAATTTTTATAGTATAAATGCAAAAAAATCTTGAAAATGAGTATATAGTAGAGTATAATTACTCTGTTAAGGATAGGATATGTTGTTGTCTTTTGAACAACATACAAACAAGGGATGTTTTTTGCGTGATTCAGCCCCCCATCCAAAAAGAAAGGATATGTTAAAAATGGAAAAAAAAGAACGCAGAGTCGGAACTGTATCAAGAGGTATTCGTTGCCCTATTATCCGAGAGGGTGACAATCTGGCACAAATCGTAGCAGACAGCGTTATAGAAGCTGCCGAGATCGAAGGTTTTGAGCTTCGTGACCGAGACGTTATTTCTATGACCGAGTCAATCGTTGCACGTTCGCAGGGCAACTATGCTACTATTGACAATATTGCCGCAGACGTAAAGGCAAAATTTGGGGAGGAAACCATCGGTGTAATTTTCCCGATTCTTTCACGTAACCGTTTTGCAATTTGTCTTAAAGGCATAGCAAAGGGAGCTAAAAAAATAGTTCTTATGCTTAGTTATCCTTCTGATGAGGTTGGTAACTCACTTGCAACCTATGATTTAATTGATGCAGCAGGCATTAATCCATATAGCGACGTTTTAACACTCGAGCGTTACCGTGAAGTTTTTGGTGTTCAAAAGCTTGAGTTTACAGGCGTGGACTATGTTCAGTATTACGGTGACCTTATCAAAGAAATGGGCGCCGAGGTTGAAATAATTTTTGCAAATCAGCCAAAGGCTATTTTAGATTATACCGATTGTGTGCTAACCTGTGATATTCACACCCGTGCACGCACAAAGCGTCTTCTTAAAGCGGCAGGCGCAAAAATAGTTTACGGACTTGATGATATTTTAAATAAATCAATCGACGGTAGCGGTTATAACGAAAAATACGGTCTTTTAGGTTCTAACAAATCTACCGAAGAAACCATTAAGCTCTTCCCAAAAGAGTGCAAGGATTTGGTTCTTGACGTGCAGGCACGTGTGCTTGAACGTACCGGTAAACACGTAGAGGTTATGGTTTACGGCGACGGTGCGTTTAAGGATCCACAGGGTAAAATTTGGGAGCTTGCTGACCCGGTTGTTTCTCCTGCATTTACCGACGGTCTTATTGGCACACCAAACGAACTTAAGTTAAAATATCTTGCAGATAATGACTTTAAAGATTTAAGCGGCGATGAGTTAAAGGCGGCTATTTCTGCAAGCATTAAAGCAAAAGACGGCAGCAGTCTTGTTGGTAATATGGCGGCTCAGGGTACAACACCACGTCAGCTTACCGACCTTATCGGTTCACTTTGCGACCTTACCAGCGGCTCTGGCGACAAGGGAACTCCTGTTGTTCTTGTTCAGGGTTATTTCGATAACTATACCAATTAAGGAGGACAACACAATGAGTTCAAACGTTAGACCAGAATCTATGGAAAGAATTACAACCCCCGAACTTGCTAATGCATTTATTGAAAGTCAAATTGCCGAGGTTCGTGCGCAGGTTGGTGATAAAAAGGTGCTTTTGGCACTTTCGGGCGGTGTAGATAGCTCGGTTGTAGCGGCACTTCTTATCAAGGCAATAGGCAAACAGCTTGTTTGCGTACATGTAAATCACGGCCTTATGCGTAAGGGTGAAAGTGAAGCGGTTATCGAAATGTTTGGTAATGAGCTTGACGCTAACCTTATCTATGTTGACGCTACCGACCGTTTCCTTGATTTGCTTGCAGGTGTTAGCGAGCCTGAGCGCAAAAGAAAGATTATTGGTGCCGAGTTTATCAACGTTTTTGCTGATGAAGCACGTAAACTTGAGGGCGTTTCATACTTGGCACAGGGTACAATCTACCCCGATATTCTTGAAAGCATTAAGGCGGCTGAAGGCAAAAAGGCTGTTAAGTCACACCACAATGTTGGCGGCTTGCCCGAGGATTTGAAATTTGAGTTGGTAGAGCCAATCAAGCTTCTCTTTAAAGACGAGGTTCGTGTTGTGGGCGAGGCATTGGGTCTTCCACACGCTATGGTTTACCGTCAACCATTCCCGGGTCCGGGTCTTGGCGTTCGTTGCCTTGGTGCCATCACACGTGATAGACTTCACGCCCTTCGTGAAGCCGATGCAATACTCCGTGAAGAGTTTGACAACTGTGGTCTTGCCGAAAAGGTGTGGCAGTACTTTATTGCTGTGCCCGATATAAAGAGTGTAGGCGTTAAAGACGAAAGCCGTTACGAAGGCTGGCCTGCAATCATTCGTGCGATAAACACAAAAGATGCAATGACCGCAACTATTGAAGAAATTCCTTACGATATTCTTCACAAAATTACCTACAGAATCACCCACGAGGTAGAAGGCATTAACAGAGTACTTCTTGACCTTACACCAAAGCCAATCGGCACTATAGAATGGGAATGATTTTGTAAAGCAAAATCAACTTTGATTACCCTAAGGGCAAATTATGAGTTATAACTAAACCACCCCTTCGCATTAATTTGCGAAGGGGGTTTTCTTTTTTTAAAAATTATATAGATTTAAT
>JAZUNQ010000048.1:0-11819 GCA_045604205.1 Acutalibacteraceae bacterium
GTGCATTTATGGATTATTTTACGTTACACTCAATTGATTTTTCATATTATGATGACTTGTATAATTTGATGATAGAATATGTGGCAGAAACTGATTCTCATCAGTGCATTAAGACACCAGAACAAATTATCCGCAACATAACAGAAAGTATGATTAACAAAATTGATAACAATCGCTTTTTACAAATTGTTTATGAAGAAGATGAACCGATTGCCTTTTGCTATGCTAAAATAGATAGAAATGGAGATAAGGGTTATATTAGACCTAATTGGGGATATATAATGGAGTTTTTTGTAAAGAAAACTCACAGAAGAAAAGGAATAGGCAAAAAACTTGTTAACCAGTGTGAAAATTTCTTCAAAGAAATAGGTGTTAAAAACATTTGGTTAACAGCTGATGCAGTTACTGGTATTCCTTTTTGGTTGGCTTGTAATTTTCTTGAAACAGGTGAATTTTCTTTAGAAAACAGCCAACAAATAATGTCTAAAGAATTATAATGTAAAAAACATCTCGTTTTCAGTCACATTTTATTCGTGCCACTAAGTTCAAAACACTCAAAAATCCCGTTCACGTAAGTGTGCGGGATTTTTTGCTTTAAATATTGTATTTTTATTTTAACAATGGTATAATTATTATAAAAATTTTGATGGGGAATTCTAATGAAAAAGTTTGTTATAATGCTTTTAGCTCTTTCTGTTTTATGTTTTAGCGGATGTAAAAAGAACATTTCCGATTTATCTGATAACTCAGTTTCAAGTCAGCATATTAATATTGACGACTATCTTAACAACAGCAGTACGCAATCTTATCAAGAGCCGACTGTTAGTATCGTTACCGATGCATCAAGCAATAATGAAACCTCGTCAAACCAAAAGCCTAAAATTCTCCGACCTGAAAAGGTAACACAAGTATATAATGTTACTGTTAAAACGGGTCTATCTAATCATATAAAAAAGACGTTTCATGATACAAAAAACGGTAACACGTTGCAATATTGCCTATTTGTTCCCGATGATTATTCTGCCAATAAAAAATATCCTGTAATTCTTTTTTTGCATGGCGCAGGTGAAATTGGTACAGATAATATTACACAATTAAGCAATCTGAAAAATATGTTTATAAAAAACCCTGATTATGCCTCACAAGCGATTATTATTTGTCCCCAAACTCCTGAATGGTGGCGTTTAGACCGTGAATACGGCGATAGAAAGGGTACGCTTAGCAGCGCTTTGAATTTGCTTTATAAAATAGAGGAAGAGTATTCTTGCGACAAAAACCGTGTTTACGTAACAGGACTTTCTATGGGTGGATATGCTACGTGGGAGCTTTTAGAAAACTATGGTCATATTTTTGCGGCAGGTGTTCCTGTTTGTGGTTTTGGTAACGAGATGAACGCCCACAAGCTTGTAGATATTCCTATAAGAATTTACCATGGCACGGCAGATCCTACGGTATCTTTTTCAAGTTCACAATCAATGTATGACGCAATTATTGCCGCCGGTGGTAAAAAGGTAGAACTGTTTCCGCTTGAGGGAGTAGGGCATGATGCTTGGACCTATGCCTATGGTGACACATCTATGTTTGAGTGGATGTTTTCGCATAACAAGTCAAAAAGCACTCCCGACCCAATTAAACCTGTTAAAACGTTTAGAATTGTTGATTCAAACGGTAATGAAGTAATTACCATAGATGATGTAATTAATGTAGATTATTCCATTGTAGATATAAACAAACCAAACTATGTCGATATTGAATTATTACTTACCGATAACGGCAAAGCAAAGCTTGAAAAGGCATATACAACAAGTGGTGGTAAAGAATTTACTGTTTATTGTCGTTTGCAAAAGATTTATTCTTTTACGGCTACTCAAAAGCCTGTTGATAATAAATTTGTAATAACCGGTATTTTTAAAATTGATAATTATTTACCGTATTATAATATTTTAAATGATGCTTGTGCAAATAAATAATGCTTTTTATTAGTAAATAATATTTGAGGTTTTATTATGAATATTTGTGTTGTTGATTTATATCCAAAGGTTTTTAAAAGTAATTTGAAACAAAAAATATATATAAATTTATCGGATAAAAATATCAATTCTGACTTGTTGAAAATCAAAATTCAACCAATGGAGCAGTATTCTGTTTTACATACACAAAAATATAGAATTGACGAAGAGGAAAGATACACATATTTTCCATTGAATGCTTGTGGCGATACCATTTTTTGCGCTGAGTATAAATTTTCTTGTGAGCAACAGTATTCTGTTAAAGTTAAATATGATGGTAAAATTATATTTTCAGGTCATATTTATTCAATAGATGATGATTTGGCGTTATTAAATGTTTATAAGGGCGATACTCATCTTCACACCTGTCGCTCTGACGGGCAGGGCACACCTTTTGAGGTTGCTTGTAGTTACCGTGCTTCAGGTTTTGATTTTATTGCCATTACCGATCATCATAAATTTGCGCCGTCATTAGAAGCTCAGGCTGAAATAAAGGAGCTAACAAATCAATTCTTTGTTTTTCGGGGCGAAGAGGTGCATAACAAGGATATGGGATATTTTCATATTATAAACTTTAACGGTGAAAGTAGCGTTAACGATATAATTGAAAATAATGATGAATATGTAGAAGCAGAAATACAAAAAATATTGAATTCACGTGACCTTAGCGGTTTGGCAGACCCACGTTGTGTTGCATATCGTATTTTTATTGCCGAGCATATAAGAAAAGCAAACGGCGTTGCAATTATGGCACATCCTTTTTGGGAAACCTACGGCGAATATCATATGCAGACCGAGGAATTTGTTTACCATTGGAAAAACAGTGATTTTGATGCACTTGAAGTAATTGCAGGATGTGACGGTACAGGCAACGGAAACAATTTACAAGAAATGTTACGTTGCGATATGTTGGCAGATGGCTATAAAATTCCCGTAGTTGGCTCATCCGATGCCCACACAACCGTAAATAAGGTTGCAACCAACCTATTTAATAAGCAGTTTACACTTGTCTTTGCCAAGAATTTTGATGATATTCCAAATGCGATTAAGTCAGAACGTAGTGTCGCAATCGACCGTTGTGACGATAATATTTTTCGTACCGTTGGCAAGTTCCGTTATGCAAAATATGCAAGATTTTTAATGCGGGAATATTATTCACAATATTCAAAACTTTGTATTGAACACGCAAATGCATTAAAAAATAAAAACGCTATTTTAATAAAGGAAACTGAAACTAAAATATACGATTTTAAATCAAAATTTTTTAATATTTAAAGGTGATACCAATGTCTAAAAAAATATTGTTTTTTGGTGATTCCATTACCGATTGTGCAAGAAACGGCGACCATTTTTTAAATCTTGGTTCGGGTTATGCAAATCACGTAAGTGCCACATTGGGCGCACAGTATCCAAATGAATATGAATTTATAAATCGTGGCATTAGTGGTAACCGTATTGTTGACCTTTATGCCAGAATAAAGATTGATTTTATTAATTTAAAACCCGATATTGCAAGTATTTTTATTGGTGTTAACGATGTTTGGCACGAAATTTCAAGACAAGACGGTGTTGACACACCGAAATTTGAAAAAATATATGATATGATGCTTGAGGAGATTTATGTCGCTAACCCTGATATCAAGCTTATTTTGATAGCGCCCTTTGTGTTAGAGGGTAGCGCAACCTGTAATACCGACGAAATACCTGACCGATTAAACCGTTTTATAACGGGCGTTACCCAAAATGCTGAGGCTGTAAAACGAATTTCTAAAAAATATAATCTACCGTTTATTGATACACAGTCGGCATTTAACGAGGCATTAAAAAAAGCCGGCCCAGATTATTGGACAATGGACGGTGTTCATCCAACGGCGGCAGGCCACGAAATAATTAAAAATTTGTGGATAGAAGAATTTAACAAATTAGCATAAAAGGGGATACATAATGTTAATAAGCAGAACTTGTTTTGGTGCTGACAATGATTACTGTAAAATGCTATTTGATGCAGGTTATACTGCCGTTGATATTAACGATACTTCGCATAAAACGGAAATCTTTTTACAAAGCGAAGAAGAACAATATTCTTTTGTAAAAAATGCAGTAGAAAACATTACAAATGCAGGGCTTGAAATCGGTCAATGTCATGCGCCGCACTCTGTTTCGTTATGGTGCAGCACTCCCGAAGAGGTAGAGCAAAGAATTATAGCTATTGAAAACTGTGTTAAAACGGTAAGTAAGTTTAATATACCATATACTATAATTCATCCTTTTGTATATGCATTTAACAAAGAACCCGAAGACCCACAAAAACTTTGGCAATTTAATGTAGATACTATTCGGCGTATCTGTAAGTGTGCCACGGGAACCACCGTTTGCCTTGAAAATATGCCGGGAGTTGGTGGTGTAATACGCACGGGCTGTGATATGGCTCGTATGCTTTCTGATGTTGGGGACCCTAATTTAATGGTTTGTCTTGATACAGGGCATCTTGCTGACCAAGGCGGTAAGGCAAGCGACTTTTTCGCCGCTGTTGGCGAAAGGGTTAAAACCTTACATATTCACGATTCTATTTCCGGTCAAGATTTGCATCTGCTTGCGGGCACAGGTCGTTTTGATTGGGATGATTTTAAAACTACACTTAAAGAATATAACTACCAAGGTACAATTAATAGCGAAAGTAATTTTGTTTATAGCGTTAATGGTGCACTTAGATTACAAGGTCAAATTTTAGAACGAAAAATTCTTGAGGGGTTTGTAAAATAAATGGAGAAACAATTAATTACACAGCAGCTTATAAAAGAAAAAGTTCATTATAAAAGCGGTTGTTCTATTTTGCTTATGGGTATTGCTTTTGGAGCAGTTTTTACATATGTAATATTTAGTTTTTTAATTACCGGACTTGATCTACCAATAAATCTTTTAACTCTTGGTATATCGTTATTTTCAGGCATTGCTATCTTTGTTTTAAATATCGTTTTAGCTATACACTCAAATAAAAAGACGTTGCGAAATGAAAAGGAGTACTACATAGTAGAAGATGTTCTTTTATCAAAGCGTTCGGAATTAGCGTTTAGAAGAGGGTTCCGTTTAGCAGTGACCTTACATTCGTTTGCAAAGTATGAAAAGGCGTATATTTTAAAGTTTTTACGCAGCGGCGATTACCGTTTGCCTTCAAAAGATTATAACGAAGGATATTTTAAAGATTGCGAAATTTACGATTTTGCCCAGCGTGAAGATAGATTTTACGTGCTTGTAAATTCATATGGTGAAATTAAAAATATATTTGACGTAAGACTGTTTGATATTTCACAGGATGATTTTGAGCAAATTGAATATAAATATTATCCTAAAAAAGAAAAATAATAATTTGTCATTGCAAGCCGAGTCTCCCTTGCCTAAATGGTAGACTCCCACACAGTGTGCGGGAGATGTCACTGTCGCTACTTGCAATGACTTTATTTATTTCAAAACTGTAAATTTTTGTAACATGATTGTAACTTGAATGAATAACACTTCCATTATATATTATAATTATATTACGAAATTGGAGATTTACTATGAAAAAATCAGCGGCGATTTTGTTGATTGCAGTTTTTATTTTATTGCTTTTTTGCGGTTGCGATAATCGGTATTCAAATTTTGATTCAGTTCATTCATACGTTGAAAATACAAATACTATAGTAGAACAATCTTTAAAGTTTTATTGTCAAGAATGTACTGACATACCAATAGAAGTAATTGATACTCTTACCATTCAATATAATGAAAATTTTTATGAAATAGTTAACGAAAACTATGTGGAAACATTTTTGGAATTTATTAATGGATGTAATGTTGTTGAATCTAATGATTTTAATACAGAAAAAGTTGTATATTATATATCTTTAAATACTGTTTACAAATCCGTTGGTATTTGGATAAGCAGTGATGATATGGTTGAAATAACCGGCAATAATTTTGAAGAAAAGATTTATTATAAAAAAGGTTTGTATAAAGAATTTGAACATTATTTAACACCCATAATACAACAATGTGACAAGACTTTTTATGTAAAATATCTGCCCGGAAAATTCATGTACGATTATGCAATTTATGATAAAATTGGTAATACACTTGAATGTGATACAATTAGTAGATGTCCACATATATCACTTAGGGACAATGATGTTGTATGTATATGGGTTCAAGGTGGTACAGGATCTTTTACGCGAGGAACCACATTTTATGATACTGATACTGGCAGAAAATCTCCAGTTTATAGTGGGGTAGTAGATACTTATCAAAGTCTTGTTGCAAATACAAGTTACAATAATGTAACGATAAGTGATATGTTTACTGGTGATGTTTTGCAGATTATTGATGAATTTGAAAAAGATTTAGCAAACTGGCATATTGAAACAATTACTGATGTTAATTTCATCAGAAACGGAACATATATTGAGGTATGGTATTGGACAAATGATAGTACTGAGGTAAGTCAAATTTTTAAACTTGAACTTAAAAATAATTGAGGGTTTATTAAATTATGAAAAACAAACTTAAAATTTTATCAATACTGCTTTGCATTGTATTGTTTCTTTCGGGGTGCGGTGTTTGGTTTACCAATGATGTTGGTGGACAAAATGCACTGTTTATCGGTATAACCGATACTCGTGTTGATACGCTCTCTGACGTACCCGAGTTTAGCGACGAGCCATACGTTATAATCAATAATAATATGCCCCAATTTACCGATGCCGATTTAGTGACCAAATCTTACGAATATTATTCTCCGCTTGACAATCTTGGTCGTTGTGGTTATGCAATGGCTTGTGTTGGTACAGATATTATGCCAACCGAAGACCGAGAAGAAATCGGTATGGTTAAGCCTACGGGTTGGCACACTGTAAAGTACGATATTGTTGACGGCAAATATCTTTATAACCGTTGTCATCTTATTGGTTTTCAGCTTACGGGCGAAAACGCAAACCGACAAAACCTTATTACAGGAACAAGATATTTAAATGTTGAGGGTATGTTACCGTTTGAAAACGTAATTGCCGAATACGTAAGAGAAACGGGTAACCACGTGCTTTACCGTGTAACGCCAATATTTATTGGTAACAATCTTTTAGCGTCGGGCGTTCAAATGGAAGCAATGTCGGTAGAAGACGGCGGCGATACCATTTGCTTTAACGTGTACGCATATAATGCACATCCCGATATTGTTATTGATTACGCTACAGGAAAAAGTTATTTAAGTGATGATATAGCCAGTGAAGATAACAGCGAAGTAAACACTACATATATCATTAATAAAAACAGTAAAAAGTTTCACAAGAGCGACTGTGCTTCAATAAAGGATACAAAATCACACAATAAAAAAGAAACTGATAAATCATATGATGAACTCATAAATATGGGTTATTCACCATGCAAATCCTGTTTTAATGATATTAGTTGACAAATTGTAAATTTTATGTTAACATACAATAAATTGAATATAAAGGTAGAGGCGCAATTGACATTATTGTATTGCTTTTGGTTCGGATAAACCGCAATACAAAAGGGGAGATTGCCGAAATCAAAAACCTATATCCGTGGGTTTTTGGTTGGTATATTACAAAATATGTAATATACTGTCACAAGTTTTTTGTGGAGTGCTATCCTGTGTTGTAATTTTCACGGTAACTCTGCGTTACCGTGTTTTTTATTTAATAAATTATTTTTGGAGGAAAAATTTATGACAGCAAAAAAAATTATCCCTAAAGTGCTTATAATTGCTTTCATTGTGGCTTTTGGTGTGCTTTGTGCATTCACAGGCAATATCACAAGCCCTGTTGGAACATTATGGTCACTTTTCCCACCGGTAGTGGCAATTGGACTTGCCTTACTTACAAAAGAGGTTTATTCTTCACTCTTTATTGGTATTTTAACAGGTGGATTACTTGCAACCAAATTCAACCCCATACATACTGTTGGTGCCGTTGTTGATGGTGGCTTTATTTCAGCAGTAAAGGGTAGTGCAGGTATTTTTATTTTCTTAGTAATACTTGGTATTATTGTTGCACTTCTTAATAAAGCTGGTGGCTCACAGGCTTTTGGTCGTTGGGCGGCAAAACACGTTAAGAGCAAGTTTAGTGCAATAATTGTTACTTTCTTGTTCGGTGTTCTTATTTTTATTGATGACTACTTTAATTGCCTTACAGTTGGTGCTGTTATGCGTCCTGTAACCGACAAGGCAAAAATTTCTCGTTCAAAACTTGCGTATATTATTGATGCTACCGCAGCCCCTGTTTGTATGATTGCTCCAATTTCTTCTTGGGCAGCCGCTGTATCATCATATGCGCCCGAAGGACAGGGTATAAAACTTTTCTGTCAGGCAATACCTTATAATTTCTATTCATTGCTTACTTTTGTTTTTATTATTGCAATTGGTTTAATGAACTTTGATTATGGCGCAATGAAATTACACGAAATCAATGCCGAAAATGGTGATTTGTTTACAAGTGGTAGCGATAACATTGAAAAGGAAGAAGAAATTCCTGCTACAAGCAAGGGTAAGGTTATTGACCTGATTCTTCCCATTGTTTTCCTTATTTGTGTTTGCGTATTCTCACTTTTCTATGTTGGTAGATGCATGGGTGAAGAATGGGTATTTAATTATGCTAACTACGATTCATCACTTAACTTTATAGATGCGTTTTCTAATACCGATGCTACAGTTGGTTTGCCTTGGGGCGGTCTTGTTGCACTTGTTGGTATTATTATTTACTTTGTTGCACGTCGTCTTATAAGTGTTAAAGAAGCGATGGCTTGTATCCCCAAGGGATTTATCGCTATGGTTCCCGCAATTTTAATTCTTACGATGGCCACTACTCTTAAAAACACAACTAGTATGCTTGATTCTGACACATTTGTTCAAAATCTTTTAAGCAATGCCGGTTCATTGCAAAGTTTCTTGCCTGCAATTATATTTATTGTTGCTTGTCTTATCGCTTTTGCAACTGGTACATCTTGGGGTACTTTTGGTATTCTTATTCCTATTGTTATTTCAATTTTCCCTGTTGGAAGCGAGCTTGGTATTATCGGTATGTCTGCTTGTCTTGCAGGTGCAGTTTGTGGTGACCATTGCTCACCAATTTCTGATACAACAATTATGGCTTCTGCAGGTGCACAGTGCAACCATATTAACCACGTATCAACACAATTACCATATGCAATTACTGTTGCGGCAATATCTTTTGTTGCATACATTATAGCTGGTTTTATAAGCAATTGGCTCATTGTTTTGCCGATAGCAATTGTTCTTACCGTTGCAACCTTGTTTGTTATTAAACTAATCACAAACAAAAAGGCTGCATAATTATAAATTTTATTGAAATTAAAAGTCGTTGCTTGTATAATACAAGTAACGACTTTATTTTTTTAGGTGATATTTTGGCAAGAGTTTTACAAAAACATCAGGAAATTGAACGCAGTATTATTAAAAAATACCGTAAACAAATATGGAACGCTTTTGTTGGCGCAGTACAAGAGTATGAGCTTATAAAAGAAGGGGACTGCATTGCAGTTTGCATTTCGGGTGGCAAAGATTCTATGATACTTGCAAAGTGCATGGAACTGCTTAAGCGTCATAGCGAAGTAAGTTTTGATTTAAAGTATATAGTTATGGATCCCGGATATGCAAAACCCAACCGTGAACTTATTGAGCAAAATTTAAAAACACTTGGTATTAGTGCCGAGATTTTTGAAAGCGATATTTTTGACGTTGCATATACAGCGGGCGGTTCGCCTTGTTATTTGTGCGCACGAATGCGACGTGGCGCTTTATATGCCAAGGCAAAGTCGCTTGGTTGTAATAAAATAGCGCTTGGTCACCATTTAGATGATGCTATTGAAACACTGCTTATGAGTATGATTTATTCATCCGAAATAAAAACAATGCTACCAAAACTACACAGCACAAATTTTGAAGGTATGGAGTTAATCAGACCGCTTTACAAAGTAAAAGAGCGTGATATTATCTCGTGGGCGAATTATAACGATTTGCACTTTTTGCGTTGTGCATGCAAGTTTACTGCCGACAGTGCCGAGGATGAAATGCTTTCTAAAAGGCAAGAGATGAAAGAACTTGTAAAACAATTGCGACTTAAAAATCCCGATGCCGATGATAATATATTTCGCAGTTTGCACAATGTAAATATGGCTACAATTCCTGGCTGGCGTGACAAAGACGAAGGCGACAAGCACAGTTTTATAGAAAAGTATTAATAAAACCTATAACTTAATAATTTTCTATAATTTTATAATCACCGCTTTTTAATACGTTAACCAAATCAATCTGTGAATTTAATTTTTTGCGTGTTTCTATACCGCCTTTAGCTAGCTTTGAAATCTCGTGAAAATCCGAACCGGAGGTAATAGCCTTGTTGTAATGGCTTGCAAACATTTTTGCCATTTCGTTACGGATTTTTTCGGTACAACCGTTATATCCTTCTATACCAAAAATATTATTAGGCGAACATACAGTCATATTGTTTCTAAAAGGATGCGCCTGCACAATTAGTGCATTTTTTGGTAGCACAGATGATAGTTCTTCAACATTTTGCAGTTTGTTTAAAAGAGGCAATCTATAAAAATCCTGTTCCTCAAGACCGTAGACAAGATAGTCATTAATGTTGTTTTCAAAACGCACCTCTGCTCCACAAAGAACTGTAAATCTAAGCTTTTCAGCCTCGTTTCGTGCAGAATAATATCCAAACAGATATCGGTTGATTATAGCATCTTTATCGCTTGAACCGATTTCATCCTTAAAGCATTCTAAAATTTTACTTTCATAATGATCGGTAATAACGAGTCCGTCATAACCTGCATTTTTATATTGTCTTACTATTTCGGCTCCGTCAACCCATGCATATTTATCGCATTCAGACGTATGAATATGTAAGTCGTATTTATACATAAGTAAAACTTCCTTTCCATATTAAAGTAAAGAACTTATGCTTAACTGTTTTGGGTATTATAGCACAAAAGCGGTGGCGGTGCAACACCGAAACTTGTCAAGAAATTCGGACAGATAAAAGAGTAAAAAAGTAAAATCCCGAATGCGTAAGCGTTCGGGATTTTTGGTGCCGCTGACCGGACTTGAACCGGTACGGTATCGCTACCGAGGGATTTTAAGTCCCTTGTGTCTGCCTATTCCACCACAGCGGCGTCTAAAATATAATATATCAAACCATTTGATTTGTCAAGGTTTTTTGAATAAAAAATAAACATGAAATGAAGATAATTGTTTAACCAAAAGTTAAATGCTATAAAGTAATATTATCTTGTTTTAATAATTATTTTTAGTATAATAAAATTAAAAGTAGCGCTACTTAATAATTATAGGAGATAATACTATGAATATTAATATTGGTGAAAACATTAAAACGTTACGCTATAAAAAAGATGTAACTCAAGAACAACTTGCAGACTTCTTAAATATTAGCAATGTTGCAGTTAGTAAATGGGAAAGAGGAGAAACTTATCCTGATATCTCTTTGTTACCAATACTAGCAAAATATTTTGACGTAACTATCGATACTTTGGTTGGTTATGATTCTGCAAAAAACAAAGAGAAAATTGAAAAAATTAAAAATGAATATTGGCAATTTAGGATAAATGGATTATTTAAAAAAGCAACAGAATATATAAATAAAGCCTATATTGAGTTCTATGACGACTATACAATCATGTATTTATATATGATTGATTTAATTGGAGGAAAGATTGCATGCGAAAAAAATTTGCTTGAAAACAAAGATAAAATATTGCATATTAGCGACA
>JAZUNQ010000049.1:0-11333 GCA_045604205.1 Acutalibacteraceae bacterium
GGAGGTGAACCAAATGGCAAAAGATGATTATTTCGTAATAGTGTACAAGATACTCGCTTATATGTACAAGTGCTTAAAAGACGGAAAACATCCCGATACATACAACATTCTTAACGCTGAAAGTTATTGCATAAATGAGGAATATTTTAAGCACATACTCGAAGAGATGTATGTCAACGGATATATAAGAGGCTTAAAAACGTCTTACGCAATGAACGGAGAGCTTTATGTGTTTTTTGAAAACGATTTCAAAATAAGCGAAAAAGGTATATTGTTCATAGAAGAAAATACAACTATGGAAAAAGCGTACAAAGCAATAAAAAAGGCTATGGATATAATTCCGGGTGTGTAAACGGATTTTAACCACCGAAACCCAAGACAGCCACAAAGTAACGATGATAGGGCGGAGCGGTTGGTTTTGGTGCGGACATATTTGCCCTTAGCAAGGCGTAAAAAGGCTACACTACCCCTTTCTTATTTATGAAACCCCTGCCCCGATGGTGGGGGGTTGTACCGGGAAAGGAAAACCATTCGAGGGAGCAACCCCGTAAAAAGCGTAGAAAGGATGAAAAAATATGAAAAGAGATTTTTTAAGCGGTTTAGGTTTGGAGAAGGACATAGTCGATAAGATTATGGAAGAGAATGGCAAGGATATTGAACAAGCCAAAGTCAAGTATAGTGATTATGACACCCTCAAAGAGCAGGCTTCAAAATTTGGAGAACTGCAGAAGGCTCTTGAAAAGAGCGGGTCTGAACTGGCTGAAAAAGATAAGACAATCGGCGCTTTGAACGAAAAGATACAAGGCTATGAGTGTGAGAATTTGAAAGTAAGACTTGCATTGGAAAACGGCTTGCCTTATTCTTCGGTGCAGTTCCTTAAAGGTACTACCGAGGAAGATATCAAAAAGAGCGTTGAAGGACTGAAAGAATTGATGGGCGATAAAAAGAATCCCCCTCCCCTTGCTCTTAACGGCGAGGGAAACAACAAGAACGGCGGAACATCAAAAGATGAAGCGCTGAAGGAAATGCTTAATAATCTACTACAGAAAGGATGATCTAAATGGCAACAACATTAGAAAGAGGAACAACTTTATTCCCTCATTTTTTAGAAAACGAAATATTTAGCAAGGTAACGGGACACTCCTCTCTTGCTAAACTTGCAGGAACAACTCCCGTAAGTTTTGCGGGAACAGACATCTTCACATTCTCTCTTGACTCCGAGGCTAACATCGTGGCTGAGAGCGGACAGAAAACAAACGGCGGTGCTACAATGAGCAGTGTCAAAATGATGCCCGTTAAGGTTGAGTATGGTGCAAGAGTAACGGATGAGTTTATAAGAACGAGTGAAGAGAGACAACTTAATATGCTTGGCTCTTTTGCCGATGGCTTTGCCAAGAAAATAGGTAGAGCACTCGATATCATGGGTATGCACGGTATGAACCCCCGCACAGGTGCTCTTGCTTCTACAATCATAGGAACAAACAGTTTAGGTACCAACACCAATGTAAATACTTTAACCTATAGTGCCACCGACCTTGAGAAAAACATCATAGATGCAATCGCTCTTATAGGCGACTATATGGCAGACGGTATTGCTATGTCTCCCGCATTTGCTACAGCACTTGCAAAGGCGAAGGATGCCAACGGCAACAGAATATTCCCTGAACTTGGATGGGGTCAGAGCGCTACAAATGTAAGAGGTCTTGCTGCCGATGTAAACAGCACAGTAAGTTATGCCGTTACAGGCCAGGCTACAAACAACACAGTAGCGGCTGTCGGTAACTTCGGCGAGTGCTTCAAGTGGGGTTATGCGGCTAATATCCCTATGGAAGTAATCGAGTACGGTGACCCCGATGGAAACGGCGACCTGAAGAGACTCAATCAGATATTTTTAAGAGCCGAAGCTTATATCGGTTGGGCAATACTCGACCCTACAGCGTTCACTTTAATACAGACAAACTGATAGAGAGGGAGAAGTAATATGGCTAAGCAAACAAATACATCTGTTGAGAAGCCTAAAGAATTTGCCTATGTCAATATCGATACAGGCAGAAAGGTGTTTGTGTCAAGCACAATAACAGGTGGCTTGTGGGAACCTGTTGAAACTGAAAAGAATAAGGGGTGATAGCCTTGGCTACTGTCTATGCTACCATTTCCGACATCGAAACTATCAGATGCACAACTTTAAGCACAGCGGAAGCAGCCAAAGCACAGTCACTCCTCAATGCGGTATCTGCAGATATACGCTTGAGGGGTGACGGCTACGGCGTTAATGTCGATGAGAAAGTCAGTGACAGCGAGGACTATGCGGAGGTAGTCAAAAGTGTCTGTGTTAATACCGTAAACCGAGCACTGTCTCAGACCTCGGGAACGGAAGGCTTGAGTCAAATCTCGCAAACAGCCTTAGGCTATACCTTACATGGTACATTTGCCAACCCCGGCAATGCTTACTATATATCCAAGAATGACCTCTTAAGGCTGGGATTTGGAAAACAGTATTACAGAGGGAGGGATATATATGGAGTTAGTTGGAATAGCGATAGTACTGAGTGAGGCGGTTGAGGGCGCTGTTGATGAGTTCAATATGCCTGTGATAACATACACAGACACAACCGTAGAGAATGTTCTTGTGGGAGAGCCTTCCACAGAAGATATCAAAGAGGTTTATGATCTCTACGGGAAAAAAGTAAAATATACTTTGGCAATACCCAAAGGCGATACGCACTCATGGGTGAATGCCAAAGTAACTCTCCCCGCTCCGTTCGAGGGAGAGTACAGAACTGTAGGATATCCCACCGCAGGGATTGAAGCAAATATTCCTCTGCGGTGGAATAAAAAAGTACACATAGAGAGAGTGGGAGAGTATGAGCAAAACAAAAATTAAGCTTGTACAGGCTAATGTAAAAAGCGAACTGTTGAAAGGCGAAGAAGTAAAAGAGTATTGTGAAAAAGTTGCCGAAGGAGTGGCGAGCAAGGCGGGAACAGGCTACGAAACAAATACTTTTACCGGTAAACACAGAATAAACGTGAGCGTGTTCCCTGCTACCAACGAGGCAAAGAGGGATAACTATCGGCACAACACTTTATTAAAGGCGGTGAGTGAATGATTGAAAAAGATCTATTATCTGTTTTAACGGATTATAACTGCTTCATGGAAAGACCTCCGAAAGCCCCGAAACAATGGGTACTTTTGGAGCGAATTGGGCAAAGTGCCGAAGAACATGGGATTTTGCACCGTTCGAGATTCGCCGTACAAAGTTACGCCGATAGCCTTCTTAATGCTGCCGAACTTGATGAAAGTGTTAAAAATACTCTTTTAAGCGCCGAGCATTACAATATATCCTCGATCAAGCTCAACGGCTCATCCAATTTCACGGACCCGGAGACAAAAGAATACAGATATCAATCTGTATTCGACATAGTTCATTATTGAAAGGAGTGATAAAATGGCAAATACAGTTGAGAACGTTAGTACAGGTAAAGCGAAAGCAAGCGGAGCTATACATATAGCCCCCACCACTGCAACAATGCCCACAAGTACAAGTGATGCGCTTACAGGGTTTACGGCGCTCGGTTATGTATCGGAGGATGGTTTGACAAATTCGAACAGCCCCGACACTGAGTTGGTGCATGCATGGGGCGGTGATGTGGTACTGGTAAAACAACAGACCAGAGATGATACTTTTGCCTTTAGCTTGATTGAATCCAAAAACGCCGATGCGTTAAAAGTTGTTTATGGTGACAGTAAGGTAACGGGAACTACAGACATAACCGTACAAGCTACACAAGCAGCTCTTGAAGCTCATGCTTACGTCTTTGACATGGTACTCAGAGAAGGAACATTGAAAAGAATCGTGGTACCCAACGGAGTTGTTACCGAAGTCGGTGATGTAGTGTATGTTGATAATGACATTATAAAATATGATGTTACAATCACTTGTTTACCCGATACTTCCGGAGTAACACACTACGAATATATAGCAGACTGATCCAACGAATTTTACCCTTCCTCAATTGAGGGAGGGTGTTTTTTTATAGGAGGAAAATATGAAAATAACCACAAAAACAGGATTTAAATGTGATATAAATGAAAAGATATTAAACGATTACAGATTTGTGAAGGCCATAGCAAAAACAAAATCAAAGGATCCTTTAATCAGTGCTTCCGCACTTTTTGATTTGGTGGAGTTACTTATAGGAGACGATACGGAGCTTATAACACATTGCACCGTAGACGGCATAGCAGACACCGGAAAGGTTTCCGAAGAAATAACGGATATAATTTCACAACTCGGAAAAGATGAAGAAATAAAAAAATAATTAGCCTCGGTGGACTTATCGCAACCAACGAGGATGAATTGATATGCGATTTAGCTCAATATTACGGCATTTACAATTATTTGGAACTTGATGTGAACTTTATAGCAACTCTGGTGTGCGGTTTGCCCGGAGAAAGTCGTTGTATGAGAGCTTTAACAAGCCAAAAACTAACAATCGAGCAAACACTATTAAGCTTGATAGTGGATCGCTTGAGTTGGCTTGTTTGGGCGAAGACGAAAGACGGACAAAAGGGAAGGAACAAACCCGAAAGCGTGTACGAATTGTTAACAAAAGAAAAAGAATACGGCTCTTACAGCATAGAAGAATTGGAGGCGAGAATGTATGGCAAACGAGAATAGCGCTATAGCTCAAGCTTATGTGCAAATTATGCCCACAACAAAGGGTTTGAAAGAAAATCTTGAAAAGGCTTTTAATGAAAACGGAGCGACTTCCGGAAAAAGCTTTTCCTCTGCATTTGGGAACGCTTTAAAAGGCTTGGGACAAGTTGCGGCAGGAATAGGTTCGGCAGCAGCGGCAGGCCTCGGAGCGGCAAGTGCCGCCGTGGGAGCTTTGGGCAAGCAAGCCCTTGACGCTTATGCCAATTACGAACAGTTGGAAGGTGGTGTGCAAACCCTTTTCGGTGATGCACAGCAAAAGGTTTTAAACAATGCCGCAGGAGCTTATGAAAAGGCAGGATTGTCAAGCAACGAATACATGGAAACCGTTACATCCTTTTCCGCCTCCTTAATTCAATCCTTAGGGGGAGATACGGACAAAGCGGCAGATGTAGCCAACAGAGCTATAATAGACATGGCAGACAATGCCAATAAAATGGGTACCTCCATGGAAAGTATTCAAAACGCTTACCAAGGTTTTGCCAAACAAAATTTTACGATGCTTGACAACCTTAAACTCGGTTACGGCGGTACCAAAGAAGAAATGGAAAGGCTCTTGCAAGATGCCACGGCGATAAGCGGTGTAGAGTATGACATATCTTCTTTCGCAGACATAGCAACGGCAATAGGTGTAATCCAAGATAAAATGGGAATTACCAACGCCACACAAGAAGAGGGAGCTACTACCATTTCAGGCTCCCTTAGCATGTTAAAAGCTTCATGGGAAAACCTTATAACAGGCTTCGGCCGTGAAGATGCTCCCCTTGACGGGTTGGTAGAAAATTTGATGCAATCTTTGGGAGCTGTCAGTGACAATATAATGCCTGCTTTGCAAAGAATAATCGGTGCAGTAGGAAAAGCGTTACCTCAACTTGTTACAAAATTAAGCCCTGTATTATCTGAAACAATCCCCGGTTTGATTACTGCTATACTTCCGGCAGCTATAATGGCGGCAACGTCTATAATTATGGCTATAGAACAAAATTGGCCTACAATTATAACGGCAATTTTGCCGGCACTTACGGAGGGAATTGGTCAGATCGGGCAAATGATAATTACTTTATTGCCTATACTGGCAGAAACCGGATTGCAAATATTGCTCACCATTGCAAACGGCATAGGGGAATCGTTACCTACACTTATCCCTCAAATTGTCAATGTAATGCTTGCTATAGTTGATGTTTTGATAGACAATTTACCGCTTTTATTAGATGCGGCTATTGCTATTATTACGGGGCTTACCCTCGGTATTGCCGAGGCACTGCCGATATTGATTGAAAAGATCCCGATGATTATCGAAAAAATAGAAGTTGCTCTCAGCGATCCCGCCACCTTAACCAAATTGTTTGATGCTGCAGGGCTCATCATATTAAAGCTCGGAGAGGGATTAATTTACGGAGTTCCTAAGCTGCTTGAATGTATGGCTAATATAATGTACTCTCTGGGAAAAGGAACGATAGTAGCGATTAACGCCGTAATCGACCGATTTAAGGAAGCAGGCACTATGATAGTGCAAGGCATCTGGAATGGTATTAGTAACGCAAAAGACTGGATAGTAGAGAAAATAAAAAGCTTTGGGCAATCTGTTGTTGATATTTTCCGTGAAGCTTGGGGAATACATTCTCCTTCGGCTGTAATGGCGGAAATGGGAAATTTTATGGGTGAAGGCCTTGCCGAAGGTATTGCAAGCTCCACAGGAGCCGTACTTGATAGCGTTAGCGGTTTAAATGATGATATAAAACAAGGTTTTAACGGAGAGCTTAACGGAGTGTTGAACGGTTCACCTGTAGCAGTGGGAACAACCACAGCTCAGACTTCCGCCGCATCAAGCTCTTTTGATAAACCTATCACCATAGAGCTTAATATAGGTGGTCAGAGCTTCGGCCGTTTGGTGGTAGACAGCATTAACGAGCTGCAAAGAAAAGCAGGCCGTGTTGTCTTGGAGGTGTGATAATGGATACAAGTACATATATAAGCGAGGTTTGTTTTGTGGCACCAATAGTAAACGGTACGGTAGGCACCTATGTAAACATTACGGAATACCTTGAAAGCTTCAAGGTTGACATAATGGATATAGAATCTCAATCGGGGAGAACCACCAACGGAGCGTATATAAAAAACAAAATAACAACAAAAAGGCGAATTTCTTTGACCTTTCGCCCCTTGTCTCCGGCGGAATCCAATATTGTGCTTACCCCTCTTATGAGTGGTGTGTATGTTGGTGTGAAATATCTCGATCCCGTAACATCGTCAACGGGATTACCGGAAGTCATAACCGCTTATGTTTCGGACAGAACGGTTCCTTATATCGGACTTAAGGGAATATCCAAAACAGGAGCCGTTACGGGACTTTGGAATGGCTTGTCGCTTGAGCTTACGGAGAGGTGATTTTATGGCATATACAGTCAGTATAGTAATAGGCACTTACACATTTGATGATGGCAACCTTAAATCACTTGAAATAAATGATGCTCTTATAAATGACAGCTCAGTATCTATAGGCAACACAGGAGCCTCAACATACACAATACAGCTCTACAATATTAATTATGACGGACAAGCTAATAATGTAAACAATATCGTTGTTGGTGACAACATTGTAGTAAATCTTACAAACTCGGACACAGGCGTTACCGCAACAATAGCTAAGGGCAGTGTTACGGAGCTTGAAAAAGACGGCATACTTACAATGGTAAAAGGTGCCGATGCGATGATAACAGTGCTCGGCAATCCTTTGAAGCTTACCGACACAGAGCTTGAGAGCTTAAAACAAGAAACGGCTTTTTCTGTTAGCGACCTTCAAGATCTGATAGATAGTAAGTTTGGCGTAAGCGTTGTTCTTCCGAGCTTTGTTACCTCGTCAGATTTTGATATGTTTAAATTTGGTGATTTTGTGGATATGCTTGCCCACAAACCAACAGGCAGGGAGATTGTTGGTATGATTGCAGGCTTGGGCTGTGCAAATGCTTATATAGATCCGACAGGATCAGCGACAACGATAAGCATGACAAAGCTGCCCGACAGTTATCAAGCTACTTATACCATAACTCCATCTATCACATACCGTTTTAGCACGGCTATGTGTACATCAAAGGTAAATGCCGTAAACATAAATGATGTTTTTTATTCAGCATCAACTCCAAGCTCCGGACAATACAACTTAATTGTGGACGTAGACAATGAGCTTTTGAAGTATTTGCAAATACCCTCCGGAGAAGCAGACACTTACAATTATACGGAAATATGGGAGTATTTAAACGGACTGAACTACATAGGGTTTGAGGCTACCTGTCCCGGAAATGTATCGGTAAAACCGGGCGATTGTGTTTTGATTGTTGACCAAGACAACATTCAGCAGCAGAGCATAGTTTTTTCCATCACAACAAAATACGATGGAGCTTATACACGAACCTACGCTGCAAGGACGGCCAAAACATCTACCTACGAAATAAACAAACCAATCAATAAAACTTCGGATGGCTTTATGGCAAAAACTATTCTTGAAGAGGGAACAGAGACCAACGAAGCAATAAAAAAAGTTGCCGGTGGGGGCGGTGGCGGAATGCCTTTGGAAGGACTTGAACTATTCACGGAGCTTAAAACATGGGCGTTGAAGTATAATTCTTCCCTTGATAGATGGTTATTTGTGAACGGCTCTTTACCCTCGAACATGACCGCCATCATTTTTTCAAGCGAGGGGGATGTGGTGTACAAAAAAAGAGTAACATTCACACAGCCTTTAAGTGATACGGATCAGCAAGGTAACACTTACTACTACTATGCTTCGGCAAATGTTCAAAGCGTAACGGTGAACGGCTCTCCCTTGTACTTTACTTCCTCCGATTTTGAGTATGCCGATACGGGACAGCAAACAACCGAGTTCCCTGTTAAAATCCCCACTTTTGATACGAATTATACCGAAATGGAGTTTGAGGGAATTTATGCAAGAGAAATAACGGCAGTGGCGGATATGTACAGCTCCGACTATGCCACGGGTGACGTGGGTTATATTTTGGAGGCGGTGACGTAAATGGCTATAATATCCGAATGGGTTCTCGAAAGTTCCGGAGATTGCGGAGGAACTTATGAGTTTTGGGTGAATTATGCAACAAATACACAAACAGGCGTAACCACAGTGAGCACATCCGCTTTACTTATAGACGGCGATGTAACATCAACACCATGGAAAACGGCGAATGTGCCGGTACATAATTTATATTTTAGAAGTGCCGGCACAACTATATGCGACAATGCGTTTAAGGGAGAATTTATAAGTAATAACGTCAGAGATTTATCTGCAATAGGTTTCTATGATACAACATTCCGAATACTCACTATTCCCCATGGCTATACGACAATAGGAGACTATGCTTTTTGTTACGGGGAAACGGGAAGCACCCCCACCTCGTCATTGTATAGCATAAGCCTTCCCTCTACTCTTACCGATGTGGGGGATTATGCCTTTGCCGGACGTTGGGCAATAGAAATTACCCAAGACCTCTCCGGAGCAGGTATTTCGAATTTAGGTAAATATGCTTTTGCATGGGTTCATTGCACCGAAAATACCTACTATCCTAATGGGCTTAGCATTAAGCTCAATCTTACGGAGATACCCGAGAGAGCATTTTTTGAATCAACGGGAGCACCGGGAGCAGTGGCATCATCCCCTGCGGTAGTTAATCTGCATAACGTGCAAACCATTACAAAAATAGACCATTACGGGCTATACACGAAATTTCCCTCCGGCAGTGATGTAATAAATTTTGAACAGGTATTATATTTTGGGAAAAGGTGTTTACCAACCTATGATGATATCGATACTCTTGCAAGCTTTACCCTTAATCCAAATACCACATATCTTGGTCCCGCATGTTTTTCAAATTTAAAAGCAACGGTGGTAAACTTGCCGACACCGAATGTGTTGCGCTCCGTCGGCAATTATTACGACCCTGAAACGGGAGCAGTTGCGGAGGGACCCTTTTATTACAATATCTACATTAAACGTTTGATCATAGATTACGGTTGGCTCGGAGCAGGGAGCTTAACCGCTTTTGCCAACATGACTAATCTGGAGCATGCTTATGTACCATACCATTTTTATTGCGGTTCAAGTTACAATGCCTTTTACAACTCGGGGCCTCATGGTTTGTTGGTAATCGATAATTACCAAGGATACGATTTGTATAATACACTGCCGGTGGATCCATGGCATTGGGCAGGCAGCGTGCATTATTTGCGCACCCAAAACACGGGAAGGAAAGCAACATGGTACAGGAAGAAAAACGGTACAGTCTACAAAATGAGATTTTTCAAGAAAACAGGTACTAACGAAGTTAAAGAAATGATAATGTATGTAAAATAATTCTGCCATCTTGACGATTTTTTTGATATACGATATAATAAAAAAACAAAGCACGAAAAAAATACATTTTCGTGCTTTGTTAGTTACAAATTGTTTACAACATTCCTCACGAGTAGGCTTTAAATCACAGTTTTGTTGATTTGAAAATATAAATCAACCTTATTTTTCCCCCATTTTAAAACCGTGAAAAACACGGTTTTATGGGGGTTTTTGTTTTTGGGTTTTTGGGTCGTTAGTTACAAATTAGTTACAAATTGTTGACCGCTTTCAGCATCGGTTCAAGTGAAATTTTTGTATAAACATCGGTGGTTATGTTCCCGGAAGAGTGACCTACAATTTTTTGGATTATCGGTAACGGAACTTCCTTTTCTTGCATGAAGCTGATGAAGGTTGCTCTTGTGTCGTGGGGAACATGTCCGGGTACAAGGTTGTTAAATTGGTTTCGGTAATCTTGATAATCGATATTGGTAAGAAATGTTGAGGCATTTCTTGAAAGATATTCAAAACTCGGTACAGCTTTTTCGGCGATAGGAACAATTCTTATGCCTGCTTTTGTTTTGGCTTTCTTAAGCTCAAAATATCTTTCGCTAAGATGCACATCCTCCATCGGGAGCTTAAGCAGCTCCGAAGGACGACAACCACACCGCAGATAAATGTTGATCAGCGCACTTGTTTCGGACAAGGGTAAATTCACAGCTCTGTTAAATTCCTCGTGGGTAAGGGGTACATGATTTGTGACATCTTTCGGGCTCAGATCGAGATACTCGACATAGTTCTTTGATATAACATCGTTTTTTAGCGCCCATTCAAAAATGAAGTTTGCCACCAACTTCATATTATTGAGCGTGCTCTTGCTCTGACCTTCGTACTCATCTATAATGTCTTGCAGATGAGTGAGCTTAATATCGGTCATTCTTTTGTTGTAGATGGGTGCCCACTTCTTAATTGCCGTAGTGTAGGCATTTGATCGAGAGCTTGAACCTTTTTCTAGGTTTCGTCTTGCCCAGATGTCCCATACCTCTTTGAAAGTTAGGTCAACAATGCTTTCCGGAACGCTTCCGATGTTGTGTTTCGCAAGAGCTGCAAGAGCTTCTTGGTGGGTCTCATAATAACCAAGATACTTGCTTTTTCTTACATAGGTGTTTGTGAATTTATCAAGGACCACAAAAGTTATCTTCGGAGCATAAGGCCTTCTCCTGTTGCCGTGCAATTTAACAACTGTTCCGTATCCGTTAGGGTTTTTCATTTTTATTTCC
>JAZUNQ010000050.1:0-20368 GCA_045604205.1 Acutalibacteraceae bacterium
ATTGCTGTATTGCTTTAGTAAAAGTAATAAAATAAATAACACCTTAAAGGTTGTTTTATGGGCAATTGCAATATTTCTCTTAATTTGTTTGGTTTTGGCAAGCATATCAGAAATTCGATAAGCAGTCAATCACGGACAACTCTTTATTGAAAAAAGTAAAAACAAAAAATGCTAACCACAAAAAGTGGTTAGCATTTTTTCATATTATACAAGCCCATTATCATAACATTAAAATGTATGAAAGGGTTGAAATGGTATGAAATTTTTTATAATCACAAAACGGCAAATTATGTGGTGTATGAGTTGTCTTTTGGCGGTAATTATTGCGGCGGTGGGGTCGGTCGCAACCTTTGCAAACAGTGACCGGAAACTGCCGATTTACTGCGTAGAAACCGATAAAAAACAGGTGGCAATTTCATTTGATGCTGCTTGGGGAAACGACGATACCGAGCAACTAATAAAAATTTTAGCCGAGTATAACGTTCCGGCTACATTTTTTGTGGTGGGCGCTTGGGTAGACAAATATCCCGAATCGGTAAAACAGCTTTCAGATGCGGGGCATCAGGTGCAAAATCACTCTAACACACACCCGTATATGACGGGGCTATCAACTGAGCAGATGATTGACGAGCTTGAGTCTTGCAACAAAAAGATTGAGAACGTGACAGGCAAACGCCCAACACTATTCCGACCGCCATACGGCGACTACGACAACCGTGTAATAGATGCGGTAACAAGCGTTGATATGTTTACAATTCAGTGGGATTGTGACAGCCTTGACTGGAAGGATAACGCCACGCCCGAAAGCATTTGTAAACGGGTGACCGACAAGGTTAAAAACGGCAGTATTGTGCTTTTTCATAACGATGCCGACCACACACCCGCCGCACTGCCCAATATCCTCAAATGCCTTAAAGACGAGGGGTACGAGTTTGTATTTATAAGTGACTTGATTTTAAAGGAAAATTATGAAATCAAGCACGACGGAACGCAGTGCAAAATATCTGAATAGATATTTTGCATCGATATAAATCCCTTGCAGGATTTTCGATATACTCTTACGAGTTCGATATGTACTTCGCACTCGATATGCCCTGCGGGGCGATGGGGGATTTATATCATATCGAATTTATCGCAAGGTAAATATATCGAGTTTTCCGTTAGGAAAACATATCGAATTGCAAGGCAATATATCGACAAAAAAGACGGTGCTATTCAGCACCGTCTTTTAATTTATCTGTATATAGAAGGGTTAATTTTGTGTGGTATTGGTTCTGGATTACAGTCATAAAACTTAGCTACAGCATCAGCTAAAATATCATATAGATTATCGTCTAAATAAACCATATTTTCCATACCGCATTTTTTTAAATAATTTAATATCAGTTCATATTTTTCTTTTTCTTCATCGGTATATATATCTTGTGTGCAAAGTGTTTTTTGTAAAAAATCACAAAAGTATTCAAAATTGTCATCCCAGTTTATATTACCGTTATCCTGTGCTTCATAACGTAATTTTTCAACCACTCGTAAAAGTTCACCTTGTAAAACATTTGATTGCCCAGCCTTTGGAACATAATTTTTCCATATGAATTTACATTGTTCAAAGTATTTTTGTTCATAAGGTTCGTTAATCAACTGCATTAGTAGGGCATCTGGTTTTGTTTTTTTAGATTTATCATAAATATTCATATACTTTCTCCGTCCGTATGTAATAATTATTTTATATCGGTCAATACAAAATTACCATTACGTTTTTCAATTGTGAATACAGTGGGCTGTTCCTCTACAGTACCCTCGCTTCCATAATATCCCTGTGCAATTATTTTATCATTAGAATGTTCGGTTACTGTAATGTTATCATAATATCCCATACCCATAGGCGGAACTATTAAATACCAGTTGTTATTGTTGTCGCAAAACAGGTTTTCGGTGTGGTATGAATCAATATGAGTATAATTAACCATTGATTCATCTAAGCACTCTGCGATATGTGAGCGAATTTCTCCTTTGCTTTTGCAACAGGTAATTTTATACTGATAACCAAAATATCCGTTTTTTTGTGATTCGGTCAAGTATTGTGATAAATCTTCACTAGAGTATTCAACATCACAACAAACGCAGAAAAAACTACACTGAATATATGAAGCAATGCGTTCTTTTGCAATCTTTAGTGCTTCGTCACTTGTAAGTGTTTCAACCTCGGGCTCGGGCTCGCTTGAAGGCGTAGGTTCAGGAACGCTGGGAGCAATGCTTTCAACAGGAATGCTTACGTCGGAATAGGTACTTTCCACATTGTCAGGCGTTGGCACATTAAGGCATACGCAACCGCAAAGTGTTAAGCAAAGACATAAAACTAAAATTATTGATACCACTTTTTTCATTTCATTTCTCCTCAAATTAAAACTATTATATGGCTAAATAATATCACATTCTATTCAAATATGCAATAAAAAGCGTTTAGTTACTCGCCGTGTTTTTTATATTCAAGTGGGGTTTTATTGGTAATTTGTTTAAAGTGTTTATAAAAATTTGTCTTGTTGGTGTATCCCACGTTTTCATAAACGTGGCTTATATTACCGTCGCTTTCTTTTATAAGTCGACAGGCATTTGTAATGCGAATTCTTTTGATGTGTTCACTAAATGTGGTGCCGGTATATTTTTTAAACATTCTGCTAAAGTATGACGGATTATAGTGACACAGTTGCGACAAATCTTTTGCAGATATGTTTTGATAATAGTTTTTTTCAATATAATCTAAAATGTTTTTAAAATTGTCAAGCTCTTCGGTAGAGGATTCACACATTTTTTTAAAAATCATTGTCAGTATAAAGTTTAAGCCCGCCTTAATTGTAAAATCAAAGCCTATTGAAACGGAATGCTGCTCTTTGTAAAGCAACAAAAGCACACTTTCAAAACAGTTCTTTTCTTCAGGCGAAAATTTTATAAGATTACAATCGGGACTTAACAGTTGTTTGAATCGGTTGTAGTGAGGAGTTTCAAAAAGCGCCCATAGGTTGTTGCATTCGCTAAGGGTGTTGTCAATAATTTTAGGTTTTATGAGTATATTGCAAAATTTGGCATTGTGATCACCGTTAAAACGATGCGCTTGCCCATAGTTTATAATAAGTAAATCGCCGCTTTTTAAAAAATATTCACAGTCATCAACCGAGTGAACGCTTTTGCCCTTAAGCATATATACAAATTCAATAAAATCGTGTGTGTGACAGGCTTCTTCAGAAATGTTGTTTATTTCTATTAAATAGTCGCTATCTATAAAATATTTACCGTTTATCAGTGTCTTGCTCAAAATAATCACCCAAGACAATTTTAATACTTTCTATCAAAAAAGTAAAGAACTAATACATTTTTATGTAATTTTATTTACTTTAATAATGCTTTTTAAAAAAGTATAATTAAAATATAAAACATGGTTAAGGGCGGTTATACTATGATATTTAAAAAAAAAAAAATATACTATTGAAATTGACCAAAAAGGTGCTATAATATCACTTGTAAGCGGCGGTAAACAGTTTGTGTGCCGCAGACTACCGCTAATGCAGGTTTGTTTGCGAAACAAGGGCGAAACCCGAAGCTTTAATTCTGATAACGCAGAAGCAATTGAGATTAAGAAAAACAGGGATTTTGTTGAAATAAAATACTGTTTTGAAAACTCAAATTTGATTATTTATACTCGTCTTTCTTTTAAAAACAGGGTAGAGGCAACCCTTTCTTTTGATAATAATACAGGTATGTACGTTGAGTGGATTGATTTTCCGCAAATCGCAGTGCCAAATGACCTTGTCAGCACAGGCGGTAGCGGACATATTGTAATAGATACAAACGAGGGTATGCTTATTGAGGATATAAAACTTAAAGAAAACTTTTATCCTTATAAATACCGACCTATGAACTACCCAAGTGAAGGGCTTTATGCTATGTTTCCTGCCGTTGTGCAAAGTCAATTTTTGTCGTATTACGACGATAATGCAGGTATTTATATAGCGGCAGAGGATGCAAAACGCAGTGTAAAGGGTATTGATTTTGGTCCTTTGGAAGATGCCATAAAACTGCAAATAAAGCTTTATCCCGGTATTGAAAAAACGCAAAAGCATTTTGAACTGCAGTTTAACGTGGTTATAGATTTCTTTTGTGGGGACTGGTACGATGCCGCCGAGCTTTATCGTAACTGGTTTGAAGTGAATTTGCCCGAAGATCTATTGCCAATAGAGGAAAATGCCACTTTGCCCGAGTGGTACACCGATTCGCCGCTTGTTGTTACATATCCTGTACAGGGTATTCACGATATGGATCCGTCAGGCCCTAACCGACTTTTTCCATATAATAATGCACTGCCGCACCTTGATAAACTTGGTGAATTAACGGGCAGCCGTATTATGCCTGTGCTAATGCATTGGGAGGGCACTGCCCCTTGGGCACCGCCATACGTGTGGCCACCCATTGGCGGCGCAGAAATGCTTGCCGATTTTTGCAATGAGCTACACAGCAGAAACTATATTTTAGGCGTTTATTGCAGTGGTATTAGCTATACGCTGCAAAGCAACATAAACGGCTATAATATGGAAAAAGAATATAACGATAAACAGTTATCACGGCATATGTGTGCGTCGCCCACGGGTGAGATTATCTCTAAAACCTGTCAGGCGCAACGCAAAAGCTATGATATGTGCATTGCAGAGGATTTTACCAAAAACGTGCTCTTAGCCGAGGCGCAAAAAATGGCATCTTGCGGACTTGATTACATACAAATTCTTGACCAGAATCACGGCGGAACACCGTATTTTTGTTTTAGCGATAAACATTCTCATCCTGCAGTGCCGGGTGGGTGGATGGTATCCCATATGACCGATTTTCTTAAAAAACTTAAGAAAACGGTGGGTGATAAGGTTCTTTTAGGTTGTGAGTCAGCCGCCGCAGAAAGCTATATACCATATATGAATCTTAGTGATAACCGATTTAACCTTAACGGTTATTCGGGCAAGTTTGTACCGATTTATGGTTATATTTATCATAAATATTTGCAAAACTTTTCAGGCAATTCGGTTTGTTCGCAAGATATTTTTGACGAGATTCGCTCACCTGAAAGCTATCTGCTTCGTACAGCGCATTCTTTTCTTGCGGGCGACTTTATGACACTTGTAATAAATCAGGACGGTGAAATAGCGTGGGCTTGGGGCGAGCGTGATTTTTCATATCTGCCTGATAGAGATGCTACTTTAGAATTTATAAAAACGGCTACTGCATTTAAGCGTGGCGTTGGTAAAAAATATCTTACTCTTGGCGAAATGATAAAACCGTGTAGTGTATCAAGTGAAAAGGTAAAGATGTACAAAACAAACGCCGAACGTTTTACCGAGTATCCCGCAGTGCTTACAACCGCTTGGAAGTCAAGCGACGGCACACGTGCACAGTTTTTTGCTAATTACTGCACAAGCACACAAAAAATTTCACTTAATCTTAATGGTACCAACGGTGCAGATATGATAGACCAAAGCGGTAATGTTATTTGCAAACTTGATGCTACCATATGCGAACTTGAAATTCCGGCAAACAGTGTAGGTATGATTGTTTTTAAATAATTGGAGGAAAGATTATGGCTTTTATTGATGAAAAAATCAGAATAACCTGGCAAAAATTAAATCAAATTGCAAACACAAAACTTTACGATCTTGAGGGCGTAGAGTATGTGAAAAGTGATTATAAAACCGATAATACTTTTCCAAAAAACGGTTGGGAACCATTTACTAAAGGGACAATAATGACAGGCCGTGATGCGCATTATTGGTTGCGTGCAAGCTTTAAAACCCCACCCGCAAAGGAAAATACATCCTATTATATTAAGTGTACAACGGGATTTGAGGGTCAATGGGACGGCACAAATCCGCAAGGTCTTATTTTCTTAAACGGTGAAATGGTACAGGGTATCGATACCAATCACACCGAGATTTATCTCGAGGCCGATACCGAATATACTATGTATAACTATTTCTATTTAGGGCTTGAAAAAAACAACGTTCCACTATATATGTCTATGTTTGAATTAGACGAAAAAAGCGAACAGCTTTACTACGATATTCGCGTACCTTATGAAGTGTTTATGATGCACAAGCAATATGAGGACCCACACGAAATCATTGTTCCTATTCTTGAACAAACCTGTAATATTATAGATTTCCGCAAGCCTCGCAGTGACGAATATAAGGCGAGTGTTAAAAAAGCGATAGAATTTATAGGACGCGAGTTTTATGACAAGGTTTGTACCGAAGAAGGCAAGCCAATTGTTGATTGTATAGCACATACTCATATTGATATTGAATGGCTTTGGGCGCGAGCTCAAACAAGAGAAAAAATTCAGCGCAGCTTTACAAACGCATTAGCGCTTATGAAAAAATACCCCGAGTTTAAGTTTATGCTTTCACAGCCTGAACTTTACCGCTATTTAAAGGAAGAGGCTCCCGAAAAATATGAGGAATTAAAACAGCTTATCGCCGAGGGCAGATGGGAACCCGAAGGCTCGATGTACGTCGAAGCCGACTGTAACCTTATAAGTGGTGAAAGCCTTGTGCGTCAAATTTTCCAGGGCAAGAAGTTCTTTAGGGACGAATTTGGCGTTGATAACAAAATACTGTTCTTACCTGATGTTTTTGGTTATTCGGCAGCGCTTCCACAAATACTTAAAAAATCGGGTATCCGTCATTTCGTAACCTCTAAAATTTCTTGGAACGAAACCAATACAATGCCTGTTGACACGTTTATGTGGCAAGGTCTTGACGGCACCGAAATTTTTACAAATTTTATCACAGCGCAGGCTTATCATCAGCCCGACCCGGTTAGATATACAACCTATGTTGCTCACAACCAACCAAATGAAATAAAAGGCACTTGGAACAAGTTTGCAAACAAACAGTATTCTAACCACGCGCTTACAACCTACGGCTTTGGTGACGGTGGCGGCGGTCCTACCAAAGAAATGCTCGAAAAACAGCGCAGAATGGCTCGCGGTATTCCCGGTATGCCGGTTACAAAATTACCGACTTTGCTCGAGCATCTTGACACCAAACGCGAGGAATTTGACGCCGCTTGCAAAAAACTAAAACGTACACCGCGCTGGGTAGGCGAACTTTATCTCGAACTGCATCGAGGCACATACACCTCTATGGCAAAAAACAAGCGTGGCAACCGCAAGAGCGAAATGGCGCTTGGCAAGGCAGAGGGACTTTCATATATAGGCTCTATGCTTGGTAGTAAATACGATGCGCAAGGTCTATACCACAATTGGAATCTTGTTCTTCACAACCAGTTCCACGATATTATTCCGGGTTCTTCTATAAAAGAGGTTTATGACGGCACCGATGTTGACTACAGACAGATTGCTGAATACACCGACAACGTTATAAACGAAAAAATGGAAGTTATCGCAAAAAATATTACTACCGACGGCGGCATTTTGATTTATAATCCATTGGGCTTTGATCGCAAGGGTATTGCAACTGTTGACGGTAAAACGGTAGAACTTACCGACAGCATTCCTGCTTTTGGTTGGAGGGTTGTAAACAGTTACAACGATAAAACCGACGTTACACTTAACGGTCTTACAGCCGAAAACAAGTTCTATAAAATGACACTTGATAAAGCCGGTCGCATAGTTGAACTGTTTGATAAAAGTGCAAATCGTCAGGTGTTAAAGAGTGGCGAATACGGAAATGAATTTCAGGCATTTGAAGACTACCCTCGACTTTATGATAACTGGGAAATCACCGATTACTATAAAGAGAAAAAATGGGTGCTTGACGACGAAGCAACCATCACGCCTGTCACCGACGGCTCTCGCGCAGGCTTTAGGGTAGTTAAAAAATATCTTGATTCCGAAATTGCACAAAACATCTGGCTATACTCAGACACCAATCGTATTGACTTTGACACCGTACTTGATTGGCACGAGCATCATCAGGTGCTTAAGGTTGCGTTCCCGGTAGACGTGCATACCAATACGGCAATCTACGAAACACAGTTTGGACATGTTGAGCGACCAACCCACTCAAACACAAGTTGGGATGCTGCTAAATTTGAGGTATGTGGTCACAAATGGATGACCGTTGCCGAAAACGGATACGGTGTGGCGCTTCTTAATGATTGTAAATATGGCTTTAATACCGAAGGCAGCACAATGAAGCTTACTGTGCTTAAGTGCAGTCAATATCCTAATGCCGAGGCCGATCAGGGTGAGCACAAGCTAACATATTCACTTATGCCTTATGCCGGAGATTTTTGTGCGGCGGGTATTATTAATGAGGCTTACGCACTTAATCAACCGCTTGAGGTTACCTACTGTGGGCAGAATAGCGGCACGGTTCCAAGCCAATTTTCACTTGTTTCTTGCGACAGCGAAAATGTTATTGTTGAAACGGTTAAAAAGGCAGAAGCGGATAACGGTATGATTGTTCGTATGTATGATGCATTTAACCGAAAAACAAAGGCAAAAATAAGTGTTTGCGAAGGCTTTAGCGGGGCATATCTTTGTGACTTGATGGAAAACGAAATTCAAAAACTTGAGTTTGATGGTTGCTCTGTGACAGTGCCTATAAGTAATTTTGAAATTGTGACGCTTAAATTTACAAAATAATATAAATTTTTAAAACAAAACCGCAAAGCAATTGCTTTGCGGTTTTTAATTTATTCAGATACCTGATGATGTGCGTGCTCGCCACGGAATAAAAGTGATATACACCAAACACCTGCAAGGGCGATTACGGTGTAAACGATACGGCTTAACAACATACCGCTACCGCCAAAAATCCAGGCTACAAGGTCAAAACTAAAAAGACCTACAAGACCCCAGTTAAGACAACCGATAATTGAAAGCACAAGACAGATTTTATCAATCATTATTTTCACCTCTTTTAATAAAAGTTATACCATTAGTTTGAGTGTGTTTTTTAAAAAATATACTCTTTTTTTGAAAAAGCGCCGACAGCTATTAACTGCCGACGCCATTTGGTTAGCTGTATTTATCTACAACTTATTTCATGCTGTTTTCATAAGATTCGATCATCTTTTTAAAAATATGTCCCGTACGACCTACAAGATGACACCCTAACTTTTCAAAGACTTTACCGAACGTATCGCCCGTGAAAAGTTTTACTGAAATCTCGATAACTCCTTCATCTACGGGGGTTACGTATATTTTATCGATATACTTGTTTACAAAAGCGGAGTCTATCATTTCACGTGATGCTTCGCTTTCTGCTTTTTGTAGGATTTTTTTTATTTCTTCAATTTTTTCTTTAAAGTCTGCCCTCCCATTAATCTCGTTTTCTATTTCTTCAATAGCGGCATAAAGTTCGGCAGATTCTTCTGAAATTTGTTTATTCATTTCAACAAAATCTCGGTCGCTGATTTCACCTGCAATATTGTATTCGAGTAATTTTGATTTTTTCTTAGAAAGTAATTCAAGTCTGTCTTTAAGTTTTTGAAGGTCGTTTGTTGTGGTGCCTTTTGTGATTACCTCGGTATAAAGTTTTATATATTCTTCAACTATCAGTTTTGCATCTTCGGCAGTGTCTTTAAACACTTCATAAATAATTTCCTTTATTTCTTCTTCGTAAATTGTAAAGGAAGGGCAGGAGTCGGCGCCATTATTTATTTTGCCGCTACATATCCAACGACTTAAGGTGTTGCCTTTACGGTCTTTACTGTCCTTGCGGTAGTATAGTTTTCCGCAATGGGTACAGTACATTTTGCCAGTTAAAAGATTTGGATGATTGCATTGGTTCTGTCTATTCTTAACGTCACGACTTCGCCTTTTAAGAACTTCATTTGCCTTTTCCCATAAATCTTCGTCGACAATAGCAGGAACAATTTCTCCGGTTTCATCCTTAAACATAACCCATTCTTCCGGAGGTAAAAATTTTTGTTTTTTGGTAAACATATCAACAACTTTTACTTTGTTACCAACGTAGTATCCTTTATATTTAGGGTTAGAAATAGTATTGGACATTGTACTGTGACAGATACGTTTGCCGTTGTTGTTACGATATCCCTTGTCCCAAAAGATATCTTCAATCTGTTTCATGCTATACTTATCGGTAGCGTAAAGGGTGAATAATTCACGTACCATTTCAGCTTCTTTTTTATCAATAACTAACTTTTTGTTGTCTTTTCGATAGCCAAATATACGGCTGTTGCCTAAGACAACGTTTTTCTTTATTGCTTCTTGATGACCAAACTTAATACGTGAAGATAACTTGCGCAGTTCATCCTGAGCTATACCGGACATGATGGTTAGTCGAAGTTCACTATCTTCATCAAGTGTATTGATGTTATCATTTTGAAAAAATACGCCCACACCATATGAAAGTAAGTCACGAGTGAACTGAATACTATCAAGTGTGTTACGAGCAAAACGAGTAATTTCCTTAGTGATAACAAGGTCAAAAAGTCCTGCTTTTGCATCACTAATCATATTGTGGAAGTTTTCACGCTTTTTGGTGCTCATACCCGAAAGACCTTCGTCGATATAACCCTCAACAAATTCCCAAGTAGTATTTTTCTTTATAAACTCACGATAATATGAAACTTGGTTGTCAAGAGAGTTTAATTGTTCGTCTTTTTCAGATGATACACGTGCATAAAAGGTAACACGCATAGGTATTTCAAATATGCTTTTAGTCCTCATTATTTGGCGGACAGAATGTATATCCATAGTTTATAATTCTCCTTGTTGTTCATTGTCAAATTACAGTATTATAATAACACAAACATAAGTGTAAATCAATAAAATTTTTAAGCATCTCTTGTCTTTTAATAAGATTTAAATTAAAGGTGTGATAATAATAGTAATTATAAACAGTACTTTAATAATTTTATATTTCCTATTAAATAATTTATCAATCATAAGTATAGGTTTATCATTAAAAATTTAAAAATTTTTCATAACAATCTCTTGACAAAACCCTGTGCGGTATAATATACTCAATAATACAAACACCGAGTGTCAAGAACCGATACAAAATAGCACTTGAGCCCAGTGCCGGGAAGCTGACACGTTATAGGTTATAAGTGGCGTCCGCCGATTGTGCGGATTAGTTGTCGCCCAGGTCAAACTGTCTTTGAGCAGATTCATCGCCGTAGGGGGGACGGGACCGATAAAACGGCTACGACAACAACAATCACCAAGACAGGATACAGAGGGTTTATCCAGCCCATCTGTGGAAGTATGAACTTTAAGGCGTACTTTACCTTCTTTCTAACGAAAGGGGTAAGTGCGTCTTTTTTGTTTTTCAAGGAGAAATTTTTATGAAAATTGTTTTTTCAAAAGGATTTTTAAAAAAGTAAAGGAGCAAGAAGTATGAAATTGGAAGAGATACTCGACCTGGTGGCGCCAGACGTGCCCATCATAATTTACGAGGCAAACGGTCAGATGTGTTACATTGGTGCCATTCAAGGAGCCCATACATTTAACAAGCTTGAAATAGAACACATCAACGTAGCAAATAATCAATTAATAATTACAATATCAACAAACGATATGCTCAATTAAGCATATCGCCGTGATTAATACATATTAAATTATGGGTTATCCGCACAAAAGTGCGTTGATATACCACTGTGCCTTGTCGGGCGTATCGCTTCTATATTAGGTGTTGTTTTGACAGAGGAGGCGTCAATGCGACAACTAAGTTGGCAAGGCACAGCATTTTACAAATTGGTTTTTTCTAAAGTTAAGATTAATGGGGTGTCATAATGAGAAAAATAAAAAATCTTTTTAAAAAAATTGTAATTGGGCTAACTATAAATTTACTCGTAGTTATATACTTAATACTTAACCTATGGCAATTTATTATGAGTTTTATTAGTCTTGTTCTGAATAATATATATATAATTTTTGTAATTATTCTTGGTGCGCTTTCATTTTTGTTCTTAATTTATTGTATTTTTACCCCTGACATTAATTCAATTGGTGTAAAAATTTTTATGATTGTTTTATGTTTAATTATAGTGGGACTATTCATTCGTTTTTTGAATTTTTTAATTACAATAGTGAATCTTGTCTTTAATCTAATGCTTAAATTTTTGAATGCTAAAAAAGCAATTGAGGTTTTACGTAACCTTATTGTATTATGGATAAGTCGTTATATTGAATGTACAGATTCCGATATTAAGACAATTGAGCGTATATATGTGTTTGGAACTTGTTATCTACTAGATTTTATAAGAAAAATATTAAAAGTAACAAGTAAAGTAATATCAGTTTTAATCTATCCGTTTTTATCAATCATAAGTGGTTGTTTTGGATTTTGGCTTGTTTTTATTGCTAGTTCTACACCAAAATTGTGGTCTTTAGATTGGTGGTTAAACATTTGCATTATTGGAGTATTTGTAGGAATAGGTGCTTATTTAGCTTACTTAATCAGTGAAACAGTTGCTTTGAGTATCGAAACAACAGAATATGATCTTTTTTCTATATTTAGAATTTATATTAATTCATTTAAAATTTTTGAAAACAGTAGTTATAAGCATAGTGAAGATAATTTTGTGATTAAACCTGACGAAAAAACAAATGAGTTTTTTGTTATTCTAAATAAATATGATTCAATAGACAATTTAAAAAAAGCATATAAAAAACTTGCTAAAGAATTTCATCCAGATGTTTCAAACCATCCTGCAGATATTGCGTGTAAGAAAATGGCGGATTTGAATACTGCATATGAATATTTTCAAACTAAAATTAAAAATAATAAATAAAGGAGAAAAAACTATGAAAAAGCAGACCAAAATCATTACAACAATCCTTATCACAAGCACTATTGCGATGCTATGCGCAGCGATTCTGATAGCCGTAATAATACATAGCGGTTGGCTATTTGGTTCAAGTTCTATGTTTAGCGACTATTCATCAGCAATAGAAACCACGATTATAGAAGAAACTATAATCCAGGAAACATCCTCCGCCGAATCTACAACTCAAGAAAACCCCTTTGCACCACAACCTACCTTACCACCACAACCCGAGCAACCACAACCAACTGTCTCTAACGATAAACTCGATGTTGTAGTGGTTCAAAGAGCCGACCCTAACACCGGCATTTCTTGGGATGGTGTTTCACCCATAATCTACACTTATCCAGACGGCACAACTGGCACCGAACCACGTGAAGGAGCAATATACGAAGCATATCCAGGTATGTATGACACGATTAAAGTTGAACGTGATAGAGTCGGTCGAGAAGAAGGTAGCACCTGCCCGTTGTGCCACCGTATTATTCAGTGGTTAAGCAAAGGAATGTTTTGCAAACAAACGCCTTACAGCTGCTACTGTAATGAATGCGGCGTGTATTTAGAACCTTACACATGTCACACCTGTGCGACTACTCCTGGTCATATGTTTTGTGATGTTTGTGGTAAAAAAGAGTGGGATGGCACCAATGGAACGTGCGTGCGCCCATTGGCCGATATGATTTGTGATGGTTGTGGCAAAGAACTTCCGGCGAACGTCTGCCACACTTGCGGAGAATAAACTTTAAAAATTAATATCTAACAATTTAAGCCTCCTATTATAGCAAATTTGCTAATTTAGGGGGCTTTTTGTGTTTAAAACGACAATTAAGGAGGTGCAACAAAAGTCGTTATTATATAAGCATAAATTTATTCTATGCCAAAATGAAAGGATAAAATAAAATGAATATTATTAAAAAAATCATTGCCTATTTTACTATTAAAGGCGAAAAACAACAAATGGAACTTGCTGCTGCAGAGATAAGAAAAAGTGGAGTGTTTTTACACCCTGCGGCAGATCCAAAACATACTTTTTTTGTAGAAACCAACTCAGTAGATATTATACTCAATCCCGATGGTGAGTTAGACGAAGATAAAATACATACGGTTGATAGAGAAACCATCGCATGTCCACGAAAAACCTTATCCAATGAATCAGAAAATAAAGACTCACAAAGAAAATACGGACCTTTTTCTGAAGCGTCATATATGCCGACAAAACGAAAGTTTACTTTTATGGTATACCAAGACGAATATGATATGCTAATGGAAAATATAGTTAATAAAGGTTATAAAAAGGCAGAATACTTTCTCGCATGTGTAACAGCTGCAAAAAAACAGAGTTGGGAAAAGGAATATAAAAACTTTACCACATCACATAAGCAGCGTTATAAAAACGATAAACTTGCCGCACAACAAACGGTAGCTGAAAAACTCAAACAAGATTAACGAAGTATAAAATAAAAAATAACTTATTAATACGTTATAAAATGTTAAGAGCGTGTATGTGAAAAGATACACACTCTTTTAATTCTCCACATCATAGGGTAATATGAGCCATTCTCCGTTATCAGTAACACGATAGAAATTATCAGTTTCCGTATTATACATAATAACCGGAATTTCACCGCTTATTTGAACGGTTCCGTCAATATAGTAATGGCTTCCGCCATCAAAAAAAATATCGTGGTAATTTGGATCGCCTGCAATATTATTTGTACCAATATGGCCTGCTACTATCTTCATATCAAAATTATCTATAACTCCAATATCTGCAGGATATTTTGAGATATAGGTGTGCTCATCGGTTGACCATTCCCAAAATCCATCTGAGGCGTACTCTTCATCAATTCCTGCGTGAACAAAAATAGCTTTGCCTATCGTGTAATAAAGTGGCAATTTTGAAAACCAAATAAGATATTTATCATCGTTATTATAATCATTTGAAGTTTGTGTACCAAAACGATCTTCGTTGATGTTCCAGACACCTTCAAGCGCCATTGCTTCGTGATTGCCGAGTAGAGCTATTACTTTATCATTTCCGTATTTGTTTTGCAGATACATAATTTTATCAAGCACACCGTAAGAGTCGGGGCCGTGTATGTAATCGCCCAAAAGAATTAGCATATTATCATTACATAAATCAATTTTTGATAATGCATATTCAAACTCCTGTAAATAACCATGAATGTCAGATAAAGCATATATTTTCATAATAAATTACTCCGTTGTATTTAGTGTGTTGTGTTAAGCAATTCTATTGCTTGCTTAACATTTTGTGGAGTTAATCCTTTTGAAATATCTGTCTGCACAAGATGAGATGTGTTTGGTGCAAAATCCTCTTTTGGCATATCATCCAAAATCACAAACGCTTCAATTTTTTCACCTTGCCAGGCTTTAAGCCAGGCATCAATTTCTTTTCCACGATGCCAACAATGGTCGGTATAACTCATTAATTCTAAATTATGCTCACCTAGTTTGCGTTGTAAAGCTTCAAATAGACGCACGTCTTCGTTTGCACAACGAGGATTTTTTTCTTTGAAACGCCAACCGGTTCTCCAACTTGAACTTAAAACAATTTTAGAATTAGTTTTTTCAACCAAATCTTTTAGCAATACTATCTTATCATCGTCCACAAATACAAAATTTTCAAAAGTTACTCTTGTGCGAATGTTGTTTAAAACACCGTCAATATCCAAAAATATAATTTTCATATTATTAACTCCTTTGTTTTTAATAATAAATTTCGAGTTTGCATATCATTAAACTCCTGAATGCTAATTTCCTCCTTATTATTAAACAACTTTTTATTGATATGTTTAATGTATCAAAAAGATTGATTTTTGCCTTAAAAAGTGGTATATTTAGAATATAAAGGTGAAAAAGGAGATGTTTTATGGCTTCGGATACCGAAAAAGCATTGCGGTTGTTGGACTATCTCAAAAGGTTTACCGATAAGAACAACCCAACCTCAATGCCGCTTATTGATTACTATTTTAAAGAAAAAGGGTGCCCCGATTTTTTCGGAACACCAAATTCAAAACGCAGAAATAAGCGAGAACTTATAAAAAAGTTAGCCGCTATACTGAATACTGATATAGATGGTAATCTGCTACCCCAAGAAGAATGGGTTATTGTATATGATGGTTATGGTGAAAAAACAAACAAAGACCGTGAGTTTATATGTAACCTTTATTATAATCAACCCTTTGCATCCTGTGATGTGGATGATATAATAAAAAGCATAGAACAAAACCAAAATCTTGACAATCAACGCATAAAGGAATTAACTAATAAGGTTAAACGATACATATCAAATAAAAATTACAACCACGAAAGCCAAACTGTTCGCAAGGGTATGAATCCGGTTGAAAAAAAGAAGTTTTTGATAGATAAAAAAAGAAACAACGCTAGGTTGGCGGCAATTACTAAAAGAAAATATTATGATGATTTTTAAAGGAGAATTAAAATGAGCGAAAACTCAAACAAAGGTAAAACTAATATAATCATTGAAGATTACCTGCTCTCACGCAAATATGATTTGAATCCAATTGATTGTGAACATCCGCTATGGCAAAATATCAGTGAAAAAACAAAGATATATGTGGAAAAGAATGATGAAAATCTTGTGTATGACTGTGTGGATACTTATTTAAATTTTGCCGGTGTTGTATTCGATGATGACTCTTATAATTTTCATATATTCCCCTTAAATAAAGATATATATAATGGGTTATCAGAAGAATTCAGAAAATTGAGAAACAATATTAGGGAAAAAATAAATGATAACAAAAAATTTTTAAACATAGCAAAACTTAAAGGCTCTGGCACTGGGCGGTTTACATTATTTCAAAATGTTGAAAACGCAATAAATGAAGATGACGAAAAAAGATTAAGCGAAAAAAATATATACCAATATGTTGCAATGGAGAAAGACGGAGCATTTTATAGTATTAATTTCATGCGTTACACATGTGATGAAAATAATATGGTTGGATGTACTATGCGTGCTATTCAGTTTCATAAAGAGTGTATTAAAGGAATAAACAAAGGTAAAAATGAAAACGGAAAAGTAGTATTTGATATTTGCTACCCAAACACTGCCGATGATGGAGCGCGAAGCATAAACAGCGCAGGTAATGTTTGTTATAATCCACCGGTGGAGTGGCCTAATAAGCAACCATTTGACACAAATGCAACAACATACAAGTTTGAAGAAGACTTAATTAAAAAAATCATCGATGGGTTTATTTATTTTATTGAAAAAGAGGGAAATGTAATAGACCTGATCAATAAAGAAAAAATTGAAAAAATAAAGCAGAAATAAGACTTAAGATATATTATTTCCATTTAATTTCAAAAAGCCGAGAGATTTTAGATTTGTTCCTATATGCTAAGACAGATGAAGAAAAATACCCAAGTAATTAATATCAAATGAGTAATAAATCACAGTTCGCACATTGGATATGAACTGTGATTTTTAAGAAATTTCAGCTTAATTATATAGCGTAGCGTAAATGCATTTTGTTATATAATTTGTCGCTTGTTATGCAACTTAACTTCTCCTTTATTGATGACATCATCGTACATCAATAAAAGAGGAGTTTTTATTATGAAAAAATAAAAAATTTTTAATTATTAAACTTTTTCCCGATTTGGTTGAAATTTTTGAATTTTAAACGGTATAATCCAAATAGAGCAAATTCAAACCAAAATCATAGTTAGCAAGCACTGCCTGGTGGTGCACATTTTGTCCACCAGGCGCTTCAGGGAGCCCCCTATAACCCCGGAAGATTATTACCTCGCAACAGCCCGTGCTGCACACGTTCTGTATGCGAGTTGACCTTAAGGTCAAGCATTGATTTGCAATTTTATGGTTGAGCATTGCTCAAAATTTAAAAGAAAGGAGTGAAATTTATGCCGCGTCCAAGTCCTAAAAACCAATACAAAGTGGTGAAGGAACGAATGATATTTGTGATTTTAAACCCTTTAAGCAAAGAATTTTTTGTTGCAAATACGTTATCGCACCGTATGAGAAAAACATATTGTTTGCACTATAATGGCGAAAAATATAAGACGGAAAATTCGATAAACGAGCTTAAGGCAAAAGATCTAAAACCTTGCTGTTTTGAATTGGAAATTGTGAATTGTACGGAGATTCAAGCGTATAGGTATCAAATTGTTTGGACCAAAATTTTTATGGAACAGGGCTATAAAAATCTTGATAAAGGCAATATAACATGCTACGCTGCGGACCTTTTACCTGAGAATATTCCGCTATACGAAGAACGAAAAAACACAGACCTTAGCAAACTTACATCATGTAAAAATTGTCTTTTCCCTGATTACGGAAGAAAAATGTGTCCTTTGAAAAAGGAGAAAATGTGTAATGAAAACTAGAAAAACATCTCGTTTGGCTATTAGATTACCCGAAGAAGAAATGGAACAGATACAACTGAATGCAAGAGCAGCTAATAGAACTGTTTCGGCATTTGTTCGAGAAAATGCTTTAAATTTTTGTGTTTTAAATTGTGACTACGACTCTATTTCAAAACACGCACACGAAATTACGTCGTTGCGCAATGCAATAAATCAATTGGTATACACCATTAAAAAAACCGGCGAATATGTGCCGGCCGACCTTGAGTATATTCTTAATAAAATGAACGAAATTTCTAAAAGTGAAAAAGAATTCCTCGGTTTGATGATAGGGGAAAAAGAGAAAAAATCAAAACAAATTTCACGCGAAGCGCGTAAAATTGTGCGCGAAAAACTTTCAAAATGATGAAAAAATTATGTGTAGTTATATTGAGATTACAACATGTAAAAAAACATGAGCCATTAAATAAAGGTATAAAATTTAGTATCTACATAAAAAGCACAACGGATATGACACAATTTTTTGGTGTTATATATATCCTTTGTGCTTTTGTTTTTTAAAAAATCATTGCACGATTAGTGCGCTTATAGTTTGCGTAAAACGCAAACGATTGAATGAAATTCAACTCAAAAAACAAAATGCAAATTTGGTTTTTTGAGGGACATTATTTAGGGTTATAGGGGCACCCTGAAAAGGGTGGTGGATAAAAATGTGCACCACCACCCAATGCTTGTTAACTTTATTTTTGAATCAAAATTTCGTTTAATTGGGTAATGTTATAATCAATAATATAATATAAACAAAAACCTATTTTAAAAAAATAATTTGTCATTTGGTTGAATTTTAGTCGTTTTAATCGGTAAAATATAGATAGATAGGAATTTTTTGTATGATTCAAACTTTAAGAGCTTGAAATATGGTTTTTCAAAACATCAAAATACGCACATTAAACAATGAGCAGAAAGGAGTTAGCGTGGAGAGAGATGATAGGCTAAAACTTGAAATTATGGCGCAGGAACTTAGATTGCTTTATTATAACAATTATCTTTTTAACAGCGGTGTTATAACAAAGCGTGAGCACGACAAAATGAATCTTGCGATAATAGCTAAATGCGGTAAAAGGCGCAAAAGCGAACTTAGAGAAATTTCGTTAGAAGACCGTCTTTCTTCTGCTAGAAATTATTATGATGTAGGCACAAAAATGCAATGAATATGAAACGAGTTATTTATCCCCAAAATATTAAGTTAAGAATTATGCATCATATTTTGAATTAGATTAAAACTTTTTTGAAAAAGTTTAGATGAGTCTTAGATAAAAATGTTTATTATCAAACAACAGTTGTCAAAAAATAAAAAAGTTGTATAATAAACTTTGTAAATAAATGTCAATTACTGCGGTTATTAATTTTGGAGGGGAAACTTATGTTATTTTATTATTTAAGTTTGGTTGAAACTGAAGAGGATCAATCAAAATTATCTAAAATTTATTATGAATATAACAAAATAATGATGTACACAGCGCTTGACGTGCTTAAAAATGAGTCTCTGGCGCAAGAAGCGGTAAATGATGCATTTATTCGTATAATAAATAACCTACATAAAATTGAAATGGATGAAATTTACAGTCACAAAACCAAATCTTTTTTAGTTAAAATAGTTAGAAACACTGCTATTGATGCTCTAAAAGAAGAAAAAAAGCAAACGGGTGTAGATTTTAATGATATTAATGAAACAACAATTTTATCGTCAAACAATAACAATGTAGATGATCTTATGAGTGTTCGTGCTGTTTATGAATCATTAGATTTATTGCCTGAAATATATAGAGAAATATTAGAGTTAAAAATTTATCGTGATTTCACAGATAAAGAGATAGCAAAGTTTCTTAATATTTCTCATTCTGCAGTTAGAAAACGTTTGCAACGTGCAAGAGAACTTTTAATACAACTATTACAAAAGGAGATTTGATATTGTGTTTTCACAAAAAGAGAAATCCGTTATATATGAAGCGTTTGATATGTATTATTTAGATTATTGTAAAACACTTCCTTCAAACGAAGAGTTAAGTTATATTACTTTTACAAAAGAGTTTGAAGAAAAGATGGAAAAACTTATTGAGCGCGAAAGAAAATTTTATTTTTATTGGATTAATACTGCAAGTAAGCGTGTTGCAATAATAATACTTGCAATAAT
>JAZUNQ010000051.1:0-9705 GCA_045604205.1 Acutalibacteraceae bacterium
ACGACCCTGATAGACTTGAAATGAACAAGTATTGCAGGTTCTGCAGAAAGCACACCTTGCACAAGGAAACAAAGTAAGGAGGGTAAACAAATGAAAACTGTCAATAGAATTTGTCAGATTCTTTCAATTATCTTCGCATTAGTTTCTTTGGTATTGTTCTTTACACCTTTTGCAACAATCACTGCAGACGGAGTTATTGCACAGCCTTCAGTTGGTGCTGAGCTTGCGTTCCGTGGTAAGTTGACATTCTCTGAAACAGAGAGTTACACATTGGCAACATCTGCAGAAATTCTTTTCTGCTTTGGTCTAACTGTGTTAAGCCTTGTTTTGAGTGCGTTAACATTCAAGGCAAAAATAGCTCGCTATTTTGCGCCTGCAACAGGCTTGGCTGCCGGCATTTATATGTTGGTTATGGCACTTGGCGACCCAATGAAGTTTGTTGACACACGTGTAGCAGAAAAGGTGTTTGGTGGTACTTCTGTTGTATTTGAAAGTTCTGTATTGCTTACCGCAATCGCACTTTTGGTATTTACAGTAGTGGCTGCTGCCTATTTGTTCGTCGATGATTACATCGAAGTAATGGAGTCAAAGGGTGCAAAGCGCACAATTCTTCAGCGTGTAATCGCTTTCTTTAAAGATTACAAGAGCGAAGTTAAAAAGATTGTTTGGCCGGGAATAAAGGACGTTGTAAAAAATACAATTATTGTTCTTGTTATGTGCCTTATAGTTGGTGCGTTTATCTGGCTTCTTGACTTTGGCCTTATCGAACTCATAAAACTTATCTTCGGATAAGCATTCGGGAGGTTAGCAAATATGGCTGAAACAAACGAAGCAAAATGGTACGTTGTACACACTTATTCAGGATACGAGAATAAGGTTGCAACAGACCTTGCAACAATGGTCGAAAGTCGTGGTATGCAGGATCTAATTCAGGATATTAAAATCCCGATGGAAACCGTTACCGAGATTAAAGACGACAAGGTTCGTGAGGTTGAAAGAAAGATTTTCCCCGGATATGTTTTAATCAAGATGATCGTTACTGATGACAGCTGGTATGTTGTACGCAACATTCGTGGTTGTACAGGTTTTGTGGGTCCGGCTTCTAAGCCAGTACCGCTTACCGAGAAAGAAGTTGCAGCATTGGGCGTTGAAAAGCACAGCGTTCAGGTAGGCTACAGCGAAGGCGATACCGTCAAGATTATAAACGGTCCGCTTGAAGGTTACAGCGGCGTTATCAAATCAATTGATTTGGCTAACAATAACGTATGCGTTGTACTTTCAATGTTCGGCAGAGAAACACCGGTTGAATTGGAACTCGACCAGATTTCTGTTGAAAATTAAGTGTTAATACGCAGAAATGCTTATTAACTTCCGGCATATAGATTTTTTTGCGGTCAAGGTTAACCGTCCGTAAAAATGTGAGCATCTGTATGTCACGGTGGGAGGAGCGTGTATATGAGCGTTCCGCCAAGTGTTACTTTAGCAAAGCAAAGGCTTTGACTAAACACGGTTACCACGAATAATGGAGGTGCTATTTATGGCTCAGAAAATTACAGGTTATATTAAATTGCAGATTCCTGCAGGTAAGGCAACACCGGCTCCCCCGGTTGGTCCTGCACTCGGTCAGCATGGTGTTAACATCATGGAGTTTACCAAAGCATTCAACGAAAGAACCAAAAATGATGTAGGTATGATTATACCTGTTATCATCACTGTTTATGCAGACCGTTCTTTCAGTTTTATTACAAAAACCCCACCCGCAGCCGTTCTTATTAAAAAAGCATGCGGTATTGAAACTGCGTCGGGTACACCTAATAAAACAAAGGTTGCTAAAATTACAAGCGAACAGGTTAGAAAGATCGCAGAAACTAAGATGCCCGATCTTAATGCAGCAAGCATTGAAGCCGCAATGAGCATGATTGCCGGTACAGCTCGCAGCATGGGCGTTGAAGTTGTTGATTAAGAGGTAAACGACTATGAAACACGGAAAGAAATATAATGAAAGCGCAAAGCTTATCGAAACCGGCAAATTCTACGATGTTGAAGAAGCAGTAGAAGTAGCGGTTAAGACAGCTTCTGCAAAATTTGATGAAACCGTTGAAATTCACGTTCGTCTCGGTGTTGACTCACGTCACGCTGACCAGCAGGTAAGAGGCGCCGTTGTTCTTCCTAACGGTACAGGTAAAACTGTAAGAACTCTTGTTCTTGCAAAGGGCGATAAGGCTGAGGCCGCTACTGCTGCAGGTGCTGACTTTGTTGGTGCTGAAGATATGGTAGAAAAAATCCAGAAAGAAAACTGGATGGATTTTGACGTAGTTATCGCTACACCTGATATGATGGGTATGGTTGGTCGTCTTGGTAAGGTTCTTGGCCCACGTGGTCTTATGCCTTCACCAAAGGCTGGTACTGTAACACCTGACGTTGCTAAGGCTGTAACCGAAGCAAAGGCTGGTAAGATTGAGTATCGTCTTGACAAAACCAACATCATTCACTGCCCAATCGGTAAAGTATCTTTTGGTGCTGCTAAGCTTCAGGAAAACCTTGACGCTCTTATGGGCGCTATCATCAAGGCTAAGCCTGCTGCAACCAAGGGTCAGTACGTAAAATCTTGCACATTGGCTACAACAATGGGCCCCGGTGTTAAGATTAACGTTGCTCGTTTTGGTGCATAATTAAACTAAAAAGCCGTCCTTTTGGACGGCTTAATTTTTTATACTAATAAAAAATCCGTTGGATAAACCAACGGATTTTATTACTATTCAAAGCTTACTTGTTCAACTATTAAGTTGTCTTCAGACATTACTTCGTAACCTTTGTTTCTGAAAACGAAAAGGCAGATTGGTAATGATATCGGAACAAAAATAGCAAGCAACAGGAATAGCCATGCAAGGTCGTCTGCAGTAGATTTGAAAATTTTATAAATGCATATGTAGTAGAAAACGGCATACAAAATAGCAAAAACAAGATCCACCAAAAATACGGCAAGTGCTATTAATAAAAATACAAGAGCTAACGAAGTACTTGATTCTGCAAAAATCATACCGATTAAATAACCTGCGTAGCCTAAAATCAATAGAACCATTTCCAACAGATAAGTTGTTATTAATCTTCTGCCCCATCTTTTGTGCTTACCGTTTTGTTTGTCGTAGTCGCTTGCAATTGCGCCAAGCAACCAGGTGCTGCAATAAGGTATCCACGCAAGCCAAGGTTTTGATACCTTGCGACGACGAGATAAGGTTTGCAATGAAATCGAAGTAAAAACGTACTGAAAAATTACAATTGGCAAAGTTAATAACAAGACAAGTCCAAAAGAAAGTAAGAAGGACATCAAAAAGGCCAATATTCCCATTTCTCCTTCTCCCATAGCAGAACTTGTGCCTGCAGCATAATCTAAGCCATTTTGTATGTTTGAAGAAAAATCAAAACTGTTCATATAAAAATCTCCGTTATCTAAATTTTTAATTTGTTTCTGAAAAATCTAGCGTTGTGTCCGGCAAACTGTAACCTTTGTTTCTACAAGCAAAAAGGCAAATTGGTGCGGCAAAGGGAACAAGTAAATAGATTAAGAAATATATAAGCGCTTTTTCGGGCACGGTTGATTCGAAAATTTTGAATATGCAAATCGTTACAAGAGTTGAATAAACCGAAACAAGCAACATTGTTGGTATTAAAGCGATATACATAAACATTGTAAACAAAAGGACGTCTTCTTCGCTCATGTATCCGCTCATATTCATTGCGGTCCATATAATGCCAATAAACATAGCAACATACGACAAAACTTCGAATGCGGCAATAATAACGGAGACGGTCAACAAAACCTTATCCCAACGTCTTTTTATACCGTTTTTTAAATCGTATTCACTTGCTATAGCGCCCAATATCCAATTAACGCCATACGGAACCCATGCAAGCCACGGATGAGCAATACCTCGGCGCTTTGCAATAGTTTGTAGTGCTATTGCTTGCATAACAAATCTAAATATAAGGTACGCAAACAATAAACCATAAACTGCAAAAATAAAAATTAACATAATTCCGGATGTAGGTGACATATAAAAACCTCCTTTATATTTCAAATATATCACATAGTTTTTCAAAAATCAATAAAATTATAAATTGCTTGTAAAAGGACATTAAATGTGATATATTTGTATGGTTAAAAGGAGTGATATTATGCTGTCATCTTTCACCATTGCTTTTAGTAATGTTTTGCTGACACTTTTGTACATAATACCGGGCTTTTTGTGTCGTAAAACAAAGGTTGCAAAGGCAGAGCACCTGTCAACCTTGTCGGCTATACTGGTCTATGTCTGCTCGCCGTGTATGGTGGTTAATTCTTTTATGAAAACCGAACGAAGCACACACATGATAGGGCAGATAATGCTGTTTTTTGTAGTATCGCTTGCAATTCAAACGGTGCTTACGTTTATTTTGTATGGTGTTTTTCGCAAAAAGTTTCACGATGTAAAATACCGTATGCTTACCGTTAGCTTCGGGCTTGGTAACGCAGGCTTTTTTGGAATTCCTATTATAGAGGCTTTGTTGCCAAACAGACCTGAGGTTGCCTGCTTTGCGTGTGTTTATATTGTGGGTATGAATATGCTTACCTTTACAATCGGCGCTTATTGCCTTACAGGTGACAAAAAGCGAATGACCTTAAAAAAAGCGTTTTTAAATCCACCGTTTATAAGTCTTATTGTGGCGCTTATACTTTATGCACTAAATGTCCAGAGCGTAACTCAAGGCAATATGCTTGGTAATGCACTTGAACTGCTTAGCAAGACTACAACCCCGCTTTGCATGATAATTTTAGGAATCAGACTTGCGTCGGTTTCATTTAAAAAACTGTTTACACGAATTTACGTGTATGTAATTTGTGCTTGCAAATTGCTTATTTTTCCATTTGTGTGTTTAGCTATAGTCTACTTTTTGCCGCTTGACCCTGTGTTTAAAGCCGCAATGTTTATACTGGGCGGCACACCCTGTGCGGCGGTTATGCTAAATATTGCCGAGATGTATGACGGTGAGACCGAGCTTGCCGCAAACTGCGTACTGCTAAGCACATTGCTTTGTGTGTTTACGATACCGCTACTTAATATTGTATCTGATACATTGATTTTATAATAAAAAAGCCGTACGTAAGTACGGCTTTAATTTTATTTTATTAATCCTTTTACCAAACCGAGTATGGTAAAATCATTTTTAAATTCAAACGTTATAATACCCATTATAAACACAAACACTATAATAAGCGGTAAAATGTAGGAGAAATACGGCTTTAACCAGCGAGCAACCTTGGGACCTTTTCCTGTGTTGGCTTCTTTAAGGAAGTTATCAAAACCCCAACCTTTTTTACTTGTGCAGAAAAGAATATACACAAGTGAACCTATCGGCAACAGGCAGTTGCTTACGATAAAGTCTTCAAGGTCAAGCACGGTTGAATTTGAGTTAAAGGGATGGAAATTACCAAGCACGTTAAATCCTAATGCACAGGGAAGCGCTAAAACAAGCATTGCCACACAACAAATAATACAGGCTTTAATTCGTTTCCAACCGGTAATTTCACGAACACAGGCAAGAATGTTTTCAAATACTGCAAGTACCGTTGACATGGCCGCAAAGAACATAAACAGGAAGAAAAGCGAACCCCAGATTCTGCCCCCTGCCATATTGTTAAATACCATAGCCATAGATTCAAACAAAAGGCTTGGACCTGCTCCTGCTTCTATGTCAAAGGTAAAGCAAGCAGGGAAAATTATAAGACCTGCAATGAGAGCAACAAAAGTATCAAGGACCAATATATTTATTGACTCACCCATAAGAGAGCGGTCTTTGTCAATATAACTACCAAAAATTGCCATAGAGCCAATGCCGAGACTTAGTGTAAAGAAGGATTGGTTCATTGCACCCACAATAACGTTGCCGTTTATTTTGCTTAAAGATGGTTTAAGATAAAAGGTCAAACCCTCTTTTGCGCCACCAAGCCAAAAACCACGTATGGCGAGTATTACCATAAGTATGAGCATTAATACCATCATATATTTGGTTATACGCTCAAGTCCTTTTTGCAGGCTAAAAGACAAAATGATAAATCCCAGTACTACAACTATTGCCATAAAGCCTACCATAACGGGTACGTTCTGTAGCATATTGCCAAAAAGTTGGGATGAAGCTTGGTTTGTAATACCGGTCATATCGCCCTTTATAAAGCTTACAAAGTAGTAAAGAATCCAACCCGCAACCGATGTGTAAAACATCATAAGCAGCATGTTGCCCATAAATGCTGCTGCGCCGTGCCAATGCCATTTTTGACCAGGTTTTTCAAGTTTTTGATAACATGTTAAAACACTTGCTCTGCTGGCACGACCTACCGAAAATTCCATAATCATAACAGGAAGTCCCATAACAACCAAGAACAACAGGTAGATAAACACAAAAGCGCCGCCGCCGTATTGACCGCACATCCAGGGGAATTTCCAAACGTTTCCGCAGCCTATGGCACAGCCTGCGCTAAGCAGTATAAAGCCAAGTCTGCTTCCTAATTTTTCTCTTTCCATAATAAACTCCTAAAATTTATTTCCAAAACATTTTAACAAATATATTAATTTTAGTCAAGTAAAGTATTTCTGATTGATTTTATTATAAAAATATGATAACATAAATAAAAAGGCAAAGGTGATTATATGAACAATATTTGGCATGACGTATCTCCCGAAAGAATAAAGCCCGACGATTTTTTGTGCGTTATAGAAATTCCAAAGGGAAGCCGCAAAAAATATGAGCTTGATAAGGAAACAGGATATATAATTCTTGACCGCGTGCTTTATACATCTACACACTATCCCGCAAACTATGGGTTTATTCCACGTACCTATGGCGACGATAACGACCCGCTTGACGTGTTGCTTATCTGTGCCGAGGATTTAGAGCCGCTTACTTTAGTGCGAGCATATCCGATAGGCGTTATCGCAATGGTCGATAACGGTTCACGTGATGAAAAGATAATTGCAATACCAAGCAATGACCCAAATTATAATATGTATAAGTCTATAGATGAACTTCCAAAGCACCTGTTTGACGAAATGCGTCATTTCTTTGCGGTGTATAAAAATCTTGAAGAAAAAGAAACCGCAGTAGAAGAGGTAGCAAACGCTCAAGAAGCTATAAAAATTATAGAAGAAGCAATCGCTCGTTATAACGAAGTATTTTTAAAATAAGGTGACGTTATGAAAATTGTTGAGATTAATTTAAAGGAAAAATATGAGTTTTTGGGTGTTGACGACCGCAATCCAACCCTTACAGGTTATCTACCGTATAATCTTGTTGAAATGGGCAGAGAAAATGAAATGCGCCCTACAATGTTGGTGTGTCCCGGTGGCGGATATGCTCGTTGTTCGGAACGTGAGGAAGAGCCCATTGCACTTAAGTTTTTAAATTGGGGATTTAACGTGTTTGTGCTACGTTATTCATGTGCACCGCACCGTTATCCTGTACAGCTTCGTGAGGTAGCGGCCGCTTTTGAGGAAATATATAAAAATGCTGCAGAGTGGCATTGCGACACCACAAAAATTGGTATTATCGGTTTTTCTGCCGGCGGACATTTAGCGGCTCATTATAGTAACACTTATAACTGTGACGTTGTGCGTGAGGTTTTTCCTGACAGTAAAAAGCCAAATTTCAGCATACTTTGCTACCCCGTAATTTCGGCAGATGAAACGTTTGCCCACAAGGGAAGTTTTCAAAACCTTTTGGGTACATATCCCACAGGCGACGACATTGAAAAATATTCTTGTGATAAACTGGTTTCTGCCGACACACCGCCAACGTTTATTTGGCACACAACCGAGGATCAGGTAGTACCGGTTAAAAACAGCCTTGTATATGCTACTGCACTTGCTGACAATAAAATACCGTTTAGCTTGCGTATTTATCCATACGGTGTTCACGGACTTTCTACGGTTGATCATCTCACGCTTGATGAAGACCGACTTGACGACAAAACAGTTTTGGCAGGTGGTTGGTTTGCCGATCTTAAAAAATGGATGGATAAAGAAATATTATAAAATAAAAAATCACGGCTTGTAAGCCGTGATTTTTTATTTTAGTGATGGTGATGACAGTGGTGTTCGCCGCTATGCTCTATATGGCAATGCTTATGATGACAATGCTCATCGGTGCTTTCAAGCTCAAGTGTTGAATGTGTTATCCCGTGCTCGTCAAGTTCTTTGCGAACCTTTTCTTTTATATTGTGCGGGTCGCCGTTGGTTACAACGTGCATTGTGGCATAAACGTTATGTCCGTCAAGTGTGCGCAGGTGTATATGGTGCACGTCGGCAATACCGTCAATTTTGCAAAGGTGTTCCTTTATTTCATCAACCGAAATGTTTTTTGGCGTTTTTTCAAGAAAAATATCAAGCACTGTTTTAAGATTTTTTACCGCATTTATAAAAATAAAAATTGCCACACCAATAGACATTATCGGGTCAAGCAATGCCCAATCGGTAAATCGCATAATAATGGCGCCAACAAGCACAACAATCCAACCTAGCACGTCCTCAAGCATATGCAGGTTTACAGCCCTTTGGTTTATCGACTCACCGCCGTGGGTAAAGAGTGCTGCCAAAAAGTTTACAACAGCGCCAATTATTCCAAAAACAATCATACCGTTATAGTTAATATCGGTGGGATTAACAATTTTGTTGATAGCGTTTACAACAACTGCCACCGAACCAAAAAGCAAAATAAAGGTTGTAATCACACCGCCAAGGACCGAATATCTGGCATATCCGTAGGTGTAAGTGTCGTCCGGCTGTTTATTTGACTTCTTTTCAAGGAAATAAGACAGTCCAATGCTTGCCGCATCACCCATATCGTGAACAGAATCCGACATAATGGCAACACTGCCTGTAAATATTCCGCCCAAAAATTCAAATAAAGAAAACGACAAATTTAAAATAAATGCTATTAAAATCTTTTTTTGCGCTTTCATAATTCGCTCCAAGTTGACAAATTTTTTAAAATAAGATACAATATGTACGTTACCGAACATATTGTTCAATATCATAATATTATTACAATCGGTAAATTACAACAGACGTTTTTTAAAAGTTGTAACTTACCGAACATTTTGGAGAAATTGTATGGATAGAAGACAACGAAAAACAAGAGAGTCTATTTTTAATGCGTTTACCGAGCTTTTGTCTAAAAAGGATTTTAATTCCATTACGGTGGGTGAGATTATAGAGCGTGCCGACATAGGTCGAGCTACCTTTTATGCCCATTTTGAAACAAAGGACGATTTGTTTCAGACCCTGTGCAGCGACATTTTTCAGCATGTATTCACAAGCCTGCTTCCCCAGGAGGAGGATACTCCGGACTGCAGAAATCTGGAGCTGAAGCTGGGCCATATCCTGTACCATCTGAAGGAGAACAAGGTCAATATCTGCCGGATCATTGCCGCCGACGGGGAGGACCTGTTTATGGGTTACTTCAAGACATATCTGTCGGCGCTCTTTGCCCGTTATACGCAGGTATTTGCAGAGGATGTTCCTGAGGATTACCGGATCCACCATCTGTCAGGCAGCTTTGCCGAAACGGTCAAATGGTGGGCATCCCGGGACATGGCCGGGGACCCGGAGGAAGTGGCGCATTTTTATATGCGGATGAGCGGAAAATAAGGAAACCGGAACGGGACTTCTCCGG
>JAZUNQ010000052.1:0-27420 GCA_045604205.1 Acutalibacteraceae bacterium
GGCGATGATACTCCAATCATCAAGGGTTCTGCTTTCCAGGCTCTCGATTCTGCAGCTACAGATCCTTCAGATCCTATCTATGCTCCTATTGCTGAGCTTATGGATGCTGTTGACAGCTATATCCCAACTCCAGACCGTAAGGCTGATATGCCATTCCTTATGCCTGTTGAAGACGTTATGACTATTTCTGGTCGTGGTACCGTTGTTACAGGTCGTGTTGAGCGTGGTCAGCTTAACGCAGGTGATGAAGTAGAAATCATCGGTCTTACCGAAGAACGTGCTAAGACTGTTGTTACTTCAATGGAAATGTTCCGTAAAACTCTTGATTACTGTGAAGCTGGCGACAACGTTGGCGCACTTCTCCGTGGCGTAGGTCGTGACGAAGTTGAGCGTGGTCAGGTTCTCTGCAAACCAGGCTCAATCAACCCACACACCAAATTCCATGGTCAGGTTTACGTTTTGAACAAAGAAGAAGGCGGTCGTCATACTCCTTTCTTCAACAACTATCGTCCTCAGTTCTATTTCAGAACAACTGACGTTACCGGTGTTGTATCTCTTCCTGCAGGCACTGAAATGTGCATGCCTGGTGATAACGTAGAGATGGATGTTGAACTCATCACTCCTATCGCTATTGAAGAGGGTCTCCGTTTCGCTATCCGTGAAGGCGGCCGTACCGTTGGTTCAGGCGTTGTTACAAAGATTAACGAATAATTTAATCTTTAACAAAACTTAACTTTAAAGCCCAAGGCATTATGCCTTGGGCTTTTTCTTTTTTGTGTATTTTAACAATTGAAAATATAACTAAAGACGCCGATTTCCACAATAAAAATAACTTTTTGTACAAAATAGTCAGTTTTTTGACGTTATATTTAACAAATAAAATACTTTTTTATTTGTTTTGGCACAAAAAACGCAAAATTTATGTGCAATTTATATATATATATTATTGACAAAGCCTATTAATTATTATATAATATAATCACATTTATATGTAATTGTGGGCTATTGTGTCCTGTGCATATAATGTTTTTGGAAAAACTTAAAAATTTACTGATTTTTAACATAAAAACGGTTTGTTTTTAGGTGGTTCAAAAATGGTAATTGTAAAAAAATCTAAAAACAGAAAGGATGAATGTTATGAGCAAGAAAATCGTTAGATATTTGTCAGTGCTTTTGGCAATATCTATTTTATTTTCAGGAATTTCCTTGCAAATAACCACTGCATTTGCAGCAGAGGCTGACGATGTAGAAGCTCCCGCAGAACAAACTGAAACTATTGAAGAAGTTATTTCAGATTTGCAGAGCTATGCTAAGTACACAGCTTCAAAGACAGTAACCAACAAGGCTACGACCGAAGTAAAGGTTCCTGTTACTGAATTTGAAGCCAAGGGCGCTGACATTACAGCCGCAGAAAACTCAATCACTTGGAACGGGGGAGACGGTAATGTCACCTGGAAGTTTGACGTTCCTGAAACCGCACTTTACAACCTGAAGATTGTTTGGGAAGCAAAGCAAAGCGGCGTTGATATAATCATGGGCGTTAAAATCGACGACAAGTATTTGTTTGATGGCTCTGATGAGGTTGTCCTTTCAAGATTATGGAAGAATAAAGACACCAATCCCGAAACTGCTGATGTTGAGGAACCACGTACCGATGCACAAGGCAACGAATACGCTCACGAGCAGGAGGAAATCACAGGCACTGTTACAACAATTGTTCGTGACTATGAAACTGCCATAGTTGATCCGTTTGAGTTCGAACTCACAGCAGGTGCTCACACAATAACAATTGTTAAGCCTGAGCAATCTTTTGAAATTAAAGAAATTGCTTTTGTTGCTCCTGAAAACATTAAGAGCTATGCCGATGTATCTGCTTCTTATAACGTGCAGGACCTTACCGCTGATATAATCACAATTGAAGGTGAGAACGCCGACGTTAAGACATCAAGCTCTATTATTCCAAAAGCAAATAATAGTGATGCAGGAATGTCTTCGTGGGATTCAACAGGTAGCGATCCTTACCACACCAAGATGAACTATATTGGTGGTACTGCTTGGCAATCAACCGGTAACTGTCTTACTTGGAGTTTTGATGTAAAGCAATCAGGTTATTATTATCTTAACCTTCGCTACAAACAAAGTGACCTTGTAAACGGCAACAGTTATCGTTGGCTCAAGATAGATGGTAAAACACCTTTTGAAGAAGCCAAGAAAATTGTATTCCCATATGGCACAAGTTGGAAGCACTACACCTTTGCCGATGGCGAAAATAATCCGTACTACATATACCTTGAGGAAGGTCCACACACCATTTCAATGGAAGTAACAGTAGCTGATATGTCAGCCTACTTTGATAGACTCAAAGAACTTGTTGATGTTATAGGCGATAAGTATATTGAGATCGTTATGATTACCAGTGAATCACCCGACCTTAACCGTGACTATGAATTAGATAAGCAAATACCTAATTTTATTGAGACACTTACCGACGTAAGCACTAAACTCGGACAGTTGTCAACAGATATGACAAATGGTACAGGTAAAGCTTCTCAGGCGGTTGCTTCTATCGATAATATGAAGCGTGTAGTAGACAATATGTTAAAGAGCCCATATATCGCTCAGCAATATGTTAACGAATACTATTCAAACTACACGTCTCTTAGTTCATGGCTTTATGACATGATTAAGATGCCACTTTCAATTGACCAGATTCAGTTGGTACCTGCCGGTCAGAAATATAACAAACTTAACGCTAACATTTTTGAAAGCTTATATTACAGCACAGTTTGTCTTATTTCATCATTTACAAGTGACTACTCACTAACAGGTACAGGCGCTAACGATGCCAACACAATTCGCCTTTGGGTAAACTGGGGTCAGGATCAGGCAGCTGTTCTTAACTCACTCATTCAGGGTACATTTACACAAAACGAAGAGTACTGGTATGACGGTGACGGTGACGGCGTAAAAGAACCTATAAACGTTCAGGTTGAAATAGTTAACGCTTCACTTATTAACGGTATCTTGGCAGGTAACTATCCTGATATGTCACTTCAGATGGCACGTACCGAACCTGTAAACTTGGGTATTCGTGGTGCATTGGCAGACCTTAGTCAGTTTGATGATTTCAACGAAGTTATCGGTCGTTTCCAAAACGGTTCTGATTTAGAGACCGGTGCGGTTGCTCCATATACTTACAACGGTGCTACATATGCACTGCCCGATACTCAGAACTTTATGCTTATGTTCTACCGTAAGGACATATTAGACCGACTCGGTCTTGAGGTTCCTACCACTTGGGATGAATATTTGTATTGCGCTACAGTTATCCAGCGTGATAACATGAACGTTTACGTTCCATTTACACAAATTACAACATCTACTACCGTTAATGCCGGTATTGGTAACCTTCACCTTTATCCAACTCTTATGTGGCAGCACAACCTGTCAATCTATAATAAAGAGGGTACCGCTACTGCAATTAATAGTAAAGAAGCATTAAAGGTATTTGAACAGTGGACCGACTTCTACTTAGAAAACGGTTTCCTTAAAGAAGCTGACTTCTACAACCGTTTACGTGTTGGTGTAATGCCTTTGGGTATTGCTCCATACAGCACATATATGACACTTTATTCTACCGCTCCTGAAATTCGTGGTAGATGGGGTATTGCAATGGTTCCCGGTACCGAAAACGAAGATGGTACAATCAACCGCACAGTTGCAGGTTCGGGTACCGGTTGCTCAATTATTGAAAAATCTCAGAAAAAAGAACAGGCTTGGTTATTCCTTAAGTGGTGGACCAGTGCCGACACCCAGACAAGATATAACAACAACCTTCAGTCAATTCTTGGCATGGTTGGACGTAATGCCGTATCAAACGTAGAAGCATTTAATAATCTTGCTTGGGATAAAGACGATCTTGTAATTCTTAACGAACAGTGGGAACAGATTAAAGAGGTTCAGGAAGTTCCTGGCTCTTATGACGTAACACGTTCTATTGACCAGGCATTCTGGGCAGTACTTGAAGATGATGCAAGAGTAAAAGACGCAGTTACAAAATGGTCAATGTCTGCGGACAAGGAAATTGCCCGCAAGCTTAAAGAATATGACCATGTAATTAATAAAAATAGTTAAGAAGGGGGAGAAGCATATGTCAAAAAACAGTTCTGCAGCAATGCCTGCTGCATCTAAAAAGCTTAGCAGTTATTCACGTGATAAACTTATAACCGAGCATATTCCTATGCTTGTAATGCTTGCTCCTTTCTTGATTTTCTTCTTTGTTTTTACTATCATACCTATTTTCTCATCAATTGCTTTAAGCTTTACTTCATACGATATGATAGCAAATCCAAAGTTTGTTTGGCTTGATAACTACCGCAGAATGATAGTAGAAGATGCAACCTTTAGCGTTACAGTAAGAAACACACTTATCTTTGCTGTTATCGCAGGTCCTTTAGGCTTCTTGCTTTCGTTCGTACTTGCTTGGTTTGTAAACGAATTTGAGCCAAAAACACGTGCTGTACTTTCATTTATGTTCTATGCGCCATCACTTGTTGGTAACGCATACTTCATTTGGAAAGTAGCCTTCAGTGGCGACAGCTACGGTTATCTTAACAGCTTTTTACTTTCCTACGGTATCATTACCGACCCAATTCAATGGCTTAAAACCGAAAGCTATCTTATGACAATTGTTATTATCGTTCAATTGTGGCAGAGTATGGGTGTATCTTTCCTTTCAAACATTTCAGGTTTGCAGAACGTAAGCCGTGATATGTATGAAGCAGGTGCAATTGACGGTATTAGAAACCGTTGGCAAGAGCTCCGCTACATTACGCTTCCCGCTATGCAACCAATGCTTCTCTTTAGTGCGGTTATGCAGATTCAGAGTTCTTTCTCTGCAAGCGTTATTATGATAGAGCTTGCCGGTTACCCAAGTAAGGGTAATGCCGTTGATACCATCGTTTCACTTATGACCGATATGGCGACGGTACGATATGAACTGGGCTATGCCTGTGCAATGTCTGTTGTACTGTTTATTATGATGGTAGCCGCAAGATTGATAGTTGGTAAAGTACTTAAATTATTTGAGAAATGAGGTGACTGCAGATGAATATATTTAAAAGAATCAGAAGATTTATTCAGGATAAACGTGGTAAAAAAGCTGCAGTCAAGCGTTACACCCGTTCAACAGCAGGTAATATCGCACTGGTATTATTCCTTGTTTTGGGTGGACTTTTCTCAATGCTTCCACTTATCTACTGTGTAAGTACTTCGTTTAAACCGCTTGATGAACTTCTTATCTTCCCACCAAGATTTTTGGTTCATCGTCCTACAATTGGTAACTACACAATATTGCCTGACCTTATGGCAAGCCTTAAGGTTCCGCTATCCAGATATGTATTTAACAGTGTTGTAATTTCATTCTTTACTACATTTATATATATCTATGTTGCTCTTATGGCTGCTTACGCAATTTCAAAGGGCACATTTAAAGGTCGTAACGCAATATTCTGGACTGTTCAGTTTGCACTTATGTTTAACGCATACACATTGGCAGTTCCACAGTATTTGATTTTCTCTAAACTCGGCCTTATCGACACCTATTGGATTTATATACTGCCGCCTATGGCATCAACAATGGGTGTATTCCTTGGTAAACAGTATATAGAAGGCTACGTACCTGATGCGTTGCTTGAAGCGGCAAAGATTGACGGTGCTAATCAATTTAAAGTTTTCTGGTCAATCGTAATGCCAACAATTAAGCCTATTTGGCTAACCCTATTACTCTTTACCTTCCGTGATATTTGGTCTGCAGTTCCTTCCGGCAAAATTTTCTCAGAACAGTTAAAGATTTTGCCTCAGGTAGTAACCCAAATTACCGCCGGCGGTGTTGCTCGTTCGGGCTCCGCAATGGCAGTTACGGTTATTATGATGATACCTCCGATAATCGTGTTCCTTGTTTCGCAAAGTAGTGTTGCCGAATCAATGAGCAGCGCAGGTATTAAGGAATAAGCACTCAAATATTACATAAGGAGATGAGAATAGTGAAAAAATCATTAAGTCGTCTTTTTGCTGTGATTTTAGCTTTAATTATGGTTGCCGGCGCTGTAACGGCTGTTTCGGCTGCTACAACCAATGACCCATATTCTTATTGGGAAAATGTCGGCTCAAAGCGTAAAGCAGTTTACGGCAAAGCAATGTATGATGTCGGTGAAGCTATTGATGTTACTACGCTCGGCGTTGCACGTTTAACCGGTATCACAAGCATGTGCAGAGACAACAACAATAATCTTTATATACTTGATTCTAATTCACGTATTGTGGTTTTAGATAATGATTATAACCTTGTAAGAGAAATTGGTAACATTTTCGCAGAAGGTGATACCGAACAAGGTTCAATCTCTTACAGTGGCGCAAAAGGCATCTATTATAATGATGGCAAAATTTATGTATGTAACACCACCGGCGGTAATATTTTAATTATTAATCCGGAAGGTAAGTTACTTGACACAATAGAAAAGCCAACATCCGACAAAGCAAACTTGATTCCGGATGATTTTCTATTTGAACCTACCAGAATAGCACGTGATAATAACGGTTTTATGTATGTGTTGTGTTCAACATCTCGTTATGGTGCGTTGCTTTATTCACCTGAAAGAGAGTTTTTGGGCTTTTATGGCGCAAACACAGTAAAAACTTCCGTTGCATCGGTTCTTACAAACATTTCAAACCGTTTGTTCCCTAATCCCGAAAAGCACGCAAATAAAATTAAAGAATTTGCAGATCCTTTTGTTGATATTACTGTAGATGAGGAAGGCTTTGTTTACACCTGTAACCCATGGCTTCAAAACTATACTGCAAACAGTAAAGGTCAAATCAGACGTCTTAGCCCCGGATTTGCTAAGAATCTTCTTGATGATACAGCAAACTACCGTGACCAAGAGACTGCTTGGGAAATTTACAACCCGGCTCCAACCCTTAGTAAGCAAGACCTTTGTGATATCGAAGTTGATGATAATGGCTTTATTTATGCACTTGAGACAACATACGATAAGGTCTTTATGTTTGACCCTGATTCTAATATGCTCACCGTATTTGGTGGTGGTATTGGTAAAGCACAACAAAAAGGCACCTTCACAGAAGCATGTGCACTTGTACTCAAGGACAATGGCGCACAGGTTCTTATTGCAGACGCAAGTACAGGTTTAATTACCGAATTCAAACTAAATGAATTTGGTAAAAAGGTTAAGGAATTAGACTTTTTAACCAAAGAAGGCCACTACGATATGGTAAAAGATGGTTGGTTAGAGGTTTTATCTCAGGATGCTAACTGTCAGGTAGCATATAGCGGTCTTGCAAATGCTTATCTTGAAGAAAAAGACTACGATATGGCTCTTCATTATGCAAAACTTGGTTATGATAAAAAGACATACGGTGTTGCATTTGAATATGTTCGTACCAGTTTTATAAGCGACAACTTTGCTTGGATATTTACTGTATTGGTAGTTGTTGTTATCGGTGCTATTGCATTTATGTTTATTACAAATAAGAAAAAGGTTGTTCTTATAAAGAACCCGTCCTTAAATCTTATGCTGACAACAATGATTCACCCGTCCAACAACTTTACTGATATTAAAGAAAAGGGCTTAGGATCTGTACCGCTTTCTTTATTGCTAATATTACTTTACTACGTTGTAACTGTTCTTAAAACTATTGCGGGTGGTTTCTTATTCAGTGATTATGACCCTGCATCATTTAACAGTATTATAGTATTTGTACGTTCGGTTGGTCTTGTTGTTTTATGGATTGCTGCAAACTGGCTTGTTTGTACCTTGCTTGGTGGTAAAGGTAAACTTAAAGAAATTATAATAGTTACCTGTTACAGCTTGTTACCACTTATTCTTGAAGGTGTAATTCATATTATTCTTTCAAACGTACTTTTGCCTGTAGAAGCTTCGTTCTTAAGCATTTTATCAACAATCGGCCTTATCTATTTTGGATTTATGCTTGTTATTGGTATGCTTAAAATACACGACTATTCAATGGGTAAATTTATCTGGACTGCACTTCTTTCAGTAGCTGCTATGGCAATAATTATATTCCTTATAATTATGCTCATCATTCTACTCCAGCAGTTCGGCGGATTCGTTGTAACAATTGTTACAGAACTATTAAGTCTATAAAAAGGAGGAACATAAAATGAAAAAACGTATATTAAGTATAGTAATTTGCTTGCTCCTCCTTGTTAGTCTTACCGCCTGTGGCAAGGCCGGCTATCAGCCTGTACAAGGTCTTTTTGACGCAACCGCTGTGTCAAATGCTCCGGCCGATAACGAAACTATTGCCACTAACGATAAGTACACTCTTCAGTACGATGCAGAAACTGCTTCAATAAATCTTATTGAAAATGATACTGAAAACATTTGGGAGGTTACCCCAACACCAAAAAAAGAACCGGAAATTAATGAATTCGGTTTTCCGATAGAGCCGGACGATCTTATCAAGTCTCCGGTTCAGATTGCGGCACAAAACGCAACTAAAGGTATTGACTCCGGTGAACAGGTTGCCAAAGTAACATCATATAATGATGCTGTGCTTATGGGCAATATAACCTATACTCCAATAGAAAAAGACGGCAAACGTGTTGGCGTTACGGTCGGCTACTATTTCACAGCACAGGAAATTATGATACCGGTTGATTACATTCTCGAAAAAGATTATGTAAGAATTTCTATTGATTCAACAAAAATTCAAGAGGGCGCAAGCTACAATTTAGTAAGCGTAGCATTAACACCATTCTTAAATTCTGTTGAAAACGATACTCCTGATTCATATTTGTTTATGCCGTCGGGTTCCGGTGCATTGGTTAACACCAAAACGGTAGACGGTATCGGTTATGATTACACCTCATTTGTTTATGGCGAAGATGTCGCAATGGATGAGCAGTATTTTGTTGGTAATGAAACCCCTGTTCGTATGCCTGTATACGGCTATAAAGCAGGTGAAATCGGCGGTTTTTCAATCATTGAAAAAGGTTCTGACGCTGCTGTTATTAACGTAACCTCAGGTAGTAGTAACTTTGGTTTCTCAACAATATACTCGTCGTTTAATCTTCGTGGTTACACTAACTATATAACCAAAAACTTTAATCAGACATATCAGAATGCAATTTTCCCTAATGATATGATAAACGGTGAATTTGCAATTCGTTTTTATCCACTAAAGGGTGAAAACGCAAACTACACCGGTATGGCAAATATTTACCGTTCTTATCTTGAAAACGAATGCGGACTTGCTAAAACAGACGAAGAAAAGGCTATTAACATTGATATTATCGGTGGTGCCGAAATAACAAAGTCTTTCCTCGGTGTTCCTTATACAACCGTTTATGACACAACAAATTTAACCGAAGCTAACGAAATTGTTTCAAAACTTGTTTCAAACAATGTAAACAATATGACCGTTAAGCTTAAGGGTTACGGTGCAAGCGGTGTTGATATTGGTAAGGTTGGCGGCGGATTTACTATTAACGGTAATCTTGGTTCCAAGGCTGACGCAAAAGCCTTTGCAGCCTTCTGTGCCGAGAACGGCATTGATACCTATATGGATTATGAGCTTGTTAAGTTCAAGTCAAGCGGCTCAGGATTTTCAAAATCAAATGACGTTGTTATGAACAGTGGTTATATTACCGCTACCCAATACGTTTTTGATAAAGCTATCCGTAACAACGAAAAGAAACAAAGATATTATTTGCTTCGTCCCGTTTGTTTTGGTGAAGCGGTAGAAAAATCATTGAAAGCCAACGCTAAATGGACATTTGGCGGCGTTGCATTTGATAGTTTGACTTCGCTTACATATTCAGATTATTCTGATTATACCGAAACCGTTCTTTATAATGCGAGACACGGATACTCAGATGCCGTTACAGGCGCATTATCATTGGTTAAAGAAAACAATCAGAAACTTTTGGCTTCAAACGCCAATATATATGCAGCACTTAAAGCAAACATTGTTACAGAAGCTCCGGTAATGTCAATGAATGGTTATGCGTTTATTGAGGATGTGCCGTTCTATTCAATGGTACTTAAGGGTTATATTCCAATGACTACCGAATCTATCAACCGTGCTGCAACACCGCAAAGAGCGTTCTTGGGCGCTGTTGAGAGCGGTATTGGTCTTAACTATTCAGTAATGAAAAAGTGGGATAATTCACTTATCAATTCTGATTTTACCTACTTCTTCAGCACAAAATATGACGGACTCGAAAATCAGATTATTACAACCTATAACGACTATGTTAAATATTTTGACAGCGTTAAGGGTGCAAAAATCACTTCAAGCAGTATTGTCAGCGACGGTGTTCACTGTACCGTATTTGATAACGGCGTTACAGTTTATGTAAATTATAACGACAAGGCAGCAACAACACCTGCAGGTGAAGTAGCCGCTATGAACTATATTGTTACAACGGGGGGTGCAGTAAATGAGTAAACTTAAAAAAGGTAGGGGAATAGAGGAGCTAAAGGCCCGCTATGGTCTTATGTTTATCTTACCGTGGATTATCGGTCTTATTATGTTCTTCTTTTATCCGTTGGTTCAGTCAATTATTTATTCATTTTCTGATGTTGTAGTTAGCCCCGGTAATGTCGATACTACTTGGGTTGGTCTTAAACACTATAATGAAATATTAAATGTTGATAAAGACTATACAACCCAACTTACTGCTGCACTTACCAGTATTTTGTATTCATTGCCTATTATTCTTGTTTTAAGTCTTATTTTGGCAATGATGCTCAATCAAAAATTCCGTGGTCGTATATTTTTCAGATCGCTTTACTTCTTGCCCGTTATTATTGCAACAGGTCAGGTTATCAAGATTGTATTTAGCATGAGTGATGACAGCCTTTCTGAAATGGGTGTTTCGGGCGGTATGGCTGCCGGTATGATTTCGGTAGAAGATATAACCGGTATGCTTGATATTGGTGATGATATAGCCAAGTTTATCACTACAACTATTAATGACATATTTAACCTTATATGGTCTTGCGGTATTCAGATTGTATTGTATCTTTCAGGCTTACAGTCAATACCTGCTACACTCTACGAAGCATCAAGGGTTGAGGGTGCTACAAAATGGGAAGAATTTTGGTTTATTACTTTCCCAATGCTTTCCCGCATTACCTTGCTCGTAGGTGTGTTCACAATGGTTGAGTTGTTTATAGACGAAAAATTAGCACTGATTGAACGTGTATACGGTAGTATGCTTGCCAGTGAATACGACAAACCTTCAGCAATGATTTGGTTATACTTTGGAATTATCTGCGTAGTAATGGGCTTGATAATACTTCTTTATAACCGTCTCATTATGAAGCGTTACGAAGCATAAGGGGAGGTGGACACAGATGAAAAATCCCTTAAACAATATTACTGAAGCCGACAGACTCAGAGCACTTAAATATGCTAAAGTCGGTACAAGTGTACTTTATTCTATTTTTAGATATGCATTGCTTACAGCGATAGGATTTATTGTTATATATCCTCTTTTGTATATGATAATTACATCAATCACAAGTCCACTTGCCTTTCTTAATGCAACACGTGTTTGGATACCTACTGAATTTCTTATTATAGATAACTATGATAAAGCGATTGAAACGCTTGACTATCTTAATTCCTTTAAAAATACAATAATTTATTCGGTAGTCAGCGCATTAATCGAGGTTTGCACTTGTGCAGTAATCGGTTATGGTTTTGCTCGTTTTAACTTCAAGGGTAAAAAGATCTTTTCGGCAATATTGTTCTTAACAATACTTATCCCCGATATGATGCTCATTATGCCACGAATGGTTAACTATGCAAATCTTGATTTCTTGGGAATATTTGGCGGAATCGAAAAGCTTATCGAGTGGGTTGCTTCTTGGTTCGGCGCTGATATAAAAGCAGCGTTTGACATAACACCAAACATTGTTAATACAGGTTGGGCAATGTGGTTACCGTCACTCTTTGGTGTAGGACTTCGTTCAGGTGTTCTTATCTACATCTACATACAGTTCTTTACAGGTCTCCCACGTGAACTTGAAGAAGCTGCATGGGTTGACGGTGCCGGTCCTATAAAGACCTTCTTAAGAATTGCTGTACCCTCATCAAGCGTTGTATTTATTACCGTAACAGTGTTCTCAATCGTTTGGCACTGGAATGATACGTTGCTCGCAGGTATTTATATTACCGACGAGCGTACTTTAGCTCCAATGCTTAAGAGCGCATCCGAATTTATTGGTGCAAAATGGGGCCTTTACGGCGGTAAAGGTGCTCCGCAGATGGCATCAATTCTGATGGCTTGTTGCTTACTGTTTATTGCTCCTGTTCTTATATTCTATATGATTATTCAGCGCGGATTTGTAGAAAGTATCGACCGTGTTGGTATAACAGGTTAATTAATAGAAGAAACATTTGTATTGACGAGACTTTCCTAAGGGAAGTCTCGTCGTTTCTTTTTGTGCAAATAATCCTAAATTTTCTTTAAAACTGCTAAAATTTTAATAAATATTATTGACAAAAATACATTTTGGTAATATAATTTCAAATGTAGAGATATGTTTGTATTTGTGAAAGTGTGCTGTGTGATTTTACTGTCACAAATACATATGTATCAGATACGGCGTGTTATAAACACAAAAAATTTTAAAAGGAGAAAAACGAACATGTTCAACAAATCAAAACGCATTTTCGCACTCGTGCTTGCACTTGCAATGGTATTCGCCCTTGCCGGTTGTAAAAACACAGATGGCGAAGAGTCTGTAATCTACGAAGAAGAAATCGTTGTTCAGGGCGGACCTGGCACCCAAAGTGGCACAACACAAATTGTTGGTCCAAGTGGCACAGGCACTACTCCTGGTACTGATCCAAGTGGCAATGTAGACCTTGATGCTCTTAAGGGTACAACCGTTAAGTTTGCTTCTACTATCGATCCTAAAGACGACGGCACACAGAACGTTGTAGATAGCTTTGAAGCAAAATACGAAATGAAGGTTGAAATCGTTAAGTGTACACTTGATGGTTACGTACAGGAAATGCAGGGTCTTATTGCTAACGGCTCATCACCTGACGTTGGCCGTTCAAACGGTGACTTCCCTGCTTGCGTAGCTTACTTTGATTCACTTGACAAAGCAAAGATTGATATGTCTGATCCTATCTGGAACCAGAACACATTCCGTCTTACAACCTTCAATGGTCAGCCATACATGTGTGATACATATGGTTGCTATTGGACAGAGCTTGACATCGTTATGTATTCAAAGCGTTTGCTCAAAGCTGCTGGTTGCCCAACCCCACAGGAACTTGATGCTCAGGGTCAGTGGACTTGGGACAACTTTATGATGATTGCTGAAAAGTGTACTCAAAAGATGGGCGCACCTGCCGGCTGTATCTTCACAAAAGAACTTGGTCTTCACATGGGTGGCGGTAGCGTATTCAAAATCCAGAACGGCAAGATTGTAAACGGTGTTGATGCACATACTACTGCAGTTATCAAAAAGTATGCTGAAGCTAAGAAAAAGAACATCCTTAACTTCCAGTCAACAGTAGGTATTGCTGAAGGTACAACTGCTATCGGTACCGGTCACGCTTGGTCACTCCGTAAGGACGGCGACCTTGCTGCTCGTGGTGCACAGGTTGCTGACATTGGTTTCTGGTATTTGCCCGCTTTCACAGCTGGTGGCGCAAGACCTGCAACCGGTATCTTCCGTGGCTTCGGTATTATGCGTGGTGCAAATAACCCTGTAGGCGGTGGCGTATTCCTTCGTCATTATCTTGACGTTAACAACTACAACACTGCAAGCGCATTCATCAACGAAGATGCTAAAACCTTCTTCTTCCAGCTCACTACACAGGATTACTCAACAGGCTACAACCCATATCTTACCTACATCGGCCTTAACGAGGCTGTTGCTGGTCTTAACTACGCTAAAGACATTTATGCAGTTATGGATATGGATCCTTCTGCCGTTGACGGTAAAATGGCTGCTGTAAAAGCTGCTGTAGATAAGGGCGCAAAGAACTTTAACGACCACATTAACAAGTACGTTTATTCAAACTAATAGTTTGTAAAATTACTTTGGTTTAGTTTAAAAAATCAAAACAACTGCTATGGAAACATAGCAGTTGTTTTTTTGTTCGTTTTTTGTATGATTGTTTATCAATTAATTGCTTTTTTACACTTTTTACCATTTGAATACAAAATGTATAAAAAAAATTGAAATAATTTAAAAAATTTGTATATTTATTATTGACTTATTGACTTAAATTTGATATACTTTAGGAGTAAATATAGGGTGTGATTTTATGCCCTGTTGGCGTAGGTCACATTTACAGTGCTCAAGCACAAAAAAAATTAGCTCGTATGGGCGGAAGGATGGTATTTTGATGAAAAAAATACTTAGCAATGGCAAAGTAATTGTTTCATGCATCTCGGTAATCGCAATATTGGCAGTATCGTTATTGTCAATGTTTACTGGTGTTTCCTTTATGGCAGCAGCCGAGGGCGAAGATGATTCAACAGTCGTTACATACCCCATAAGCGGCAAATATGATGCCGATTATACTCCGGTAGACGCTGCTGGTATCACTTATGAAGCAATTGACTTAAGCAAGAAAACTGTAACCGATCAGTTTACAGGTTATGATGTAAACTTCTGTGTCGACCCTAATACCGAGGGTAACGGTACAGCAGCTAATCCTTACATCATTAAAACTGCTAACCAGTTTGCAGCAGTTGTAACAGGTAATCTTAAAGATGCTTACGGTAACTGGCTCTCTACCGAATCTGTTTGCTTTAAGATAGCTGACAACATTTTAGGCTTCAACCTTAAGAATACAGGTTCTTCTGTAGATTTCAGTAAGGATGACCTTACTGCAGCTGATGTAGAAGCAGCACTTAAGGATGAAGTAGTTCCTTCTGATCTTAAGTGGGAAAACAAGAGCGGCAAGGCATTTATGGGCCGTTTTGACGGTAATGGTGCTCAGGTTTACGGACTTAAGGCAGAGGCTGGTTATTCTGCAATTTTCCCAAAAATTGGCGGTAATGTTACCATTAAAAACCTTACTGTTAAAAACAACTACTTCCTTGGTAGTACGGTAGGTGCTATTTGTGGTGGTAATACCAATCCCGGTAAGAGCACAACCTTTAATACTAAGCATTTCATGTTTAACTGTCAGGCACACGGTAACGTTGTAATCTCTAACTACGTTACAGATGAAGCAATTCAAAAGGCTGGTGTAGCTATCGGTCAGACCGAATGGCCTACAGAATCTAACCTTATTATGAACGACTGCTTGATATATGATAATATTGCCAAGCATGCGACTCGTGCAATTACATACGGTCTTGTTGGTAACCTGCACCGTAGCGGCTCTTTGATCATTAACAACTCTATTGTTATGGACTCTGCGCCACACGCACTTTACTATGGTTCTAACGCTCACCTTACTTCTACCTATAATCAGCTTTATACAAACAAGATGGGTATTGAGCCTTGGGAAAACGTTGATACTACAAAGAACGGCGTAACCTATACATACCGTTATAGCTATATATTAAACGGCACTACACCTACCGTTAGGTTTGATAGATTTAACGCAGATGGTGTCAGCGACGTTAACGGCGGTGCCGGTTACGAGAGAGCTTTAACTTCAAGTACAGTTTACAAGACTGATGCTGCTGATATTAAGGGTACTACCGAAATAGAGGGTATTAGTTCTGAACGTTGGACATACAACGAAAACGGCTATCCTACTCCAAAGATTTATAACATTCGTGAGTATTCTGCCGGTACAAATTGGTCCGGTGAAATAGCTGTACAGTTTGCTGAAGGTGACGGCTCTGACAAAGCTCCTTATCTTATTTCTACTGCAGAAGAATTTGTTCTTATGCTTACAAGCGGTGAAGCAGGTAAGTATTACAGACTTATTGAAGATATCGCAATTAATGATACTTCAGCTGCTGATTGGACTTCAACTGCTAAAAAGTGGTTTACTTCAAATGACGTTCCTGTTTTTGAAGCATCACTTGACGGTAACGGTCATACAGTAAGCGGTATTTACTATGATGGTAATCAGGCAGGCGAATATGCAGGTCTTATTCCTGTAGTTGGTAACACAGCTAACATTACTAATCTTACAATTGCAAATTCTGTAATTAACGCTAACAACGGCGCTGCAGGTGCCGTTGCAGGTAGCATTGCAGACAAATGCGCTAAGGTTGTAAAATTCAGCTGCGTTAAAGTAGAAGACAGCGTTAAGTTTGAAGGCAGAGCTAACTTTGGCGGTATTATCGGCAAGGTTGGTTATAGCGTTCTTAAAATGAGCGACTGTATTTCTAAGACAAATGGTTTATTCCACAGTGCAACCGGTGAAGCACAGGTTAGCCGTTGCGTATCTGTAGGCGCATATCCATTTGCAGAAACACAAAACATTAAGGCAGAAAACGTTTATACCGACGCCAGCGGCGACTTAACAGGTGTTACTGTTGTTCCTTCGGATGCAATGCTTGGTGCAGGCGCTGCAAGCGCTATGCCGGGTCTTAACTTCCCAACATCTTGGAAAACAACCACTTCTTATCCGGAACCAACCGGTCAGGCAGCATCTTCTGAAGGTACAGTAGGTCAAGCTTGGAGCGGCGCTATTGCTACAAAGTATGCAGGCGGTACCGGTACAAAAGAAGACCCACTCCTTATCGAAACTCCTGAGCAGTTAGCATTGCTTGTGTCAACACGTTACAGACCGGGCGGCGGTGCAGAAAACATTAAGTATTACAAGCTTACTGCTGATATCTATATTAATGACGTAACAAGTTCTCTCTGGGCTGAAAAAATCGGTTGTCTTGACTGGTTTAGCCAGTGGGTAAACGGCGCATATATTACAAACTCACACATCAACTTTGATGGTGACGGTCACGTAATTTTTGGTTTGTATTATGACCATACACAAGGCGCTGTAGAATACGTTCGTATTGCTTTGTTCCCTGTTTTGTGCGAGTATTCAACAATTCAAAACGTAGGTCTTTCTGATGCATACGTTTCAGGTGTAGTTGGTAATCCTGATATTGCTGACTCTGTAGGTGGCTTTGTTTCCTGCTGTGAAGACTTTGACCAATACTTAGGTCTTGATTCACACGATGGTCCAGGTAACCTTGTAAAGCTTCAGGATCCTGAAAACGGTTATGAAGAAAAGGCTCTTAAATTCAAGAACTGCTTTATCGACCACAGATCATATTTCTCTGGCCGATACACAGGTGGCTTTATCGCAAGCCCATATTCTGCACCTATTCTTGAAAACTGTGTATTCACAGGTGCCGTTGGCGGTGAAGGTGACAAGTATTATACCGGTACATTTACAGGTACTGACTCAACCTATGGTACACAGCTTAGATATTGTTTGTCATCATCTGTTACAGCAGATGCCAGAATTATCTCTGGTTCTAATGGCAGTACTTGGAGAACTAATCCTGCATACAACGTAACATTTGCTACAGGTGTATACTACTTCTCAACTACAATGTCATATGGCGGTAATTATAAGAGACTTTCTAATCCTAATGACCGTATTGGCGAACAGGCAAGAGAAAAAATGCCTGATTTTGATTGGGAAAACACATGGCGTACTGTAGAAGGCGGTACACCAATTCAACAGATATTTGACACAAAACACAATGAACAGGCTGTTGCGTCAGGTCGTGTTAAGGTTGCAAGTGCAGATTACTTCTCACTTAACACTAACGAATTTACACCTCCAAGCACAACAATTACATTTGAAACAAATGCACCCGATGTTAAGGTAGAGCCTGTAACAGCTCCTATGTATTCAACACTTAAACCTCTACCAATTATTACACGTCCGGGTTATGAATTCTTAGGTTGGTTCGTGTTTGATGATCCCGCTGTTCCGTATGACTATGACTATCATCCACCTCGTGACCTAACACTCTTTGCAGGTTGGAAGTTAGCCGGTGTTACTCAGCCATTTGACGAATATCCAAACACACTTTGGGATTACGACACTGACCACTGGGCACTTTATCAGCCAGGTGTAAAAGGCGGCTACAACAGCGATTACGTTCGCAACGGTAGTAAGTCTATGCATCTTTTGGGTGCTACTTCAAACTCTGTAGACTGCTTGCTTAACTACGAGCAGATGCTTGTTCCCGGTAAGTCATATACTATGACATTCTGGGTAAAAACTGACCGAACAGATAACCCTGCAACACTTCTTTCTCTTGTTCATAACAGCAAGCCAGACTATCTTAACAGCGCTGTTGCCGTAGAAAATATGGCAGTAGTTACCGGTCTTAAGCTTGGTGAGTGGACACAGTATTCTTACTCATTTACAGCTCAGACTAAGTGGGTATCACTTAGAGCTACAGGTGCTGCAAGCCTTTGGTTTGATGACGTTGTAATGGCTGAGCTTGATGGTCCTTTAACCACATCTAATATGACTGCTAAATCATCTGCAACAGGTGTATCAGGCGGCACATTAGCTCCAAAGACCAGCAATACCGTAGCAATTGCAGTTATTATTTCTGTTGTTATGGCTTGTGCAGTTGTTGCTGTTATTTCAAGAAAAAACCGTAACGAAATTGTAGAAGATTAATTAGAAAGGATGGGTTAATAATATGAAATTTAATACTTCAATTAAAAGAATCGCCTGTCTTATTCTTGTTCTTCTAATGTTCTTTAGCTTGGCAGGCTGTCAGGGCTGTAAAGGCAAAAAGAAAAAGGTTATTAAGAAAAAGGTTGTCGTTGTTCAAAACGATAATTCAGGCGGTAATAACATTATTTATCTCCCCGGTAACAATACAGGTACTAACATAACCACCAAGGTGCGTCCTGAGCGTGAGCTTCCTACCGTTGCTGAGGCAGGTATTCAGATTCTTGACGATCCTATCGTTGATGAATTTGACCACGAATATAAAGATTTTAAACTTACAAAGAATTATGTAATTGTTTATGGTCTTACCGAATGGACTGACCGTTATGAAGGTTACAGAGATTATGATAATCTTGGTACTTCAGACCCAATTCAAATTCAGTACACTGCAGAAAATCGTCTTGCAGCCGAAGATATTCAGACTTGGGTAAAAGACAACTATAACTTCAATCTCCCTGTTTACCTTGACACAGTTTATACTGACAAGGTAGCAAAGGGTCAGATTGAAGAGGCAGAAGGCAAAATTATTATCGGTGATTGTGATTTCCACACATCATCACTTAAAGAAAATCAGTTTGAAGTTAAGGTTGTAGGCAAAGACCTCGTATTTGATGGCGGTCACTTTGCTTTGGTTGAATCAGCAGTTGACTGGTTCCGTTCAGTTAAAATTGAAGAGGGCAAGGTTGCTTGTCTTGTTAGCAAGAACAAAGACTTCAAATCACAGGTTACTATCGACGGCATTACCTACGATTATATTTGGGGCGATGAGTTCGACGGTTACGAATTCAACGACACTCAGAAGTGGACACAGTCTACATTCGGTCTTGAACGTCAAAACGATATGGCAAATATCTTTGATGACCCCAAATTCCAGTATGTAGAAAACGGTAAGATTCGTCTTACCGGTGACCGTTATTATGATGAAGGTAACGCACAAATCGGTTATGCAACATCCGGTCAGATAGATACAAACGCATCTGCAATATTTAGAAACGGTTATTTTGAGTTCTATGCTCGTTTGCCATACAGACGTGGCGGCTTCCCGGCTATCTGGACAATGTCATCCGATGCTTATAGTAATAATGTTCCTAACCTTAATGTAAATGACGGTTATGGTGTTTATTCAAAACGTTTCTGGGACCTTGAATTTGACTTGTTTGAGTCATTTGCTGATGCTGACCATATGACCACTACCATTCATAAATGGTATACAAACCGTAATTCTACAACAGTTAGCAAAACTTGGCAGGATCTTACTGCTGAAGAGGAATTAATGGTTGAGGCAGACTTAGCAAATGCAAATGGCCCAAGCAAAGATAGATACAACTGGCATGTTCAAGATCCATCAAATCCAGAAAAAGATTGGGTTAAGAAGTGTCCTGATACTACACACTCAACCGAAAACACTAAGTGCATTATGTATTATTACATTGAAAACGGTGTTAAAAAGTACGTATGTAGTGAACAAATTAATGAGCAGAACCGTCAGCTTGCAGCGGGTACTATTCAAATGGATGAAAAAGATACCTGGCAGTATAAGCTTGATAATGGCATAATCAAGATGGCGCATATGCGTGTTCAGGTTTTGTTCCACTTTAATGATGGTACCACACTTGATACATTTAAGTATCGTTTAAGCCCATACACCAATATGAGCACATCAATGCTTACTTATGCATACAGCTTCTCTTACGAGGGCTCTCCAAGTACAAAACGTCAGGATCCTGACGGTATGTACGGCGACTGGAGATGGTATTTCGATGAATCAAAAATCAACAACGAATATCACCTCTATGCATTTAGATACACATCTGACCATTGTACAGTTTATATGGATGGCGAAAAATTCCTTGACTTTGATTGGGATCCTGCATATGACTATAAGGATACTGACGGCGACGGTCAGGGCAACGACATCAGTAAAAACAACAACGGTGTAGGTTTCAACTTCTGGCAGTACTTCCTCATCGATATGATGATCTATACTCCAAATAACTATAACATCGACTATCCAAGAAAGATACAGGCTGGTGACTGTCCATTCCACCTCTACATAGACTACGTTCGTTTCTATCAAGATTTGGATGATACTTCAATGGCAGTTAACTATATTAACGGTGTTGGTTCTTACTAATTACTAAAAAAACAGACCCGAAAGGGTCTGTTTTTTTGTTAACTTTTGTCAAATTAAATAAAAAACTTGACAAAAGTTAATAAATAATGTATATTTATTATAATATATATATACTATGGAGTTTTAATGCAAGAAAATATATCTGATAATCAATTGATCGAACTCATTAATAATGGGGAATATAAATATCTGCAATTACTTATTAATCGTTATATGCCATATATTATTTCAACTGCGTCAAATTATAACGCAGGCGGCCTTGACACTGAAGATTTTATTCAAGAGGGAATTTTAGCGATTTTTTCTGCTGTTAAAACTTATGATAGTAGCAAAGCATCATTTAAAACATTTGTATCTATATGCATTACCAGAGCAATGTCATCGGCTCTTGCACGTGCATCGGGTGCGGCAAAGCATATTCCCGAAAGCTTAATTTCTTCTATAGAAGATGTTGAGCTTGCCGATATGAGTAGTCCTGAAAGTATACTTATTGAAAAAGAAAATTATACCGATTTGGCAGAAACAATAAAAAAAGAATCTTCGGATTTTGAATATAAGGTTTTATGTGAATTTTTAAGTGGTAAAAGCTATACTGATATTGCAAAAACGCTCGGTGTTTCGGACAAGTCGGTCGATAATGCGTTAAGACGAATTCGTTCAAAAATTAAATAGTTTATGACGGGTATATCCCGTTAAAATATGCCCAAGTAGTTTAATTAGGCAAAGCGTTGTGTAACAGCAAAGATGTCGGTGCAATTCCGTCCGGGGCTAAAAAAACCAATCAAGAGAGGTAAAAAAGAATGTTTGAAGACAAGACCCTAGTTTGCAAAGAATGCGGAGAAGAGTTCGTATTTTCTGCAAGAGAGCAGGAATTTTATGCGGAGAAAGGCTTTGAAAATGAACCGCAAAGATGCAAACCCTGCCGCGACAAGCGTAAAAATGCAGGAAGGGCACCCCGTGAAATGCACGAAGCTGTTTGCGCAGCATGTGGCGGCACCGCACGTGTACCGTTTATTCCACGTGACGATCGTCCTGTTTATTGCAGCGAATGCTTTGCAAAGATGAAGGAAGAGGAAACTGCAACAGCAGATGCCGAATAATTTTCGACTTTATGCCACACTAATTTTGGTGTGGCTTTTTCCTTTTAAATAGTGTATAATATATTTGGTAATTAATAATTCACACTTTTTTAATATTATTGTCTAATTATTGTTTTATTATATAATTATTATAATAAATTATTTTGCGTTTTTTTGGAGGATAATTATGGAAAACAAAAAAATTCTTATTGTAGACGATGATGAAAATATATGTGAACTTTTGCGTCTTTATCTTCAGAAGGACGGTTTTAATACTGTTGTTGCAAATAATGGTGAAAAGGCAATTTCGCTTGTACAAATCGAAAAACCCGACCTTGTTTTGCTTGATATTATGATGCCTGTGCTTGACGGTTGGCAGGTTTGCCGTGAGATAAGAAAGACATCTGATGTTCCTATTATTATGCTTACTGCTAAAAGTGAAACCTTTGATAAGGTTTTGGGTTTAGAATTGGGTGCAGATGACTATGTCACAAAGCCATTTGATTCTAAAGAGGTTGTTGCACGCATAAAGGCGGTGCTACGCAGAACCGGCGAAAACGAAAAAAATGATAAAACTAAAGAGGTTCGTTTTGATAAACTTGTAATAAACATTACAAATTACGAATTAATTGTTAACGACGTTCAAATTGATACTCCACCAAAGGAACTTGAACTTATATATCATCTTGCAAGCAATCCCAACCGTGTTTATACACGTGACCAGTTGCTTGATGAAGTATGGGGCTTTGACTACTACGGAGATTCCCGTACTGTTGACGTTCACGTTAAAAGATTGCGTGAAAAGCTTGAGGGTATTTCTGAAAAATGGTCATTAAAAACCGTTTGGGGCGTTGGCTACAAATTTGAGGTAAAATAAATATGCGTCAAAAATTATTTAAAAAACAGTTTGGTGCCATTGCGCTTATTGTATTTTTAAGTCTTTCTGCCATACTTATTATTCTTACCTTTATTTACAACAGTTATATTGCTAAAGAAAAACATAAAACACTTCAAAAAACCTGCGTATCGGTTAACGAGTTTATTAAAAACGGAAGTGAAGCTGATAACGATAATTACAGTGAGCATTCGCTTTATTATATAATGAACAATCTTGCCACCGTTTGCGAATGTGACGTTTTTGTAACCGATTCAAGTGGTGTAATAAAAATTTGCGCTTGTCCTGATTGGGTTGTTAACGAAAGCTGCGCCCATACAGGAACTCCCATAAGTGTTGAGGCAATTAACGAAGTACTTGTAAGCGAGCGAAACACAATCAGCACGCTTGACTATTATCAGACTCCGCACTACATTGCTGCTTCAAAGCTTGAATCAGATAAAGGCTACGTTGTTGTTACCGACTCTACCGAGGACGCAAAAATATTAATGCGAAGTATAACTCAAATATACATTATTTCGGCAATTATACCGTTAGCACTTATGTTTATTGCAATTTCGGTAATGACCTACCGTCTTACAAAACCGTTGCGACTTATGTCGGATGCCGCAAAAGCTATGTCCAGAGGCGATTTTTCACGTCGAATACCGGTTACAAGTGATGATGAAATAGGTCAGTTGGCGGTTTCTTTTAATCAGATGACCAACTCACTTGCACGACTTGAAGAGGTTAGAAAAAGTTTTATTGCAAACGTGTCACACGAGCTTAAGACACCAATGACAACAATTGGCGGCTTCATTGACGGAATGCTTGACGGTACAATACCGCCTGATAAACAAGATTATTATTTACAAATAGTTCACGATGAGGTTAAAAGGCTTTCCCGAATGGTTGAGTCTATGTTAAGTGTTTCAAGACTTGAATCCAAAGAGGCACAGCTTAATTGTGCTCCATTTGATTTTAAAGAACAACTACTTGGTGTTGTAATAAGTCAGGAACAGCGCATAGAAGAAAAAAATATCAGTATATTTGGTCTTGACACATTGCCTGATATTACCGTAAATGCTGATAAAGACCTTATTTACAGAGTAATATATAATCTTGTAGATAACGCTATAAAGTTTACCGACCACTCCGGTCAAATAAAGTTTAGTGTTAAATATGACCCTGAAAATATTAAGTTTAGAATAGAAAATTCAGGTGCGGGAATACCCAAGTCTGAATTACCATACGTTTTTGAAAGATTTTATAAGGTTGACAAATCTCGTTCGGCAAATAAAGAAAGTACAGGTTTGGGACTTTATATAGTAAAAACCATTATCAAAAAGCACGACGGTGTAATTTCGGTTTCGAGTATAGAAAACAGGTTTACCGCTTTTGAATTTACACTACCAATAAACAGATAGGAGATATATTATGGATGAATTAAATCAAAACCTTGAAAACGAAGGTGAACAAGCACCACAAGAAAGTGCAGATTTTATACCACAAGAACAACAAGAAGTTGTTGTGGAAAACGAGCCCGAATATAATGATGTGGCAGAGGATGATGCTCCCGTTTGGAATAAAGTTGAATATTCATCTATAGATCCTATGGAAAATTATAAACCAATGTCAAAAGGGCTTAAGGTTTTTTGTCTTGTTATGGCTACAGTGCTCCTTCTTACCGTTACTACAGCGGGGGGATATTTCCTTGGTAGGAGCAGTGTTTCACACAACTATATTGGTTCTAATGTTGAGGTTGACCTTGAGGCACGCCCCACTGATACCGAGGTAAGCACACCTGCGCAAATTTATGCCAAGGTAAACGAATCAATTGTTGGAATCAGAATTTATAACCAACACGGTCAGGTTAGTGATGCGTCGGGCGTTATCTATTCTGAGGATGGCTATATCGTAACAAATGACCATATTTATTCTGAAATAGGTGCGCCAAAATTTAAGGTGTTTATGCATGACGGTACTGAATATAATGCCGTTTACGTTGCAGGCGACACCGTAAGCGACCTTGCCGTTTTAAAAATTGAGGGTGGAAAAGGCTTTAAGGTTGCTCAATTTGGCGATTCTGAGCAGTTAATCAACGGTGAGGGTGTTGTTGCAATCGGCAGACCAAACGATGCTACCGACAATTCATCAATTACAAGCGGCGTAATTTCGCTGACAAAACGTCGTGTTAAGACAACATCAAGTTATACTGCCCGTCTTATTCAAACCGATAGCGCTATAAATCCCGGCTCTTCAGGCGGTGCTCTTGTTAATATGTACGGACAGGTTGTTGGTATTACTTCTTCAAAGCTTGCCGGTGTCGAGTATGATGCCATTGGTTTTGCAATACCAACTAAAACAATGAAGCGTGTTGTTGAACAGCTTATTTCAAGCGGTAAGGTTACCGACCGTGCAAAGCTTGGTATTACCTATACCGAGGTGAATTCAGTAACTGCCGAAATTGAAAATCACGCAGCAGTAGGCTTGCTTGTTGTATCGGTTGGTGAAGACAGCGATATATTTGGTAAAGTGGGCGAGGGAGATATTATTACCCATATAAACGGTATTGCCATTACAAATGACGACCTTGTACTTGACGTTATAGAGGATTGCAAGGCAGGGGATACAGTATCTCTTACCGTACTACTTAAAAACGGCAATATAGCCGATTATGACGTAACACTTCGTGCTAATATAAGCGAATCAAGTTATTCTACAACCATTGTCGAAAAAGAGACTCCTGATGCCGAAAAACCAAACGGCGGCACCTTTGATTTTCCTGACGGCGAATAATTAAATATTATATTATGGGGACACATACTTTAGTATGTGTCCTTTATTTTTTTTAAAATTTTTCCTATATTAAAAAAATATATTTTTGGGAAAATTAAAAATATAGCAATTATTAAAAGGAGTGAAACAATGAAAAAAGTTATAAAATCTGTTTTTGTTTGCTTACTGCTTTTTTGCAGTTGCATTTTTACTTCAATATATATAATTAGCGGCAATGTAGAAGAGAGTTATAAACTAACAACAGGCCAAGAACTAAAAATAGACAGTTTTATGCCGGTTACGGCAGTTTATAATGATGTAAAAATGTCACAGGGCAGTTATAATCGCAAGGCAGGAGACAACTTTGAGGTAGAGCTTAAACTGTTTGGAGTTATACCATTTACAACTACCAATGTTGAAATAGTAGACGATATGTACGTTGCAGTATTGGGACAACCCTTTGGTATGAAAATTTACACCGACGGTGTGCTTGTGATAGAGAGTAGTGATATAACCACCCAAAACGGAAAAATTAATCCTGCGGCAAAGGCAGGCATAAAGGTTGGAGATTATATAAAAAAGGTAAACGGAAAAACCGTTACCTGTAACGAAGATTTATTGCAATTTGTTACCGAATCAAACGGAAATGCAATGTATTTTGAGGTACTTCGAGACGAAAACATTTTTACCTGTAAAGTTATCCCTGTAATAGATAAAGAAACGGGTATTTACCGCATTGGAATATGGGTTCGTGACAGTTCGGCAGGCGTGGGTACACTTACCTTTTATAATCCGTCAAACAACGTAGTTTGCGGCTTGGGACACGGTATATGTGATTCTGATACAGGCACTCTGTTAGAGATTGAAAGCGGCGAGCTTGTAAATGCCGAGATAATATCGGTTATAAAGGGCAGTTCAGGCAGCCCCGGCGCATTAAAAGGTAAACTTACCTTTGACAGTATTGCCAATATAACCCTTAACTCTAACGCAGGTGTATATGGCATTACCAAAACACAAATAAGCACACAAAATCTTACAAAAATCGCCTTAAAACAAGAGGTAAAAGACGGAGATGCACAAATACTATGCACAGTAAACGGCAATACACCAAAGCTATATGATTGTAAAATAAAACGCACGGGCGACCGCAATTCAAAAACACAAAATTTAATTGTAACGGTAACCGACAAGGAACTAATTGATATTACGGGCGGCATTGTTCAAGGTATGTCGGGAAGTCCAATTTTACAGGATGGTAAGTTAGTAGGAGCCTTAACCCACGTGCTTGTAGATGACAGTAAGACTGGGTATGGAATTTATGCTGAGAATATGTTAGAAACCGCACAAAGCGTAGCGGGAGAACAAAAATTAAAAAACGCATCGTAAACACAAGGGGGTGACTTGCTTTGAAGCAAGTCACCCCCTTGTTTATAGGCTAGATTAAAATAGCAAGAAGTTTATTTGTTTGTTATCAAATGTTGAGTTTTATATTTCTCAAACTCGGAAATAAACTTGTTGGATAATTCTACAGTTTTGTTGTCGAACATTTTATTCCATGTGTCATTTTCGCTTGTGCGCAAACTAATGGCTGTCTTGATTTTTTCAACATTTACAAAAGATATTCCTTTAAGTACGTTTTTTAAATATAAATTATTGGACGGACTTTTGCAACAATATGTTCCAACTGTAGTAAATAGGGTTAAAATAAAAGTTTGAGTCTTTGATGAGATTTCCATATCATTGGATATTTTATAGAGTTCCGACGCTCTTTCTATTAGATAGTTAGTCAGATCACGGTTGCTATTATCGATACTATTGATAATAAACCAGCCTAATGAATTAGAAACTTTACGTAA
>JAZUNQ010000053.1:0-10848 GCA_045604205.1 Acutalibacteraceae bacterium
CCTGCGGAGAGCGGAACGCCGTGGCAAAGAACTGCCGCCGATGCTGAAGGAAGCCTTGGAGCAGATGATAGAGCGGGAGCAATCGGCATAGCATACGGTTGGCCGCTCGGATTCCGCCCTGAAAACGTCCGTGTATATGAGGAAACAGCGACAACGCTCTGCAACGGTACTCGCCCTGGATTCACGACGGGAGTCATCCAACCCGTCGTGAACAAATGCATCCTCGACGACCAAGGCGGACAGCAGGTCAACGTCCGCACCGACGGAAAAAGTCCGACACTTCGAGCAGAGATGCACGGGAATGTGCCTGCGGTGATAGAACCAGCTCCCGTATACTGTCTGCAAGGCAACGGAATAGACCGAGCCGACACGGCAGGATGCAACGGCAAAGGCGTGAGAGAGGACGTATGCTACACCCTGAACACCATCGACCGCCCTGCGGTGTGCTACGCCGAAACCTACCAACGGACGGTGGGGCCGCTCATGGCAAACAGTCATCCCGGCAGTTATTCGGGGCAGGATGCCTATACGGACATGTTCGTGGTGGGGAAGACATTTGCCTGCAGTTCAAAGCAACAGAGCCTCGCTGTGCTGGAAAATCTCGGCAACACGCTCGGGGCAAAAGGACCGTCCGGCGTGGCGTATGCAGGCCACGTCGCCAGTTTTTATCCTCAAATGAAAGCAGAGAGCCAGTGCTTTAGAGAAGATGGTGTGGCGAACACGATAGTAAATGGCACGAATCCGGGTTATCAAAACGGCGTGGTACAATCGGTAGCGTATGGGGTAGATTGCCGAAATGCTACGGAGTATCCAGAGATGACGGGCGCACTACAGAGCCGAGCAAGCAATAATGCCAATTCAAACAACGTTGTTCGTGTCCGCTACATCGTTCCTGATGCCATTATTCACCCCACGCACGACGAGATACATGAATTCATCACAGACAACAACGCCGACGCACCGCACCAACAGGATTTGCTGCAGGCTCCAGAAAGCGTCGCTCGGACGATAGCCTGCGGGACTCATGCGGCGGGGTCGCACCTCACAAAGACCGTTATCAATTTGGGGATGCGCTACATCGTCCGCCGCCTTACCCCAACCGAATGCGCAAGGTTACAAGGATTTCCCGACACATGGGGACACATAGACCCCAAAGAAGATCTCACCGACGAGGAATATGCATTCTGGACTGAGGTGCGTGTGACCTATGATGTTATTAACGGCAGAGAGCCCAAAACATACGGCAGAAAGCAAATGCTAACATGGTACAACAAGCTATGGACAGATTCTGCCGAGTACAAGATGTGGGGCAATGGTATAGCGTTACCTTGTGCGCTGTACGTGATGCGCGGAATAGCAGAAATTTGTAGAGGGGTGAGTTAATGACATACTGTCCAGATAGCTTATACCAATATGAAGCCCGTGCCGACAGACTTGAAACGGCGCTTGCACGTCTGCCAAAGTGTGAGCTGTGCGGAGAGCCGATACAGCAAGAGATGGCCGTCTACATTGACGGGGCATATTACTGTGACGAATGCTTGCACGACCATCGTGTGTGCATAGATTAAAGACAGTTGGAGGAGCGGATGAAATGAGTGTTCAAATTTACCGGGTATACCGCCGAGAAAAGCACATATACGGTGACGGAGGCGTTGATACCGAAGAGCCGAGGAGTATTTTTCTCGGGGTGACGAGAGCCCCAACGCCGAAAAAGGCGGTTACAAATCTATCCTACAGAGCCCGTATCCCGATGCGAGAGGAGATACCTCTTGCGGGGGACGGCGTGGCAATATATTGGCTTGAAGCCGAGGAGGTGAAATGAAATGAGTAAAGCAATATGCGTAATGGGAGAAAGCGGAAGCGGAAAGACAACAGCTATGCGTACGCTTGATCCTGCTACAACCTATTACATCGACTGCGACGAAAAGGGTCTTGCGTGGAAGGGGTGGAGGACACAGTACAACGCCAAGCGCAAAAACCTTCTGGCAACACGTGACCTCGCCAAAATAGAGACGCGTCTGTTGGACCTCAGCGAAAAATGTACCGGCATTAAAACCGTAGTTATTGACACCCTTAACACGGCAATGGTCGACAAAGAAGTCCGGGCGATGGGCGACAATCAGGGATTCGCCAAGTGGATAGACCTCACGCAGTACGTTTGGGCGATCTGCGAAATGGCATCCACCTTGAGAGAAGATATGACCGTAGTGATCGTGATGCATAGCGAGACCATAAGGGATGATCTCGGCTATTCGTTTACACGCATCAAGACCAACGGTCGTAAGCTGGAAAAGGTCGTGTTGGAAAGTCTTTTCTCGACGGTTTTGTTGGCAAAACGCAAAGAAGACGGCAGCTACATATTTGAGACATCTGCCGTAAATTCTACCGCAAAAGCCCCCTTGGGAGCATTTGATACTCCCGAAGTGCCAAACGATATGGCCAAGGTGCTTGCGGCGTTGGAGGACTTCTAATGCCGAAATTTGAAAGCGGTGTGCGCTATTACACCTACGCAAAAGCGACGGTGCACTTCCCCGAAGACAAGGTCTGTTGCGAGCTGTGTCCGATGCTTGAGACCTACAGCCGAAAACAGTGCCGTCTCACGGGCGAATACCTTGGAGATACCAGAACGATAGGCTTTGCCTGTCCTCTGGACTTTATAGAAAACGATAACGAAAGAAACGAAAGGAAGAACGAAGAATGAAAAGCTTTAACGGCTTTGAAGCAAAGCAAAGCGGCGGCAGAGAGATACTTCCCGCCGGAGGTTACGTAGCAAAGATACTGGAGGCCAAGGAGGTCTCCTATGAGTGGGGCAGCGTTATACAGATCAGCTTTGACGTCGCCGAGGGACCGCACAAGGATTTCTTTGCGGCGGATTACAAGCAGCAGGACAAGGAAGACCGCAAGTGGAGGGGCACCTTCCGCCTCCGCCTTCCCAAGGATGACGGCACCGAGCAGGATGACTGGACCAAGCGCTCTTTCGGCAATGCCGTATGGGCGATAGAGGCAAGCAACGTCGGCTACCACTTCGACTGGGACGAAAACAAGTTTGTCGGTAAGCTCGTAGGTGTGCTTTTCCGCAATAAGGAATGGGAATACAACGGCAAGACCGGCTGGACCACCGAAGCCTGCTCCCTTACCTCCACCGAAAACATCCGCAACGGCAAGTACAAAATGCCAAAGGACAAGCCCCTTGCCGCTGCATCGGCAACCTCGGCTTTTGGGTTTACCGCAGCCCCCGCCGATCCCGACGACGATCTCCCGTTTTCGTTTTAATCTATGACCCTATCGCCTTTTGAAGTAAAGGCCGCTCTTGACGGTATGGTGCTCCTGTTCGACACAAGAGAGCAGGACACCGCCCGTCTGAGAGCGAGGCTTGCAAGCGCAAACTGCAAGACCGAGCGCACAAAGCTTGACTACGGCGATTACTCGGCCAAATTTCCCCTGCCGGACGGCTCTTGGCTCGACCTGCGAGATAAGGTCGCAATCGAGCGCAAGATGTCTCTTGACGAAATAGCCGCCTGCTACACCTCGCAGAGGGAACGCTTCAGGGCCGAGTTTGAACGGGCAAAGGAAGCTGGTGCAAAGGTGTATCTGCTTATAGAAAACGCTACCTTTGAAAAGGCATACAAGGGCGAATACCGCTCTAAAATGCTTCCGCAGTCGCTTATAGCCTCGGCTCTTGCCTGGCTTGCAAGGTATAACTGTCAGCTTCTTTTCTGCAAGCCGGAAACGACCGGCAAACTGATACACGACGTCCTCTACAGAGAGGGCAAAGAAATTCTCGAAGGAGGTGCGGACAATGGGAATGGGTGACAAGAAAAAGCCTTTGCAGACATCTCATGCGCCCGTTAGGTGCTCGAAATGCGGCGTATTATTCGACGGTCTACTCGCCGCCCGTTGTCCCCACCCCGCCGTACAGAGGGTATACGGAGAGTATATCTGCCTTTACTGCTGCCGAAAGTGCAAGCACGGCGCAGTACCGAAAAACATTTACGGGGTATACTGCCAATACCCGCAGGAGGGATGATTTCTTGGCGACACCGACAACATATATAAAGCTCGACCGCAACATACAACGCTGGCGATGGTACACAAACGCCAACACGATGAGGGTGTTTCTGCATCTGCTGTTGAACGCCAATATCGAGGATCACGACTTCGAAAAAATAACGGTGCATAGGGGGCAGTTGGTAAGCTCGATCGGCAAGATTGCCGAGGCACTTGAACTGTCACCCCGAAACGTAAGAACGGCCATAGAGCACCTAAAATCGACAAACGAAATGACACACACCGCATATCCAAAATATTCCCTATTTACCATATTAAATTATGACCTATACCAGTCTGTACCGACAAGCAAATCGACAGACAACCGACAAGCAAGTGACAAGCAATCGACAAGCAATCGACAACAATCAAAGAATATAAGAACATATAAAGAATATAAGAATGAAAAGAATAATATAGGCTCCGCCCTCCCTTCGGGAAACGACGAGACGTCTGCACCGAAGGTAGAGAGAGACTGGGAATGGTAGGCGAGTGGAATGAAATATGAGTTTAATATTGATGACCTCCGCAAGCTTGCCGGAATCGTAGGGGCCGAGACCAAGGAAGACGGCGACGAGGTGCAATTCAAGTATTGCCTCTATTGTCACGGCGGGGCGCACAGAGACACTTATACCTTTGCGGTCAACAAAAAAAGCGGAGCGTATAACTGTCTGCGCTCCTCCTGCGGAAAGCAGGGACACTTTGTCACCCTTGCACGGGATATGGGGTATGCGCTGGATTTCGGAGTAAAGCCGAAGGAATACAGACGGCTTCCGCAAAAGCCCATAGACGTGCGCCCTGCGGCGGTGAAGCTGTTGGGAGAGCGAGGGATAGGCGAAGAGGTCTGCAACCGCTATCAGATAACGGTGCAAAAGGACAACGAAAATATCCTTGTGTTTCCGTTTTACAACGCCGGAGGAGAGCTTGTAACGGTCAAGTACCGCAACGCAAGATTCCGCAAGGGTATTGATCGGAATAAGGAGTGGTTTGAGAAAGACACCCAGCCCGTTTTGTTTGGCATGCGTGAGGCAAGGAACACCGACAAGCCGCTTGTGATAACCGAGGGACAGATAGATGCCCTTTCGCTTGCCGAGTGCGGCATAGAAAACACCGTCAGCGTTCCCAACGGCTGCAGCTCGTTTACTTGGGTCTCGGCCTGCTACGACTGGGTGATGCAGTTTTCGTCGGTGATAGTGATGGGCGATTCGGAGAACGGCAAAATAACGCTTGTTGACAAGATAGCAAAAAGTTTTAAGTTGCCGGTATTCTACATACCGCCCGAGAATTACTACGGGCTCAAGGACGCAAACGACATCCTTCGTGAATACGGCAAGGACGTATTGCTTGACAGCTTTTCTCACGCCGTGGAATATATCATCCCTCACGTCAAGCGGCTTGCCGACGTAGAGAGCATAGACTTTTCCACGCTGCCGAGAATCCAAACGGGAATAGGACGGCTTGATAGCGTTATCGGCGGCTTTTACTACGGCCAAGTAATACTGCTTACCGGGCGCAGAGGCGAGGGAAAAAGTACCCTTATGGGTCAGCTTATCCTTGAGGCAATAAATCAAGGCAACCGTGTGCTTGCCTATTCGGGAGAGCTTACGGCAAGCCATTTTAAAAACTGGATAGACTTCCAGGCGGCGGGTGCCGAGGGAGTCATAAATTGCGGCACCGACGAAAGACCTGCATACCGCATCAAGCCGGATGTGCAGGAAAAGATAAACCGCTGGTATCGCCCTTTGGCATTGCTTTACGACAACGAGGCAATATACGAGGACGAGACCGAGGAGCTTTTACAGACGGTTGAGGACGCAGTAGTCCGCTACGGGGTAAATATGGTCTGCATCGACAATCTTATGACGGCAATGGACGTAGGGGCAAAGGATGATTTTTACCGAGCCCAAAGCGAGTTTGTCCGAAAGCTGAAGCTTATAGCGGTACGATACAACATTGTGGTATTGCTTGTAGCCCATCCCCGAAAGGAGATGGCGGGGACGCTGACCAACGATTCCGTTGCCGGCTCGGGCGATATCACAAACCGAGTAGATACCGTACTGATATACAGCCGTCTGAAAACGGCCGACGGCACAAGCCGAGGACAGTTGCAGGTGACCAAGAATCGTATCAACGGCAAGCTGATAGTCGACCGACCGCTCAACATGATCTACTCGGAAAGTACCAAGCGAATAACCGAGGAGCACGAACAAGACCCAAAGTGCTACGGCTGGCAAGAGCGCCCGACGTGGTACGAGGTAAGTGCAGATCAAGAGGAATTACCGTTTTAATCGGAGGAGGAAAGATATGGGAAAGATAAACGGATACCTTGCAAAGCGCACGGCAATGCTAAACAAAGTAGAAGAGGCAGCCTACGACCGAGCAACACGGCATGTATCGGCCCTTGCGCTCGTCGCCCTCAACGAAGGGTTTGGATTTGGCATAGACCGCGGGACGAGGTTTATAAACGCCTTGGAGGGGATGGCCGAGACCTTCAAGCGTGAGGCTTGTGAATCGGGGTTTGACGTAGCGGAAGAACATCTCCGGCGAAGGTTGGAGAAGATACTCCACGCAGAAGTCCGCAGGGTGGAATGAGAAAGGAAGATGAGGGGAAATGAACACTAATTGGATAATAAAAAATAATCCTTTTGAAATGCTTGATATTGCGTTCAAAAGATTGTTTCCCAATGTAAAATACACTGCATATTTTGAGCCAAACATAAGAGATGATGAACACGGCGAAAAAGTATGCGGATTGACCGACTTTTCCGATGATGGAGAAATTACAATTTTTATTGATTCCGATTTGTCAATAAATAACGCTGTTGAAATATTTGCTCACGAACTCGCACACGCTGGAGTTGGCGCTGAACACGAACACGACGAAGTGTGGGAAAAGGCTTTTGATGATTTATTTGATGAATACAACAAGCTTGGTGACGAAATGTTTTCGAGCAAAATAAACACACCAAAAGGAGAGGATTATTCAAACGCATTAAAAGAGTTAGGGTATCCCGACCACCCAACCGAGAAAGGCGGTAGGGCTGATGCGTGAGATATTGTTTAGAGGCAAAAGAGCAGATAACAGAGAATGGGTCGAGGGAAGCTTGCTCATAAAATATGATCTTGATGCCTGTTGTGTATCGGCATATTATATTGTGGAAACCTACGATTTTGCAATCTCGGGGTACGACGATACAAGATTTATTGATGTTAAGCCGGTTAAAGTTCTTTACGAGACCCTTGGACAATACACAGGCTTGACCGATAAAAACGGCAAGGAGATTTTTGAGGGGGATATTGTAAAACATTACAATAATTCTGATGATGGTTTTGATATAGGTGCGTTGTATTGGAATGAAACACTTTTGCAATGGAAAAGAACTTCTATCGGGAATTTTCACCATAGTAGTTTCACCTATGTAATGAACCGTTTTTGTGAGTATGAAGTAATCGGCAACATACACGACAACCCCGAATTGTTGAAAGGCGGTAAGCAGGGATGAAAGTGTGTTGCGAAAACTGCCAACGGTTAGAATCAGCAGACGAGGATGATATTTTGGATGTTGACTTTTGCCCGGTGTGGCGAAGTTGTATAAACGGAGATCAGTTTATACCCAAAGAACAAGCGGAAGGCGGTGGGGAGGAATGAGTGGATTTACAATGAGCGAAATTATAGAAGCGGTTGTCCATGTTTGGAAATCGCTCGCAAAAGGAGTTTTGTGTATTATTCTTTTTTTCACCGCCCCATTATGGTTAATTCCTTATGCGGTTTATAACAAATTAAAGTATGGTGTTTGGTTTTGAAAGGCGGTGAAGGGTGATGGGTGAACATAAGAGAAATCCAGTTGCGATAGCGGCAAAGAGAGGCGAGTTATCGCCAAAGAAACCGAAAAGGTCTAAGGCGGAAGCAGACAGGGTTATATATGCCAAGTGTCAAGAAATAATATACGGACCTCTTATAAGAGCATACGCAAATATACAGAAAGGCGGTGAGGGGTGATGGCTAATTCAAGAATTATGCTTACTTGCAAACATTGTGGGGAGCAATTTGTTATTGGCAAAGGTTATTTTGGTTCTTATTTTACAAGAAACGAAAAGATGTATGAACAATTAAACGAGTTTTATTCAAAGCATCGCATGGGCGAGTGTACCGATGAAATTGATTGTTCTGACGATGCGAAAGACCATTTTGTGATATTGGAAGAAGGGGATTTACTTGAAGATTTATGTACACCCAAAGAAGGAGGTGGGGAGTAATGGCAAATCAAGACATATCCTTTTGCGCCAACAGAAAGTGTGAAAACACAAAATGCGAAAGACATTATGACAACATCGACTGGTCTGTTATGCCACCGTGGAGAAGCTTTGTAGAGTTTGAGGGGACAAAGTATTGTCCGAAAAATAAGGGGGTGCGGAGTGATGGCTGAATTGTTACCTTGCCCGTTTTGTGGGGGCGAACCACAGTTTGAAGAAAAGAGCGTTAAGCTTGTAGACGAAAAAGGCAAGCGATGTTTAGGATACCTAATATAGTGTTCGGGAAAGCATCACGAAGCGTCCGTGTTTGCGACAACGAAAAAAGATGCAATCAAGGCGTGGAACACACGCACACCAAAAGAAAGAGGTGGGGAGAAGTGAACGATAACGAAAAAGATGCGGCATTGGAATATATTGACGAGCTCAAAGCCAAGATCAACCGCCAAAAGGCAGAGATTGAGAAGTTAAGCGCAGACATTAAAACTTTTGAAAACGTCATTAAAAGATGTTTTTTGCAAGCAGCGGGGGGTGATATTGATCCCTTTGCGGAGATAAAAGCCGAAGCATATAAAGAGTTTGCGGAGAGGTGGAAAGCAGAAGTTGTCACCGGCGTACACCATCTCGGGGTTTTTGTGGATATTGACAACCTCGTAGAAGAAATGGTGGGTGAGCTTCAATGAACAACACCGATGCAATAGAGCAAGCCTACCGCAACGGATACGAGGACGGAAAGCGTGATGCGGTGAAGCATGGGACGTGGAGAGAATCTTTTTCTTATGGCCGTTGGCACTATGAATGCCCGTTCTGCGATAACGGATATGCAACGAAAGAAAAAGACGAGACACCACCGAATTATTGCGGTAACTGCGGCGCAAAGATGGACGGAGAAATTCACGATAAAATATCCCAAGATGAATAACTTTGATTTTAAGATGAATAGGGGGGAAAGGTTAATGACAGAAACAAAAAAGCACATACCCGACACGGCGATCTTAAAAGCTTATGCTAAAAACAACATGAACAAACTGCGCACGGCCCTTGAGCTTGGCGTAAGTGAATGTACTATCCGAGCACGGCTTGTCAAGATACACGCCAAGACCGGAACAGACCCTTGCTCCTTTTACGGCTTATATAAGCTGCTTGTGCAGATCCAAAACACAAAGGGGGATGTCGGATGATAAGCGACAGCGGAGAGCGCACCGAGTTTAGCACAGGGGCTATACGCGATATGCACGACGGGAAAGGTCGCATGGATCTCTTGCCCTGGGCGGCGATTATGGAGGTCTCCAAGCACTGCGAGAACGGCGCAAAGAAATACGGCGAACACAACGTAGACAAGGGCATACCAACATCGAGCCTTTGCGATAGTGCGGCAAGGCACCTTGCAAAATATCTTGACGGCTGGACGGACGAGCCCCATCTTGTCGCCGCTGTGTGGAATCTGCTTTGGGCGTTGCAGATGGAAATAAAGCACCCCGAATTAGTCAATACGCCTTGGTCGATTAAAAACACTACAAAGGAGTGACTATATGCAAACATGGAAAGAAAAAGCAATCGAGCTCTACATATCTGGCACACCAAAGCGTACCATTGCCCGACGGCTTTTTAAAGAAATCGGCGCACCGAATCTTGAAGCGGCTCGCACACGTGTGCGCAATCTGCTGCACGACTACGAAATCGCCGGGTATGACGGCGACAAAGATGCCCCACATGAGGTCCTGCAAAACCTTGTGCCCGAGCGTCACGCCCAAGTCTGGGACGGCTGCAAGACTATCCGCTTTGGCTTGATGGGCGACACGCAGATCAACTCCAAATACACACAGCTCACCCACCTTCACGCCTTTTACGACAAGTGCCAGCAGCTTGGCATCTCTACGGTATTTCACACCGGCGATATTGACGAGGGTGAGCAAATGCGCCCGGGGCATCAATACGAGTGTTACACCCAAGGCGCAGACGACCACGCCGACGAGATCGCTGCCGTCTATCCCAAGCGTGACGGTATCACCACCTACTTCATTACCGGCAATCACGATGCCAGCCTCTACAAACGTGCGGGAATGGATATAGGCAAGGCTATCGCCTCTCGTCGCCCCGACATGGTCTATCTCGGCCGAGACTGCGCCGTTGTGGAGCTCACCCCAAACTGTACCCTTGAGCTTCGCCACCCTTGGGACGGTACGGCTTACGCCTTATCCTACAAGCCCCAAAAGATAGTCGAAGCAATGGACCCCGATACCAAGCCCAACATTCTTGCCATCGGCCATTACCACAAACTCGAATACATCTTCTACCGCAACGTCCACGTCTTTCAGACGGGCTGTTATCAATCACAAACGCCCCACACCCGCGGCAACGGCATAACCATCGCCACGGGCGGCTGGATAGTAGAGTGCGACGTCGATTCCGACGGCACCGTCCGCTCTCTCACACCCCGCATTTTCCCCGTTTATTCCTGCATCCCCAACGATTATAACTCCCCACAATTTGAAGCCTTAAGGAGGTCATATCAAAATGCCCAACACGCCCAATACATCATCTACGGCT
>JAZUNQ010000054.1:0-92644 GCA_045604205.1 Acutalibacteraceae bacterium
AAAAGGGATTTCTGCTCAGGCGGCGGGTTTGCAGACCTCCCGCGGCGGTGCCGAGTTCGGAAGAAGGGAGCGCGAAACCGCTTGGCGAAAACCCACCTGAAATTAAGTTCAGGTTATCATTAAGCCGTTACGGCAAGGCGGAACGAAAGTTTTTTAAAAATTTGTCAAAATTTTTCTTGACTTATTTAAAAAATGTAATATAATAATTATTGCTCAACTAAATATTGGGGAATTGTGTAACGGTAGCACGACAGACTCTGACTCTGTTTGTTGGGGTTCGAATCCCTATTCCCCAGCCAATTAAAAAAGGAATCAGTCCGTAAGGATTGGTTCCTTTTTAATTATCTTGTGCTAAAACAGGGATTCGAACAAGGAGGGAGCGCAAGCGGAAGAAAACAGTCCGGGGGACTGTTTTTACCGACGTGGGCAACGAGCGCAAGCGAGGCGATAGCACACGGTAGTGTGCGGAAAAATCCCGTTAAAATTAAATTAACAAGGTGACTAAAGCGGGGTAAATTGAACGAGGAGTGAGCGGACGAAAATCCATTCGTTATAACTCCTCTTTTGAAAATATAGGAAAAACTCTATATTAAAAATTTGTTTTACTTTATAATTTTTTGTTGCAAAAAACTATTTTTATAGTTATAATAAAAACAATCAGTTTTAAGGAGGATATATAAATGAAAAAATTACTTTCTGTTTTATTGGTGGCTGTAATGATGTTTTCATTAGCTGCGTGCGGTGGTTCAAGCACAATGACCATGGGTACAGGTAGTCCTACAGGTACCTATTACGCATATGGCGGTATTATAGGCCAATACATTACAAACAATGCAGGTGTTACCGTTAATGCCGTATCAACAGGTGGCTCTAAGGATAATATCCAGGGTATTGACATCGGCGATTATCAATTGGGTACCGTTCAATCAGACGTTATGCACTATGCTTGGAACGGAACACGTTCTTTTGAAGAAGACGGCAAAATTGAATCTTTTCGTACAGTAGCAGGTCTATATGCAGAGGCAGTACAGCTTGTTACCGCTAATCCCGACATCAAGACGGTTGCTGACCTTAAGGATAAGAAGGTTTCTATCGGTGCACCGGGCTCAGGCGTATACTTTAACGCTATGGATGTTCTTGCTGCTGCAGGTCTTACAGAACAGGACATCAAGCCTCAGTATCAGAACTTTGACGAAAGTGCCGATGCTTTAAAGGATGGCAAAATAGATGCTGCATTTATTGTTGCTGGTGCTCCAACTCCTGCTATTACAGAACTTTGCATGACTAATGCAAACGTTCGTATAGTTCCTATTGATGGCGAAATTGCAGATAAACTTATGAAGGAAAATACTTTCTATTCTGTTTACAAAATTCCGGCAAACACATATAAGAATCAGACAGAGGAAGTTTTAACCGTTACAGTTAAGGCGACCCTTATCGTAAGCGCATCAGCAAGTGAAGATGAGGTTTATAGATTGACAGCTGCTATTTTTGACAACATAGAAGCAATTACAAAAGAGCACGCAAAGGGCGCTGAACTTAGCCTTGAAAATGCTACCGATGGTCTTACTGTGCCGTTCCACGCAGGTGCTGCAAAGTATTTCAAAGAAAAAGGAATTGAAGTTGAGGTTAAGTAATTTGCCTTAAGTTTAAAAGCTTTACAGTTTGATAGCTGCGGCATAAACTGTCGCAGCTATTTTAATGTTTTTATGGAAGGGTGGAGATATTGTTGTTTTTCTCAAAAAAGAAGGTTTCAAAGACCGAAGAGCCAATGGATTTAGATTCCGTAATGAAAAAATTTGACCGAGAATCCAACACTCGTGTTTGGGAAGGCAAGCCTAAAATAGTAATTAACTGTATTTTAGCGACCTTTGCTTTGTTTTGCATTTATGTAACATTTTTTGCGACTTGGCTTGATGCAGTAAGACTTTCAAGCTTTATAGGTTGCATTGTATTTATCGGTTATTTGGTATATCCTATTAAAAAAGGAGCACAAAAAACAAATTATATTCCGTGGTATGATGTAATTCTAATGGTATTAGGCTCAGGTTCTTTCTTTTATTATACATTTGATGCGGTAAATATTATTCAGCAAGGCAACAAGTTCGAATTTTATCAGATTATCATAGGCATCATAGGCATACTCTGCTTATTGGAACTGTGCCGTCGATGTGTAGGCATTCCAATTATTATTGTTGCCGTTGCGTTTATTATTTATGCTTTGGCGTGGGGTCTTACCAACCCTGATATAATGCGTAGAATTGAGGGCCTTGTTGGTAAACTGTTTTACACCACCACTTCAGGTATTTTATCGACACCGGTTAACACCTGCTCAAAGTATATTGCCATTTTCATAATTTTTGGCGCATTCTTGGAGAGAACGGGCATTGCCGATTTCTTTATAAAAATATCCAACTCAATTGTCGGAGGCTTTTCAGGTGGTCCGGCAAAGGTTGCTGTTGTGGCAAGTGCGCTTGAAGGTATGGTATCGGGCTCTTCGGTTGCCAATACTGTAGGTTCAGGCTCGGTTACTATTCCCCTTATGAAAAAGACAGGTTACAAACCGGAGTTTGCTGCTGCCGCTGAAGCATCTGCTTCTACAGGCGGGCAAATTATGCCACCTATTATGGGTGCAGCCGCTTTCTTGATGGCAGAAAATATCGGCGTGCCGTACAGCAACATTGTTGTGCGTGCAATATTACCTGCTTGTCTTTACTTTTTGGGTGTATTTATTGCAGTTCATCTTGAAGCAAAAAAAGAAGGGTTGCGAGGTCTTTCAAGAGAAGAATTGCCAAAATTTTTACCATTGCTTAAACAGTCTTATTTGTTATTGCCACTGATTTTGCTTATTGTTCTTGTTGGCTCTGGCTCACGTTCTATTGCTTATGCTGCTGCAATTGCTATAATTGCCGCAATTGTTGTTGGCCTATTTAACAAAGAAAACCGTATCACACCAAAACGTATATGGGAAGCACTTGCCGCAGGCGGTCAGGGTATGATTACCGTAGCCGTTGCTTGCGGTGTTGCAGGTATTATTGCGGGCACCATTACTATGACCGGTCTTGCTACTATGCTTATAAATGGCATTCTGGCGCTTGCGGGTGACAAGGTAATTATTGCACTTTTCTTGACAATGCTTACCTGTATCATTTTGGGTATGGGTGTACCTACAACAGCAAACTACTGTATTATGGCCGCCACCTGTGCGCCTATCCTTATAAAAATGGGAGTTCCAGACGTGGCTGCACACTTCTTTGTGTTCTATTTTGGTATTGTTGCCGATCTTACACCTCCGGTTGCCCTTGCTGCGTACGCAGGCGCTGCTATCGCACAGGCCAACCCGATGAAAACGGCATTTACATCGACCAAACTTGCTATTGGCGCATTTATAGTTCCTTACGTATTTGCGCTTAATCCTGCAATGCTGTTTATTGATACTACCGTAGGTTCGGTAATTTTAATATGCATCACTTCCGTAATAGGAATATTTGCAGTATCGGCATCTCTTGAAGGATATATTTTGCGCAATATGAAATGGTATGAAAGAATTGTGTGCGCAATTGGCGGACTACTGCTGATATATCCGGGTATTGTTACCGACTCTATCGGTTTGGTTTTAGTAGCTTTAATAGCGGCACTTCAATTGCTTACCAAAAAGCAAAAGGTTTTACAGGCATAATAAAAAAACGGACAGATTTTTCTGTCCGTTTTATTTTAGCTTAAAATATACACCTGCTTTTCTGCCAAAAAAATCTCGTGGCTCTTGCGACGTTACGGCAAAAATTTTATTTTCACTATAAAGCACGGCAAAACTAAAACTATTATCAAGTTTTTCTGAAAGCTCCTTCTTTACTTTTTTGTAAAGAGGGTCTTTTATTTTTAAAATCTCAGGAATGTGTTTTTCGCATCCGCTTTTAAGCATATCACAAACGATTTTTTCTCGCAAAATTTGGGTGTTACACCTGTCTTTGTAAAACTCAAAAAACTTTTGTGCATATATAGAAAGCGGGAATTTGTTGCCGTTTACCGCATTGCCAAAATCAAAGAAAAGGTCAAACGGCTTAATACCAACATCGCCTATCAAATAATCAAGAGTCAGCAAAAATCTGCCGCTGTTATAAAGGCGTTCAAGCGCATCCTCGCAGTTTTTGAGTGCGACAATTTCTTTGTTTGTAAGCCAAGGAGTAGAGGTTACCTCATAAGGCGGTGTGTTACTATACTCACAAGGGTATTTGTCGGTGTTTTCTCGCATATCCGAGCCGTAAAGCAGCTTTAAAAAACCCATCTGCAGCATATGTGCGTGCAGATTGTAACCGATGTTAAAACTGTTCTTAAAACTATTTATATCTTCACCCGTAAGTCCTGCAATAAGGTCGATGTGAATATGCATATTACCAAAGCTTAAGAGCGTTTTTATATTTTTAATAAGTTTTTGTGTGTCGGTTTTACGGTTAATAATTTTAAGCGTATCCTCGTTAAAAGACTGCATGCCGATTTCAAGCTGAACGGCACCTTTTGGCATAAGAGATAGTATCTTAAGCGTTTCTTGGTGCAAAATATCTCCTGCAATTTCAAAATGAAAACAAACGTCAGGCGGTATTTTTGTGCCATAATTTTGTTTTATAAATCGCAAAATTTCGTTGGCACGTCGGTAGTTTGCGTTAAAGGTTCTATCTACAAATTTAACCGTTTTTGTGCCCGAATTTGCAAGCAGGATAATATTTTCTTTAACAGTATCTATATCAAAAAACCGAAGACTCGAGCATCTGCCCGACAGGCAAAAAGCACAGCGGTAAGGACAACCTCGGCTGGTTTCTATATAGCAAATTCTGCCCTTTAAATTGTCATAAAACTCCTTGCAATAGGGGTTTGGCGGGGTTGTAGCATATACTACCTCGGGGTTGGATAAAATACTACCCTTTTCACGATATGTAAGTCCGTCAACCTCGCTTAGTAAAGCGGAGTTATTTAAAGCATCTACAAGTTTTGGAAAATTAAATTCTCCTTCGCCCGACAACACAAAATCTACAAAGGAATATCTTGCTAAAACGTCCTGTGCCCGATATGCAACCTCAGGCCCACCCACAACAATTTTTGCATTGTGTTTTTGCTTTAGCTTTTGGCATACATAAAGGGTTTGCTCAATATTCCATATATAGCAAGAAAATGCGTAAATATCGGCTTTTTCTATACTGTTTACAAACTTGTCAAGGTCGGCGTTTATGGTGCTTTCAACCACTTTGGCATTAACGTTTGTTTTGCAAAAAGCCTTTACACCCGCCAACAAACACCACGGTGCAAGAGAAGCGTGAATATATTTTGAATTAAGGCACATGATTGCAATTTGCACCAAAATCACCACCTTGTAAGATTTGTGATATCCATTATAAACCATTTTTAATTTTATCACAACAAAATCTTAATAACCGTGTCAATTTTATTGCTTGATAGACCTTGAAAACGAAAGGTGTATGTGCTATAATGCATTATGTATAATTATATAATATATAAGGAGAAATCTGCCTTGTCATTTCCACTTGAAAATATCAGAAATTTTTGCATTGTAGCACATATAGATCACGGTAAGTCAACACTTGCTGACCGCTTGCTTGAGCTAACCCAATCGGTAGCTGAGCGTGATATGGAAGAACAAATACTTGACAGTATGGATTTAGAGCGTGAGCGAGGCATTACCATAAAAGCACACGCCGTAACGCTTTACTATACCGCTAAAGACGGAAAAGAATACGAGCTTAATCTTATAGACACCCCCGGACACGTTGACTTTAACTATGAGGTATCACGTTCGCTGGCGGCGTGTGAAGGTGCAATACTTGTTGTTGATGCGTCGCAGGGTATCGAGGCGCAGACCTTGGCAAATACCTACCTTGCAGTTGACCACGGGCTTGAGATACTGCCCGTTATAAACAAAATTGACCTGCCCTCTGCCGAACCCGACAGAATAAAGGCCGAGATAGAAGACATTATCGGTATTCCTGCAGACGAGGCACCGCTTATTTCGGCAAAAACAGGCATTAACGTAGAACAGGTGTTAGAAACAATTGTAGAAGGTGTACCTGCACCAAAGGGTGACCGCAACGCTCCGCTTAAAGCACTTGTATTTGATTCTTACTATGACCCATACAAGGGTGTTATTGTTTACTACCGAGTAGTATCGGGCAAAATAAAAACGGGCGACAAAATAAAAATGATGGCAACAGGAGCCGAGTTTGATATTGTAGAGCTTGGTCGCAAGCGTGCCACAAATTACGAAACCTGCGACACACTCGAAGCCGGAGAGGTAGGTTATCTTGCCGCTTCTATTAAGACCGTAAGCGAAGCACGTGTCGGCGATACCATTACCTTGGCAGACTGCCCTGCTGACGAGGCGCTTCCCGGTTACCGTGCGGCAAAACCGGTTGTGTTCTGCGGTATTTATCCTGCCGACGGCGCAAAATACCCCGATCTGCGTGAAGCACTCGAAAAATTGCAGCTTAACGATGCATCGCTTCTTTTTGAACCCGAAACGTCACAGGCATTAGGCTTTGGTTTCCGTTGCGGATTTTTAGGCCTTTTGCATATGGAAATATTAGAAGAACGACTTGAGCGTGAATATAATCTTGATATTATTACAACGGCTCCCAGTGTGCAGTATGAATTTGTGCTCACAAACGGAGAGAAAATATTTGTAGATAATCCTACAAACTATCCCGACCCTGCAGTTATTGCCGAGGCGCTTGAGCCTGTGGCAAACGTGCACATCTATTCTCCGAGCGAATATGTCGGCACCATAATGCAGCTTTGTGAGGAGCGTCGTGGCGATTATAAGGGCATGACCTATATGGGCGACCGAGTAGATATTCACTACGTTTTACCAATGGGTGAAATAGTATATGACTTTTTTGACGCTTTAAAGAGCCGAACAAAGGGTTATGCAAGCTACGATTACGAGACCGCCGGCTATCAAAAATCCAGTCTTGTAAAGCTTGACGTTATGCTTGCAGGCGACACGGTGGATGCGCTTTCGTTTATAGTACACACCTCTAACTCTTATGCACGTGCTCGCAGAATAGCAGAAAAATTAAAAGAGTATATTCCAAGACAGCTTTTTGAAGTTCCCGTTCAGGTAGCGGTAGGCGGCAAAATCATTGCACGTGAGACTGTAAAGGCAATGCGTAAAGACGTGCTTGCAAAATGCTACGGCGGTGACATAACCCGTAAAAAGAAGCTTCTTGAAAAGCAAAAAGAAGGCAAAAAGAAAATGCGCAAGCTCGGTTCTGTAGAGGTGCCAAAGGACGCATTTATGGCAGTACTAAAACTTGACGAATAAAAGAGGTTAAATTATGACCGAAAAAAGAAGAAAGGCAATAGTCCGCCGCCGAATATTTATAGCAATTATGGCGTCGGTTCTGGCAGCGATAATAGCGTTACTGACCGTATTAATAGTAGCGATAAAAAACGGTTTTAACAAAGATGACCCCGCTTCACCGGACTATGTTTCAAGTGAAACGGCGTCTACCGAAACGCCAACACTGCCACAAAACGAAATTTTTGTTACACCAACGGGTGTAGAGCTTAATAAAAATTTTGGAAGATTATTGCTTATAAACGGCAAAAATCCTTTGCCTGATGATTACGATACAAAGGTTCGTGAATATTTGGTAGAAATTGATCCTAAATATCGTAATAATAACTATGTAACGAAAATACACAAAGACGTTTATCCGTATATTACGGCAATGGTTGCTGCGGCGCAGGCAGACGGCGTGGATTTGCAAGTTTGGTCGCCTTTCCGCAGTTACGCAGATCAAAGGGTTCTTTTTGAAAATCAAGTAAAAAGGGTAGGCGGCGACGAAGAAAAGGCTTCAACCGTTGTTGCACGACCGGGAACCAGCGAACACAACACAGGTCTTTGTGCCGATTTTAATATGGCAGACGATGCGTTCCAGCAAACCGAAATGTACACTTGGATGTGCGAACACGCCGAGGACTATGGATTTATTCTTCGTTATCCAAAAGAAAAGGAACACGTTACAGGTGTTATTTACGAGTCGTGGCATTGGCGTTTTGTTGGTATAAACAACGCAAAAGCTATAAATAAACTCGGTGTAACGCTTGAAGAGTATATAGAAATGAATGGATTTGATCCTGCAATGGATATGTATTGTGATGATTCACAAAATAATTCGGCAGAACAAATAACAGACTAATTTTGGAGGAACGCTTTATGGATTTTAAGCAGTTTTTTAGTCAACTAAACGGTAAAAAAATAGCAATGTGCGGAATAGGTGTCAGCAACACACCGCTTATTTTAAACTTTTTAAAACAGGGTGCACGTGTTATCGCCTGTGACCGCCGTGAGCGAGAGCAAATCGGTAACATAGCCGGCGAATTAGAAGCTGCGGGCGCAGAGTTAAAGTTGGGTGAAGGTTATCTTGACAATCTTGAGGTTGATATTATATTCCGTACCCCGGGTATGAATTTTCACCTTCCCGAGCTTGAGCGTGCACGCAAGCGAGGAATTGCAGTAACAAGTGAAATGGAAGTGTTTTTTGACCTTTGTCCTGCAACTATTTTTGCGGTAACCGGTTCGGACGGAAAAACCACAACCACCACCCTTATTGCAAAAATGCTTGAAGCCGAAGGCAAGCGAGTGTTTGTTGGCGGCAACATTGGTACACCGCTTCTTCCTGAAATAGAAAACATTACTGCCGATGATTTTGTTGTGGCTGAGCTTTCTTCGTTCCAGCTTATCTCTATGCGCAAAAGCCCTGACGTTGCCGTTGTTACAAACGTAGCGCCAAACCATCTTGACGTGCATAAGGATATGGACGAATATGTTGAGGCAAAGAAAAACATTTTACTCCATCAAAATGCTTTTTCACGTACAATACTTAACCGTGATAACGATATTACCGAATCTTTCCGCAAGGATGTTCGTGGTCAGAGTCTTGGCTTTAGTATGAGCCGCCGACTTAACAACGGCGCTTGGCTTGACCAAGACGGTGTGCTTCATATGGCATATCGTGGCATAGACGTTCCCGTTGTTGACCGCAAGGAAATCAGAGTTTTGGGCGACCACAACGTAGAAAATTATCTTACTGCTATTGCGGCTGTTTGGGGATATGTTGGCGTTGACAACATTTGTAAGGTTGCACGTGAGTTTGGCGGCGTTGAACATCGAATTGAATTTGTGCGTGAAGTAAACGGCGTTAAATATTATAACGACTCTATCGCATCCAGCCCAACAAGAACTATAGCAGGTCTTAAGGCTTTTGACCAAAAGGTAATGCTTATTGCAGGCGGATATGATAAACATATACCGTTTGAACCCATGATGCCATACGTGGTAGAAAAGGTTAAAACACTTTATCTTTGCGGTGACACAGCCGACAAAATAGAGCAGTGTCTGCGTGATTATGCCGGATATAACGGCAGTCCCGAAATAGTAAGGGTAAAAGACATTGCCGAAGCAGTAGCCCAGGCGCATAAAAATGCCGTACAGGGTGATATTGTTACCCTTTCGCCTGCGTGTGCCAGCTTTGATGCTTATCCAAACTTTGTGTGCCGTGGAAATCACTTTAAACAACTGGTGAACGAACTATAATGAATATAAAAGAAACTCTTTTTAAATTGTCGGATGCCGTAAGCGTCGGCAATATAACCGAAGCGTCACTTATTGCATATTCGCAACTTTCAAAATACGCCGAAACTTCACAAAACGGTATTAACGTTGTGGGCAAAATGGCGGGCGAAGGGGACTATACCCTTTTGCTTGAAGCCCATATTGATGAGGTCGGCTTTGTTGTGACCGACGTTGACGACAATGGATTTTTAACCGTGAAAAATTGCGGCGGCATTGACCTTCGCACATTACCTTCAAGAACCGTTACGGTGCACGGCAAAGAAAAAATTACAGGCGTATTTTGTGCAACACCGCCCCACCTTGGCGGCGTTAAGGAATACGATGATATATCTGCTTTAAAGATTGATACTCTTTTGGGCGAAGAGGCAAAGAATGTTATATCGGTAGGTGACTTTGTAACATTTAATCAAAAGGCGACGGCTTTACATGGCACTTGTGTTACAGGCAAAAGCCTTGATAACCGTGCGGGCGTTGTATGCCTTTTGGCTCTTGCCGAAAGATTAAGCGGTAAAAAGTTACCTTTTAATATTGTTTTTGCCTTTACCGATGCCGAAGAACTTGGTCACAGAGGTGCAAAAACCACAGTTTTTGATATCGCTCCCAACGAGGCAATAGTGCTTGATGTTTCCTTTGCAGACGCACCCGATGTGCCGAGTAATGAGTGTGGCAAACTGTCATACGGAGCAATGATCGGTATGTCTCCCATTCTTGATAAAAAGATTTCTAAAAAGCTTGTGAGTATTGCCGAGCAAAACAATATGCCGTATCAAACCGAGGTTATGGGCGGCAGAACAGGCACCAACAGCGACGTGATATCTATTTCAAAAAGCGGTGTAAAAACTTCCCTTGTGTCTATACCGCTTCGTAATATGCATACCGACGTTGAGATTATTGATATAGAAGATATAGAAAATGTTTGCGACCTTCTTGAAAAGTATGTTTTAGGAGGTAATGCTCTATGACAGAACTTTTAAAACAACTGTGCAGTCTTGACGGCACTTCGGGAGACGAGGGCGCTGTTCGTCAATTTGTGATTTCGCAAATAAAGGATTTTTGCGAATATTCTGTTGATAACTTGGGCAATATTATTGCCTTTAAAAAGGGTAAAAAAACACCTGTAAAAAAGGTGCTTATAGATGCTCATCTTGATGAAGTGGGACTTATTATTACCCATATCGAAAAGGACGGATTTTTGCGTTTTAAAACAGTCGGCGGTATAGATACTGCGGCTCTTATGATGCGTCGTGTGCTTATAAACGGCAAAACACTTGGCGTTATAGGCGGCAAACCCGTGCATTTGTGCGAGGGTGACGAGCGTAAAAAACTGCCCGATGCAGATAAACTTTATATTGATATTGGCGCAAAGACCGATACCAAGGCAAAAAAACTAATTAGTGTTGGTGATTGCGCCGTTATGTGTAGCGACTTTATAGTAAGCGGTAATAAAATTATTACAAAGGCGCTTGATGACAGGGTGGGTTGTCTCGTTTTGATTGATCTGTTAAAGCAGGATGCCGAATACGATTTTTATGCAAGCTTTTCCGTTCAGGAAGAGGTTGGCCTTCGTGGCGCAGGGGTTGTAGCATATACTGTAAATCCCGATGCCGCAATAGTAATTGACGGCACAACCGCCGCCGATGTGGCAGATGTTGCGCAGGCAAAACAGGTTTGTCGGCAGGGCGAGGGCGCCGTAGTATCCTTTATGGATGGCGCTACAAGCTATGACCGAGAGTATTACAACGCTGCGCTTTCAAGCGGCATAAAAGCACAAAGCAAATGTGCCGTAGCAGGCGGGAACAATGCCGGTGCAATACACCTTAGCCGTGGCGGAGTAAAAACCGTGGCGCTATCGGTTCCTTGCAGATATATTCACACATCAAACAGCGTTTGTGATATGAGAGACGTCATCGCCGTGCGTGACCTTGCAAAATATATGATTAACAAAATTGCAGGCGGGCAGTTATGATTTTACTGGTTGATAACATACCAAAAATTAATTTGCCGCTTGCCGAGGTTATAAAAATCAATTGTACCTATAACGCTTACAAAGATATTGCGCTATTTTGGGTACAGGACAGCGACAAAGCGGTTATATCCATGCTTGACGGCAATATGGTTATATACAATAAAAATTCAGATATAGACGAACTGAAAAAGTTTATAAACGTTATATCGCCACAGTCTATATTTTCTGATGAAAAAACACTTACAAAACTTTTTGACAAAAATTTTCACACGGTTCACGTTATGAAAAGAGAAGCAAAATTTGAATGTGATATAACTTCGGACCAATTAAACAGTAACGAAATTTACAATTTGCTCAGTACCGACGGACTACAGCTTCCGCCATACGAACATTTTGCTGTTGATTTTTGTCATAGACTAAATCACGGACAGTTAAAATATTTTGCAAAAAAGGACAGTTGTGTGGCTATAGGAATTTCTGACGGACAAGCAGTGCTTGTAAACGGAATTGCATCTTATAAAAAAGGTATGGGCTCGCTATCGCTTAATGGCTTGTTATCGCAATACAATTTGCCCTGTGTTGCCGTGTGTGAAAAGGCCGTAACACCCTTTTATTTAAAAAACAATTTTAGCCTTTATTATAAAGCAGGCTACTGGAGGAAAAATCCTTGAACTATTTTAAATTCAATGAAGCATTAGAAAAATATAGCGTTCTTGCCGAAAAAAAGGCAAAAAAGCAATTTGAAATTATAGACGGTATTACAGAATACAATCAGACCAAAGTGCTTAACGCCTTTATAAAAAACAGAGTAAGTGAAATGCACCTTGGTACATCTACAGGTTACGGCTACGGCGACGTTGGTCGTGATACACTTGATCAGGTGTTTGCCGATTGTATGGGTGCCGAGGACGCTATTGTGCGTCACAGCTTTGCATCGGGAACACATACCCTTACGGTTGCCCTTTTTGGCATACTTCGTCCGGGTGATAAGGTACTGGTGCTTACAGGCAGACCGTACGATACAATTATTGGCGTTTTTGGCTTTGAGGGTCACGTCGACGGTTCTCTTGCAGATTTTGGGGTAGAATATCATCAGGTAGATCTACTGCCCGACGGCACCCCCGATATAAACGCAATTCGTTCCGAGCTTTCCTGGGGCAATTACAAAATGGCATATATTCAACGCTCACGTGGATATAGTCTGCGTCCCAGTCTTACGATAGATAAAATTAAGCAGTTGTGCGCTGCCGTGCGTGAGGTATCACCCGATACGGTTATTATGGTAGACAACTGCTACGGTGAATTTGTTGAAACACGTGAGCCAACACAGGTTGGCGCCGACATTATTGCAGGCTCGCTTATAAAAAATGCGGGCGGCGGCATTGCTCCGACAGGCGGATATATAGCGGGAAAGCAAAAATATGTTGAAATGTGTGCCGGTCGTATGACGGCGCCCGGTGTCGGTCGAGAGGTTGGTGCATCGCTTGGTCACAACCGAGAGCTTTATATGGGTTTGTTTGCGGCGCCGCACGTTACAGGCGAAGCACTTAAAACAGCGGTTTTTGCTTCTGCGTTATTAGAGCTTTTAGGCTACAAGGTAAGCCCCACCGCAGACGAAAAGCGTGGTGACATTATACAAAGCGTAATACTTAATACTCCTGAAGCTTTAATCGCATTTTGCCGTGGTATGCAGTCGGGCGCTCCGGTTGACTCCTTTGTCCGCCCCGAGCCTTCCGATATGCCGGGTTATGACGATCAGGTTATTATGGCGGCAGGTGCGTTTACGCTTGGCTCTTCGATAGAGCTTTCTGCTGATGCGCCGCTTAGAGCGCCATATGCCGCATGGATGCAGGGCGGTCTTAATTACCACAGCGCTAAAACAGGGGTGTTGTTAGCAGTTCAAAGTATGTACGACAGCGGCGAAATAAAGTTTTGATAAAAGGGACTGAAAATATTGAAAAAAGTATATGAAGGAATAGTATATGACGTTGTTCCAAAGTCCGATGGCATAATCTTTTTCTGTCGTGAGAGTGAAGAGGATAACGTTTGCGTAAAAATGTTATCAACCTCAGACGGCAGACTTATGGAGGCCGATCTTTATGCATATGTGCGTTGCAAGCTTGGCACCAACGCCAACAGGGTTGTAAAATACTGTAACAACTATGTTTTGGATCACATATTACCGCTCGGTAACGGTGAAACCTTTATTTGCACCGAGGACGGTAAGGCAAACATACTGGACAACGAGGGCATATCTTTTTGGTCGGGCGAAATAAAATACCGTGGCGCCGCTCCGTCGGATGTGGCCTTTTACAAAAACAGTATTTGGGCATCCTTTAAAAGCAGTAACGTGCTTATCAGATTTAACGTAAAAAATATGAATTCCGAAATACGCATAGGCGGAACAACATCTCCCTTTGACCAACCTGAAAATATGTATGTCGAGGGTGAATGGGCCTATGTTTGTAATAGCGGTCAGAACAAATTAATACGAGTAAATCTTGACAGCTATGCGGTAGAGGACTACTACGGATTTGAAGAACCAATACACGCATATGTTAAATCTTGCAACTATGAATTTGTAGTGCTTGATTCAGGACTTTATGTTATTTAAGGAGAATTTACAATGCTTGAAAAAACAATTATGCTTAAAGATTTTGAAGCGGTTAAAAATTTTGTAGATATTGCAAATCAAAAACCGTATGATATAGAACTTTTGTCAGGAAAATATGTAGTTAACGCCAAATCAATAATGGGTGTTTTCAGCCTTGACCTTACCAAGCCTTTGGTTATGGTGGCTCATACCGATTCTCATGCAGAATTACTCCGTCAAACTGCACCATTCCATTTCGAACAACACAATAAGAAGTAATAACATGACAGAAAAATTTCTAAATTTAAGAAGACAACTTGTAAAAAAAGATTTTAGCAATATGAACGACCGTCAGTTTGAGGCGGTTACAACAACCGAAGGCGCAGTGCTTGTTCTTGCAGGCGCCGGAAGCGGAAAAACCACCGTTTTGGTAAATCGTATTGCAAATCTTGTAAAATACGGCAATGCGTATAACAGTGAATATGTGCCTTATTTTACCGAAGAGGATATAATTGCCGCACAAAATTATATAGAGGGAAAAGCCGACTCTTTGTCACACGGTCTTTTTGCTGTAAACGCTCCACGCCCTTGGGAAATTTTGGCCATAACCTTTACCAACAAAGCGGCAAATGAACTAAAAGAGCGTATAAATGCAAAGCTTGGCGAAGGTGGCGAGAGCTTGTGGGCAGGCACCTTTCACAGCATTTGCGGAAAAATACTGCGTATTAATGCCGAACGAATCGGCTTTACGTCGCATTTTACGGTATATGACACCGACGATCAGAAAAGACTTATAAAAAATATAATGAAGGACAATAATATTGACGAAAAAATGTTTCCGATAAGGGGCGTTTTATCGGCAATATCTTCGGCAAAGGATTCTCTTATTTCACCTGCAGGGTTTAAAGAAACAGCAGGTCACGACTACCGTCAGCAAACCATAGCAAAGCTGTATGAGATATATCAAAACAGACTAAAATCTGCCGACGCTATGGATTTTGACGATATGATAAACCATACCGTCAAGCTGTTTAAGGAAAATCCCGATGTGTTAGAGCACTACGGCAGTAAATTTAAATACATAATGGTTGATGAGTATCAGGATACCAACCACGCACAATACGAGCTTGTGCATTTGCTTTCAAGCGTACACGGAAACTTATGTGTTGTGGGCGATGACGACCAAAGTATATACCGTTTCCGTGGCGCCACTATTGAAAACATACTTAATTTTGAAGACGATTATGAAAATGCAAAAATAATCCGCCTTGAACAAAATTACCGTTCGGTAGGTAATATTCTTTCTGCCGCAAATGCCGTTATCGAGAATAACCGAGGACGAAAGGGTAAAAACCTTTGGACCGACAAGGGTGACGGCGAACTTATAAACATTTATACTTCAGCGGATGAACGTGACGAGGCACGCTTCGTTGCCGACCGTATTCTTGACAGCGTGCGAGGCGGTTCAAAATTTAGCGATCACGCCGTTCTTTACAGAATGAATGCGCAGTCTGCATCAATAGAAAACGTTTTTGCCCGAAGCGGTATTTCTTACCGAGTAATTGGCGGTATGCGTTTTTATGAGCGAAAAGAAATTCGTGATGTGCTTGCGTATTTAAATCTTATAAATAACACAAACGACGACATTCGTTTGCGCCGTATTATAAACGAACCAAAGCGTGGTATAGGGGATACAACCTTAAATCATGCGGCAGAAATAGCGGCACAGTTGGGATTAAGCATTTTTGAAGTGCTTGATACTGCCGAGCAATATGCGCCGCTTTCACGTGCGGCGAACAAATTAAAAGAATTTTGCGATATGATCAAATCTCTTTCGGCAGTGGTTGACGAATTGCCCATAAGCGAACTGCTTACCTTGCTACTTGAAAAAAGCGGTTACAGACTCAGCCTTATGAGCGACGCTGACCCCAAAAATGCCGACAGACTTCAAAACGTTGATGAGTTTGTAAACACCGTAAAACAGTATGAACTTGAAAACGATGAACCGTCACTTTCCGCATTTTTGGAGGAAATCGCACTTGTAAGCGACATAGACTCAATGAACGACAGTGAGGACAAGGTCACTCTTATGACCATCCATTCGGCAAAGGGTCTTGAATTTGAAAAGGTGTTCTTAATCGGTTTAGAGGAAAACGTTTTCCCCGGCAGTCAATCAATATACGGCGGCGAAAGCGAAATAGAAGAAGAACGTCGACTTATGTACGTTGCTATAACACGTGCTAAACGGGAGCTTACCATAAGCCATGCAGTTACACGAATGGTGTTTGGCAGAACCGACCGCAATATGCCTTCAAGATTTTTAAAAGAAATACCCGACGAATTTTGTCATTGTTCGGGCGGAATATCTAAAAGGCCGTTTGAAAATTCGTATGGATCATATACCGTTGGAAGTCAGGGTTATACTAAAAGTATTAATACAAGCGGCAAAACCTACGGTCAGACATCTTCGTTTGGCGGTTATTCCGCTGTCAAAAAAACTGCTACCGTTTCAAACAGCCAATACAGTGCAGGTCAGCGGGTAGAACACAAAACCTTTGGTGTCGGGCTTATACTTTCGGTATCACCTATGGGAAATGATACTTTGCTTGAAATTGCCTTTGACACCGTCGGCACAAAAAAACTTATGGGAGCTTATGCAAAATTAAAAGTTTTGTAATATTTATATGTTATTATCCTAAACAGTACAAAAAGGAGTGATTATATGTTAGCACCAAGTCCGGTTGTTAAGCTTACGGCAAGAAACGCTTTAAAAAGCAGCGTTCTTTTATCAATAGCGGTAAGCTGTGTGTTGTTGTTTGTGTTTTTTATTGCCGAACTTACGGCATCGCTGTTTTCTATTTTTGCGGGCGAGTTGATGTATATTTTGGTATTGGCGGCATTCCTCTTTTTTGCCGTTTGCCCGCTCTTTTTAGGTGTCTTGTATTTTTACAGACGATTACTTTGGGGACAAAATGATAAGTTAGTTATAATCTTTAAATATTTTTCAAGCCTATCAGAGTATAAGCGAGCATTACATTTTCTGTTTTTGCTGGCTGTAAGACTCGGCTTTGCATCGGCAATTTTGTATATTCCAAGCTTTTTGGTTGCAATTCTTTCAAACGAAAAAATATATAACTTGCTTGACATACCACTCCCTATATGGACTTCAAATTTATGGGCGCTAAACTCATTTTTGGTGTTCATATCAAGTCTGGCGTTGGTCTTTGTTATGATCAGATATTATCTTGCTCCTATGATTTTTGTTGGAAATGATGATATTGATCCTGCCGAGGCGGTAAATATGTCAACCATAATTTCAAAACGCACGGGAGCCGATTTTCTCGGTCTGGTGCTTAGCTTTACCCCGTGGATTTTGGTGTCGTTTTTAGTTGCGCCGCTTATATTTACGTTGCCTTATTTTATAACCTCTTACTGTGTTCATTGCCGATTTGCAATAACGGCATATAATTTAGATGTTGACCGCTTTAACGCAAGCTTTACGCCATCGTTCAGCACGGACGAAATTTAAGTAAAAAAGGTGTTATTATGAAAAACATTGGTTTTAAACTGCTATATGTTATCACGGTTTTGGTTATGTTTGTGGAGATAGGCTTTGCCATAAAAGGTAGCCTGTTTACCGACATTTCCGACCTGCCAACCGGCAAACTGGTACAACAACTGCCGTCACCGGAGGGTAACCGCAATATGAACGTTTATGTTGTGAAAAATAACATTGGTGATGCCGTAAGAATTGAAATCGCTCAGGGACAAGAAGCGTATAATATATTCTGGCAAACAGGAATAGATACCGTTGAGGTAGAGTGGACCAACAACGATACTATTTTAATAAACGATATCCCCCGTGATGCAAACGACCGCTTTGGTTATGACAGCAGACGAGGATACTCGTTGTTTGATGAAGGCTCACTTGAAGATAATTTCACCAACTTTGAAGAACAAAATGAAGAAAAATGATATAATCCAACTTGAAATCACCGACATCACTCACGAGGGTAGCGGTGTCGGTAAATACGAAGGTATGGCAGTTTTTGTACCACTTACTGCTGTGGGTGATAAAATAAACGCACACATCTTAAAGATGAACAAAAACTATGCCTTTGCCAAAATACAAGAAATAATAACTCCGTCAAAACACCGCATTGATATAGATTGTGGTGTTTTTGCTCGTTGTGGCGGCTGTTCATTGCGTCACATACAGTATGCCCACGAAGCACAGTTAAAACAAAACCGTGTTACTCAAACTATGCAAAGAATAGGCAAGGTGAAAATAGACAGTCAACCTATAATATTTGCACAAAATCCCGACCGATATCGCAACAAGGCGCTCTACCCCGTATCAGAGGATAAGGAAATCGGGTTTTATTCCCGTCATTCACACAGAACGGTTGCTTGCGGCAACTGTTTATTGCACCCGGAAGTTTTTTACCTGGCAGGAGATGTATTTACAAATTTTATAAAAGAACACAATATATCGGTTTATAACGAGAAAACCCATACCGGTCTGGTTCGTCATTTTTATCTGCGTCAGGGTAAAAACACGGGCGAATTAATGGTTGGCGTTGTTATAAATGGCAATCAACTACCGTTTAAAGAAGAACTAATAGAAAAACTTAAAAACGTTTTGGGCGAAAATCTTAAAAGCGTTATTTTAAACATAAATACAAAAAAGACCAATGTTGTATTAGGGGATAAAAATGTTTGCCTATATGGTAAAGAATACATATACGATGTTCTTTGCGGGGTAAAGGTTCGCATTTCACCCCATTCTTTTTATCAGGTCAATCACGATATGGCCGAAAAGCTTTATCAAAAAGCGGCGCAATATGCCGAGGCAGAGGGCAAAAACATTCTCGACCTTTATTGTGGCGCAGGTACAATAGGTCTTTCTATGGCAAAAGCGGCAAAAAGCATTATCGGTGTCGAGATTGTTGATGCCGCTGTAAAGGATGCCGTTATAAACGCACAGGAAAATGGCATTTCAAACGCAAGATTTATTTGTGATGATGCGGCAAATGCCGCAAAACAGCTAAAAAGAGAAAACATTTCTGCCGACGTAGTAATTCTTGACCCACCAAGAAAGGGCTGTGAGCAAGCACTGCTTAACACGGTGGCAAACGATTTTGCACCCGAAAGAATAGTGTATGTCTCGTGTGATGTTGCAACCCTTGCACGTGACACAGCAATTTTAGAAGCTCTTAACTATAAACTGGTGGAATATACCCCCGTTGATTTGTTTCCCCGTACCGCCCACGTAGAAACGGTAGCGCTATTTGTTAAGATAAATTAAAAATTAAAACGGAGATGTGATTGTTATGGATATTATTTCTTTAAATTTTACAAATCTTCGTTTAAAGACTGCCAAAAAGATAAAAAGTTATCTTGAACTATCTAACAACAATCGTCTTACAATAGGACTTTACAAGGACGGAAAACTTTACGTTTTTGGCGACCCTAATAAAGAAAACGCGCTTGTTTACGATATAGGTTCGGTTTCAAAAACTGTAACCGCCCATCTTATATTAAAACTTTGTGAGGATGGTAAAATCAATATAAACAGCACGGTAGATAAATACTTACCCTTAAAAAAGGGTAAGTACCCAACCGTTTATCAGTTACTTACCCATACGGCATCCTATCATCATCTGACTCCGGTTGAGATTACGTTACCACGTCTTATTGCGTACGGATATGCTCGCAAAAATCCTTATGAGCGTTGTAATACAAAAACAGTTTTAAACTGTCTTGAGCGTCGTCGTTTCATAACGCCAAAGGTGCGATACGGATATTCGGATTTTGCTTCAGCAATCCTTGCCGCCGTTGCCGAAACGGTGACCCAAAAACCTTTTTCGGTTCTCTTCGAGGATTTTATCAAAAAAGATCTCGGGCTTGTAAATACAACTGTTGAAACGGATATTAAAAAACGAATGCCCCTTGCCGCAAGCGGCAAAAAAGTATTGCCGTTTTGGGTCTGGAAAAAAGACAATCCGTATATTGCCGGCGGTGGAATGGTAAGCAATATTGAAGACATGCTTCGTTATATTGCTTTGCAGATAGAAAGTGCTGATCCATATATTATTTCTGCTCATACCGTTTGCAGTACGTCAGAAATTAAAAACGATAACCACCTTATGTGTATTGGGTGGCACACCTATAAGAGCTCAAACCAACTTTGGCACGTAGGTGGGGTAGGAACCTTTAGAACTTCTATTATAATAAACAAAAAACTAAAAATAGGCGTGGCCGTTTTAGCAAATGCCAAGGGACGAGCGTCGGCCAACGTACATTATATTGCAAAAATGCTATATAGCGAGCTTAAAAACAAAAGAATACGATTAAAATAGTTATTCTGAGGAGTATTTATCTTGAAAGAAATAATTCCAACATCCGATTTAAAAAGATGCCCTTACCGCAAAAAATGCGGCGGGTGTCAGCTGCAAAACTTATCATATGAAAAGCAGCTTAGCTTTAAACAGGTAAAGGTTATAAAACTGTTAGGTCGTTACCATCACGTGCGTGAAATAATCGGTATGGAAAACCCGTATCACTATCGCAACAAGGTGCAGGCCGCCTTTGCCGAGCGCCGTGGACAGATAATATCGGGTGTGTATCAGTCTTCGACCCATAATATTGTTCCTGTTGACAGTTGCTTAATAGAGGATCAAAAGGCTGATGAAATTATAGTAACGGTAAGAAAACTGCTTAAAAGTTTTAAACTTAAAGCCTTTGATGACGTGTCTATGAAGGGTTTTTTGCGACACGTTCTTATAAAAAGGGGTTTTTCAAGCGGTGAAATTATGGTGGTGCTTGTAACGTCGGTGCTTGATTTTCCAAAGCAGTCACAGTTTGTAAACGCACTGCTTTCCCGTCACCCCGAAATTACCACAATAGTGCAAAACGTAAACAACAAGCACACAAGTCTTGTTCTTGGTGAAAAAAGCCGTGTGCTTTATGGGAACGGATATATCGAGGAGGACCTTTGCGGCTTTAGGTTTAGAATATCGCCCAAGGCTTTTTACCAGATAAACCCAATACAGACCGAGGTGCTTTACAAAACGGCAATAGAATATGCCGACCTCACAGGTAACGAAACTGTACTTGATGCATATTGCGGCACGGGAACAATAGGAATTTTTGCTTCAAAAGCTGCAAAAAAGGTTATAGGGGTAGAGCTTAACCCCGACGCCATTGCCAATGCTAAAATTAATGCTGAACTTAATAACGTAAAAAACATTGAATTTTTCTGTGGGGATGCAGGAAAATTTATGGTTGAGGCGGCAGAATGCGGCGCAGAATATGACGTAGTAATAATGGACCCGCCACGGGCAGGCGCAAGTCTTGAGTTTTTACGCAGTCTTGTAACGCTGTCTCCTAAAAAAGTTGTGTACATATCCTGCAATCCCGAAACGCAGGCAAGGGACTTTTCTTATCTTACCCGAAAGGGTTATAAGGTAAAACGAATTCAACCGGTGGATATGTTTCCTCATACCGAGCATGTAGAAACTGTCGCACTTTTAAGCAAGGCATAAAAAATTTTTAAGGGGATTTAATATGAAGGAGTTTTTGATTTATTTCTTTGGCAAAAGCGAAACCGAGGAATTTGCAAACTTTACTTTTGCACATGCGGCACCAATTCTTGTTGCAATTGCAATAATTTTATTGCTTGCCAAGTTTGGTAGTAAAATACGTAATTTTAAGCATGAAAAATATTTGTGCTACACAATGGCGTTTTGTCTTATAATATCCGAAATGTCATATTACTGGCGACTTATAGCACTGCCCGATATGCTCAACCCCAATCCTGTAGACCATCTTCCAATAACCGTTTGCGGATGGGGCGCAGTTTTTTGTAGCTTTATGCTCATCGGCAAATCGCAAACCCTTTTTGACATATCATATTTTTGGGCTTTTTCAGGAACAATTTTTGCCCTTCTTACACCAACGGTTATTACATATACAGGTCCTACCCGATTCAGATATTATCAGTTCTGGTCAGAGCATTTGCTAATTTATATTGCCCTTTTCTATATGATATTTGTTCATAGAATGCGACCTACAATAAAATCGGCAATAAAATCATATATAGCATTTGTTGTTATGGCAGTTGTTGCCTATTTTGCTAACAATATAATAGGTCCCGGTGCCAATTATCTCTTTATGGCAAAGCCCGAGGACACCCCGTCTATACTTGATATATTACCGTCAAACTTTGTTATCAGGGTGCTTATTATGGCTTCGGCAGTAACATTTTTATATTTTGTTGCATATCTGCCATGGCTTATAAAGGATATTAAAGAAAAGAAAAAAATCCAACCAAAAGAAGAAGTAACTGCATAAAACAAAACCTCTTTTACCCAAAAGTAAAAGAGGTTTATTTTTTGCCCACTATACATATATATAATACGTGTAGGGGGTAAAAATATGAAAAAAATTAAAATAATATTATCTGTGTTATTGTGTTGTACACTGCTTTGTCCTGTAACAACACTAAAAGCGGCAACCGTTTCAAGCGAGTGTGATATATCGGATATTGCAGTTCCCATAGACAGCACGGTAACCGATGCCGCAGTTGGAACAAAACTTGACATAAAGGCAAAATCAGCAATACTTATGGAGGTAAATACAGGTAAAATTCTTTACGAAATGAACGCCGACGAAAAACTGCCTCCAGCTTCTATTACAAAAATTATGTCACTACTACTTGTTATGGAAGCAATAAAGGGCGGCAAAATGTCGGTGGAGGACGTTGTAAGCGCCAGTGAACACGCCTGTAGTATGGGCGGTTCACAAATCTGGCTTGAACCGGGCGAGGCAATGACGGTTGACGAACTGCTAAAGGCGGCGGTTATAGCCTCGGCAAACGATGCTACCGTAGCGCTTGGCGAGGCAATTGCCGGTAGTGAAGAAGGCTTTGTGTCTATGATGAATTCTCGTGCTACCGAGCTTGGAATGACCAACACAAAATTTGTAAACGCCACAGGACTTGATGCCGAGGGGCACATTTCTTCGGCGCACGACGTTGCGATTATGTCAGCCGAGCTTATAAAACACGAACTTATCAAAAAGTATTCAACCGTGTGGATGGATTCTTTGCGTGACGGCGAGAGCGAGCTTGTAAACACAAACAAATTAGTCCGTTTTTATGAAGGCACAACAGGACTAAAAACAGGCACCACCTCGGGCGCAGGCTACTGTCTTTCTGCTACGGCGGAGCGCAACGGGCTTAGTCTTGTTGCGGTTATTATGTCGGGCGACACCTCTGCTGACCGATTTAACGGAGCAAAAAAGCTACTCGATTATGGCTTTGCAAATTATGAATATGCATCTATTGCTCCTAAATTAGAGGTAAACGAGGTTTTGGTTAAAAATGGTGTTACACCTAAAATTAAGATAGCGGCAAAGGAAAACTTTGGTGCTTTGCTTAAAAAAAGCGAAACCGCCGCCGTTACTCAACAGATAAATATAAAGCAAAATTTAACAGCACCCATAAAAAAAGACGAGCCGATAGGCACGGCCGATTTCTATTTAAATGAAGAAATGATTGGTCAGGTAGAAATTGTTGCTACCGAAAGTGTTGATAAGATGACCTTTTTGACCGCTTTTTTGTGGATTTTACACGGATTAATCGAGTAAAATCAAAATTTTTTGTGAAAATTTGTGTAATTTGCTTGCAAATCTGCATAAAATAATGTAAAATAAATTAAACACAATAGGAATAGTATCCCTATTGTAATAAAATTAACAGAGGTTTATAAAATGTCACTAAATTTCAGCAGCGCATACGCTAAAGATTTTATCCGTGAAAATGACATTACCGGACTTTTAGGTCAGGTAGCCGATGCCCACAAGACAGTAAACGAAAAAAGTGGTCTCGGCAACGACTTTTTAGGTTGGGTTGATCTTCCCTTTAATTATGATAAGGAAGAGTTTTCTCGCATAAAAGCGGCGGCAAAAAAAATTCAGTCCGATACCGATGTTCTTATTGTTATTGGTATTGGTGGTTCATACTTGGGTGCTCGTGCAGCAATTGAATTTTTAAAGGGCCCTTATTATAACACTATAAGACAGGGCGTGCCCGAGGTTTATTTTTCAGGTAACAGCATAAGCGGTTCCAATCTTGCAGATTTGCTTAAAATTTGCGAGGGCAAGCGTGTTTCTGTAAACATTATTTCAAAATCAGGCACCACCACCGAACCGGCAGTCGCATTTCGTGTGTTCCGCAAACTGCTTGAAGAGCGTTACGGTGAAGAGGAAGCGGCAAAACGCATTTACTGCACAACCGACAAAGCCCGTGGCACACTTAAAGCCTTGGCGGACGAAAAGGGTTACGAGTGCTTTGTAGTACCCGATGACGTTGGCGGCAGATTTTCGGTTCTTACTGCAGTTGGTCTTTTGCCAATTGCGGCGGCAGGCTGTGATATAGATGCCCTGATGTTAGGCGCTCAGGCAGCGGCAACTGATTACAACGTAGAAGATATCAACAACAATCCTTGCTATCAATATGCGGCGCTTCGAAATGCGTTTTATCGCAAGGGCAAATCAATAGAATTGCTTGTATCTTACGAGCCAAGATTTACTATGATGGCAGAGTGGTTTAAGCAGTTATTTGGCGAGAGTGAGGGCAAAGATAACAAAGGCTTGTTCCCTGCGTCTGTTACCTTCTCAACCGATCTTCATTCTATGGGACAGTTCGTACAAGACGGTGCACGTCTGATGTTTGAAACGGTTGTAACAATCGGCGATAACGGAAGCGATGTTGTTATCGAAAAAGAAGAAAACGACGGCGACGGGCTTAACTTCTTGGCAGGTAAGACAATGTCTTACGTTAACCAAAAGGCGTTCGAGGGCACAGTGCTTGCCCACACCGACGGCGGCGTACCCAATCTTGTAATTTCGGTAGATAAAGCCGACGAAGAAAACCTTGGCAGACTTATTTACTTCTTTGAAAAGGCTTGTGCAATATCGGGATATATGCTTGGTGTAAATCCGTTTGACCAACCCGGTGTTGAAAGCTATAAAAAGAATATGTTTGCACTTCTTGGCAAACCGGGACACGAAGATATGAAGGCCGAGCTTGAAGCAAGACTTTCAAAATAAACAAAGTAAAATAACCGTGCTGGCACGGTAAATATAAAGGAGTTGTTTTATATGATTAAACTTATTATCGGAAAAAAAGGCGCAGGCAAAACTAAGCGTTTGGTAGAGCTTGTAAACTCTGCTGCAGAAACCAGTCTTGGCAACGTTGTTTGTATAGAAAAGGGCGGCACACTTACATTTTCCGTTAGTCATAAAGCACGTTTAATTTATGCAGATGATTTTTCAATCTGCGGTTACGATGAATATTATGGCCTTCTTGCCGGTGTAAAGGCAGGCAACAACGACATAACACACATCTTTGGCGATGCTACATTGCGTATTGGCTCACGTGACTATGGCGAGCTTGCAGCTTTTCTTGCAAGACTTGCAAAGATTGATGACGTTGAATTTGTATTCACCATTTCTTGTGACGAAGCAGAGCTTCCTGCAGAAGTATTTGAGGTTGCAGAAAAAATCTAATCTTACTTAAAAATTAAAACTCCAGGGCTATTTGCCTTGGAGTTTTCTTTTGTATGAATAAACTATATCTGCTATTTCATTGGTTAAAAACAGCAATGCAGTTATATTGGGTATCGCCATAAATCCGTTTAGTATTTCAGATATTGTCCATACTGCATCGGCACGAAAAACTGCGGCGGGTATCATTGCAAATACAAATAAAAACAAAAAAGGCCTTCGTGCGCCTTCGCCAAGTAAAAAGGTAATAAATTTTGTGCCGTAAAGCCCCCATCCTACAGTGGAGGAAAAGGCAAAAAAACATATGACAGGGCAAAAAACAAAAATTACGTTTTTGCCGTAAACTTGTGTAAGCGCATTAAGCGTAAGATTTGAAGCTGAGTCTATGCCATAGGTTATATCGCCTGCACAAAGCAGAGTAAGTGCCGTAAGTGTGCAGACAACAACAGTATCTATAAACACTTCCATAACACCCATAAGACCAAGACTTATTTCGTCGCCGTCGCTACAAGCATAGGCGGTAGGCGCTGTGCCAAGCCCCGCTTCGTTAGAAAAAACACCACGTGACATACCAAAACGCACACCGACAAAAGCAGAGCCAACTACGCCGCCTGTAACCCCTTTTGGTGAAAATGCACCCACAAAAATTTGTGTAATAGCCTGTGGAACACGGGCAAAGTTTACGGCTATTGCCCCAACTGTTAGCGCTATATATAAAACGGTCATAAAAGGTATTATCTTTTCACAAAACCGACCGACAGAACCTTCGTTTTTTAAAACAAAGGCACTAAGCACAGCACACAATATACCTACCATAAGTTGCACAAAAAACTGCAAACGAGGCGAAAGCACAAAAATACTTTTTGTAAGACTTACAATGCTTGATGACATTGTATTAATCTGGGTCATATTACCCACACCAAATGCCGCCGCAACGCCACATATACAAAAAATTACACCAAGAGGAGCAAAAAAATTCGGCAACGCATTTTTTATGTAGTACATAGCGCCGCCTGACAAACTACCGTCACGCCCCCGTTCACGATAGCGTACGGCAAGTGCAATTTCGGCAAATTTTATGGTCATACAAAAGCAGGCCGATACCCACATCCAAAACACTGCCCCCGGACCGCCAAGTGCTATTGCTCCTGCAACGCCAACAATATTGCCCGTGCCCATAGTAGCAGAAAGCGCTGTACTTGCCGACTGCAAGGGGGTAAGGCGGTTTTTGTTTTTGTTCGATTTATCCCCTTTAAAAAACAACTGTGCCGCACGCCGTAAATTTTTCAAGGCGAAAAAATTTGTGCGAACGGTAAGAATTACCCCCGTAAAAAATATAAGCAAAAGGGTAGGTGTACCCCATATAAACGCATTTATTTTGTTAAGCAAATCCAAGTATTAATCACCGACTTTTAAAAATAAATATAAATTTTTAAAAAAATTACTTGATTTTATGAAACAGTTGTGATATTATACTATGGCAACAAAAATTGTTGCTTACATTTTAATATGTTTTGCGCCGGTAGCTCAGTTGGATAGAGCGTCTGGCTACGGACCAGAAGGTCATGGGTTCGAATCCTCTTCGGCGCGCCAAAAACAAAGTTCATCCTTTAGGATGGACTTTGTTTTTTTGTGCGTTAAAAGAAGAGGATTCGAAAAGGACGGTTTGTCGTAAGGCAAATTGCAACCTTTCGGGGTGAAAAGAATTATTTCTTTATCAAACTGCAAACGCCCAGATATATTGCCACAATAAACACCGAAATATTAACCGTACCGCTTGACCACAAATATACTCCCAGCAAAAAAATTACAACTGCAAATACAGCGGTTATAATCCGTACTATACCCTCGGCACGATATATGTCGGTAAAACGAGAGAGTGCAAGGCACAAAAGCGTACCGCCGTCAAGCCCCGATACAGGAAGCAGATTAAATATGGCGATTACAAGATTAAGTATTGCAAAATTAAAGGATTGCGAGCTGCCAAAGGATAAATAATTTACCAAGAGCACCCCAAAAAGCACAAGATTTGCCGCAGGACCGCAAAAGGCAATACCGGCTTCTCCGTATTTTTTTGGTGAAAAGGAACGAACTATTTGTACACTTGTGGGTATAAGACGTATGGCACGGGGTTGACAGTCGGCCGCCCACATTGCAAGTAAATGACCCGTTTCGTGTATTAAAACGGCAAAAAGGGTAGGTATTATAAGTCCTGTGCGATCTAACGCCAACATAAAGCAAATGACTGCGCAAAATAAAAAGGATATGTATATTTCGGTTCCTAAAAATTTAAATTTCACTATTCGTTTCCTCGTAAGGCTCTTCGATTATAACCGTTTGTTCTAAAACGTTATGCCCACACCAGTTTTGCAGTTTTGTGTAACTGCCGTCAAAAAAGAATTTTATTATTAGCACTGCAATCAAAATTACCGCAATACATACTGCTTGCGTAATACATATTGGCACAAACATATTTTTGGGAACAATTTCTATTATTTCTTTTTCTTGGTCTGTCAAATTAAGGCACCCCTTGTATCATTTAAAAAACTGTGTTACAATACATATATATTTTAAGAAAGGTCAAGTTTATGCCATTTTTACCGCTTACTAAAAAAGAGATGAACGAGCGTGGCTGGGAAGCTGCCGACATAATAATAGTTACGGGTGACGCTTATGTAGATCACCCTTCTTTTGGTACGGCTATTGTATCACGTGTGCTGGAATCAGCCGGCTTTAAGGTATGTATTATTTCGCAACCAAGAAGTGATGAAGATTATAAAAGATTTGGCAAACCACGACTTGCCTTTTTTGTAAACAGTGGCAACATTGACTCTATGGTTGCGCACTATACCGCCGCCAAAAGAAAAAGAAGTGACGATGCCTACACCCCCGGCGGTAAAGCGGGTGCACGACCAGACAGGGCTGTTATTGTCTATTCAAAGGCAATACGTCGTATCTTTGGGGATGTGCCTGTGTGCATTGGCGGTATCGAAGCATCGCTTCGCCGCTTTGCGCACTATGATTATTGGGATGACAGGGTGCGTCCGTCAATACTTATAGATTCTGCCGCCGATCTTCTTATGTACGGTATGGGCGAGCGCCACGTTGTAGAGATTGCAAAACGATTAGACGCAGGCGAAAAAATTGCCGATATGCAGGATATACTTGGCACCTGTTATGCCGTAAACACATCCGACTATCAAATACAAAGTGCAAAGGAATGTCCCAGCTTTGAGGCGGTAAGTGAAAACAGCGAACAGGGCAAACGCAAGTATGCCGAAAGCACATATATTCAACAAACCGAGCACGATTCCACCCGTGGCAAAACGGTGATTCAGCGCCACGGCAATAAAATTGTGGTACAAAATCCACCAATGCCACCCCTTACTACCGAGGAAATGGATGCGGTTTACTCTCTGCCCTTTATGCGTGATTATCACCCAAGTTATGAGACTCTGGGCGGTGTGCCGGGTATAGAAGAGGTTAAATTCTCGGTAATACACAACCGTGGTTGCTTTGGTGCGTGCAATTTTTGTGCACTTGCCTTCCATCAGGGCAGACAAATTACCTGCCGCAGTCACGAATCGGTAATAGATGAAGTAAAGGCAATTACCCAAATGCCCGACTTTAAGGGATATATACACGACGTTGGCGGACCCACCGCCAATTTCCGTGCGCCCAGTTGCAAAGGTCAGCTTGAACGTGGTGTGTGTAAAGATAAAAAGTGCTTGGCGCCTACAATGTGCAAGGCGGTCGAGGTTGACCATAGCGACTATCTTGAGTTGTTACGAAAGCTGCGAAAATTACCCAAAATCAAAAAAATATTTATCCGTTCGGGCATTCGGTTTGATTACCTTATTGCAGATAAGGATGAAGAATTTTTCAAAGAACTTGTCGAGCATCACGTAAGCGGTCAGTTAAAGGTAGCGCCCGAGCATTGCTCTGCCCGTGTGCTTGACTGTATGGGCAAACCGCACATAAACGTTTATGAGCGATTTAAAAAACGTTTTTATGAGCTTACTGATAAAGCGGGCAAAAAGCAATTTTTGGTGCCGTATCTTATGTCATCACATCCGGGAAGTACTATAAACGATGCCATAGAGCTGTCGCTATTCCTTAAAAAAGAGGGGCTTCATCCCGAACAGGTGCAGGATTTTTACCCCACTCCGGGTACCGTTTCAACCTGTATGTTTTATACAGGACTAAATCCTATGACCATGCAAAAGGTTTACGTGCCCCGTACACCGCAAGAAAAGGCGCAACAGCGTGCGCTACTGCAGTACTATAAACCCGAAAACCGACAGTTTGTTTTGTCAGCACTACGTAAAGCCGGTCGAACCGACCTTATCGGTTACGGCAAAAACTGCCTTATTGCGCCCGATAAATCGGCAATAGGTAATAAGGGTGGTCAAAACCGTCCACCCCAGAAAAAGAAGAAAACCATAAGAAATATACACAAACCAAAAAAGAAGTGATTTAATGAAAACCTTGATAGGTATGAGCGGTGGCGTTGACTCTGCCGTTACGGCGGCGCTTGTCACACAAAAAAGCGATGCCGCAGGTATTACCTTACAGCTTTATGACGGCGGAAACAAAGATATAATAGACAAAAACGCCCGTGAAGCCGCCGATGCCGCCGATGTTTGTAAAAAACTTGGCATTAAACATAGCGTGCTTGACCTAAAGTCACAGTTTAATGACTTTGTTATAAAGCATTTTATAGATGAATATATTGCCGGTCGCACACCAAACCCCTGTATTCAGTGTAATATTCATATAAAGTTTGGCGCAATGCTTGACTACGCTAAAGCAAACGGCTTTGACAGCATTGCAACAGGTCATTATGCAAGAATAGAAAAAGACGGCGACCGTTATCTGCTTAAAAAAGCAATAGACACCACAAAAGACCAGTCTTACGTGCTTTACGGTCTTACAGGGGAACAGCTTTCAAAAACGGTGTTGCCTTTGGGCGATTACACCAAGGCGCAGGCACGTGAAATTGCCGAGCAAATGCAGCTTTGTGTAGCACGTAAATCCGATAGTCAGGACATTTGCTTTGTGCCCGACGGCGATTATGCTGCCTTTATACAAAATACTACAGGAATAAACTTTGCCGCAGGCGACTATCTTGATCTTGATGGTAATGTTTTGGGCAAGCATAAGGGTGTTGTGCATTACACCATCGGTCAGCGCAAAGGTCTTGGTATAGCGCTTGGAAAACACGCCTTTGTTTTAAGCAAGGATGCCGACACAAACCGTGTAGTCCTTGGCGACGAGGAGCATCTGTTTTATAAAAAGGTCGAGGTTAGCGGCGTAAATATTATTGCGGCAGATAGTCTTGACGGCGTTCGTGCGGCAGGCAAACTGCGTTACCGCCACACCGAACAACCCTGCACAATTCATCAGACGGGAAAAGACACTGTTATATTAGAGTTTGACACACCCCAACGTGCCCCAAGTCCGGGTCAGGCGGCGGTATTTTATGACGGCGATACAGTACTTGGCGGCGGAGTTATAGTGAAAGGAATAAAATAATGACCGAACAAATTGAAAAACTATTTAAAAATTTGCAAAAAAATAAAATGCAACCCATTTTTGCCGAAACAAAACAGGATGCATTAAATATTGTAAAGGATATGCTGTTTGACGGAGCAGTTATAACCTGGGGCGGATCTATGTCGGTAATAGAGTGCGGCATAGACAAATTGCTTGAAGACCCCAAATATAACTTTATGAATCGTTCTCGTGCAGGGATAACACCGGCAGAACAGCAGGAGTGTTTTAAAGCAAGCATCGGCGCCGACTTTTTCTTCTGCTCGGCTAATGCAGTTACCGAAAACGGAGAACTGCTTAACGTAGACGGACTTGCAAACCGTGTGTCATCTATAGCCTTTGGACCTAAAAAGGTTGTAATGATTGTGGGCGTTAACAAAATTGTTCCCGATTTAAAAGAGGCTTTTTTGCGTGTTAAAAAAGTTGCCGCACCAAAAAACTGCGTGCGACTGGGTATTGACAACCCTTGTGCAAAATTGGGTCACTGTGTATCTCTGCTTAACAACCCTAACCCCGATTTTGCCGACGGATGCCAAAAAGACACTCGCATTTGTTGCGACTACCTTATAAGCGCACTCCAACGTCAAAAGGATAGAATAACGGTAATTTTGGTTAATGAGAATTTAGGATATTAATTAATTTGAATTTATAATTAGGATTACGGATTGCATCGAGACACAAGCCACGAAGCAATCCGTTTTTTTATATAAAACTCAACCAACGGTTGTACTCAAATAAACTAATGTGTTATACTAATTAAAATAGATATCCTTTATAATAAGCATACGAAAGCTTTCAAATTTTTAAAAGGAGTACAAAAATATGACGTTAAAAATTGGTGAAACAATCAAAAATTTAAGAAAACAACAGGATATCACACAAGAAAAGTTGGCGGCATATCTTAATATTTCATATCAGGCGGTTAGCAAGTGGGAGAACGGAACGGCTTTACCCGATATAACTCTTGTGCCTAAAATTGCTAATTTTTTTGGTGTTTCTTCCGATGAACTGTTAGGGCTAAAACCTGAGAAAAATAATGAAGAGTTAATAAAATATGAAAGAGAATACCACAAACTAGGTCACAAAGGCAAAGTGTTGGATCAAATTGAATTATCCCGCAAGGTGCTTGAACTTTACCCAAGAAATTATCAATGGATGCTAAATCTTGCCTATGGTTTGGTATCATATGGTGCTACAAGCGAACAACAAAAACATAGAAAAGAGCATGGATTTATAGAGGAAGCAATAGAGTTGTGTGACAGGGTTTTAGAAGACTGTACGGTTGATAGTATCAGACATAGTGCCATACAGATACTTTGCTATAATTATCCCCATATTGGCAAAAAACAAGAAGCAATACAACTTGCTGAAAATATGCCCGATATGCTTATTTGTAAAGAAATGTTGCTTAGCAGGATTCATTCGGGCAAAGAATGTCTAAAACAAAATCAAAACAATTTGCGTTGGATGATAGATTTTTGTTCCAGTATTCTTTATGAAATGGCCTGGCGAAAAGATTTGCGAGACAATTTTAATGTGGATGAAAGAATTGAAATACTTGAGACTGCAATTAAACTTAATCAGATGATGTTTGGTGACGAAAAAGAAATATTATATAACAATAAACTTTCGTTATACTATTTGATGATTTCTAAGTTGTACTGTCAAAAGAAAGAGACGGATAACGTTATCAAATTCCTATTGCTTTCGGAAAAACATGCAGAAATTTATGATGAAGTTTTAGCATTGGGCGAACAAAAGTATGAAGCTATGTTTTTTAATTGCATTACGTGGAATCCTCAAAACATACGTACAAACTGGGATAAAACGTTAAAAGAACAATTGAAATTAGGGTTAAGTGATGGCTGTTTTGATGTTGTAAAAAACCATCAGCAATTTAAAGAATTAGAAAAAAGATTGGCAATATAAGTAGGTGCCCTCAACTGTAAACAAAACTCAATTAAAAAAATAAACCAATGTGATATGTCTTTAAATGTCACATTGGTTTATTTAATTTGTTACGCAAAGCAACGGACGGTCGGGGGACGCCCGTCCCTACAATAAATATTATTGGTTGCAAAGCTCTTCCCAAATTACCATCTGCTCAAGCAGTTCGGCTTCAAAATTGTCAATTTGCTCTTGCAATTCGGATAGTTTTTGGTAATCGGCAAGGTTTTCGGGTAATTGTTGCTGTGTTTTTAAATCACTAAGCTTTGCTTCAAGCTCGTTGATTTTTTCCTCTGCTTTTTTGAGTGCACGTTCACGCTTTTGCTTTTCTTTTAGCGGAGTAGTATAGGTCTTTTTCTCTTTCTTTTCGGCTTTTTGAACGGGCGTATCAAGTGTTTCTTCCTTTGGTTGACGCAGCAGATACTCATCATATCCAAAATCGTGCACCTTAGCACCCTCGTTTTCAAAGGTTATAAGCCTGTCGGCGAGTTTTTTTACAAAATATCGGTCGTGTGATACAAAAATAAGCGTGCCGCTGTAAGACATTAAAATATCCTCAAGTGTTTCCTTGGAAATTATATCCATATGGTTGGTCGGCTCGTCCAAGATAAGCAAATTTGGCGACCTGCGAAACAGTTTACAAAGAGCCAGTCGCACACGCTCGCCACCCGAGAGCATATCTATTGTTTTAAACACCGCCTCGCCGCTAAAAAGAAATGCGCCAAGGGCACTTCTTGCTTCAAATTCGGTCATAGCAGGAAAGGCCGACATCATATTGTCGAGCACCGTTTCAGTGCCGTGTATTTGTGCCATTTGCTGGTCAAAGTATCCCACGTTTACAAGCGCACCCGTGGAAAAGTTACCCGACAAAGCAGGAATTTTACCCACAAGTGTTTTAACAAGTGTTGATTTACCCTTGCCGTTACCGCCGATAATACCGATGCGGTCACCACGGTAAACGTTAAAAGAAAGCGTTGCAAGGGGTATGTCAAAACCGATTGTAAGATTGCTTACCGTCAGCACCTCTTTTGCGCTTTGAACCGCTGGTTCAAGCGTTGCTTTAAAGGTACGGTTGTCGTAAAGCTCCGGCGCATCGATTTTATCCATACGTTCAATAGATTTTAGCTTGCTTTGCGCCATAGCCGCCTTGGTAGCCTTGTAACGAAAACGCTCGGCGGTGGCTTCTATTCGGGCAATTTCCTTTTGTTGTGCTTCATATGCCTTTTCTTGCAGGCTACGGCTTTCACGCTTAAGCTTAACAAAGCTTGAGTAATTGCCCACGTATCGTGTGGTTTTGCCGTGCTCTATTTCGTAAATTTCGTTTACGGTATTGTCCAAAAACATTCGGTCGTGCGATACAATAAGCACGGCCTTTTTGTAATTTTTTATATAATCTTCAAGCCAGGAAACCGCCTCAATATCAAGGTGGTTGGTCGGCTCGTCCAAAAGCAGTAAATCAGGTTTTGAGAGCAGCAACTTTAAAAAGGCAATTTTTGTACGTTGCCCGCCCGAAAATTCACTTAAACGGCGAAACTTTTGTTGCTCGGTAAAGCCAAACTTTTTAATGGCAGCTTCATATTCTTTTTCAAAATAGAATCCACCCTCACGTGTAAAACTGTCAAGCAAATCGGTATAACGTTTTATGTTTTCTTCTGTGGCAGAAGCTTCCATATCGGCCTGTGCAATATCAAGCTCTGATTTCATTTGCAAAATATCTTTGTATGCGCTACGGATTTCTTGTACCAAGGTGACTGAATCGTCGGTAAAGGTCATCTGATTTAGCGCACTTATCTGCGGATTGCCGCTTACAGCCATAAAACCGCCGTCTGCTTCGGTGTTGGCAAGACTAAGCTCACCACTAAGAAGCCTTAGCAGTGTGGTTTTACCACAGCCGTTTCTGCCCACAAGGCCGATGTGACTGTTGGTGGTAATATTTATGTTTATATCACTTAAAATTGGCTCGCCCGAAAGGTCTACACAACCCTTGTGAATTTCTATCTGCATTTAATCACCGACAAATATTTTAACATCTTTTTATTTTGTTTGCAATAGCGTTATTTATGTGATAAAATCAATTACGTAAAAGTTGCAAGATGGGGTGACGAAAATGAGATTTTTAAAATTGCATAAAGTTTTACTGACAAGAATTCTTTGTGTGGTTTTGGCAGTGGCTATGGGCATTTTGTGTGCGGCTTGCGTAGGTCGCAACGCAAAATTTACATGGGGCGAAATGTCCAGCACAGAATATTCATACATAACGTCAACCCAATCTCAAATGGTGGGGGATAGCGGCACAACACAGGTCATTCAACCGCAAAAACCCGCAGGCCCCACAATAATAAGGGCATTTATGCCGGCAGACAAAAAATCGCTTCCTGCAGGAGCTCGATTTGATGTTGTGGCTTCGGCAAGGGTTGATTGTACCAAGGTGACAGCAACCTTTTACGGAGAAACCATAACACTGCAAAAGCAGTCTAACGTAGATGGGGACTTTGTAGATTATACCGGTAGTTTTACCTTGCCTATGGGTAACGAAGATGACAGAAACGTCGGTGGGGTAAAATTTTATGCCGAGTGGCAGGGTCATACGCAAGAGTGTACGTCGCCGGGTATAATTTGTCTGCGAGACGAAAAATTTGACCGTGTAACGGTGGTAGAGGTTATAGCCGACTCGGCAGAAACCTTTGACGGCAACACCACAAACGATAATTCTGACCCAAGACTCAGTTATTTGCCAAAGGGTACCGTTGATTTTAAGGTGGGCAAGACGGTTTATGATAATGCCAGCGGAAAGTATTATTACAAAATGCGTTTTGGCAGACGGGTTTACGTTGACAAGCCCAATCCGCCCGACACACAAAACGCAGTAATTTCCAAAATATATGAAGGCACCGTCCCCGACGTTAACGAAATATCCTGTGCTTCTAACGTTGTTTCGGGGCATCATACATATATTACGTTTAATACCGCTTGGAAAGCACCCTTTACTGTGGACATAGCGCCGCAAAATTATGCAAATCCCAGTATACGTGATTTTACAATATCAAGCGCTACATGCAGTTATGTTGATATAAAATTCTGTTATACAAAAGCAATAGGCGGAAACATAAGCGTGCCGAGCGATAATCCACTGTTTTTGGCATCGGAAATAATACCGGCTGAAGATGGATACGTGCTTCGCTTGTATCTAAAAAGAATAGGCGCATTTTACGGTTGGGATGCCTATTATAATGGGAACGGACAACTTGTGTTTAAGTTTTTAAACCCCACCAAAGTCAGTGCTGCGCAAAATGAATACGGCACCAACCTTAGCGGCATAAAAATACTTATTGACGTAGGTCACGGCGGTCGAGATTCGGGTGCCGGCGGGCTAATGCCCAACATTATGCCCGAAGCCGAAAGAAACCTTCTTTTGTCGGCGCTGCTGAAAATAGAACTCGAAAAAATGGGCGCCACCGTTTTAATGACACGCTATGGTAATACAGCGGTTACTGCAGAAGGGCGATGCTCGGCATTAAGGAATACGGCCCCCGATCTTTGCATATCTATACATCACGATTCGGCATCAAATCAGTCAAATAACGGTTGTGGCGTATTTTGCTTTAATGCGTTATCTCACAATGCAACGGTAAACGTTTTTAATCGCACACGAGCATCGGGAATATATAAGACCACATATAAAAAATGGCATTATTTTTATCTTGCCCGAATATCAACCTGTCCTGTGGTGCTCATAGAAAACGGATTTATTTCAAGTCCGATTGATTTTACAGGAATAAGCGACTACAATACCAATGTTTTAAAGGCAAAAGCAACAGCGCAGGGCGTTGCCGATTATTTCAGGTCAATCCAATAAAACAGTTGAAAAACACAAGCGTTTGCTTTATAATGGTAAAAGTTATAATTAAAAATATATTTATTTGGTGATAAAAATGGCAAAACAAGAAAAATTAGTTAAATCAATTACCTCTATGGATGAGGATTTTGCAAAATGGTACACCGACGTATGCATTAAAGCAGAGCTTATTGACTATGCATCGGTTAAAGGTTGTATGATTATTCGCCCATATGGTTATGCTATATGGGAAAACATTCAGCATATTATGGACGGTATGTTCAAAGAACTTGGTCACGAAAACGTATATATGCCAATGTTTATACCCGAAAGCCTTTTGCAAAAAGAAAAGGACCACGTAGAAGGCTTTGCGCCTGAGGTTGCATGGGTAACCCACGGTGGTGCCGAGGAATTGGAAGAGCGTCTTTGTGTTCGTCCTACCTCTGAAACCCTTTTCTGCGACCACTTTAAAAACATTGTTCACTCTTACCGTGACCTACCAAAGCTTTATAACCAATGGTGCAGCGTAGTAAGATGGGAAAAAACAACCCGTCCGTTCCTTCGTTCACGTGAATTTTTATGGCAAGAGGGTCACACCCTTCACGCTACCGCCGAAGAGGCTCGTCAGGAAACCGAACAGATGCTAAACGTATATGCACGCTTTGCTGAAGAGGCTCTTGCTATGCCTGTAGTAAAAGGACAAAAGACCGATAAAGAAAAGTTTGCAGGTGCAGAAGCAACCTACACAATCGAAGCACTTATGCACGACGGTAAGGCGCTTCAGAGCGGCACTTCACACTATTTTGGTGACGGTTTCTCTCGTGCGTTTGAGGTGCAGTACACCGATAAAGAAAACAAGCTTGTTCATCCACACCAGACATCTTGGGGTACAACAACACGTCTTATCGGCGCAGTTATTATGACCCACGGTGACGATAACGGCTTGGTTCTTCCTCCTGCTATTGCTCCTATTCAGGTTGCAATTGTTCCTATCGCTTCACACAAGGAAGGCGTAGTGGAAAAGGCTACCGAGGTTTGCAATACACTTAAAAAGGTTTGTCGTGTAAAGCTTGACAACTCTGACCAGACACCGGGATGGAAGTTTGCCGAATATGAAATGAAGGGTGTTCCGCTTCGTATAGAGCTTGGCCCCCGTGATATAGAAAACAATCAGTGCGTGGTAGTTCGTCGTGACAACCGTGAAAAGATTTTTGTAAGCCTTGATGAACTTGAGACACGTATTCCCGAAATTCTTAAAGAGTATCACGATGCGCTTTATAACAAGGCGCTTGAACGTCGTGAGTCTATGACATACGATGCTAAAAATCTTGACGAAATGAAGGAAATTGCCGACAACAAGCCGGGCTTTATCCGTGCAATGTGGTGCGGCGACCGTGAGTGTGAGGAAAAGCTAAAAGAGGTTGCAGGTGTTACATCACGTTGTATTCCTTTCGAACAGCACGAAATCACCGATACCTGTGTCTGCTGCAGCAAAAAGGCAGACAAAATGCTTTATTGGGGCAAGGCATATTAAAATAAATATTTTGATTAAAACATCAAACAAAAAAGCGACCACCAAAATCGGTAGTCGCTTTTTAGTTTTTAATTAATCACAGCACTCATCTTTTTTTGGTGCCTTTTTTGGTTTTGGTGCAGATTTTGTGTTATCACCAAGACCGGTTGTTTCGCTAAATATTGCATTGTTGGTAACGGTGTTTACTGCATCGGTCGGAATAATAAGCTTTGCGGCTGTGCCGTTTGACATATTAACAAGCGCTTCGTACTTTTTAAGCTCAAGCACTGCGGCATCAACGCCGGCTTCTTTTAACGCAATAAGACCGTCTGCCTCTGCTTTTTTAGAAAGGTAAATAGCTTTTGCTTCACCTTCAGCACGGGCAATACGTGCATCACGTTCACCCTCGGCGGCTAAAATCATTGCCTGTTTGTCACCCTCGGCTCTGGTGATAGCGGCGGCCTTGTGACCCTCGGCTTGCAAAAGTGTTTCACGGCGGTCACGCTCGGCCTTCATTTGTTTTTCCATCGCATTTTGAATTTCGGATGGTGGAATAATGTTTTTAAGCTCAACACGGCTTACCTTCATACCCCATTGGTCGGTAGCCTCGTCAAGAATCTCTGCCATTTTGGTGTTGATGATATCACGTGATGTGAGCGTTCCGTCAAGCTCCATTTCACCAACAATGTTACGTAAAGTAGTTGCGGTAAGATTTTCGAGCGCACGGATTGGATTAACAACACCGTAGGTATAAAGCTTTGCATCAAAAATGCGGAAGAAAACAACCGTATCAATCTGCATAGTAACGTTATCTTTTGTAATAACCGGCTGTGGAGGAGAATCCATAACCTGTTCCTTTAAAGTAATTTTGTTGGCAATTCTTTCAAGAAAAGGTATTTTTACGTGAATACCTGCGTCCCAAGTGCATTTGTATTTGCCCAAAAACTCAATAACGTATTGAGTAGCCTGTGGCACGATGCGAACATTTGGAACGATAATTACCAAAACTATAAATGCGATAATGCCGATAATCCAACTCATTTACAACACATCCTCTTAAAATTTATTTTAACAAAGAAGCGGAAAGCTTTTTGTTAGAAGCTACAATTGGAATAAACTGTGTTACAGAATCTATAAAATGCTTGTTATCTCCAAGAGCGGCAATGGCGTTTGCCTTTGCGGTGTCATCTTTTACACAAGCGGCGGCAATAACAGCAACAATAACGTTTACTGTATCACGGTCACCCTGTACATATCCGTTCTGGAAAACGTCAAAAAGTTTTTTAACATTTTTCTTATTATTCTCCAAAAGAACTGATTTTACTAATGGAACTAAATTTTCACCAAAGAAATTAAGGTATAAGAAATTTCCGTAATGTGAAACGTGAGCTTTATATTCATCCTTTAATGCAGGGAAAACGTCAAGCATTTTTTTGGTAAAAGCAGTAATGTTATAACCGCCGTCCTTTGAAACGGTTGGCAGGTCGATTGCATTGGCTGCTGCATTTACACGTTGCGGTTTTATGCCAAGCTGTGACTTGAGTGTTGATGTAAAGTCAATACCAACTGCAACAGCGTCCTTTGCGTTCTGACTGTCGTCAAAAAGCCAAGCGTTTGTTTCTGTAAGCTCGAAGCTGCCGTCTTCCTGAATATCGGCAGTTTTAAGTATAAACATCTGGCGGTCATCGCTATACTCAACAGCAACCGCCTTTTTATCGTTTTTATAAACGTCATCTACCAATTTAAAACCGTTTTCGTCAAAAAAGGGTTGCATTTCTTTTATTACGTTTTCTAAATATCTGTTATCCATTTTAAATAAACACTTCCAAAAAATATATTTCCTATATTGTAACATAAAAAAATCACTTTGTCACCTAAAAATTTCTTGAAAGGGAATTAATTATTATATATAATATATACGGTTGGTGAAAAATATGAAAATTTCAAACAAAAAAGATTTAAAAAGCGTTTTGGAATCTCAGGGTTTTTCGTTTAAAAAATCCTTAGGACAAAACTTTTTAATAGACGATACAGTGTGTCCTCGTATGGCGGCTGCCGTATCGGGTGAAAAGGTTGGCGTGCTTGAAATTGGTCCGGGAGCAGGTGTGCTTACCGCACAGCTGTCTGCCGCTTGTAAAAAGGTGGTATCGGTAGAGCTTGATACTCGTCTTAAACCCGTGCTCGAACAGACTCTTGCAGATTGCGACAATGTAAAAATTATCTGGAATGATATACTTAAAATAGATTTACAATCGGTTTTGGCAGAGGAGTTTAGTGATTGCGATACCATTAATATATGCGCAAATCTGCCTTATTATATAACATCTCCCGTTATAATGATGCTTTTAGAAAGCCGCTTGCCCATTAATACTATAGCAGTTATGGTGCAAAAAGAGGCGGCTGACCGCCTTTGCGCCACAGTAGGTTCTCGTGCGGCAGGCGCCGTTACGGTAGCGGTAAATTATTATGCCGAGGCAGAAACGTTATTCGGTGTGCCAAGGGGTAGCTTTTTGCCACCGCCAAACGTTGATTCGGCGGTTATAAAGCTTACTTTGCGTCAAACACCGCCGGTTAAAGTAAATGACGAAAAACTGTTCTTTAAAATTGTAAAGGCCTGCTTTGCACAACGCAGAAAAATATTGCTTAACACCGTTTGCAACACTATGGGCATTAGCAAAGACGATTTTAGAGCGGCTTTAGGCGAGGCAGGCGTTAGCGAAACAGTACGCGGAGAAACACTTACAATGGAGCAACTAGCCGCTATTTCAAACGCACTATGTGAATAATTTATAATAAAAAAGCAAGGGTTTGCCTTGCTTTTTTGTCTTTTATAAAGAAATATTTTTTCTGTACTGCTTTGGTGATATTTTAATATTTTCTTTAAAAGCGCGATTAAAACTGCGCAGAGAACTAAAGCCGCTTTCAAAGGCGCACTCTGCAATAGATTGCGTTGTGTTTTCAAGCAAATAACACGCGTGGCTTAGTCTGTAATGTATAACATAGGAATTAAACGAAATACCAATGTTTTTCTTAAAATAGCGTGAAAGGTACGAGTAGTCATAGGTAGTGATTTGCGAAAGCTTTACAAGTGAGCAGTCGCCGCTAAAGTTGTTTTCAACAAAGGAAAATATTTTATGAATTAAATTTTTTTGGTCGGTCTTTTTTGTGGTGTATTCGGTACATTCATCAAACCTTCCGCACAAAGAATACAAAATGCCTTTTTTTAGAGTCGGTGAAGCAGCATCAAGCTTTTTAATTTCTCCAATTAAAAACTCGTCGGGACAAAATTTGTTGTTTGTAGGAATTTTATCGGTTATTTTTGTTGCGTACGCTTGCACTAATCGGGGAGAGAAAATGCACAAGACGTGTTCGCTTTTTTGTGATTTTAATTCGTGAATTTGATTAGGAAATATTAACGATGCCTCACCTTTTTTAAGGGTGTGTTTTTTGCCGTCTATGGTTATTTCCATTTCACCCGAAAGAATAATTATTATTTCAAAGCATTGATGAAGGTGTGCCGGAAAGCTAAAGTTATTGTTTTTTTCAATTTTTAAATAGTCGGGTGATCCTAAATGATTGTATTCATAAAACATACAACACCTCTAAAAGTCAAATTATGTCTATAAATTATACATAAAATTGCAAGAAAAGTCAAATACAATGCGATATACTTATAACAAAGGGAGTGATTGCTTGAAATATTATATTGGCACAGACCTAGGCACATCTGCTTTAAAGCTATTACTTGTAAATGTTGACGGCAAAATAATTAAGACCGTATCGCAAGGTTATGCTACAAACTACCCAAATCCCGGTTGGAGTGAGCAAAACCCTGAGGATTGGTGGAACGCTTTTGTGCGCGGCATAAAAGAGCTAACAATAGAAGTAAATCCTAATGATATATGCGCAATCGGTGTTGGCGGACAAATGCATGGGCTAGTGACGTTAGACCAAGAAAACGCAGTTATCCGCCCTGCTGTTTTGTGGAATGATGGTCGTACCGATAAGCAAACCGACTATCTTAATACTGTCGTTGGCAAGGAAACACTATCGTCTTTTACGGCAAATATCGCTTTTGCGGGTTTTACCTCGCCCAAAATTTTGTGGATGAAAGAAAACGAGCCGCAAAATTTTATAAAAATTAATAAAATAATGTTATCCAAGGATTATATAAATTATAGGTTAACGGGTGTTCATTGTTGCGATTATTCCGACGCGTCGGGTATGTTGTTGCTTGACGTAAAAAATAAATGTTGGTCAAAGGAAATGCTAAAAATTTGCGGTGTGAACATCGCACAAATGCCTAAGCTTTTTGAAAGCTATGAGCCTGTAGGTACACTATTACCTGCAGTGGCAGGGTTGTTAGGATTAAACCCTAATACAATTGTTGTAGCAGGCGCCGGAGACAACGCTGCTGCGGCAATAGGTACAAAAACCATCGCCACCGGCGCGTGCAATATATCGCTTGGTACATCGGGGACAATTTTTATCGCAAACGATAATTTCTCGGTAGATAAATATAACGCATTGCATTCTTTTTGTCACGCAAGCGGTACTTATCACTTAATGGGGTGCATTTTATCGGCGGCGTCGTGCAATAAATGGTTTTGTGAAAGTGTTTTAAAAACGGATGATTATACCGACGAGCAATCAAGTGTAAGTGATGATATGCTCGGAAAAAATGATGTTTTCTTTTTGCCGTATCTTATGGGTGAACGCAGTCCTATAAACGATACCGATGCGCGAGGTACCTTTATTGGTATGCGAATGGACACCACTAGAGCCGATATGATTCAAGCTGTGCTTGAGGGCGTTGCCTTTGCTATAAGAGATAATTTAGAAATTGCAAAAGCTTCTGGCATAAAAATAGATCGGAGCACACTTTGTGGTGGTGGAGCAAAATCCGAGTTATGGCAAAAGATTATTTGCAACGTGTTAAACATTAAGATAGATATACCTGAAACCGAGCAAGGTCCGGGCTACGGAGCGGCAATGCTTGCGATGGTTGGTGACGGGAACTATAGTTCGGTAGTGGAGTGCTCGGAAAAACTTGTAAAAATAAAGGCAACAATAAGTCCCAAAAAAGAAATTGCCGACCGTTATGAAAAGCAGTATTTAAAATTTAAAGAAATATATCCGTCAGTTAAAGAACTGTTCAAAAAAATCAAGTGAGGACAAAAACATGGGTGAAATTTTTAAAAATATTCCTAAAATTGAGTACGAAGGAAAAAACAGTACAAATCCCTTAGCGTTTAAATACTATGACGCTAATCACGTAATACTTGGCAAACCAATGCGTAAGCACCTACCCTTTGCAATGGCTTGGTGGCACAATCTTTGCGCGGCAGGCACCGATATGTTTGGCCGTGATACTGCCGATAAATCTTTTGATAATGAAAAGGACACAATGGCTCATGCAAAAGCAAAGGTTGACGCAGGCTTTGAATTTATGCAAAAGCTTGGCGTAGAGTATTTTTGTTTTCACGATGTCGACTTGGTTCCCGAAGCCGATGATATAAAAGAAACGAATCGTCGTCTTGATGAAATTACCGATTATATACTTGATAAAATGAATGCTACGGGTATAAAATGCTTGTGGGGAACGGCAAATATGTTTTCAAATCCACGCTTTATGAATGGAGCAGGCAGTACAAACTCGGCCGACGTTTATTGTTTTGCGGCGGCTCAGGTTAAAAAAGCGCTAGATCTTACAGTAAAGTTGGGCGGTAAAGGTTACGTGTTCTGGGGCGGTAGAGAGGGCTATGAAACACTGCTTAACACCGACGTAAAGTTTGAGCAAGAAAATATTGCTCGCCTTATGCAAATGGCGGTAGAATATGGCCGATCAATAGTTTTTATGGGCGATTTTTATATAGAGCCAAAGCCAAAGGAACCAATGAAGCACCAATACGATTTTGACGCCGCTACGGCAATTGGATTTTTGCGTCAGTACGGTCTTGACAAAGACTTTAAAATGAATATAGAGGCAAATCACGCTACCCTTGCAGGTCACACGTTTCAGCACGAGCTTCGTGTTTCGGCAATGAATGGTATGCTTGGCTCTATTGATGCGAATCAGGGCGATCTACTGCTAGGTTGGGATACTGACGAATTTCCTGCAAACGTTTACGAGGCAACGATGTGTATGTACGAGGTGCTAAAGGCGGGTGGCCTTACAGGCGGCTTTAACTTCGACTCAAAAACACGTCGTCCAAGCTACACTGTAGAAGATATGTTCTACGCTTATATTTTAGGTATGGATACCTTTGCGCTAGGTCTTATTAAGGCGGCCGAGATTATTGAAGACGGCAGAGTAGATAACTTTATAACCGAAAGATATTCGTCTTTTCACGGTGGTATTGGCAAAAAAATTATTGACGGCAATACCTCGTTAGAGGAGCTTGCGGCTTATGCCGAAAATATGGGTGCGCCGACACTTCCTGCAAGCGGCAGACAAGAATATTTACAAAGCATCATTAACGAAATTATGTTTAAATAAAATTTGTTAACCAAACCACGCAAGGAGGACTTTTTATGTCGTTTAATCCAGATGAAATGTTTGTCTTTCCAATAGACTGCGAACCGTATGTTTTTGAACAACGCTACGTGGATGAAAACGTTTTTTTGACACAAAATGCCAAGGCAGGTGTTTTACCAAAATACGATGATATCAAGAACAAATTACCGCAACCTATATGGGAAGGTCACGATGATACCATAAACTGCTATAATCGCACGTGGGAAATTGCATTTGGTAATCTGCGTAACGCAAACGAAAAATCACGCTTTGTTTCGGACTATATAGACTGCGCGTTTTTTACTTTTTCATTTATGTGGGATTCGTCGTTTATAGTAATGTTTGGAAAATACGCAGGGCATATATTCAATTTTCAAAAAACACTTGATAATTTTTATTCTCATCAGCATAAAGACGGCTATATAGGCCGTCAGTTATTCCAAAAGCATTTTGGTCAGCGATATGCCAAGGATGACCCCGCTTCAACAGGCCCAAATATTTTGCCTTGGGCCGAGTGGGAATATTATTGCATAACGGGTGACACCAATAGACTGCGCAAGGTTTTTGCACCGCTTATGGCGTATCACAAGTGGTTACAGCTTAACCGCACTTGGCAAAGCGGTGGTTATTGGACTACAGGGCTTGCCTGCGGTATGGACAATCAACCCAGAGTAGATAGGCAGTATAGTCCGTTACTTTCACACGGATTTATGACATGGCTTGACGCCTGCGCACAACAGTATTTAAGCTGCGAAATACTTATAAAAATTGCCGATATTATAGGCCGCAGTGAAGAAGTAAAATGGCTTGAAGAAGAGCGCAAGCTTCTTGAAAAAATCATAAACAATCAAATGTGGGATGAAAAAACAGCATTTTATTATGATATGAGACGAGACGGTACTCTTACCGATACTAAAACCATTGGCGCGTACTGGACAATGATGGCCGGTCTTGTGTCAGATGACCGCGCAAAACGATTTGTTGCTCATCTTGATAACGAAAACGAGTTTAAACGTCCTTTCAGAATACCGACGCTGTCGGCCGACCACCCCGAGTATCAAGAGAGAGGGGACTATTGGAGAGGTTCGGTATGGGCGCCAACAAACTATATGGTGCTTAAAGCGCTTGATAAATACGGTTACAACGATTTAGCCTATGATATTGCTTGTAACTACCTTGAAAATGTTGTAAAGGTATTTGTAAAAGACGGCACAATTTACGAAAATTATGCACCTGAGTATATTGAGCGCGGCAGTCATTCGCAAGGCGAATTTGTTGGTTGGACAGGTCTTGCGCCTATAAATATAATGTTTGAATATGTTTTTGGCATCCGACCCGACGCACAGAACAAAAAAATAGTGTGGTATGTAAACAGACTTGAAAAACACGGTGTTAAAAATTATCCTTTGGACGATAAACTTATTGACATTATTTGTGAAAAGCGCAATTCTGTAGACGAAACACCTGTTGTAACGGTAACAGGTGCCGAGGATATTACAATAGAAATTGTATGGAACGGCAAACACACAACCGTGAAAATAAATACTTGATTTTTTAAAAAAGTGTGTTATAATCTTTTTGTTGATAAATGCGATGATAAAGAAAAGTAGCGTTGTTTGTGACTTTAAGAGAGGGTGGTCTCAGGCTGTAAGCCGCCTATTTTACTGCAATGTGAAGTTCCCTTTTGAGCAGTGTTGCTGAAATAACAGTAGGCGACAACGGGTGTGTGGTTCCGTTACAGACCACGGAGAGTGTTTGCTCTTTGAGCGAAAATGCGGGTGGTACCGCGGAGTGTGTATTTTCAGACTTCGTCCTGTTTTATGGACGGAGTCTTTTTATTTATATTAAAATTCCTTATAAGCCTCCCTTGCTTAAAGGGAGGTGTCAGTCGTAGACTGACGGAGGGATATTCATTTAAAAGGAGATATATTATGAAACAACAGCTTGAACAAATCAAGACTGCGGCGCTTGAGGCAATAAATGCTGCTCAGAACAGCGCCGACTGTGAAAATGTCAGGGTAAAATATCTTGGCAAAAAGGGTGAGCTTACCGCCATTTTAAAAATGATGGGCGGACTTTCTCCCGAAGAGCGTCCAATTATGGGTCAGCTTGTAAACACTGCAAAGGCAGAGGTTGATGCGGCGCTTTCAGCGAAGGTTCAACAGATGCAGGCTGCGGCCGAAGAGTTAAAGCTAAAGGAAGAAACCGTCGACATTACAATGCCTGCAAAGGCCGATAAAACAGGCAAATTGCATCCGCTTAACACCGTGCTTAACGATATGATTGACATTTTTCAGTCTATGGGCTTTGACGTGGTAGATGGCCCCGAGGTAGAGACCGACCACTACAACTTTGAATGCCTTAACGTGCCGGCAGATCACCCTGCACGTGATATGCAGGATACCTTTTATCTTGCAGAAAACATACTGCTTCGTACACAGACCTCTGCGGCTCAGATTCGTACGATGGAAAATCGCAAGCCACCTATCCGTGTAATTTGCCCGGGTCGTGTGTTCCGTGCCGACGAGGTTGACGCAACACATTCACCTGTGTTCCACCAGATAGAAGGCCTTGTTGTTGATAAGGGCGTTACAATGTGTGACCTTAAGGGTGTGCTCGAGCAGTTTGCCCACGAGATTTACGGACCCGAAACCAAGGTAAAATTCCGTCCGTCCTTCTTCCCGTTTACTGAGCCTTCGGTTGAGGTTGATGTTTCTTGTTCAGAATGCGGCGGCAAGGGTTGCCGTGTGTGCAAGGGTGCCGGCTGGATAGAAATTTTAGGTGCCGGTATGGTGCATCCAAACGTGCTTCGTTCTTGCGGCATTGACCCCGAAGAGTACAGCGGCTTTGCTTTTGGTATCGGCCTTGACCGACTTACCACCACACGTTATAAGATTAGTGACATCCGTTTGTTGTTTGAAAACGACAAGCGATTCCTTGACCAGTTCTAAGAAAGGGGACGTAAGATTATGAAAATATCACTTAAAGCATTAAAATATTATGTGGATATAAACGTTCCCGTAGAGGAACTGTGTGACCGTATGGTTATGGCAGGCTTTGAGGTAGAAAGCATTGAATGTGAGGGCGAAAACATTAAAAACGTTGTTGCCGCACGTATTGTAAAGCTTGAGCCACACGAGGACAGTGACCATTTACAAATTTGCCAGATGGATATTGGCAAGGATGAATTAGTGCAAATTGTTACAGGTGCACAGAATATTAAAGAGGGCGACCTTGTTCCCGCCGCACTCCATGACAGCGATTTGCCAAACGGTATGCATATAAAAGCGGGCAAGCTCCGTGGCGTAGAATCAAACGGTATGCTCTGCTCGGGCGAAGAACTCTGCCTTACCGAAGAAGATTATGAGGGTGCAAGTGTTCACGGTATTCTTATTCTTCGTGACGAGTGGGCACCCGGTACCGATATGCGTGAGGTTTTAGGTCTTGATGATTATATTATTGATCTTAAAATCACCGCAAACCGTCCCGACTGCAACTGCTTTATGGGTGTTGCAAAAGAGGCTTCTGTAGTTCTTGGTTCAGCATATCATCCACCTGTACCAACCTACAAAACCGTAGGTGAGGATATTAAAGATTACATTGATGTAGAGGTTAAAAACTATGACCTTTGCCCACGTTACGTAGGCAGAGTGGTTAAAAACCTTCGCATAAAACCGTCACCTGCTTGGATGCAAAAGGCAATTACTGCATCGGGTATGAGACCTATAAATAATATAGTTGATATTACCAACTTTGTTATGCTTGAAACAGGTCAGCCAATGCACGCATTTAACTATAACGATTTGGCTGATAAAAAGATTATTGTTCGCAACGCTCGTGAGGGTGAGTCTATTACTACACTTGACGGCAAGGATTACGCTCTTACCACCGATATGCTTGTTATTGCCGACGGTGAAAAGCCATCCTGTCTGGCAGGTATTATGGGCGGACGTGAAAGCGAAATTGAGGATGACACAAAAGATTTGTTCCTTGAAAGTGCAAAATTCCGTCGTGACAGCGTAAGAAAAACAGGTCGTGCTTTGGGTATTCGTACCGAAGCCAGCGGCCGTTTTGAAAAGGGCGTTGACATTGTAAACGTAGGCTTTGCTATGGACCGAGCTTTACAGCTTATTTGTGACCTTGATGCCGGCGATATTATTGAAGGCGTACTTGATTGTAACCAAGGTTTACCCGAAGACAAAATTTTAACCGTTAAATCTGACAGCATTACTGAGCTTTTGGGCGTTCAGATTCCCGAAGAGAAAATGGTTGAAATCCTTAACAGTCTTTGCTTGCCAACCACCGCAAAGAACGGGGTTTTAACCGTTAGAGTGCCTTCCATCCGTGATGATATAGAGGGCAGAGCGGATTTGGCCGAAGAGGTTATGCGTATTTACGGCTATGACCACATCGTTGGCACACCAATGCGTGGTGATGTAATGCGTGGTAAAAAGCTGCCTGCTCGCATCAAATCTGACAAGATGAAATCGCTTCTTTGCGGCATGGGTTGCTATGAGATTGCTACCTATTCGTTTATTGCTTCGGGTGCGCTTGATACACTTAATCTCCCTGAGGACGATGCTCGCCGCAACGCAGTTAAACTTATCAATCCTTTGGGTGATGAATATTCTACTATGCGTACACAGCTTGTAACAAGTATGCTTACAGTTATGTCAACAAACATCAGCCGCAAAATTACCGAAGGCAGATTCTTTGAAGAAAGCAAACGCTTTATTCCAAAATCTTTGCCTGTTTGTGAGCAACCGTATGAGCTTCCAACCCTTTGTATAGGTCTTTACGGCAAGGATGAAGATTTCTTTACACTTAAAGGTATTGTAGAAGAAATTATGACACTTTTTGGCGCTCATACACAGTATAAGCGTTCAAACGAAAGCTATCTGCATCCCGGTCGTCAGGCAGAGGTGCTTGCAAACAATGTGTCTGCGGCAGTTTTAGGCGAGGTTCACCCCGCTGTTGCTAAAAAATACGATATTGACACACGTGTCTACGTTGCCGAAATTAAACTTGACGTGCTTTACGGTGTTAATAAGCGCAAGACAACCTATAAACCGCTTCCAAAATTCCCTGCAGTAGAGCGTGACTTTGCAATGCTTTGTGATGCCGATATCCCTGTTGGCGATTTGGAAAAAGCAATTGTATCAGGTGGTGGCAGACTGCTTGAAAAGGTAGAACTTTTTGACGTATATCAGGGTTCACAAATACCCGAAGGCAAAAAGAGTGTGGCATACAGCGTATGGCTCCGTTCGAGCGAAGGCACCCTTACCGATGCTCAAATAGAAGAAGCAAGCAGTAAAATTATTGCAAAACTTGAAAAATTGGGTGCCGAGCTGCGTAAATAAGGGCTATTAATACAAAATTAATATAATCTTATCAAAATTTTTCTTGAAATTTTGTGTAATGCAGTATAGAATAAAGATAATAATAAACTTATAGTGAGGTGCGTTATAATGAATGATAGAACAATGACCTTTTCAATCGGTGACCAGACCGAGCAGGAAATCAGAAACATTTTAACAATAGTTTACGATTCATTAAAAGAAAAAGGTTATAATCCAATAAACCAGATAGTAGGTTACATTTTATCGGAAGATCCTACTTATATTACTACTCATAATAATGCACGTAATCTTATCCGTCGTATCGACCGTGATACGTTGTTGCAATCGCTTGTGCGTTATTATCTTACTGCGTAAACTAAAATTGTTTGAGCGAGGACAAAGTTCCTCGCTCTTTTTTTAGTGTTTTGCACTTGATAAAAAGCATATTATATGTTAATATAATATGAATACATATCGTTTGTAGAAAGGAGTCGGGTTTTATGTCAGATAATCGTGCGATTGGTGTTTTTGACTCAGGGCTTGGCGGACTTACCGTTGCAAGAGAAATTATGAAATTGTTGCCAAATGAAAATATAGTTTATTTTGGCGATACAGGGCGTGTGCCTTACGGTACAAAGGGTCGTGAAACCATACGCAAATACGCTCTTCAGGACGAACGCTTTTTATTAAGCCACGATGTTAAAATGATTGTTGCTGCTTGCGGCACCGTTTCATCTGTAGCGGCCGACACAGCCGAAAGTCTACTCGTTCCTTTTGTAGAGGTGGTATCCCATTCGGTGCGTGCAGCAGTACAGGCTACAAAAAGCGGTAAAATTGGTATACTTGCAACAAGCGCTACAATTAATAGCGGCGCACATAAAAAGCAAATTCTTGAACTTTTGCCAACGGCTACGGTAATAGAGGCGTCGGGCACCTTGCTTGTCCCCATTGTAGAAGAGGGTTGGACTGCAGAGGACGATAAAATAGCAATCGAAACGCTAAAACGCTATCTTAAACCTATGATAGAAGCAGGAATTGACACCCTTATTCTTGGATGCACACATTTTCCTGTTTTGTCAAGCGTTATACGAAAAGTATTGGGAGATTCGGTTACCCTTATAAATATGGGAGAGGCTACCGCAAAGGCAATAGAAAAAATGCTGGAGCAAACAGACAGCCTTAATGACGGAACAGATTCGGCAGAATATAAATTTTATGCAAGCGATAAAACCGAGGCTTTTAAAAACACGGTAAATATTTTGCTTGGAAGCTATAACAAGGATTTTCAGATTGAACAGGTAGACATAGAAAAGATATGAAAAAGGTTTTAGTAAAGGTAAAAGGCACGCAGGGTATAGATGGCGAAAAGGCTGTTATAGAGCTTGCTACCGAGGGAACGCTTCGTGAGTTTGAGGGTGATTACATAATAAGCTATTGTGAGGACCCAACCGAATCGGGAAGCAAAACAAAAACCCAGCTTACAATACAAAAAAGCGGAACAGTGATTTTAGAAAGACGGGGCGATTTGAATTCCCGACTTATAATAACCGAGGGTGAGCGTAACAACTGTATTTATGCGATACCGCAGGGTAGCTTAACGCTTGGTATTTACGGCAAGCAGGTAAAAAGCAATATGACCCAATGCGGCGGCACGGTAAAAATGGTTTATTCAATAGATATGAATCTTGCACCTTTAAGTGATAACGAGGTAGAGATTTTTGTGGAGGAAAGATAAATGTCAGTTTTAGTTAGCGAATCAAAAAAACAGATAGAAAAAATTCTGCTTTCTGCGGCAGAAAAAGCAATAAAAAGCGGCGAGCTTCCCGAATGTGAATTAGCACCCTTTAAGGTAGAGGTTCCGTCAGATCGCAAAAACGGTGACTATGCTGTAAACGCTGCTCTTGTGTGGGCACGTGGTTTTAAGTCAGCTCCCCGTGCTATTGCCGAAAAGCTTATGGCAAACGCAGAGTTCGAAGGTACTTTTATAGAAAAATATGAAATTGCTGGCCCCGGCTTTATCAATTTCTTTTTGTCGGACAAGTACTATGCAAACATAATTACCGACGTTATAACAAAGGGTGACGATTACGGTAAAAGCAACTACGGCGCAGGTAAAAAAGTGCTTGTAGAATTTGTATCAGCCAACCCCACAGGCCCTATGCACATAGGAAATGCCCGTGGAGGTGCCTTGGGTGACTGTCTTGCGGCTGTAATGAGTGCGGCAGGATATTATACCGAACGTGAATTTTATATAAACGATGCAGGTAACCAAATAAACAAATTCGGACTTTCGCTTGATTTAAGATATCAACAGCTATATGCTGACGATGTTGAAATGCCCGAGGACTCATATCATGGCGAGGATATTATTGCTCACGCAAAGGCTTTTGCCGAAATTAACGGTGACAAATATATGCAAACTGACGAGGCAACTCGTCGCAAGGCTTTGGTAGAATTTGCTCTGCCAAAAAACATTCAGGGTCTTAAAGATGATCTCGGTAAATACCGTATTAAGTATGATACCTGGTTCCGTGAAAGCACGCTTCACAACAATGGTGAAGCCACTCGTATAGTTGAATTGCTTAAAGAAAGCGGTCACACCTACTGCCAAGAGGGTGCCCTTTGGTTTAAGGCTACCGACTTTGGTTGCGACAAAGACTTTGTGTTGGTAAGAGCAAACGGTGTACCAACCTACGTTGTGCCTGATATTGCTTATCACTACAACAAATTAGAGGTTCGTAAATTTGACAAGGCTATTGATATTTTAGGTGCTGACCATCACGGTTATGTGCCAAGACTTAAAGCGGCGCTTACCGCACTTGGTGTTGATGCCGACCGTCTTGACGTTGTGCTTATGCAGATGGTACGTTTGGTAAGAGATGGCGAGGTTATAAAGGCTTCAAAGCGTTCGGGCAAGGCAATCACCCTTGTAACACTTCTTGACGAAGTGCCGATTGATGCCGCAAGATTTTTCTTTAATTTGCGTGAGCCAAATTCACACTTTGACTTTGATTTAGATTTAGCAGTAAGCGAGACTAACAGCAACCCTGTTTACTACGTTCAGTACGCATATGCTCGTATCTGCAGCATTTTGCGCAATTTGGCAGAAGATGGCGTAACACGTCGTGACTGTACAGCAGAAGAACTGTGCAAGCTTACTGCCCCCGAAGAGCGTGAACTTATTATTCATATTGCCGCTCTTACCGACGAAATTATTCAGTCGGCAAAGGCATATGACCCTGCCCGTCTTACCCACTATGTAAACGAGCTTGCTACAAAATTCCATAAATTCTATGCTGCTTGTAGAGTTAAGGGTGATGATGAAGTACTAACACACGCTCGTCTTAACCTGTGCTATGCTACAGGTATTGTTATTAAAAACGTGCTTGATATGATGAAAATATCTGCCCCCGAAAAGATGTAAAAAGAAAGGATGACCTGCAATGAAAACCGACAACCGTAACCTTACGATGCTCATGGACCTTTATGAAATGACCATGGCAAATGGAATTATGCAAAGCGATATGCGTGATACAATAACGTATTTTGATATGTTCTTCCGTCGTGTGCCTGACGCTGGCGGTTACGCTATTATGGCAGGCATTGAACAGCTTATAGATTATCTTAATAATCTGCATTTTGACGATAGCGACATCGAGTATTTAAAATCGCTAAACCTTTTCTGTGATGAATTTATAGAATATCTTCGTAACTTTAAGTTTGAGTGTGACGTTTGGGCAGTACCCGAGGGCACACCAATATTCCCAAACGAACCTATTGTTACTGTACGTGGTCCTGCAATACAGGCAATGCTTATTGAAACAATGGTACTGCTTACCATTAACCATCAGTCGCTTATTGCTACAAAAGCAAACCGTATTGTACGTGCGGCAAAGGGACGTCCCGTAATGGAATTCGGCGCACGTCGTGCACAGGGCGCAGATGCGGCTTACTACGGCGCACGTGCCGCAATTATCGGCGGTTGCAGCGGCACATCCGATATTAAAACTGCTAAAGATTTTGGTACAAAGGCAACAGGCACTATGGCTCACAGTTGGGTACAGCTGTTTCCCGACGAATATACCGCCTTTAAAACCTATGCCGAGATGTATCCCGACAGTTGTATGCTGTTAGTAGATACCTTTAACGTGCTTAAATCGGGTATTCCCAATGCAATAAAGGTGTTTGACGAGGTACTAAAGCCGAAGGGTTGCAGACCGCTTGGTATTAGAATTGATAGCGGCGATATCGCCTATCTTTCTAAAAAAGCACGTAAAATGCTCGATGATGCAGGTTACCCCGATGCTAAAATCTGTGTTTCCAACTCACTTGATGAGCATCTCATACGTGATATGGATATACAAGGCGCTTGCATCGACAGTTACGGCGTTGGCGAACGACTAATCACTGCTTCAAGCGAAGCTGTTTTCGGCGGCGTATACAAGCTTGTTGCCACCGAGCAGGACGGCGTTATTACACCAAAGATTAAAATTAGTGAAAACATCGCAAAAATTACCGTTCCGGGTGTTAAAATTCCTTGGCGTCTTTACGACAAGGAAACAAACAAGGCCATTGCCGACGTTATAACACTTAATTATGAAAAGATTGACGACAGCAAGCCTTATGAAATTTTTGATCCCACATATACCTGGAAACGTAAGACCATTACCAATTTTAAAGCACGCAAGCTACAGGTTAAGATTTTTGAAAAGGGCGAACAGGTTTACACATCTCCCTCGGTTTCAGAAATTGCCGCTTTGCGTGAAGAGCTTGTCAACAATTTGTGGGATGAGGTAAAACGTTTTGAAAAACCGCATACCTACTATGTTGATTTAAGCCAAGACCTTTGGGATCAGCGTAACGAGCTGCTTAATCGTGCAAATAAAAAGTAAAGGATGTTTTATATGAAAAAGTTTTTAAGCTTGATAATTTGTGCAATTTTTGTTCTATCACTTACCGCTTGCAGTGAAAATGGCACCAAAACAAACGGTGGCGGAGAAATCGAGCGATATGCAAAGGCAGGACAGATAAAAGAGGTTGAATATAAATTAGGCGACGATGTCAGCACCACAAAAGAAGCTCTTAGTGCGGCATATAACGCAGTAGAGGATTCGGGCGAAGAACACGACCATGACCACGAGCACGAAGCATTTTATATGGATTTTGAGACCGGAGATTATACTGTTATGAGCGACGGTAATGTTTTGTGTTGCTACGTAACCGACAAAAAATCAGACGGCATTACCCATATTATAAATAACGGCACGTCCTACGGCTTTGAGCAGGGCACTATTTCAACACAGGTGCGTGATGCTATGAGCAAATTAGGATACGACACTACCGAAAGAGATGCCGACAAGAGTGAGCTCTTTTTCTTGCCCGGCTCTGCCAATATGAACATGACCGTATTAGAATACAAGTTTGATGAAAACACCGTGCTTTTCGTGTTTGAAGACAGTGCTCTTAGCGCTACGGTAATTTTTAAATAAACAAATTTCAGGAGACCCTATGCTATTAGATGAAAAACAAATAAGCGGCACCTTTCCTGCACTTGCATTGCGTGGACTTGTCGCTTTTCCGGATATGCTGCTGACCCTTGACGTCGGCAGAAAAAAATCGGTTCGGGCATTAAGCTATGCTATGGATAAAAACGTACCGATTTACCTTGTAACACAAAAAGATATTGCAGTTGAAGACCCAAATGCAACCCATCTTTACGATATGGGTTGTCTTTGTCGTGTGCGTCAGGTGTTAAAAATGCCTGATGGCGGAGCAAAAGTGCTTGTAAAAGGTCTTTATCGTGCAAGACATCTTAATTTTGCTGATAACGGTTCACACTACGTTGCCACAATAGAAAAATGCGAAGACAAACCAACACGTAACCGAGAGGTTTATGTCGAAAGTCTTATACGTCGTATACGCAGTGAGTTTGAGCGTTATGCCTTGGTGGCTCAAAATCTGCCCGAGGATATTGTTCTTAACGTTGCATCAAACAACGACCTTGGCTCGCTATGTGACTATATTGCCTTTAATGTTCCTGCGCCGTTTGATGACAGACAATACGTGCTTGAACAGCTTAACATAATTACACGTGCAAAAGTTTTGATAGAGCTTTTGTCAAAAGAACGTGAAATTACCGAAATAGACAATCGCATCAGTCAAAAAACACGGGTTCGCATAGACGAAGGACAGCGTGACTATTATCTTAAAGAACAAATGAAGATAATCAGCGAAGAGCTGTACGGCGATGATGCGGCAAATGAGATTGAAGAATATCATCAAAAAACAGAGCTTTTGCTTGCAAGCGATGACGTTAAGGAAAAAATTCATACCGAGATAAACAAGCTTTCTAAAATGCCGCAAGGTGCTCACGAAGGCACCGTTTCACGCAGCTTTATCGAAACCTGTTTAGCGCTTCCTTGGGATAAATGCGACGATACGGTTGTTGATATTAAAAAAGCGCAAAAGATACTCGACCGTGATTTTTACGGAATGAAAAAGGTAAAAGAACGCATTTTAGAGGCCTTATCGGTATATGCTTTGTCCCCCGAATCAAAGGGTACTATACTTTGCCTTTATGGTCCTCCCGGTGTGGGCAAAACCTCTATCGGTAAAACAATTGCCGAGTGTATGGGCAGAAAATATCAGCGTATATCGTTAGGCGGTATGCACGACGAAGCCGAGATTCGTGGTCACCGTAAAACCTACATAGGCGCAATGACCGGTAAAATACTTACTGCAATTAAAAATGCAGGGGTGTCTAATCCGCTTATTTTGCTTGACGAGATTGATAAATTAGGTTCGGATTATAAGGGCGACCCTGCAAGTGCACTGCTTGAGGTGCTTGACCCCGAACAAAACTGCAACTTTACCGACAATTTCCTTGAAATGCCATATGATTTAAGCCGTGCGGTGTTTATTACAACTGCCAACTCACTTCAAACAATACCGGCACCCTTGCTTGACCGTATGGAAGTGGTATCGCTTGACGGCTACACAAGAGAGGAAAAATTCAACATTGCAAAGCGTCATATTGTTCCACGTGAGATTCAGTCACACGGACTTACCGCCAAAAACTGTCGTTTTGCTGATAGCGCAATTTATAGCATTATTGATTTTTATACCCGTGAAGCAGGTGTACGTAAACTCCAGCGTGCAATAGGCTCCCTGTGCGGCAAGGCAGCAAAGCGCATTGCCGAAGGCAGCGACACAAAGGTAAATATTAAAGCTACAGACCTCGAAACAATGATAGGTCACAAAAAATACCGTCCCGAAGTTATACTGCCAAATGACGAAGTCGGAATAATCAACGGTCTTGCTTGGACGCAGGTCGGCGGCGAAATTATGCAAATGGAGGTTGCCGTGCTTGCGGGTACCGGTAAAACAGTACTTACAGGTAATCTTGGCGACGTTATGAAGGAATCAGCCGAGGCGGCAATTACCTTTGTTCGTGCAAATGCCCAGAAATACGGTATTGATACCGAATTTTATAAAACAAAAGACATTCATATTCACGCAACTGAATCTGCCGTGCCAAAAGACGGTCCGAGTGCGGGCGTTACCATTACTACAGCTCTTATTTCTGCTCTTACCAATCGCCCCGTACGCCGTGATATTGCAATGACGGGTGAGGTATCAATCCGTGGCAGAGTGCTGGCTATTGGCGGACTTAAGGAAAAGGCGATGGCGGCTTACCGTGGCGGAGTAAAACGTGTGTTTATTCCATATGACAACATTCCCGACATTCAAGAGGTTGACCAAAAGGTGCGTGAAAACATTGAATTTATACCTGTACAATATGTAACAGATATTATTGACCGTGCTCTTTTGCCGCTTGATGATGAAACCACAAAAAATGAAGCATATATCCCAACTAACAATCATACAAAAACAACATCTATAAGAAATTAAGAAAGGGGTGACCGTTTGAACTGGAATAAGGTAGATTTTGAAGCCGCTTTTGGCACACTGGAACAGCTTTATGAATCCACTTTGCCCGAAATTTGCTTTTCGGGTCGCTCAAATGTTGGCAAGTCATCGCTTATAAACAAAATACTTAACCGCAAGTCAATTGCACGTGTAAGCTCAACTCCGGGAAAGACGGTTACCATTAACTTTTATAAGCTTAACGAATTTCGTCTTGTAGACCTGCCCGGTTACGGCTATGCAAAGGTTGCCGACCGTGACCGTGAGCGTTGGGCAGAGCTTATGGAAGGCTATTTTCGCACAGACCGCAACATAAAACTTTGTCTGCAACTTATAGATATGCGGCACCCCGCTACCGAGTTTGACCTTTCTATGCTTGAGTTTTTGGCACATTTCCAAATACCGTATGCCGTAGTGCTTACTAAGTGCGATAAGTTAAACAAGACCGAATTTAACAACCGACTTGCCTCTTTAAAAGAGGAATTGGGCGAATTGGGTGACGGCATTACCGTTATTCCTTTTAGTGCGCTTAAAGGAACGGGAGCCGAGGACGTTCGCCGTGCGGTAGAAAAAGCTATAGAGGAAAACTAATATGAACTTTACTGAAATTGCAAAGATGAGACAATCCTGCCGTAATTTTGACAGCACAAAAATTGTAGAAAGCGAAAAGCTTGAAGCAATACTCAGCTCGGCTTGCATTGCGCCTTCGGCTTGTAACGGTCAACCCTATCATATAACCGTTTGTACGGGTGAGAGCGCAAAGGCTGTGGCAAAGGCGACACAAGGTATGGGTATGAACCGATTTGCTTCTGATGCGCCTGTGCAACTTGTAATATCCGAAGAACCATACGTTAAAACAGCCGCTTTGGGCGCAAAGCTTAAACACAACGATTACCGTTCTATAGATATAGGTATCGTTTCGGCTTATATTACTGCCGAAGCGACAGCACAAGGGCTTGGCAGTTGTATTTTAGGTTGGCTTGATAACGAAAAGATAAAAAAAGAATGTAATCTTGACGGTGACGTTCGCCTCGTTATTTGTATAGGCTATGCCAAATCAGATGACAAACTGCGAAACAAGAAACGCAAGGATAAAGATGAACTTATAACATATAAGACGGAGTAAAAAACTCCGTCTTATTTTTTTGAAAAACTCCTTGACATTTTCTATGACGTGTCATATAATAGTACGTGTCATAGAAAAACAAAAGAAAGGGGTGATATCTTGCAAAAAAGGGTTAATACTACCAAACTTGAAATTATCCAGACAGCCTCACATATGATACTTGAAAACGGTTATTCCGCCACGTCAATAAGGGCGATATGTTCAAGTCTTGGTATAGGTCTTGGTCATATGACCTTTTACTTTCCGTCAAAAGAGCACTTACTGGCTGAGCTTACCGTTATGCTGTGTGATTTTCAATGGAAATTGTTAAAAAAAGAAGCGGACGATGGTATCAGTTTGTTATTAGCCGTTTGTCTTGAACTTATGACAATGGCATCCGCTGCCGAAGATGATGAAATAGCACGTGACTTGTTTATTGCGTCATACACAAGTCCTATGACGCTTGAAATTATACGTAAAAACGACGCCATACGTGCAAAAACGGTTTTTGCCGAGTACTGTAGCGACTGGACCGATGAGCAATTTACCGAGGCAGAGGCACTTGTATCGGGCATAGAGTACGCAACCCTTATGACAACCGAAACCTCTTCGCCGTTAGACGTGCGTATTTCCGGTGCGCTTGATACTATTATGAAAATATACAACGTGCCAGAAGAAATCAGGCAAAAAAAGATATCAAAGGTTCTTTCTATGGATTATAAAAATTTAGGAAGACGAATTTTTAAAGAATTTAAACAATATATTAATGACGTAAACGAACAGGCTTTTGAAGAGCTGTTTACATAAAGAAAAATGGAGGTTTTATTATGAAAAAAACATTATCAAAAGTTTTAGCAGTAGTTATTGCTGTTATGCTTGTTGTATCAACAATGCCGGTAGCCTTTGCTGCCGACGGTGATATTGCAAGCGGCACCGCAGGAGAGGGCGTTACCTGGGTTATTGATGCTGACGGTACCCTTACCATAAGCGGCGAGGGTGAAATTGTGGTTGACTGGTACGCCCCCCCTTGGTATGACTATAACGATAATATTATCAATGTCGTTGTAGAAGAAGGCATTACCAAAATTCCGTCTACGGCTTTTTGTTATGCCGAAAATCTTTTAACGGTAAGCATTCCCGCCAGTGTTACGAATATGTCTATTGGCGAAACTCCAATATTTTGGGAAAACTATTCGCTACAGGAAATAAACGTTCATGAAGATAACGCTGATTTTATAAGTGTTGACGGTATTCTTTTTTCAAAAGATAAAAAAACGCTTTATATGTATCCAATGAACAAAGAAGGTGAAAGTTATACTATTCCCCAAAGTGTAACCAGTGTTAGTGCATATGCTTTTTCATTTAATAGCTCACTTGAATCGGTGGTTATTCCCGATACGGTTGAAACAATTGGGGATAAAATTTTTCAGAACGCTAATTTAAAATCAGCAACATTAGGCAGTGGTATAACCGAAATTCCCCACAGTTGTTTTAATAGTTCGGATATTGAAAGCATCATAATACCCGACAGCGTGGAAACAATAGAAAATTATGCTTTTTGGGCTTGTAATAGCCTTAAAAATGTAATTATAGGCAACGGTGTAAAAACAATTGATTATAAGGTTTTTGAAGGTTGCAGTTCGCTTACAGCGATTCATTACAATGGCACCGAAGATGACTGGGGCGAGATTACTATAGATGAAGATAATGAAATGCTTAATAGTCTTGCCATACATTATTCAAGTGATTTTCACGACAAAGAAGCAACAGCAGTTTCCTGCACAACCAACGGCCATACCGCCGGTAAATACTGCAATATTTGCGAAGATTTTATTACAGGCGAGGTAACCGAAGACGCTTTGGGTCACGATTTTGTAAACAGCGTATGCCAGCGTGAAAACTGTGGTTTTGTATGCACACACATAAACGATGCATTTGACAAAACCTGTGATGTTTGCGGCACAAAGCTTGAACTTGAGTTTTCTGAAATTAAAGATGGTGAAACCAAAACTGCATATATAGAAGAGGCAAACAAAGATATCTACGTTAAATTTGTTCCGCAGGTAACCAGCAAATATAAGTTGTTTTCTGACAATGGTGGTGACCACCACAACGTTGACCCATATGCATTTGTATATGACAGAAATTTTGATGAAATTGCCTATAATGACGACGTATACGGTGCGGAAGAAGACTATAATTTCTCGCTTGAATTTAATGCAGTTAAGGGCGAGACCTATTATATAGTTTTGTCTGATTATAATGACGATGCAGAATATTCTTACACACTTGAAGCTATTGTGAGCATTTCCCATCAGCCAACAGCAGGCGAACCCTACGTAGAGCTTGACTGGGATGTAACCGGAAGATACCTATGGTATGAACTGGAATTATCCGAAGAGATAACCGACCAAAATGCAGAAAATGTAGTTTATGATTGGGGTGAAAGCTCATACGATGCTCAAAGCGGATGGAGTGGTGTGCTCTACGAAGAATATTCAAACGAATATGATTTCTTTACCGCAAGTCTTGAGGCAGGAGAAACCATAACGGTAGAACTTATTGGTAAGTATGGAGATGGCGTAGGCCTTTGGGATTATACTGCAGGAAACGGTATATGGATTGATTCGACCGGAGAAAAAATGTATGAATTGACCGTTGAAGAAGCGGGGGACTATACTTTTTACACCTATACAAATACCGGCGAACTGACCGTTCGTGCATATCGTGGCACGGCGAACAATAAGGTCGTTGAAGGACAGTACACAAACAAGCTTGAAAATCCTGTTATAGGGAAAAAATACATTTGCGTGGTAACTCTTGAGGGTGGAACTGAATTAGTATCAAACGTTTTATCTTACACCTATGCTATAAGCCATCAGCCTACCGAAAAAGAACCTTACGTAGAAGTAAATGAAGACGCTAACGTTAAGTACCAATGGTACGAAATAGCAGAAGAATTGGATGAGATTACCGACGAAGATACCTCTTTTGGAGATGTACCACCTGATGTGGAAGTACCCACCTATGACGCACAGGATGGCTGGACCGGAATAACGATGGGCGAAGATACGGTGTTATTCTTTATAGTTCCGCTTGAAGCGGGTGAAACCATAAAGTTTGTAGCAAACCAACACGCACAGTCTGTAGTATTGTTTATGCCTACCGGAACCGGAATTGGTGAAGAAGCCTATTTTGACAAAAAAGGTGAAGCGGTTATTACAGTTCCCGAAGACGGCGAGTATTACGCAATAGTTTTGGGAACAGCCGATACAAGACTTAAAGCTTATAAACAACAGTTTACCTATACAAAAATCGGCGGCGAAACCACAGCAAAACTTAAAAATACCACAGTTGGCAAAAACTATGCCTGCGAGGTTACTTTTGCTAACGGCACAACCGAATTATCTGACGTTATCAGCAAGAGATACAGTGACGCTCATTTTGGCCAGTGGTACAGCAATGCTGTAGAATACGTAAGTGAAAGCGGAATAATGACAGGTTACTCAAGCGGCAAGTTTGGTACATCTGATTCAATCCAGAGACAAGACTTTATCGTAATGCTTGCTCGTTATGCAGGTGCAGATCTTACAGAATACGATTATGATTGTGAACTTTCTGATGTAGCTTCTAACGGCTATTACAAAGCGGCAATTAACTGGGCGATTGACGTAGGTGTTACAACCGGTTACGACAATGGTAAGTTTGGTGTAGGCGATAAGATGACCCGTGAACAGCTTGTAACATTCCTTTACAGATATGCAGCGCTTATCAATGTAGATACAACAGTTGAAGAGGACGAAGCCGCACAAATTGCAGCACAGTACACCGATTTTAACAAGGTGTCTTCATTCTCAAAAGATGCAATCGTTTGGGCACTTGCAAACGGAGTAATCAGTGGTCAGGGCGGCGTTAAGGTTGATCCACAGGGTGGAGCACAGCGTTGCCAGGTTGCACAGATTATGTACAACATCTATATAAACGACATATTCTAAATTTTATAAAACAAAAAGGGGGTCTGCCACACGGCAGACTCCCTTTTGCCATATTGAAAACAAGCTATGCAATTGACAAAAATACTTTTAAATAATATAATAAAATTAACAGCAATTAATCTTTAAATATAAATTCTCGGGAGAGAAACAATGAAAAAAATATTATCTGTTTTTTTGGTAGTGGCTTTATCACTTTCCGCAATGTTATCCGGTAGTGTTGATGCTAATGCAAACACGGTCTGCACAGAGCATATATATACAAACTCTTGTGATACAAACTGCAACAACTGCAACGCAACCAGAGAGTATAAACCACACACTCATAGTGAATGCTTTATCGGATACGAAGAAAACATCAGCACAGTGGGAGGCTGGAAAAAATCCTGTGTTCAAACAGGCGTTTATTCAATAGATACCACTAAAGCTTTTAATAATTTAACCCGCCATTATATTGTCGTTACAGACGAAAATGCAGTTGAAGTAAAATATAACGAAAAAAACGAGGGCTGGCCACTTATCAGCAACCATACCTATACCATAAGATTAAAACAAAAGCCTCAAGATATTGCACTTGCTGCCATAGATTTTAAATTGACTAAAAAAGCAGACACGTTGTTCCCTGACACCTTTTCAGGTCAGTGGTACAGCACGGCTATAATTTACGCTACGGGCACCGGTATAATGAGCGGCTACAGAAACGGAAAATTCGGAACGTGCGACAGCATACAACGGCAGGATTTTCTTGTGATGTTAGCTCGACTGGACGGCGTAGATTTAACTAAATATGAAAACGATTCGCAATTTCCCGACGTTGGTCGTGGCGGATATTACGAATCGGCAATAAATTGGGGCGTAGAAAATAAAATTGTAAACGGATATGACAATGGTAATTTTGGCGTTGGCGACACGGTGACACGTGAGCAGCTTGTAACCTTCCTTTACCGATATGCCGAGCACAAGCGGTTGGACGTAACCGTAAAAGCCGAAACCAAAAGCGAAACAATTTCTACCTATGCGGATTATAATAAAATAAGCCCTTTTGCTGGGCAGCCTGTGCTCTGGGCAATACAAAAGAAATTAATAAGCGGCAGAAATGGTGCGATAGCGCCACAGGGCGAAGCGCAAAGATGCGAGATTGCGCAGATAATGTACAACAACTACTTAAAAAAGGTTGTTCCCATTGCAAAGCTTTGCGTTCACAGTTATTCGCAGGTAAGCTGCACCGATACAATAACCTGTTTAAAATGCGGCAATGATACCGTGCTTGGACACAATTATATTGCGGGCAAATGCAACCGTTTAATTGGCGGCAGAGTTTGCAACGAGCTTAACACGGCATACTGTCCAAAATTTTATTTCACAGGTAATATGTCGGATATGACAACCAAAAAAGATATTAGAGAAATCGCTTTTGAGTATCAGAACCGTGACCAGAAAATTACCGGTTCTGCAAAAATAAAATTACAGGGAACCTCAAGTCTGGGATATCTTAAAAAGAACTATACCATTAATTTTTATCAAAACAGCAGCTTTTCAAATAAGATGAAGGTAGACGTTGGTTGGGGACCGCAAACCGAATATTGCCTTAAAGCCAACTGGATAGACAAAACCCATTCACGAAATGTTGTTACTGCAAAGCTTGTTGGTGAAATGCAGTCAAAGTATGGCTTATTTAACACGGCTCCCAACAACGGCGCAATAGACGGCTTCCCCATTGAAGTATATATTAACGGTCAGTTCCACGGTCTTTATACTATGAACATACCCAAAGACGCATGGATGTTTAATATGGATACGGATAATCCGAATCATATTGTCGTTGGCGGTGAGAACTGGAGCGATCCTGTTTTGTTCAAGAGCATACCTACCAATCTTAACGATTGGGCGGTCGAGGTCGGTCCCGAAAACGACGAAACGCTTAAAAAGGTTCAGCGATTGGTTGACTTTGTGCTTAATAGCAGTGACCAGGAATTTAAAGCAAATTTTGATAAGTATCTTAATCTTGACGCAACACTTAATTACTACGTTATGATGAACTACGGCTGGATGCCCGACAACACCGGCAAAAATATGTTGCTTGCAACATATGACGGCAAGGTGTGGTATCCAAGCCTTTATGACCTTGATACAAGTTGGGGCACCTACTGGAACGGCAGCAGATTATATGATTATGAAAGCAATCTGCTTGATACAGGCGATAGTCTCTTGTGGCAACGTGTGGAAAAGCTTTACGCAAAAGAAATTGCCGAACGCTATTTTGAACTGCGTGCAGATGTGCTTGATACTACGCACGTAATGGAAACTTTTTGGGAGTTTCATTCAAGGATTCCACAAGAAGTATTTACACGTGAAAAGCAGCGTTGGAATACCGAAGAAACGCCTATTCCCGGTTATGAAATTCCTCAAATTCAGCATTATCTGGACTCGGTAGTACCTCGTCTGGATGCAAAATATTCTTCCTGGCGATAAATTTAGAATTTAAAAATTTAGGGGTGGAAAAATGAAAAAATTAACATCAATTTTATTAGCAGTTGTATTATTGGTTTGCACTATGTCTATGGGTGCTTTTGGTGTGCAGGCAAGTGCGTCTTGCACAGAGCACAAGTACACCAACGCATGCGACACAACCTGTAATGTCTGTGGTGCCGAAAGAGAAACCACGGAGCACGATTATAACGAATGCTATATAGGGTACGAAGAAAGCGTTGATTATCCGGGCGAGTGGCAAATTGTTCCCGAAAGCACAGGTGTATTTCTGATTGTACCGACATCCAACGCAGGAGAATTTGTCTATTATTCTTATCATTATATTTTGGTAACCGATAAAAACGGCGGCGAAGTAAAATTTAATGATAAAATCGGCGGTTGGTCAATGGTAAAAGGCCAAGAATATACAATAAGAGTAAAGAGCCTTATAGATGATGTAAATTTACAGGACATAGATTTTGAATTAATAAAATCTGTTGATAAAATTTTCCCCGATACCAGTATGAGCGCTTGGTACAGCGATGCAGTTGCATATGCTGTAGGTGCAGGTATAATAAGCGGTTATAGCGACGGCACCTTTGGCCCGAGTGACAGCATAAAGCGACAGGACTTTTTATTAATGTTAGCACGCTTTGATGGTGCCCGCCTTAGTGAATACGAAGACGAGCAAAGCGGTCTTTCTGATGTAAAGGATGGCGCTTATTACGAGTCTGCTGTAAACTGGGGTGTAAAAAACGAAATAGTATCAGGTTACGACAACGGCAAATTCGGCGTCGGCGACAAGGTAACACGTGAGCAGCTTGTAACATTTATTTACAGATACGCCAAATACAAGGAATTAGACGTAACAACACAACTTGAAACAAAACAGTATATATCTGATACATATCCCGACTATAACAAGGTAAGCTCCTTTGCCAATGAAGCTATAATCTGGGCTATAGAATACGAAATAATAAACGGCAAAAATGGTAAAATAGCGCCTCAGGGCAAAGCACAACGGTGTGAAGTAGCGCAAATTATGTATAATAATTACATAAACGACATCATCCCCGGCGCAAAACCCTGCATTCACATCTATGCTGATGCTAATTGCACCACCCCAAAAACCTGTACTCTGTGCGGAATTTCGGTGGGCGATATAAAGCACGATTTTATAGATGCAACCTGTACAAGACCTATGGTATGTACTGTCTGTGGTGAAACAAAAGGTGAGCCGCTTGGTCACTATTATATTTTGGGCGAGTGTATTCGAAAAACAGACGGCGAGCTTTGTGGACATTATAGCGAGACTTATTGTCCAAAACTTTATTTTACAGGCAATATGGATAATATGACCAGTAAAAAAGACGTACGTGATATTACCTTTGAATATCGTAGCAAAGAGCAGATATTAACAGGCGCCGCAAAAATTAAACCACAGGGCACTTCGAGTATGGCGTATGACAAAAAGAATTTTACCATTAATTTTTATAAAGACAGCGCTTATGCAGAAGAATTGGGTGTAAATGTTGGATGGGGCGCACAAACCGAATATTGCCTTAAAGCCAACTGGATAGACAAAACACATTCTCGTAATGTTGTTACGGCAAAGCTTGTTGGCGAAATGCAGTCAAAATACGGTTTGTTTGAAACAGCTCCAAACAATGGTGCAATTGACGGCTTCCCCATTGAAGTATATATAAATGACCAGTTCCACGGTCTTTATACTATGAACATTCCCAAAGATGCATGGATGTTTAATATGGATACAGATAATCCAAACCATATTGTAATCTGTGGTGAAAATTGGAATGATCCCGTTAAGTTTAAGGCTATACCTCAAGATCTTAAAGACTGGGGAGTTGAGGTTGGTCCCGAAGATGATGCAACGCTCCAAAAAGTTCAGCGTCTGGTTGACTTTGTGCTTAATAGCAGTGACGAAGAATTTAAGGCTAACTTTGACCAGTACCTAAATTTTGACTCTACTCTCAACTATTATGTAATGTTCAATTACGCATGGTTGTCTGACAACACCGGCAAAAATATGTTGCTTGCAACATATGACGGCAAGGTGTGGTATCCAAGCCTTTATGACCTTGATACAAGCTGGGGCACAAATTGGAGGGGCGACGGTCTATATGATTATTCCAAAGGCACGGTATGGCTTAGTGATAGTGTCTTGTGGAAACGTTTTGAAGCGCTTTACAGCAAGGAGATTGCCGAGCGTTATTTTGAACTGCGTCAGGACGTACTTTTACCAGAACACGTAATGGACGAGTTCAGAGGTTTCTATGAATCAATCCCTCTGGAAGTTTTACAACGTGAGACACAAAAATGGAATACAGCAGAAACCCCCATCCCCGGTTACGACATTTCTCAAATTCAACATTATCTTGATACGCAAATACCACGACTCGATGCAAAATACAGAGCCTGGTTATAAAAAAAACCTCTGCTTTTAAAGCAGAGGTTTTGTTTTTTTATACGTCTAATAAAACTCGGTTGTTTTGTTTTCCTTTAATTCTCGACGTATAGCGTTAGGCGTTTTGCCTGTTATCTGGCGAAACTTGCGTGTAAAATAATTCGAATCGTTGTAGCCGCACAAAAAGGCAATTTCGATGATTGGTAAATTTGTGGTACAAAGCAATTCAATTGCTTTGGTTATACGCAGTTTGTTATGATATTCTTTAAAAGTTTGGCCTGTAAATTCTTTGAAAATGTTGCAAAAATAGTATTTATTTAAATTTTCTATATTGGCGACATCTTGAAGGGAAATGTTTTTATTGTAGTTATTATGTATATATTTTATACAATTGTTAAGATTAATTAGCTTTTGTGAATAATTATCACGGTTGTCGCTATCAACGGTTTTATAGGCGTAATTTCTATAAAGATGTGTGATAAGCAAAAGAGCATACCCCTGAATATTGAAATCGCTGAATTCGTCTTTATTACATTCGGCAATCATTTTTTTCATAATTTCCGATAAGTAGGCGTCCTTTACTATTCGGTTTAATATTATGTCATTTTTATTAAATATTGTTGGGTTAAATAATATAAAAGCATAACGTCGCAAACCGCTTATATTTTGATGTAGTTCATTACTGTTGATAATGCAGAAAGAATCTTCTACAACCTCAAAAACGTCATTATTACATCTTGCTACGTTGGTGCCTTCTATTATGTATAGCACTTCAATATAGTTGTGCCAATGCATAGGATATGACGGCGTTGTCATACGATCTTTTACAGAAAAATATATTTGTTGGTTTTCTCTGGGAAATTTATCGTATAATTCGACAGGATTTTTATTGCTCATTTAAAGCACCTCAAATATAAATAGGTATGATATGCAATACTTTATTGATTAACTAAAAAGTTTAAAATCGGTAAGACCGTTTTCTTTTGTCTCTTCACGCACAACAAGGGGAGTTTTGCCGGTTATTTGGTGAAATTTTCGTGAAAAGTAATTTGAATCGTTAAACCCACACAAAAAAGCTACTTCTGTAATTGGAATATCGGTTGAGTACAGCAGTTCTATTGCTCGGTCTATACGAATACGGTTGTGATATTCTTTAAAGGTTTGTCCCGTAAATTCTTTAAATGCATTACAAAAGTGATATTTGCCCATATTTGCTATTGCCGAAATTTCTTCAAGTGAAATATCTTTGTTGTAATTATCATTTATATATTTAATGCATTTACTAAGAGCAAGTTGATTTTTTGAATAACTGTCGTCAGTGGATTCGCCAATTGTTTTGTAGGCATGATATTTATAAAGATGTGCAACTAAAAGACGTACGTATCCTTCAATATTTATTTGGCTAAACTCATCATAGTTGTTATATTCAAGTAATATTTTTTGCATAAGCTCAGAAAGATACGGATCGCTCACACTGCGTTTTAAGATTATGTTTTCCTTTCCAAAAAGAGAAGGCGAAAACTGAATACATACATGACGACGTTTGCCGCCGATGCTTTGATGTATTTCAGAGCTGTTAATTATGTAAAAACTGTCCTGAGGCGTTTCAACAATTTCGTTGTCGCAACGAGCAACGTTGTGGCCTTCAATAATATATTGAATCTCAATGTTTTCGTGCCAATGCATACGATAGGTAGGGGCGGCTACAAATTTCTTTACAATTAACCTGATGGCTTTTTTATCCTTTGGTAAATTCTCGTATAATTCAACAGGCGGTTTTCGCAACTTCATCATTTCACCTCAATTTTGTGCTAATCGGTCACAACATAGTTAAGGAATTGCCCACGTTTACATTATATAATAAAGAAGAGTCATTGTAAACATAAAATTTAATGTTCAATTTTGTACTTTTAAAGGAAGGGTGTAATGAAAATTAAAACACTCACAAAAAAACAAATTATAGAGTATGTGTTACTTGCTGTTGTGATATTGAGTATGGTTGTAATGGCAATTGCATTTGCCAAAACAAATTATTCATACAAAACGTATGATACCGATACACTGCACTACGTAAAGGGTACTGTTACCGAGGTCACCGACCAAAGTATAACCTATTCGGGTTCGGGTGGTGAATATATAACAGGTACGCAACACATAAAGGTAAAAATACTTGAAGGCGAATTTAAGGGCGAGACGGTAGAAATTAAAAATTACATAACCGTTCAGCACAACGTTGTGGTAAACGAGGGCAGGCGTGTTATTGTATGCGCCGACACCCCCGACAACGCACAGCCTTATTTTACGCTTTATAACTACGACCGAGCAATGCCTGTATGGATTTTGGTTGCAGTCTTTGTTTTGCTGGTCATAATAATAGGTGAAAAAAAGGGGCTTATGAGCTGTATAGGCCTTGGCTTTACAATGTGTGTGGTGGTTTGTTTTGTTCTACCAACGCTATATAACGGCACAAACGGTGTGCTTGTATCTGTCGTGGCAATAATATTAAGCACGGCGGTAAGCTGCTTCTGTATAGGTGGACTCAGCCGCAAAACACTGCTTAATATAATCAGCACCTGCATAGGCACCTTTTCGGCAGGACTTATTTATAAACTGTTTTCTTTTATTCTGGTGCTTTCGGGTGCGTCTATGAGTGAGAGCGAATCACTTGCACTTATTTCGCAAAACACAGGACTTAGCCTTAGCGGTATACTTTTTGCCGGAGTGGTAATAAGTGCTTTGGGCGCCGTAATGGACGTTGCCGTATCAATAGGCGCCTCGCTTTACGAAATACGGGAGCTAAATCCCGATATTACTGCTAAGGATTTGTTTAAATCGGGTATGAATATTGGTCGTGATATGATAGGCACTATGACCAACACTTTGATTTTGGCCTTTGCCGGCGGCAGTATTGCAATGCTTATGCTTCTGATTTCTTACGGCGTGCAGTACAATCAACTGGTTTCTTCAAACTACATTGCACTTGAGGTTGCAAAGGGTCTTGCAGGTAGTGCGGCGGTAGTGCTTACCGTACCAATAAGCGCATTTGTGTGTGCGTTTGGGTACACAATAAAGAGAACAAAAAATCGGGATTCATCTATAAAGTCTAAGGAGGAAAAACAATGAGCAAAATTAAACGTGTATTAATTGCATTGCTTCTTGTATGTTTGTTGGCAGTAGCACTGCCTGTATTGGCGGCAACTTCTGATATCTATTCAGCAATAGCTACCCTGGCAGAAACAGCCGCTGTTACAACAATAGTTGATGAAAACACTACTTGGAGTTATCTTGATGACGGCACCGACCCGTCTGCAGGTAACAGCAACCGCCATTCTTGGACGTTAAACTCATTTAACGATAGTGCCTGGAAAACTGCGGCGGGCAAATTCGGCTCCAAAAAAGGTGCAATCGGAGACCTTGGTTCAGACGGCACATATGTACCTACCGTTCTTTTAAACCTTTATATAAACGGTAGTGCGGCACCGACTGTGCCTACATATTTCTTTAGAACAACGGTTAATCTTGATGCCGACGCAAAAGGTGTTGTAAACGGTACTATCTATTATGATGATTCGGCCATTGTTTATATAAACGGAACACGTGTTGCAGGCTTTTATGCCGATGACCTTACAACCAACCTCTCTTACGGCGGTTCAAATGGTGGCGTTCCGTTAAAGGGCGATTTTACTGCCGATGCAACCTTGCTTAAAGCGGGAGAAAACACAATCGCCGTTGAAGTACACAATGCCAAGAACAGTAGCTCTGATATATGGTTTTCTGCAACCGAAATGAGCATTGACCCAAGCGGTGAGCTGCCCAAAGAAAAGAACATTGCTCTTACCATGGGTGCAGACGAAACCCAGCGTAATATAACCTGGTACGAACCGTATGATTCATCTGTTGCATCTGTGCAGTACGCTGTAAAGAGTGGCGACGCCTTCCCTGCAAGCTACAGTACGGCTACCGCTACGGTAACAGCCGCTATAGACCAAGGTTATAACTACTGTAAGGCAACCCTTACAAATCTTGCTCCTGATACCGAGTACGTTTATCGCTTGGTAAACGATACTACGGTATCCAAAACTCATACCTTTTCTACCGGATCTACGGGCGACTTCAGCTTTATCTTTTTAAGTGACCCGCAGATTGGTGCAAACACAACGGCGGGTGCCGCAAACTCTGCCGCATCGGGACTTGCCGATGCCGAGGCTTGGCGTAACACATTAGATGTTGCTTTACAAAAATTCCCCGACACACATTTCCTTGTTTCAGGTGGTGACCAGGTAAATAGCGGCGATTCTGAAGACCAGTACAACTATTTCTTCAGCCCTGATTTAAGTTCGCAATCTTTAGCGGTGGTTATGGGTAACCATGATAGCGTTAGCAACTATAACGAGCATTTTAATAATGCCAACACAACCGATTACGGTAAATATAACGGTAATGTAGGCAGTGATTATTGGTATATTTATAACGATGTTTTGTTCTTAAACCTTAATACCATGTCACAAAGCACAGCCGAGCATAAAGCCTTTATGGAAGAGGCACTTCGCCAAAACCCACATGTTTTATGGCGTGTTGTAGTATTCCATCATTCTATATACAGTATTGCTTCCCACTCGGCAGATGCCGATATTATAAACAGACGAAACGAGCTTTCTCCTGTGTTTACCGAGCTTGGTATTGACGTTGTGCTAATGGGTCACGATCATACATATACAAGAAGTTATATTATGAATGATCTTACCCCCGACACAACAACAGGCGGCTCAAGCGTAACCGATCCTGACGGTGTGCTTTACGTTACAGCGCACAGTGCAACGGGTTCAAAATATTATAACATTATAAATCAAAACGCTTCATATGCAGCGGTTACAAATACCCAAAAGGTTCCCGCATACTCTAATGTAGAGGTTACACCTACTTCGTTTAAAATTACAACCTACCAAACCACAGGCGCAATAATAGATGAATATGAAATCATAAAATCAAAGGCAAATTCACTCGAGCATAATCCGCAGTACGTTGCGGCAAAAGACCCAACCTGTACTGAATACGGTAACACACCATACTATTCTTGTGATTGCAACAGATATTATGAAGATGCCTCTTGCACAAAAGAGATAACCGATAAATCTTCTGTGCTTATTGCTCCTACAGGTCACCTTCACATAACCCATCACGCTCGTGTGCCGGCTAACTGTATTAAAGACGGTAACATCGAGTACTGGCAATGTGATGCTTGCGGCGCTTGCTTTAAGGATGAAGCGCTTACAAAAGAAACCGATAACATTGTAATCAGCTCCCGTGGTCAGCACAGCGGCGGCGAAACCTATTATAACAATAAATATCACTGGACACTCTGCCAGTATTGCGCAGAACCCTATAACCGTGAAGAGCACAGCAATGATTGTGATTGCGGTTATACACAAAAACCATAGGAAAGGAAGGGCGGATAAATGAAAAATATTATTTTAAATAATGTTAAAAAGTCTTTAAGCGTAACACTTGCCCTTGCCTTACTTGCAATATCACTTTTTACGGGTGTTAGCCTAAACATAAAGGCAGCAGAGACACAAGAAAACATAATTTATTGGGACGGAACAAGCGAAGCGCCAACAAAAACAGACGATAGCGGAAATGTAATTATAGAAAACGTTGCACAACTTCACTATATTGCAATAAAAGCAGGCACAACCGAAACAACAGGTAAATCATATAAAATAGCAGATGGCATTGATGTAATGATAATGCAACCGCAAGGAACCGTAGATGTCGAAACCTTGATGGGACTAACAGATTACAATGCAGTAAAAACCTATCTTACCGAGACTGTGACAGAACCTAAAAACTGGCTTACAGGCGTGAGCGATTCGGTGCGATTTAACGGTAGCTTTGACGGTAACGGCGTGCAAATTTATGGTATGTATGCTACAGGTTCTTCGGTGGGTCTCTTCCCGTGTGGTGATGGTGGTACAGCATATACAACCGAAGGTCACACAGGTTGCGTATACCAGAACTTTGCCGTTAGAAACTCTTATTTTGAATCAACTCGCCGACTTGGTGTTATATCCGCATATTGCGCAAGCGGCATTGGTATTGGTACGGTAACTGCCAAAAATTGTGAGGTTTCTAACTGTTATATGATTTCAACCGCAACAACAGCAAGTTATTTTGTCGAGGCAGGTGTTTTAATAGGACGTACTACTAACGAGCTTGTTAAAGTGGATAACTGTTTGGTTTATGGTAACTACAATTATGCTACAGGACTTGATAAACAAATACCTCTATATCCTTGTGCGTATACAGGCGACTCAAATGCTCTTAATAAGGTAGAAAATACTGTCGTGTTAGGCACAACGCCATATCCAACAAATGGTACAAGTTCTAAAACACACGGTGTAAACTGTTTTGAAAACGTATATACCGATCAGGATTTGCCTACCTATACAACCTATGCTGATACCGATATGAAAAAGGTCGCTTTAGACGATATCAAAGGTACATCGGCACAGACTAATATGCCCGGTCTTGACTGGACTAATACCTGGACTGTGGTAGATGGCGATTATCCAAAGTTAAAACTGTTTTATAAAGAGCCTGCTGTTGATGACGGCGGCGATAGCGGTGATAATGAGGAAGAAACTTTAAATATAGTTTATTGGGACGGTACAAAAAAAGCCCCCGATGAAACAAATGTGGACAGCGAGGGCAATATACTTATTACTACAGCGGCAGAGCTTAACTATATTGCAACCACAGCGTCAAGCGGTAAATCATATAAGATTGCCGACGGTATAGACGTAATGATACTGCAGCCCGAGTCTTCGGTAGATGCCGAAACGCTTATGGGTCTTACTGATTATAATGCTGTAAAGACATATCTTACCGAAACAATTACTCCTACTCCTTGGTTAAGTGCAGCAAACACTAATGATCCTGCTAAAGTAATCTGTAATTTTGACGGTAATGGTGTAAGAATTTACGGACTTTACGCTGTAAATTCAAACTCGGCAGGTCTTTTCCCGGGCATTGATGGTGATTCTGTGTTCCAAAATTTTGCACTCAGAAATTCATATATCGAGTCTGCTCGTCGTATAGGCGTTCTTGGTGCATACTGTGCAGGAAGTACGGTAGGCACAGTCAGCGCTAAATGTGTTGAAATTTCTAATTGCTATATAACCGATAGTTCCACAACAGAAACAAACTTTAACGAAATGGGCGTTTTGTTTGGTCGTACAACAAAAGACTACGTCAAGGTTGAAAACTGCCTAATTTATGACAATTATAGCTATGCAGAAGGCCTAAATAAAGTAATACCACTTTATGCAGGTACGGCAACGGGTACTATCAGCACGGTTGAAAATTCGGTTGTGTTGGGTCTGACTCCATATCCAACCTACAGTGGTGCCGCAAACAGTTATAACAGCGGTGTGGACAGTTTTGAAAACGTATATACCGACCAAGATTTGCCCACAGTCGCAACCTATGCAGATACCGATATTAAAAAGGTCGCTTTAGACGATATCAAAGGTACAGCAGCACAAACTAATATGTCCGGTCTTGATTGGGAAAACATCTGGATTTCAGTTAATGATAATTATCCACAACTTCGTATATTCTATGAATCTTCATCAAGCGGCGGTAGTGGCGAAGGCGGCGGCTCGGGCGAAGAACCCGAACAACCCGAGGACCCCGAAATTCCAGAAGATATACAAGACTGTGCTCAAAACATAATTTATTGGGACAACACAAAAACCGATTCTTCTCTTGCTGATAAGGGAGAAAAGGGCACAGCGGATGACCCAATTATTATTGATAGCGCAGAGGAACTTAACTATCTTGCACTTTACACAAATCCCAACACAACAACCGAAAAACATTATAAAATAGCCGATAATATTGATGCGATTATACTCCAGCCCGAAGCGGTAGTTGCTGCTTTAGGTGGCGCAGGAAAAATTATGAATCTTACTTCGGCTGCAGCCGTTAACACCTATTTTACCGATATGCAGTCAGCAGGCTACACCCCTGCTAACTGGATTACTACAAATATTGGCAATCAGTTTAATGGTAGTTTTGACGGTAACGGTATAAAGATTTACGGTATGTATGCCGTAGCAACTGCCGGCACCAACAGTGCCGAGGCGGCGGCCCTGTTCCCTGTAATTGATGCAGGTGGCTCAGCTGCCAATACCGAGGTGGAAACCGACTTTGTCGGCGTTATCTATAAAGATATTGCTATAAGAAATTCTTATATCAGTTCTACACGACGAATAGGGGCTTTAGCAGCCTGCTCGTACGGTACAAATTACGGTGGTAAGGTTAACGGTACCATTAATGTAGAAGGTATAGAGGTTTCTAATTGCTATATACGTTCTACAAGTACTACCGAAATGGAAACCGGTCTTCTTTTAGGAACAACAGCTACAGACCTTGTTAACATTAATAACTGCTTGGTTTATGGCAACAACACTTCCTGGAACAAGAGCGGCACCGTTCGCAGCATTCCGTTTGTTGGCGCATCGGCAAAAATTGCTTACGGCAATAACGAGGTGTATGAAAACACCCTTACAAACTCTATTATATTGGGCGTTGTTCCATCACCACAAAACGATGAAGCACAGTTTAACGGTGCCGACAACATTGAAAAAGTATATACCGATGCTGATTTTTCAACCCTTGCTACAAAGTATTCATATACCGATAGTGATATGATAAAACTTAGCGGCACTACAGATGCTGAAAAAGGTGTCGAAATAGGTGACGGACTAAACTTTACAGGCAATTGGATTGCAGCAGAGGGCGGCATGCCGACGCTTTATGCTTTTCACGATGCTATTGAAGTTGTATCAAGTGATAACACCACACACTCAATTAAATGTGGTTGCGGAATAGCAAGCGGTACAGTTTCACACGTTTATGATTACAACTATAAGTGTGTTCAATGTAACTATCAGCACAATCATACAATGGTAGATAACGGCGTTCAGTCGGATGCCGACTGTGTAAACGGCGGCGTTATGAATACAGTTTGTACCTCTTGCGGATTTGAGTCTACACGAGAAATTGTATCGGGCGGACATCAGTTCAGTGCAGTTGTAGCGGCAACTGAGGGTGACTGTAAAACCGAAGCTACCGTAGCGTATAAAACCTGTTCGGTATGTGAGTTTCACTTTGCCGAAGACGCTGATATTCATTCAAGTGAGCCTCTTGACTATATCGGTACAGGCTATACAGGTCGTCACAATTGGGTTGAACAGGGTGTGATTACATCCGAATGCAGTGGCGTGCAAAGCGCACCTTACTATAAGTGTTCGGTTTGCGACACCTACCTTGTAGATGGTGTTATGTGTGAGACTGAGCCTAGCGAAATTGACGGTCATACTGCGACAGGTAACTATTATATAGATAAAAATACCCACGCAAATACATGTGTAACCTGTGGTGAGGTATTTGATGCACAAGAGCATACCGACGCAAACCAAGACAGCATATGCGACGTGTGCAAATGGCCTTGCGGCGAACATATCTTTGACGGCGCAAGCATTACCCTTACTGACAGCATTGCTGTAAACTATATGATAAGACAAAGTGTGATAGATGCACTCGGTTACGAGAATCTATATATCGACTTTACCTTCTGCGGTAAGGATTACAGGGTATCAAATTACACCGAAACTACAATAGACGGTGTTGCATACTATGTGTTTACCTTTGATAAGATGGCTCCTGACCGTATGGCAGAGATAATCTACGCTACCCTTTGCGGTACAAAGGACGGGGCAAAATACACTTCACAAACAAGTGAATACAGTATAAAGCTTTATTGTCATAATATGCTTGCAAAGAGCACCGATCAGGACGGCGAGCTTCGCACCCTGCTTGTAGACATACTAAACTATGGTGCCGAGTCACAGCTTTACAGTGGATATAATATAGACAATCTTGCAAATGCGGCTTTAACCGACGAGCAATTAGCTTGGGGTACACAGGGTGATGTAACGACCGAATCCGACCAAAATCTTAAATATAAGGTTATAGAAAACCCAACCGTTAAATGGAGGGGCGCCGGTCTTTATCTTGACGAAGAAACAACCTTACGATTTACAATTCAGACCGACAACATAAGAAATCTTGTTGTAAAGGTAAACTGCGGCAAAAAAACTATTGAGATACCTGCAAGCAGATTTGCAAGACGTACAGATGCTGGCAACGGCGATATGTATTACGTATATGTTCGTGGTATAACAGCTATCCAGATGCGTGAACCAATATATCTCACTGTATATAACGGTGACACACAGGTAAGCAACACCATTTCTTACAGTGTACAATCTTATGCAAACGCCCGAATTGGTGGCAGTGATACAAAACTTAGCAATTTGCTTGTTGCTATGATTAAATACGGCGATGCCGCCAAGGCGTATGCCAACAAGCAATAATATCGTTTAAGGAGGAAAAACATGAAAATGCAAAATTTTATAAAAGCAAAAATAGAAATTGTTGATTTGCCCCAAAACGATATTATTGTAACCAGCCCCGGTATACCGCTACCTGACGAATGGTGGGAAGAGGAAGGTTATAATGAAGAGTGGTAAAATTCTTGTTCTTTGCTTGGTTGCTGTTTTTGTATTAGCATTAACAGGCTGTTCTAAGGTTGAAACCAACCATTTACAAAACCAAACAAGCAGTGAACAAACCGAAGGAATAAAGCTTCCTGACGAGCAGTTTGTTTCGTCAGATGACAAGAACGAATCAAAAGATTCTGTCACCGGTGAAAAGGACGAGGGTGATAATTCTTCGTCCGAAGCAGGCAGTAGTTATGATTCTTCAACAGATAATGACCAAACCTCGTCTGAAAGTAAAGACAACACGTCATCTGACGTTGCTTCAAGCAAACCCGATGACGGAAGTGTAGAACTACCTTTTGACAAATGGTAAAAACAAAAACTCGGATTTTAAAATCCGAGTTTTTTGTTTGTTATATCAACTATTTCTCTGATAGGTAAGTCGCCGTTTTGAGTAATAAGTTCAAGCAACGTATCCTGAGCGTCTTTTGAAAGAACAGGTCCTGTTATGCGGTAAAATTTATCACTTAACCAGTCTATGCCTATGTTTTCTTTTGCTTCGCCACGTGGTTCACACTCACTTGATATGAAATGTTTGCCGTCTTTGGTTTCAATTTCGGCTCGGCAAATACGTTCTGCAGGGAAACGGGCGTCTAAATTTTCGTCCACTTTAAATTCAAGGCGATTCATCATATCAATAACAGCCGTATCATTTAGGTTTTCTTCTAAAACCTGCGTAAATCCAAAATCACCGTAAATTATGGCAGAAGCAACAGGGTAAGCAATGTTGTACTGCGCTTCGTCGGCAGTTTGGGGTACTATTTTTGATAGCATGGTCGCACGACGGAAGGTGTGTATTGTAACCTTTTTAATTTCGCTTGTTGAAATGTTGTGCTTTTTTATAAGTTCTATACACGCATCAATTGCAGGATGCGCCCAACGACAACAGGGATAGGGTTTAAAATAAAGATCCATAACCTGATATTTTTGACCTAAGTCATCGAGGTAATGACGGTATTCGTCAGCTTCAAGCATATGCTTGTTACCTGTAAAACCGCACTGAGTATCAAGTACTGCAAGAACTCCCGTCATAACGCCAAAGGGCACACCATCCTTGTTCATTGAGGGGTATTCAACACTGCGAATACCGGGAACAAGCGGCGCATTAAATTCGGCAACCGATAGCGCATTATTAAGCTGCTCTTTATTAAATTCAAAAAGTCTGCCTACCCCTGCGGCAACACCAACCGCTCCAAAGGTTCCGCTGCTATGAGCATAATTGTAATAATCCATAAGTGCGGCACCCATACGAACGGTGGCTTCGTACGCTACAAGCAAGGCTGTTAAAAACTCGTTGCGAGTTGCATTTTGCTTATATGCTGCGGCAAGAATTGCGCCAACAAACGACGTACCGGGATGAGCACGGGTTATGTTATGACCGTCATCAATGTCGTAAGCGTTTGATGAATGTCCCATAGCGGTCGACGCACCTGCAAAGCTAAAGCGTGCGTCGGTGCCTATAACGGCAATGTCACCACTGCCAAATACACTTTTTGCAAGAGATAACCCTGCATCAAACTGACGGCTGCGGCTACCTACAATAAGTGCACCAAACAGGTCAATCATACAACCCTTCATACGCTCTTGTACGTGTGGCGGCAGATCGTTCCAATTGGTGTTAAGTATATAATTTTCTAATCTGTAATCGGTTTCAAAATGCATAATATCACTTAAAGTTTAATAAAATTATTGCTCTTTGTTGATGTTGCGGGTGGTGCAAAGTCAAGCTTGCGGTCGGCAATGCCTAATATATCTTCAGGGCGAATCCAAGGCTTATTTTGAATAGCGCTTGTCTCCTCGTGGGTAAGATAACCCTTGTATGCTGTAAGACTGCGGCGGATAAAGCCGTCACGAACGCAAGCCTCGGTAAGTCCGTTATTCATAATGTTAAGAAGTAAGGGAAGTGTTTCGGCGGCGAGCGCTACAGATGTTGAGTGTGCAACAGCGCCGGGAATATTGCTTACGCAGTAGTGAACAACACCGTTTACTACGTAACGTGGGTCGTCGTGGTGTGTTTCGTGACTTGACTCAATAGCGCCGGGGTCATCGTTAGAAATATCTACAAGTACGCTGCCGGGCTCCATGGTTTTGAGCATTTCTTTATCAATAAGGAAATCGGTGCGTTCTTTTGGCCACTTAACACAGTTAATAACCATATCGGTAGAGGGAAGCAGTGATGCTATTGCCTCTTTTGTGCAGAACATAGTGTCGATTTTTTGATTATAACGGTCAGAAAGCATACGAAGTACGCCTGCATTAATGTCCATAACGGTAACGTTAGCACCAAGTGAATAAAGTACAGATAATGCACCCTGACCAACAACGCCGCCGCCAAGGATGAGTACATTCATACCGGGAGCGCCTGCAAAGCCGCCTACAAATTTACCCTTACCGCCATTTATGGTAAGCATAGATTCAAGACCGAAGAGTGCGCCCTGTTTACCTGCGGCTTCACAGTTTGGTGAACCGTAGCGGTGAGAGTCCTCGGCAGTAAGAGCAATACACTTAGATTTAAGGATTGCATCTACTTCTTCAGGGTGACCTGCCGGATGAATACAGCAGTAAACCAACTGATCTTCACGCAACAAATCATATTCGCAAGGGAACAACTCTTTAACCTTTGCTAAAAAGTCGCAACGGGCGTACATTTCTTCCATAGTGTCAACAATCTGGGCGCCTGCGGCCTCATATTTTTCGTTAGAAAAACCCGAGCCCACACCACAGTCACGCTGTGCTAATACTGTGTGACCTGCCGCTACAATAGATGCAACTTCGATAGGTGTGCAGATTACACGGTTTTCGCCTTCCTTAATGTCCTTTAAAACTCCAAATACCATTTTTAATTCCTCCAGTATTTATGTTAAATTGTTTTTATAAACTATCATTACTGTATTCGCCAAAGCCTTCGCCCAATACCTCTTTGGCATCGGTTACTATAACAAAACCCTTGGGGTCAAGCTCTATAACAGCCGCTTTTATACGTGCAATCTTGTTGGGCTTTGCCGCACACAGCAAAACGTTTTTTGCATTTCCTGTAAAGGCACCGCTGCCGTTAAAAATTGTAGCGCCAAGTCCCATAGACATCAGTGTTTGTTTTATTTCTTCGCCCTTGTCACTGATGATATATGCAAGCTTTGCATTTGCTGAGCCGTAAACCACCATATCCATAGCAATACTCGATACGTACATAGCTATTATTCCGTAAAGGGCGTTGTCAAGACTGCGAAAACTAAGTGCATAAATGCAGATTACCGTAACGTCTATAATTAAACAGATTTTGCCGATTGAAATACTTTTAAAAACATATTTAAGCAGTCTTGCGGCAAGCTCGGTGCCGCCGGTTGTTGCGCTTTTTAGCATCATAATTCCCAACGATATACCAAGCAATACACCGCCATAAATACAAGCAAGCAACGGCTCGGTAGCAGGGAAGCTAATAAAAGCATCCATAGTATCTATCATAGCCGAGCTTACGGCAATGGCATAAATGGTTGTAAAAAGAATGGACCAACCCTGCTTTTTAATACCAATAATCATAAGCGGCACGTTCATAACAAATACTGTAGTACCTATCGGAAGAACGGGTATAAAACGATTTAAAACCTGAGCAAATCCCGTAAAGCCGCCCATTGCAAGATTGTTTGTTTCAAAAAAACAGACAAAGGCAAACGAATATAGCAAACAACCAAGTGTGATTATAACATAATCTTTTAATATTTTCAAACATTTGCTACGCATTATAATACCCCATATGTAAAAAATTACCGCTAATCATTATTAGTAATGGCTATAGTCAAGTTTTCTTTGAAAACTTGTTACCAAATCAAAGATTTGGCGTGGGAATAGCAAAATTTGCTATTCCCACCTGCGCTAACCATTATATACAACATATTTGGTATTGTAAAATTGAAAATTATGCGTTATAATATAGAAAAGACTCTATATTTTAAGAAGGCGAAAAAATGACAGCTTCAGAAATTGAATGTTTTTTATCTATTTGTGAACACAAAACGATCAGCCGTGCTGCCGAAGAGTTGTATATTACACAGCCGTCGCTTAGCAGTCGCCTTAAAACCTTGGAAAAAAAGATTGGCACACAACTGTTTGTAAGAAAAAAAGGCAGCCGTGAGATAACGCTTACCCCCGTTGGAAAAGAGTTTTACAAACTTGCCTTACAGTATCAGGATGTTATAAATAAGATGCAAAACCTGTGCGATAAAACACCCGACAGCTTGAGGATATCTTCACTAAACAGTATAGACACCTTTTTACTGCCTCAGGTATATGACCGCTTTTTGCGAGAGTATCCCGAGATACAACTTGAAATACAAAATATGGATTTGACTGCGGCAAGCAAGAGCATACATGCAGGTAATACCGATATTGCCTTTACAACGGGAAAGTGTCACGATATTACACTAAAGCAAACCACGGTTTTTAAAGAACCTATGGTGCTTGTATGCAATAAAGATTTAAATCTGGATACGATAGCCGTGCCAAAGGATTTGCTCCAAAACCAAGAGCTTTATGTAGAGTGGAGCGGTGATTTTTGTGATTGGCATGATAGTACGTTTAGCGAAAGTCATTCTAAAATAACGGTGTCAATAATGGCGCATATTAAACAGTTTTTAGAAAGCAAACCGTGCTGGGCAATACTTCCTGTAAGCGTTGCAACGGGATTGCAAGCGGATGGCAAAATAAAGGTTATAAAAACGCAATTTGAACTGCCAAGCCGTGAAATATCAATCGTGACTCTGCCGCAGGCCAATAAAAACGCCACTATAGAAAAATTTTACAATTGCCTTTTGAATTCGGTATCGGAATACGCTATATAAAATTAAAAGCTCACTTGATTATCAAGTGAGCTTTTTTAATCCTTTTTTATTTCAATATAACCTACGTTAACTGTTTTATTTGTATTCAAAATTTTTATTTTGCAATAAATCATTTTTATATTTTTTGATATAATATTTTGCCATATTAAGATTTTGCTCCGAGTAGTTGCCGCATTCTATGGGGCTGGCGCCCGGTATGTCACCCTCAAAATTTATGACAAAATCACACATATCTATTACAAGGTCATATACGTCCTGACTTACCAAATCACCAAACATTACAAGATAACAACCCGTTCTGCAGCCCATAGGTCCAAAGTACACAACCTCGTCTTTTTTTGCGCTGTTTCGCAAATAGGTTGCACACAAATGCTCTATTGTGTGAAGTGCCGGTACATCTATAACGGGTTCACGGTTGGGTGCGGTAATTCGTAGGTCAAACGTAGTAACCACTACGTCGCTTTTTTTATCACGACGTGAAACGTAAAGACCGGGTTCTAAGGTCAGGTGATTTATTTTAAAGCTTTCAATTCTTTTCATAGTCTATCTCCGGTTTAAAGGTGGGCATAAGCTTAAGCTTAAACAAATTCCACTTGTGCTTGTTGTCAATAAGCTCTTTTTTTGCCATATCGTCTATTTCGCCCGTGCGGATGTAACGGTCAAGCTCGGCATAGGTAAAGCCTAAATTGTCTTCGTCGGTCTTGCCGCAAAGACCATCAATGGGCACCTTGTCTACAAGCACGTCGGGAAGCCCCAACACACGACCTATTTCCTTTACCTCGGTAACGGTAAGGTTTGCCATAGGTGAAAAATCGCCTGCGGCATCGCCGTAACGGGTAGAGTAACCAACCCAGTCTTCCGAAAGGTTACAGGTGTTTACCACACGGCCGTTTAGCGACTGACTTACAAAGTAAAGCACCGACATTCTGATACGTGGGGGAAGATTAACCTGCGACTGTACCGATACATTAAGCTCTGCAGGCATAGCGTTCATTACACCCTCTACTGCATCCTTTACGTTTATTTCATAATGCTTTATACCCAGGTGATTAACAAGCATATACGCCATATCAATGTCAAACTGTTCGCCCTTTGGCATAAGTACGCCGATAACACGGTCACGACCTAACGCCTCAACACAAAGCGCCGCCGCAACAGAGCTATCCTTGCCGCCCGAAATGCCAATAACAGCGTTACAATCTTTTCCGTTTTCTTGGAAAAACTCTCTTATCCACCGGACACAATCATTTTTAATTTTTACAGCATCAAACATTTTGCCACCGCCTTTTTTAATATTATATCACAAACAAAACAAAAATCAATATGGGTTGCTATGCTTAACTTTTTATGATATAATAATAAAAAGAAAGGATGAGCAAAATGGCTGTAAGACTTAACGAAAACCCTGAAATTGTAAAAAAAATAAAAGAAGGGCTAAAAGCCAAGGGTGGATACTGCCCCTGCCGTTTGCCCAAAACAGAAGAATATAAATGTATGTGCAAAGAGTTTCGTGAGCAGATAGCCGATCCCGATTTTGAAGGGTACTGCCACTGCTTGCTATACTATAAATCAAAAGATTAAAGGAGAAAATAAAATGTCTGTAATACACATAACCAAAGAAAATTTTGAAGCTGAAGTAATTAAAAGTGAAAGACCGGTTTTGCTTGATTTTTATGCCGATTGGTGCGGCCCGTGTCAGATGATAGCCCCCTTTGTTGCAGAGATTGCTGACGAGCATCCCGAATACAAAATCGGCAAAATAAATGTTGACGAGCAAATGCTGCTTGCGCAAAAGTTTGGCATTACAAGCATACCGGCACTTTTTGTTATAAAGGACGGTAAAAATACAGCAAGCGCAATCGGTTATCGCACAAAAGAAGAAATACTTAAAATGTTTGAATAAAAAGAAAAACAAAATAGCCCTTGACCGACCGTTTCTTTACACGGTTTTTATCGGTCAAGAGCTATTTTTGTTCACTCTTGATATCTAACATCTTTTTGTTGTACCTCTCTTTCTTATGATTTGTCCTTTACTTTTCAATTTTTATTTTCCCCGTTTATGTGATTTACTAATCACATTATCTCGTAAAGCGAGTTTCTTTTGAGGATCAAATTTTTGTAAGGACGTTTTATGTAAAACTCTTAATTCTTAAAATTTTCAGACCTTTTTGAAAATGTTTTTTTATTAATAAATTTTGTAAATATAAGGGTTAGATTTTAAAATTTGTTTTAATCTGCCTGAAATTTTATTTTAAGTTTTAAGAGTATTTTACCGGAACATCGGGTATCACCCTCTCTTTCTCTGTGTCTTTAATATACCATAATAAAACCGGTATTTCAATTCGCATAATTTATAAACTTAAAAGTCGAAAATTATGCTAAACAGAGAATTTGTTTTAACAACGTAAAATTTTATTGACGGCATAAAAATTTTTTGATATAATAAATTTGTTGGTTGTTTTGCTTTTGGCAAAACGCTTTTTTATTTTATAAAACAAAACCCCGACCGTTTGGTCGGGGTTTAAATTTTGATGTAAGCTAAAATTACTTAAGTTCAACCTTTGCGCCAACTTCTTCAAGTTTAGCTTTGATTGCTTCAGCGTCTTCTTTGCTTGCAGCTTCCTTAAGGGTCTTAGGAGCGCCGTCAACAACTGCCTTTGCATCAGCAAGGCCAAGACCTGTGATTTCACGAACAACCTTAATAACCTTAATCTTTTCAGCGCCAGCTTCTGCGAGAACAACGTCAAATTCAGTTTTCTCTTCAGCTGCTGCTGCACCGCCTGCTGCAGGTGCTGCTACTGCTACTGCAGCTGCTGCAGATACGCCAAACTCCTCTTCTACTGCTTTAACGAGCTCAGAAAGCTCAAGAACGGTAAGAGTCTTTAACTCTTCAATCATAGCTGTAATCTTTTCAGATGCCATTTTAGTTTCCTCCAATAAATGTTTTTAGTTTTGTTTTTTTAATTAATTATTCTGCTGATTCTTCAGCTGGGGCACCGTCTTTATCAACGATAGCCTGTACAGCACGTGCAAATGCTGCGATAGGTGCCTGGAAGGCACTGAGAACTGTTGCAAGAAGAACTTCTCTGGAAGGAAGTTTTGCAAGTTCTGTGATGGTTTCGATACTTACAACTTTGCCATCAAGGAAGCCGGATTTAACTGTGAAGTTATCATGACCCTCAGCAAATTTGCAAAGTATTCTTGCGGCTGCGGTGTAATCTTCTGTTGAGAGAGCGATAGCGGTTGTACCCTCGCATACGTTTGCGATGTCACCAAGATCGGTACCCTCTACAGCGCGCTTTAAGATAGAATTCTTAACTACAAAGTACTGTACGCCGTTTTCACGGAGCTCTTTACGGAGAGCTGTGTCATCAGCAACGGTAATACCCTTGTAATCAACAATAACACCTGTAACAGATGCGCTGATTTTTTCAGAAAGCTCAGCAACAGCCTGCTTTTTTGCTTCTAAAACCTTTGCGTTTGGCAATGTTTTCACCTCCGCGTGAAAATAAAAAATGTCCACCCAAGGACATTCGGGTAGACATGAAAAATTTAAAATTAAACTATTCACGCTCACCTCGGTAGGCGTTAAACTTACGGCAAATGCCACCTACTGTCTTTGGATTGCCTGACTATTATATACAACCAAGAATGGTTTGTCAAGTAAAATTTTAATTTTTTTGCAAAATCGCTCCATTATAATAATGAAGCAGTATTTCCTTGTGTGTTTTTCCTAAACTTGCCATATAATTGGCACCGGTCTGGCTCATACCAACCCCGTGACCGTATCCTTTAACGCTGAAAACAAATTTATTATCACTATAACTTACAGTAAAATTGCTTGAACGAAGCCCCAAAAGTTTTGTGATTTGGCTACCCGCTACAACCGTACCACAGTATTTTAGTTGTTTTACGTAGCCGTTTTCTCCCGTCGAAAAACCAGAAAAGTAGTTTTGAGCGTCTCCTGTGGGTTCACATATGCTTTTAAGCTTTTCGGTAATCTCTGTCACAGTAAATGCCGCTTCGCTCTGATATCCTTCGGCATCAATGTCGCCCGAGCTGTCAACCGATTTAAGATAAGGGATATCCTTGCCCCATACATCTAAGCAAGGATTTGTTTTACCGGGCGATATTGCGTGGTATGCCGCAAAAATCGGTTGATTATCAAAACAGAGCAGTTCGCCTGCTACCGCCGTAATACAGGCGTCGATTTTCTTTGCATACTCGTCCGCCTTTTCACCCCAACGGGCTTTGGCCTCGTCTCGAGTAATAAAGCATTGAGCAGTATCGCCATCGGCGGTTATGTCATATTCACCGCCCGAGGAAGAGTTTTTTCGGTAGCAGGCAAAGGTGTATGCCGCAACCGCCTGTGCCTTTATGGCTTCCTCGTGATAAAGCGCCGGCATTTCGGCGGCTACTACACCAAAGATATAGTCGCCTGCCGACAACTCTAATACAGTGCCGTCTTTAAGCACCTTAAAACTTTGTACAGCGTATGAATTTTTGCTTTCTTCATAAGGTGCATCGACGTTTGGCGCCACGGTTGGCACAACGTCTGTTTGTGCTTGTGAGAGGGCAGACAGCGGGATTACCAGCATAGAAAAAATTACAACAATCGACATTAAAAAAATTCCTTTCATATTACACACACCTTTTAAATTTATTGACTTTTTGGCATCATATATATAAAATGTATATGTTGTGACAATGAGTTAAATTCTTTGAGGTGATTTTATTATGAAATATCGTCACGCAATGACCCTTTTATTAGTGTCTTTGCCTATATGTGTTATACTGCGTATAATACAAACGGTATATACCCTTGACGTAGGCACAGGCTTTATAAAACCGCAGTATTCTACAATTGCGTTGCTTATATCGATTATAGTTTGCGCAGCCACGGCGGCGGTAGCGTTGCTTACGGCAATAGCGGATATTAAATGCAAAGAAAGTACAACCCCGCAACTTGCTATTGCAATATCAAGTCTGCTTTTGGGCGGTATGCTTATATACAGAATGGTAGCAACCACTTCTGCAAAACTGCAAACAATTGCTTGGCAGGAATCGTTTGTAAAAAACGCAATGATATTGTTTAAATCAATAGCGTGGTATGACGGCTTGCTTTTAATTTTAACCGTTTTGTCTGCCATTGTGTTTTTTGTTTACGGTTTAAGAAATATATCAAGCTTTAAAATGCCCACGGTAATGCTTGCAATTCCTGTGTTTTATTTTATTGTAAAGCTTATCAGCGTTTTTGTAAGCACATCGTCGTTAGCACTCGTTACCGAAAATGTTTTTCTTGTCTTTACAAACAGCGCAGTGCTTTGGTTTATGTTTGAGTTTTCTAATTTTGAAAACGGTGTTGGCGATGCAAATAAAAAGATTAAAAAAATATTTGCTTCGGGCGTAGCATCAACAATACTCTGTTCAACTATGGCAATACCCAGATTTGTTACTGCAATAGTTTATAGGACTACAATGACTGCGGCAGACATATCATCTTCACTGTTGGATATAGCAATAGTTACCTTTGTTCTTTCATATATAATATGTAAGTTCGGTGAAATTCAAAAAACAGAAAAGGCACCGTCAAAACATTCGGCATAGTGTTTTAATTGACAAAATATGTTTTATGCTGTATAATCGGTATTGGATGTTTTTTATTGGCCATACTTTTTATAAGGCCAATTTGTTTAGGCGAATTCTTAATTTCAAAAGACGGGAGTGCCGTGTTTGGATAAGTTTGTGATAAATGGGGGCAAGCCGCTAAAAGGCAGTGTTCATATAAGTGGCGCAAAAAATGCGGCAGTTGCAATTTTGCCCGCCGTGCTTCTTGCGGACAGCCCTTGTATTATTGAAAATTTACCTGAAATCTCTGACGTTACCACTTTGCTTCGTGCAATAAAGCAACTTGGGGCAGAGGTTCGTACGATAAATAAATCGACTGTAGAAATCAACCCTGTGTCAGCAAATTCTTTCGTTATCGATAGAAAAATGGCAGAGGGTATGCGTGCTTCCAGTTACTTTTTAGGTGCACTCCTTGGCCGTCATAACCGTGCCCGTGTGGCACCACCCGGAGGCTGTGATTTTGGTGTAAGACCTATCGACCAGCATATTAAAGGCTTTGAGGCTTTGGGTGCCAGGGTAATAATTGAAAACGGTATGGTAGATGCCCGTGCTCCACAGCTTACAGGTTGCTCGGTGTATCTTGACGTTGTATCGGTTGGTGCCACAATAAACATTATGTTGGCGGCGGCAAAAGCACAGGGACTTACCGTTATTGAAAATGCCGCACGTGAGCCACACATCGTAGACCTTGCAAACTTTCTTAACTCTATGGGCGCTAATATTATGGGCGCAGGAACAAGTGTTATCAAAATACGTGGTGTTGAAAAACTGCACGGATGCACATACAGCATTATTCCCGACCAGATTGAAGCCGGCACCTATATGGTAGCTGCAGCCGCTACAGGCGGTGACGTAGTTATAGAAAACGTAATTCCAAAGCATCTTGAATCAATAATTGCAAAGCTTGTTGAAGCGGGTGCTGAAATTACCGAATATGATGAGGCAGTTCGTGTTAAAATGACGGGCAGACCACGTAAATGTAATGTAAAAACAATGCCACATCCGGGTTTTCCGACCGATATGCAACCTCAAATTGCAACACTGCTTGCCATATCCGAGGGGACAAGCATTGTAACCGAGGGTGTTTGGGACAACCGTTTCAGATATGTTGAACAGCTTATCGGCATGGGCGCAAAGATTCAGGTTGACGGTAAAATGGCGGTAATAACCGGTGTGGAAAAGTTAACTCCTGCTTCGGTTAAGGCGGTTGATTTGCGTGCAGGAGCTGCAATGATTATTGCAGGTCTTATGGCAGACGGCATTACCGAGGTTGAAAACATTATATATATAGACCGTGGTTATGAAAATGTTGCCGAAAAATTCCAGGCCCTTGGAGCCGAGATTAAACGAGTTCCTGTTCTAAATAAGGAACCCATCATTAAAAATGCATAATAAAATGGCGGCTTTTTAAGCCGCCATACTTGTATATATCAGTAAAGAAAGGAGGGGTTTTGTGGCAAGACTGTGTACGCTTTCGAGCGGTTCAAAGGGTAACAGTACATATATATCCTATACAGGCGGGGCAATACTTGTTGACGCAGGCATATCATATAAATCTATGATACCTTTGCTTGACTCGGTTGGCGGTAATCTTTCACAAATTAAGGCTGTAGCAGTAACACATACGCACAGTGACCACACAAAAGGGCTTAAAACCCTTTTAAAAAACACAAAAATCCCTCTTATAGCATCCCAGCAAACATTACAAAGCTTGGCGGAAAGCAATATGATACCCGAGGGTATAAAAACAATAATTGCTGATGATAAGGGTCTTGTAATAGATGATTTGTTTGTTGACTTTTTTAACACAAGTCACGACGCTTTAGGCAGTGGCGGTTACGTGATAACCTTGCCGGATTCTCGTCGTTTGGCTGTTTGCACAGATTTAGGTGTTGTGACCGACAAGGTCAGAAGCAAAATAACCGGTTGTGATGCCGTGCTTATAGAATCAAATCACGACGTCGAAATGTTGCGACGGGGTCCGTATCCTGCACAGCTTAAATTGCGAATACTTTCGGATGAAGGGCATCTTTCTAACAATGCCTGTGCGGTAGAATTACCTGCTCTTTTAAAAAGTGGTACAACAAGAATAATATTGGGCCACTTAAGTGAAGAAAATAACACCCCAATTCTTGCAAAGGCATCCGCTAAGGCAATGCTTGAAAGTATTGGCGCTAAAGAGGATATAGACTATATTCTTTCGGTTGCGCAACAAAAAGTGGCAGGGGTGACGGTGTTTTGATTAAAATAACTTTTATAACACTTGGCAAGCTTAAAGAAAAATATCTTCGTGATGCAGTAGAGGAATATGCAAAACGCCTATCCCGTTATTGTAAGCTTGATATAATTGAGTTAAGTCCGATAAATCTATCCGAAAAGCCGTCGCAAAGCGAGATTGATGCGGCACTTTTAAAGGAGGCCGAAGCAATAGAAAAACGCATTCCCGAGGGCAGTGTTGTAACTGCGCTTTGCGTAGAGGGTAAGGAGTGTTCAAGCGAACAGCTTGCGCAATTTGTTGCATTAAATACCAATAGCGGCAAAAATATGTGCTTTATAATAGGAAGTTCTTACGGACTTAGTGATATTATAAAACAAAAGGCGGATTCAAGACTGTCGCTATCAAAAATGACCTTTCCGCACCAACTGTTCAGGGTAATGTGTCTTGAACAAATCTATCGTGCGTTTAAAATCAACGAGGGTTCTACCTATCATAAATAGAATTTAAAAAAATGCTTGACCTTGCAGTACGTTTGTGGTATAATGCTACTACCTCTGCAAGGCTTTTTAAGCCTTATCAACGCAGTTACACAATATACTGTATTGTGCTTTCCAAGAGTGAACTATATGTGCTTTTGGTACAGTATAAAATGTTCTGTAATGAGGGAGGCAATTCTCGGTGTGTTCCGAGAAAAAAATATTTCCGTAAAGCGGGAGGTGCCGTTATGAGAGTAAAAATTACACTCGCTTGCACAGAATGCAAGCAACGCAACTACAACACAATGAAAAACAAGAAATACGACCCTGATAGACTTGAAATGAACAAGTATTGCAGGTTCTGCAGAAAGCACACCTTGCACAAGGAAACAAAGTAAGGAGGGTAAACAAATGAAAACTGTCAATAGAATTTGTCAGATTCTTTCAATTATCTTCGCATTA
>JAZUNQ010000055.1:0-18079 GCA_045604205.1 Acutalibacteraceae bacterium
CTATCATTTCATCACAATTAACCGATGTTTTTTGTACGTAATCAGAAGGAATTATTTTTTCGTAATTTACAAATTCACCCTCTAATAAACGTGCAATAAAGAAATAACCTGAAATTTTAAATAATATAAGTCTTTTACCAACTTTAATTTCAACATTTTCGGTATTTTCATCAATAAGCTTTACAACTTCATTTAATGCCTTACCTGAAACTATAAATTCTATATCTTTATCTATATTTATTTTTCTTCTTCTGATAGCGAGTCTAAAACCGTCTATTGCAACAAACTGCAAAACGCCGTTTTTAACAGAAACATTAATACCTGTAAGAATTGGACGAGTTCCCTCTATTTGAGAAACGGCAAAAATTGTACCTTTTACCAAGTTACTAAAATCTTCTGCATCAATTTCTATATTTTCACCCTCTGATAGTGAAGGCATTTCAGGAAAATCGGTAGCTTCCATTCCCATAATATCAAAAACTGCTTCCCCACTTCTTATATGGCAAACAAGTCTTTCATCACTTTCAATTTCAACATCTATACCACGTAGTTTACGAAGTATATCAGCGAGCAGACGTGCATTTATAACAATATCCCCTTCTTCTTCACAAGAAGCATACATTTCTTTTTTCATACCCATTTCAAGATTATATGAAGAAAGTGTAAGTAAACCTTTTTCTGCCGAAATTAATATACCTTCTAAAACAGGCATTGAACTTTTAGCACCAACAGTTTTTTGCATTTTTAAAACAGCATCTAAAAATACAGAACGTTCTACTCTTATTTTCATAAAAATATTCTCCTTTTTTAAAACAAATAATTAAATATTATAACAGTAATATTATGAAGTGTTAAAAGTGTGGAAAAGTATAAAAAAAACACTATTCAAGCACATTTTAATGACTTAAAAATTTGTTTAATCAAAATTTTAAAAGTTTAATAATTTTTTTAAAAAGTTTATAATTTTAATAACTTAAATTTAATTAAGGTTAATAATGTGGAAAACTTTAAGAACTACTCTTTAAATTTTTGATAATGTCATCAATAAGTTCTTTTTCATATGGCTTGTCCTTTAAAAATTCCTCTATGGTTTGAACGCCGTAAAGAACTGTTGTATGATCTTTACCAAAAGCTTCACCAATTGCTTTAAATGAAAGATCGGTAATTTCACGTGTTATGTACATTGCTACCTTACGTGCAAGAACAAGGTTTGCTGTTCTTCTGTTAGAAAGAATATCATTTTCAGAAACATTATAAGAACGTGCAACCTCGCTTATTATTTTTTCAACACTAATAGGTGCATTTTCTGAATCATTTATAATATCTTTTATAAAGCCTTGAACAATTGAAATATTAGGTTTTTTATTTTCAATTTTTATAAGTGCGTTAAGTTTTGTCATGACACCTTCTATTTGGCGGGTGTTTGTTTTAATTTTTTCGGCAATATAAAAAACTAAATTTTCATCAAGATCAATATCAAACTGTTGTGCCTTACGATTTATAATACCTACTCTTGTTTCAAAATCGGGCAAAGTAATGTCAGCAGGCAAACCCGCTGCAAGACGGCTTTTAATTCTTTCATCAAGTGTTTTAATTTCTTTTAAAGGTCTGTCTAAAGTAACTATAATTTGTTTATTATTTTGATATAAAGCATTAAAGGTATTAAAAAATTCTTCCTGAGTAGATTCTTTACCGGCAATAAAATGAATATCGTCTACCATAAGAACATCTACATTTCGGTACTTATTTCTAAAGTCATCAATTGTACCCATACCAAGTTTACCGTCGTGCAAAGATTTAATAAGCTGATTGGTAAAATCTTCACCTCTTACAAATTCAACCTTTTTTTCAGGAAACTTTTTCTTTATATGGTTTTTAATTGCAAGCATAAGATGTGTTTTACCAACACCTGATGGACCGTAAATAGTAAGAGGATTATAAATAATATTTGGATTTTCAGCCACAGCTAAAGATGCGGCATGAGCAAAACGATTTGTAGAGCCTACAACAAAATTATCAAAAGTAAAGAATGATTCAAATGTAAGACCTTCACACTCTTCTTCAGCTTTTTTTATTTTTTCTTCATCCTCTGAAACTATAAATTTAGCAGGAATTCTTATTCCCATTACCTTTTCAATAGCATCATTTATAATATCACTGTAAACACTTTGAATCATGCCTTTTATATAATCGTTAGAAGCAGATAAAATAAACTCTTCTCCCGATATAGATTCAGGCTTTAAATATTTAAAAAATGTATCAAATGCTATTTCAGAAATTTTAGATTTACATTCATCACAAACTGCGGACCATATGTCATTAATAGAATTAACAGTCACAAAAAATCCCCCTCATATATTTATATATTATATAATAAATAATTAATTATATATAGTATATCATAAGTTATACACATTTTCAATATAATTTACTTAAAAAATAACCAAATAAACAATGTTTTTATAATTGACAAAAAATTTTGATTATGATATATTAAGCGTATTATAAATTTTTTTTTAAAATTCACTTTTTGCTATTTAAAAATTTTAATGGAGAATTATTATGCTTTTATATTACGTGAGACACGGAGATCCAACCTATTATCCCGACAACCTTACACAACTCGGTCACAGACAAGCGGAGGCAGTAGCCAAAAGGCTTGCACTTCACGGTATTGATGAAATATATTCTTCAAGTTCTAATAGGGCAATACTTACATCTCAACCCACCTGTGAAATACTAAAAAAAGAGGCTACCATACTTGAATGGTGTCACGAGGAAGAGGCGGCAAAATATTTTTCCTTTGACAGTAAAAACGGTGAGAGCGGCTGGGTTTTTGCACAGCCAAGCTATATTGAGAAATTTGCATCAAAAGAGGTAGTCGACTTAGGTGAAAAGTGGTACGAGCACGTCGATTTTGCCGATAAAAATTTTAAAGAAGGAATAGAAATTACACGCAAAAAAGCTTTTGAATTTTTGGCAGGGTTTGGTTTTACATATGATGAGCAAAAGGGAATGTATAAATGCACCGCCAAGGAAAACAAAAGAGTGGCCCTTTTTGCGCATCAAGGAATGGGACTATTACTGCTTAGCATAATTTCACTAATCCCATATCCCACCTTTAGTACACGCTTTGATATGACACATACGGGCGTGACAGTTATTGAATTTCCCGAAAAAGATGGTTATGTATTACCAACAATTCTTACACTTTCAAACGATTCTCACATTTATAGTGAGGGATTACCTACAAAATACAGTAATGCTTTTTATATATAATAGTAAAAACTCTGCCTGATTTTTCAAGCAGAGTTTTTAATTATTGTGTTTTTCTTTCTTTATCGTAAAGCACGGTATTGAAAAAACAGGAGAAAGTTCTCTATGTTATGGTAACGGGTAAACAAAATAATATAACAAAAATAAAAAAATATAATTTAAAATCACTTAAAAAAATACAGTTTCATCCTTTTAAGATAAGTTTTTAGTCTTTTTATTTAGAAAATTTTTTAGTTTCTTTAAAATTAAATTTTTTCTATTTTTAAAATTTTAGCTGTATCACTAAATATTTCAAAGCAAATTTCATAATTTGAGAATAAAAATTTATATTCTTTTTTATCTTGCTTATAGGCAGGTTTTGGGTCTTGCTCTATAATTTTTATAATTTGTTTTTTAGTGTCATCATCTATATTGTTAAATATATTTTCATCATATAAAACATTAATTTTATAGTCTTTAAAATCATCACTGAAATAGCCTTTTGCATCGGGTTTTGAGTCGCAATAAGGAATATATGGTTTTATATCAAAAATAGGAGTATTATCAAGCAAATCAACACCGCTAACGACCAATATATTTCCTTTTTTTTCATCAAATTTAATGCTTTCAAGCTTAACACATGAAAGACCTAAATTATTTGGTCTAAAGGGAGATCTTGTGGCAAAAACACCAACACGTTTATTTCCGCCAAGACGTGGTGGTCTTACCGTAGGAGACCAATTATCACGATGATTTTGTGAAAAATCAAAAATAAGCCATAAATGTGAGTATTCTTCCAGTCCTCTGATAGCGTCAGGATTACGAAATTGCTTTTCAAAAATTATTTCACCGTAAATTTCTTCTATAATTCCGCTTTGACGAGGTATGCCAAACTTTTCTTTAAAATTTGTTTTTATGTAAGCAATAGGTTTAATTTCCATAATTTTTCCTTTTTTTAAGTTATAAAAAATAAAATAAAAAATCCAAACCCGACCAAAAGGTCAAATTTGAATTTTTGGTCGAGATGACAGGATTCGAACCTGCGGCCTCTGCGTCCCGAACGCAGCGCTCTACCAAACTGAGCCACATCTCGATATTATAATTTATATATAAAATTTAGCCTATTTATTATATATAAACAAGATTAAAATGTCAACAAAAAATATAAACACAAAAAAACAAGGGGGCAAACCCCCTTGTTAATTACTTATAAGCTGCATCAATAACACGGTTATTGTTTTCGCAAACTACGTAAAATCCATAAACAGGAATACATGTTAACAACAACAAAACAAAAGGTTTTGCACAAGGTGTTAAGCTAATGCCTGAAGCACGTGCAATTTTAGCCTGTGTTTTATAAAGCTTAATATACCAAACAATGTTATAAATACCACAAGTTATATAACCGAGTAAAAGAGCAGGAATAAAACTCATTACTGTATTAATACCCTTGCTTTTTGCAACCTCGTTAGTGTTTTTGGTTACCTTGTGCCACATATAAAGGCTGTAGATACCAAATGTAATAATGTTAAAAAGAATTGCTTTTCCCCAATTGAATTTTTTCATAAAAATTCCCCTTTCAAAATTATATTAAGATTTTAACACTTTAGCATAAAAAAGTCAACGGTAGAAAATAGTTACAGTTGAAATATAATTAAAATAATGATATTATTTAAAAAAAATAAAAAAGAGAGACAAAAGTGAAGATATTAAGATTTAAAAAATTAGATTCAACCAATAGTTATGCTAAAAAAATTGCCATAAAAGGCGAGAGTGAAAAAACCGTAATTGTAGCAAGAGAACAGACGGCAGGACGTGGTCGATTGGGTCGCACCTTTTTATCAAAACGAGGGGGCCTTTATTTTTCGGTGATTTTAAGACCTGATATAAAAGCAGAGGATACGGTTTTTTTAACCGTTGCGGCGGCGGTTGCGGCGGCAAGAGCAATAGAACACATATCTGACCAAAAATGTGATATTAAATGGGTAAACGATATTTATATTAACAACAAAAAAGTTTGCGGAATACTTACCGAAGGCAATTTTAACTCCCAAAACAAGCTTGATTTTGCCGTTTTGGGAGTTGGTATAAATCTTTTTGCACCAAAGGGCGGCTTCCCTGTGAATTTACCCTTGGCGGGATGCGTTTTTAATAAAAACAAACCTTTTTTAGAAAAAAGTATCACAAAAAAATTGCTTAATAAATTTTTAAGCGAATTTTATGATATATATGATAATTTTAATGATAAATGCTTTGTAAAAGAGTATGCGGCACGCTCTTTTTTAACCGATAAAGAAATAACCTATACCAAAGACGGTCTTCCCTACCGTGCACGTGTTGTAGGCATAGATGATAACGCAAATCTTGTTGTAAGCCGTGATGGAAATAGTGAAAAATTATCACACGGCGAGATACAAATAACAGGTATGGAGCAACTGCCCGTATGAAAAGAAAAAGCATAAAAAATATTGCTGTTGCAGCTATTTTTACAGCAGTTATAGCGGCTTCGGCGTGGATTTCTGTTTTTACACCCTTTGGTATAAATCTAACCCTTCAGTTGTTTGCTGTGTGCCTGGCAGGCTTTTGTTTAGGCGTTCGTTGGTCGGTGGCAGCGGTTGCCGCTTATATTGCCATTGGTGCTACAGGACTACCCGTGTTTTCATCCTTTTCGGGCGGTTTTGGGGTATTGTTTGGTGTATCCGGCGGTTTTTTGTGGGGATTTTTACTTACAGCAGTATTGTGCGGCGTTTCAAAACATATAGAGAAAAAGCCAATAAAAATTATTTTAATGATTTTATCGGTTCTGCTGTGCCATACAATAGGAATTGTGCAGTATTGTATTGTATCAGGCAACGGTTTTTGGGCAGGTTTTTTAAGTGCTTCTCTCCCCTTTTTAGCAAAGGATTTAATACTGGTGTTCTTGGCAAGCTTTATTTCAAAAAAAATAAAAATATGAGGAGGGTCTCCCCTCCTTTTTATTTTTGTCTTATAAAATTTATATCATCTATATCTATGATTTTAAGCACAAACAAGTAAGCCAGATATAATGCAATACAAAAAACACAAATTGTTATAACGTATAACAACTCTGACATTTTAAACATTGAAGATAAAAGTGTATTGATGATAAAACAAACAGCATATGCACCAAGACCGGGTAATATAAAATTTTGCATTACATTTAATTTTAATCCACTTACTTTAACAAGCCGCCATACGTTTAAAACGCCTGTTAATAGATTTGAAAAATACATAATACCTATAAAACCAAAAATACCCCATTGTTTTAAAAACAGTAGTATCAATATAATTCTTATCGCCGAATCACTTACACTTGTGTAAAAGGTAAATTTTTGTTGATCAAGACCCTTTAAAATGCCATCGCATATGGCATCTAAATACATAAAAGGAACAATGGGCGAAAGGGCTTGTAACAAAAAACCAACCTCGTCGCTTTTGTATATTAAAACTCCTATACGGTCGCCTGCAACAAAAAACAATGATGAAAAAATTATGGAAATGAGGCCGGTTATCTTTATTATGCGGTAAGAAATGCTTTGTACAACAGCTTTTCTGCCACGCACTGCGGCTTCCGACATCTCGGGAAGCAGTAAAGTTGACAGGGCACCAAGCAACGTAGATGGGAAAAAGAGAAGTGGTAGCGCCATACCCTTTATCATACCAAAAAGAGAAATGCCGTCTCCCAAAAGCGTAGCGTGCGACAGGCAAATTGGTACCAATATATTTTCTATCATACGAAGCAGAGAATTAAGATATCTTCCTGCGCTTATTGGTAGCGCTATGTGTGAAATTGCAGGGAGAAGACGATATGTTCTTCGTTCAGCAGAAGAGGGGATATTAAGATTTTTAAAATCTATGTGGTAGCGAACATATACGTAAATGCAAGAAACCGCTTCTGCCAGAGCATCGCCAACAAACACCGCCGCACAGGCATACTGGAGTGTTAAATCTTTGTATCGGCCAATAATAAACATAACGACCGCTATACGCACAACCTGTTCAAGCAGTTGCGAGCTTGATGCCGGAGCCGCTTTTCTGCGAGCCATAAAATAACCTTTTATACAACTGCAAATACCCATAAAGGGAAGGGAAAAGGCAAGTATTTTAAGCGAAAGAGCGGCACGTGTGTCGTGCAGAATGTTTTTTGATATAAAATCTGCGCCAAAAAACAGTATTATTATTGAAACGGTGGCTATTGCAAGGGACAACTCAACACATCTAAAAACTATTCGTTTTACACCCTGCTTGTTTCCAACTACCAGTTCTTCACTGACAAGGCGTGTTACCGCCGTACAAATACCGCTTGTAGCAAAGGTTGCAGTAAACATATATACCGAAAAAACAAGCTGATAAAGGCCAATGCCCTCAGCACCAATGCGGGCGGCAAGCCAAACTTTAAAAATTATTCCGGCAAAGCGCAAAATGAGTGATGATACTGTTAATATTGCCGCATTTTTAATAAAAATAGTCTTTTTCATAATTTCACCTAAATATATTTATGACTTTTTCGGTTGCAATAGAATAGATTTTAATGTAAAATAATGTTGATATAAAGTTTAAGGAGTGGTACTTATGAAAACGCCGCTTGCAGATAGAATAAGACCTACTACTATTGACGAGGTCGCAGGTCAGACCCATCTTATCGGAAAAGGGAAGATACTGCGCAAAATTATAGAATCGGGCGATATACCAAATCTTATTTTTTACGGTCCGTCGGGTGTTGGCAAAACCACAATTGCAAAGATAATTGCATCTCAAACCGGTAAAAAGCTGTGCTACCTTAACGCTACAACGGCATCCACCGCCGATATCAAAGAAATAATAGGGGAAATCGGTTCGGTAGAAGCTGCAAACGGCATTTTGCTCTATCTTGACGAGATTCAGTATTTTAACAAAAAGCAACAGCAGATACTGTTATCGTATATCGAAAACGGTGATATAACGCTGATAGCATCTACTACCGAAAATCCATATTTTTATGTTTACAATGCAATACTTAGCCGTTCTACCGTTTTTGAATTTAAAACCCTTTCAAGCGCAGACATTGCCACGGTGCTAAAACGTGCGGTTGGGATTTTATCACAGGAGTACGGTAAGGAAATTACGGCAAGTGAAGAAAACATAAATAAAATTGCCCGTGCCGCCGCCGGTGATGTAAGACGCTCACTTAATATGTTAGAATTATGCGTTATGTTAACCGTAAGCGAAGACGCTCCCGAGCTTTCCGACGATATTGTAGAGCAGATTCTTTCGGGCAATTCGGTGCGATATGACCGAGAGGGCGACGAACATTACGATATTATTTCAGCTTACCAAAAATCAATGCGAGGCTCTGACCCCGACGCCGCAATTTATTACCTTGCACGGCTACTTGCTGCAGGCGATTTACCCAGTGCTTGCCGTCGACTTTTGGTGTGTGCGAACGAGGACGTGGGACTTGCATATCCACAGATAATTCCTATTGTTAAGGCGGCGGTAGACACCGCAATGACTGTTGGCTTGCCCGAGGCAAGATTGCCGCTTGCAAATGCTGTAATATTGGTTGCAACAAGTCCAAAATCGGTGTCGGCTCACGATGCAATAAATGCCGCAATGGCAGATGTTGAAGGGGGAGTCGGTGGCGATATACCACGCCATTTGCAAAACAAACACTTCGACGGTGAAGAAGCCGAAGTAAAGGGTCAGCATTATCTTTATCCACACTCCTACCCTATGCATTATGTAAACCAACAATATTTGCCTGATAATATTAAAAATAAACGGTATTATGAGTTTGGTGATAATAAAAACGAACAGAATTTTAAAGAATATTGGGGTAAAATAAAAAAGTAAACGAGGTGCCGTTATGACTTTTATTCTACCTAAAAAAACACGTGTTTTATGGCAACTGCGTATTGCAGTTGCCTTTATTTTTGTCTGCGTTATTATCTTTGCCATAGTTCCATTAAATTTATGGGCCTTATTGTTAGTATGGTTTATAGCCGCTTTTGGTTTGTTTGTTGTGTTTTTTTATGTGCCTGTATTTATCAAAAATTATAAAATAATGATATATAACGATTGTCTTTGTATATATAAGGGTGTTTTTATAAAATCTTTGATCGTTTTGCCATGTGTGCGTTTGGTTATTGTAAAAAGACTTGTAACGCCGATTACGTCTTTGTTTAAACTTCATCTTGTTTTATTAAAGGTCGCAAGAGGATGGATTTTTATACCGGAGCTGGATAGCAACGTCTCTGAACGGCTTTTAAGTATAATTCAAGGAGAAATATATGAATAATACCGTTATAAGACCGCATCCTTTGACCATTTTTTATTTAATGCGTTCATATTGGCTTGTTTTTGTGGCTCCGCCAATCAGAATGTTATTGCAATACATTTTTATTAAAGAAGTACAAATAATTTTACTTTCTGAAACAGTTGCGGTAGCAATAACACTGCTTTTAGCCTTTTTTAGATGGTTTTTTACAAAAATAGAAGTTTTTAATGATATTTGGGTTATAAAAAAGGGTTTGTTTATTAAGTCCCGCAGTATTATACGTTTATCAAACGCTTCCGGAATATATGTTAAACGTGGTTCTATAGACGTAATATTTAAAAGCGCAAGCATTTTTATAAATACGCAAACAGATAATACCGAGCAAAACAATCTTAAAATTAAATTTAAAACAGGCGATTTAGAAAAGATATTTAATAATTCTTGCACAGAAATTGTTTATCCGGTCAGAACAAGGCGCAATTTTTGTCGTTTCTTTGTTATTCCTTTGTGGATTGCTTTTCTAATGATTTTTTGTTTATTAACGGCTTTTATTTATTTTAAAACCGTTCAAATCTTAATAATACTTGTAATAAATATGTATTTTACAGCAGTTTGTTACCACAACTATAAAAATGGAGGTCTGTATTTTGATAACAACATCTCCGTGATTGGCTCAAGGGGTTTATTGCTTTACAACTTTTACTGCAAAAAAGAAAAGATTGGTGCCATAAAGATTTATCAAACGCCGGCAGACAGAAAATTTAAAACCTGTAAAATAAAGCTTTTTGAATATAGTGAGGGTGCAAAGGGTATAAAAGTGCGTAACGCTGACCTTAACGATACCGTTGCAAAGATAAACAAAGCCTTTAATTTAAATTTAAATGTATAAAACACCACGTACTACAAACAATATACACAAATAATGTTTCACGTGAAACATAGGAGCGATTTAATGGATTTAATTATTGATTGCATAAAAGCCTTTGTTGTGGGCGGTTTTATATGTATGCTTGGACAAATACTTATTGATTATACAAAGCTTACTCCTGCAAGAATTCTTGTTACGTATGTTGTAAGCGGTGTCTTTCTTACTGCAATAGGAATTTACGAACCGATTGTTAAGTTTGCAGGGGCGGGAGCAACCGTGCCTTTAACGGGTTTTGGCTATTCGCTTGCCAACGGCGTTGTTGAAGCGGTAAAACAATATGGCTTCATAGGCGTAATGAGCGGAGGCCTTACGGCAACTGCCGCAGGTGTAACGGCGGCAATATTCTTTGGTTTTTTAATGTCGCTTATATTCAGGTCGGGCGACAAATAACAAAAATTTTTATTTACAATATAACAATTTGTATGTATAATAAAGACAGTAATGTTTCACGTGAAACATTACTGTCTTTGTGTTTGATAGATATATTTATATATTATATATTTATAATAAATATACTTTCCTTATAAATATGAACTACGGAGGATATAGTTTTGGGTAAAATCATATCGGTTGTTAACCAAAAAGGCGGAGTTGGAAAAACCACTACTGCCGTAAATCTTGTTGCAGGTATCGGACTTGCCGGCAAAAAAGTATTGCTTGTAGATGCTGACCCGCAGGGCAACTCTACCAGTGGATATGGCATAAGCAAAAAACAAACAGGCGCCACCGCCTACGAACTTCTTATTGGTACGGCAAAGGCGGAAAATGCTATTATTAAAACAGAATTTAAAAACGTTGACGTCATTCCCGCTTCTATGGACTTGGCCGCTGCAGAGGTTGATTTAATAGAGGTTGAGCATCGTGAGTCGGCGCTTAAAAACGCACTTGCTCCCATAAGAGAAAATTACGACTACATATTTATTGATTGCCCACCGTCTTTAGGACTTATTACCATAAATGCACTTAATGCGGGCGATACAGTACTTGTTCCTATTCAGTGTGAATACTTTGCGCTTGAAGGCTTGTCACAGCTTATGGCATCGGTCCGTCAGGTTAAGCGTCTTTATAATCCCACGCTTGAAATTGAGGGCATAGTTCTTACTATGTTTGACGGCAGACTTAATCTTACACAACAGGTTGTGGGCGAAATAAAGAAGTTTTTTGCCAACAAGCTTTATAAAACGGTTATTCCACGTGGTGTAAGGCTTAGCGAGGCGCCCAGTTACGGTTGTCCGATACAGTATTACGACAAACGTTCTAAGGGCTGTATTGCATACAACGACCTTGCAAAAGAATTTTTAAAGCGAAACAGGAGGGGCTAAACTATGGCAGCAGCAAAAAAAGGCGGTCTTGGCCGTGGTCTTGAAGCACTTTTTAATGAAAACGCAACCGACGAAAAGGGTGTTGTAACCCTTCGTCTTTCTGAAATAGAACCAAACCGCAACCAACCAAGAACCAATTTTGATGAAGATGCCTTGGCAGAGCTTGCCGACAGCATTCAAAAACACGGTCTTATTCAGCCAATAGTTGTACGCCCTACGTCAAGCGGTGTATATCAGATTGTAGCAGGTGAGCGCCGTTGGCGTGCTTGCCGTATGGCAGAGCTTTATGAGGTTCCGGTTGTTATAAAAGAGCTTGATGACCAAAAATATTATGAAATTGCACTTATAGAAAACCTACAGCGTGAGGACCTTAACGCAGTTGAAGAAGCACAGGGTTATCGCACACTTATTGACAGCTACGGTCTTACACAAGAGCAGGTTGCCGAAAGTGTTGGCAAATCCAGAAGTGCCGTTACAAATGCGTTGCGACTGCTTAATTTAAATGAAGATGCACTTGCCGCACTCGAAAAGGGTGAGATTACTGCAGGACACGCCCGTGCAATACTTGCCGCCGAGACGGACGAACTTGCGGCCGCTATGTTAAAGGCAGCAAAGGCGGGCGCATCGGTTCGTGAATTAGAGGCAATGGTAAAGGGCAAAACAATTACCAAAAAGAAAACTCCTCCCACCGCAAAAAATACATTTTACAGCGAGGTAGAAATCTCACTTAAAAACGAGCTTGGCAGAAAGGTTTACATAAAGCCAAAGGGCAAAGGCAAGGGTACAATTACTTTAGAGTTTTACAGTGATGAAGAACTTGCCGACTTTGCTAAAAAATTAGTGGGAGAATAATATGGAAATAAAAGCATCTTCTAAATACGATTGGGAAACAATTAAAAAACTAAACAAATTTCATTTTTTTGTTCGTTTTCGAGCGTTTACTATTATAGTAGCGAGTGCGTTTGTTTTGTATATGTTGACGATAGTAGGTAGAATACCATCTATTATTCTTTTTACAAAGTTCTACGGCTTTTCCCTTGATTATATTCAAGATATTGTCTTTTATATTATTGTCATGGCGTTGTGGTTGTTTTGGATTCTGGCAATGCCAAAGATCAGATACAATCGTAGGAAAGACGCAAAAAACTGTGAAAATGAATTTGTATTTACCGAACAAAAAATTCAACTTTTTCAACACAAAGAGCTCATTAACAGTAGTACCGAAATATTGTATAGTGCGATTGGTCGTGTATATGAAGTAAAGGATTTTATTTATATTTATTTAATTGATAATAAAAGAGGAGCATATATAGTAGACAAATCAACGGTCTGTGATGGAACGGTTGACGAACTTCGCAATCTGTTTATTAGTAAAGTCGGTGCGGATAAATACAAATTAAAATGTAAGGTTTAATATCTTATAAATAATAAACCTACATATATCTTGATTTTTTAAAACGCCCGTGATATAATGATAAAAAATAATCTCTTTGGAGGAAACTATAATGAAAAGAATTCAGACTCTTGAAACTAAAAATCTTTGCGAAAGCGCAAAAAATGGCGGCTGCGGCGAATGCCAGACATCTTGCCAGTCTGCTTGCAAGACCAGCTGTGGTATAGCTAACCAGGAATGTGAAAAGGCAGATAAAGAATAATTAAAACTTAAGTGCCGCCGATATGGCGGCACTTTTTGTAGGAAGGTATTACATAATGATTCATTGCTATAAACTCGGCGGTCTTAATATTGTATTGGACGTATATTCAGGCTCGGTTCACTTGGTGGACGAGGTGGCTTATGATATTATTGAAATGTATGAAAGCCATACCCGTGAGCAGATAACCGCTAAAATTTTAGACAAATATAACGATATAACCGCCGCCGACATAAACGAATGCTGTGACGATATAGAAAGTCTTAAAGCGGCGGGCAAGCTCTTTACTCCTGACAGTTTTGAAAATATGGCAGGGGAGCTTAAAAAGAAAAGCGCCGGTGTTATAAAGGCGTTGTGCCTTCACGTTGCGCACACCTGCAACCTTAACTGTGCATACTGCTTTGCAAGTCAGGGTAAATATCATGGTGACCGTGCTATCATGAGTCTGGAAACTGCCAAGCGTGCGCTCGACTTTTTGGTAGAAAATTCTGCAGGGCGCACCAATCTTGAGGTTGACTTTTTCGGCGGCGAGCCGCTTATGAATTTTGATATGATAAAACAGCTTGTGGCATATGCCCGTGAAATAGAAAAGCCTGCAGGTAAAAATTTCCGTTTTACACTTACCACTAACGGTGTCTTAGTTGACGATGACGTAATCGATTTTGCCAACCGTGAAATGAGTAATGTTGTACTAAGTCTTGATGGAAGAAAAGAAGTGCACGACCGCTACCGTGTGGATTTTGCGGGCAACGGCAGTTGGGAAAAAATTGTCCCCGAATTTCAACGCTTTGTTGAAAAAAGAGGCAATAAAAATTATTATATGCGTGGCACCTTTACCCACGCAAACCCCGACTTTTTAAACGATATTAAAGAAATGCTAAATCTTGGCTTTACCGAGCTTAGTATGGAGCCTGTAGTTTGTGCTGATGACGACCCATCGGCTTTAACGCAAGAGGATTTACCCATAGTTTTAGAGCAATATGAACAACTTGCCGAATTGATGCTCAAAAAACATCGTGAAGGTAAACCGTTTACATTCTATCACTATATGCTTGACCTTAAGAGCGGACCTTGTATTTATAAACGTATATCGGGTTGCGGTTCGGGAACCGAATATATGGCGGTAACCCCATGGGGCGATCTTTACCCTTGCCATCAGTTTGTTGGCGAAGAAAAATTCAAGCTTGGTAATATTTGGACAGGGGTTGACAACACATCTGTTCAAGATGAGTTTGCCGCTTGCAACGTCTATACAAGGCCCGAGTGTAAAGATTGCTGGGCAAAGCTTTATTGTTCGGGTGGTTGCGCCGCAAACGCTTACCACGCAACAGGCTCGGTAAACGGTGTTTATAAATACGGATGCGAGCTGTTCTGTAAGCGTATGGAATGTGCAATTATGCTTGAAGCGGCAAAAACCATTGGTGAACAGCGATGAACACACCTATTGTAGATTTTGTTAATAACTATGCTCAGAGCAATGCGTTGCGTTTGCATATGCCGGGGCATAAAGGCAATGGTATTCTTGGGTGCGAAAAGTATGATATAACCGAAATTAACGGCGCAGACGTATTGTATAGTGCAAAAGGTATAATTGCCGAAAGCCAAAAAAATGCAGCCGATCTTTTTGGTACAAGGGCTACCTTTTATTCTACCGAGGGTTCATCTCTTTGTATACGTGCTATGCTTTATCTAACAAAGCTGTATGCGCTACAAAACGGCAAAAAACCAATTGTAGCCGCCGGCAGAAATGCACATAAAACTTTTGTTACAGGGGCGGCACTTTTGGATATAGATGTAGACTGGCTATTACCCGACAATAACCAAACGGTTATTTCTTGTGTTGTTACTGCAGATTATCTTGATAATTATCTACGTAATGTAGATGAAAAGCCTGTCGCAGTATATATCACAAGTCCGGACTATCTTGGCGCTATAACCGATATAAAGTCTTTAAGTGACGTATGCCGAAAACACGGTGTGCTTTTGCTTGTAGATAATGCACACGGTGCTTATTTAAAATTTTTGCAAAACGATATCCACCCAATAACACAAGGTGCAGATATGTGCTGTGATTCCGCTCACAAGACTTTACCTGTGCTTACAGGAGGTGCATATCTTCACATTGGCAAAAACGCTCCCGAGCTTTTTGAAAGCGACGCACAAAAAGCATTAGGCATGTTTGCTTCTACCAGTCCATCATATCTTATACTTGGGTCGCTTGATGCGGCTAACAGATATATTACGGATGTTTATTGCAAAAATTTACCGGATATTTTAAACAGGGTAAAATTTTTAAAAGAAGATCTCGTTAAATGCGGTTATACGCTTTATGGTAACGAACCATTAAAAATAACCCTGTCAACAAAAGCGTACGGATACACCGGCTATGAAATATCTGATATACTTTTAAACCAAAAAATCGTGTGCGAATTTGCCGATCCTGATTTTATTGTGTTTATGTTTACTCCACAGTTAAGTGGTGAGAATTTGGAGCAATTAAAAACGGCGTTGTGCAATATAAAGAAAAAGAAAGCTATAAATATATTGCCTGTGTTGCCGTCAATTAAAAAAACTACTGTCTCTATGCAAGAAACGCTTTTTGCCCCACAAGAAAAGCTAAAGATTAGCAAATGCTTAGGCAGAGTTTCGGCATCGTTAGAGGTTGCTTGCCCACCGGCAATACCTATTGTTTTACCGGGTGAGAAAATTGACGAAGAGACAATAGCAAGTTTTAAATACTATAATATAAATGAGTGGACAGTTGTTAAATAAAAACAACTCTTGCATTTAGCGCAGCAAAGTGGTAAAATAACCATTGTTTGACAATGGTTATTTTATTTTTTTAGAACAGGAGAGTGCAATATGGCAACTCAAACCAAAAAGGGTGGCTTTACAGGGTCTATTGGCTTTGTATTAGCGGCGGCAGGCAGTGCAGTTGGACTTGGAAATTTGTGGCGTTTTCCAACACTTGCAAGTAAGTATGGCGGCGGACTATTTCTTATAGTATATTTGTTATTGGTTTTAACCTTTGGCTTTTCGCTTCTTATGACAGATATTGCAATAGGCAGAAAAACAGGAAAAAGTTCACTCGATGCATTTAAGCTTGTTCATCCAAAATGGGGTTTCCTTGGAAAACTTACCGTTATAGTTCCGTGTATCATCGTTACCTACTATGTGGTTATTGGCGGATGGATACTCAAATATATAGTGTCTTCTGTTTTTGAGTTTACTGCGGCGGCAGACCCATCAGGCGAATATTTCAGTACGTTTATCACTTCAAAGGTTTCACCAATATTCTGGATGTTGGTATTCTTAGCAATAACGGCCTTTGTTGTGTACTGCGGCGTAGAAAAGGGCATAGAGCGTTTTTCTAAGTTTGTTATGCCTGCGTTATTTGTTTTAATTTTAGGCATAGCAGTTTTTGGATTGTTTACCAAAAGCGAAGAAACCGGAATGACAGGTCTTAAAGGCTTTGTTCACTATATCAAGCCTGACTTTAACGACTTAAAAACCGACGGTAAGTTTGATATCGCTTTGTTTATGCAGTTAATACTTGACGCAATGAGTCAGTTGTTCTTTTCGCTTTCGGTTGCTATGGGTATTATGATAACCTACGGTTCTTACGTTAAAAAGGACGTTGACCTTAGTAAGTCGGTAAAACAGATAGAAATATTTGACACACTTGTTGCCTTTCTTGCCGGTATGATGGTTGTTCCGGCGGTTTATACCTTTGGTCTTGAAGACGGTATTGCAAAGGGCGGCCCCGGCGTAATCTTTGTTGTGTTGCCTCAGGTTTTTGAAAAGATGGGCTTTGCCGGCAGAATAATAGCACCGCTATTCTTTATAATGGTTGCTTTTGCGGCGCTTACTTCAAGCGTATCTATTATGGAGGCAATCGTCGGCAGCGGAACCGACACCTTTAAAAACATCGGCAGAAAAAAGATAAGCCTTATTGTTGCTGTTGCTTCTGCTGTTGCGGCTGTGGTTGTTTGTCTTGGCTACAACGTGTTAAGCTTTGGCGTAACATTGCCAACAGGCGCCACAAACCAAAATTTATTGGATGTGCTTGATTATACCAGCAACAATCTTCTTATGCCAATTGTATCGCTTCTTACATGTATTGTAATTGGATGGGTTGTTAAACCAAAATGGATAATCGAAGAGATTGAAACCGAAAATCACAAGTTTACAAGAAAAACAATTTATACCATTATGATAAAGTACATTGCTCCAATAGTAATGATTTTGTTAATACTTCAATCCCTTGGTGCATTCAGACTTATATTCAAATAAAAGCAAACGGGCAAAACGCAAAAGTTTTGCTCGTTTTTACTTTTGAGTTGTGGATAAAAAGACATACAAACCCCAATATATTGTGGTATAAATTTAAGTGAAAAAAAGTTTAAAAAAAGTTTAAAAAAAGTGAAAAAAAGTGTTGACAAACCCCAGATGATGTGGTAATATAATCGGGCACCTTTGAGAAAGGGTGCGCTTGGAGTGCCTGAAAAGGCGCTAACGAACCTTGAAAATTAAACAACGACAAGATAATAAGGACCCGACAATTCTTAAGAGAAATCTGAAAGAAATCAAGGACAATTATTAATGCGTCAGCATTAAGTAAATGAGTCGAAAGAACTTTTTATGG
>JAZUNQ010000056.1:0-18735 GCA_045604205.1 Acutalibacteraceae bacterium
TAGGAGCAGTGCATATCTCGCTTTGAATATATTGCGTGGATATTTTGGCAGTTTTGAATATTTTGCTCAACAAATTTTTATAAATATATTACCAAAGTTACCGTTATTAGTACTTGCTGTTTTAGCTATTTTTGGTGTAAAAAACAAATTAATTTATGTTATTACGCTAATGTTTTCTCTGGTTTCTCCGCTTTATTGGTTGCTTAATTGGTTCGTTGATTTATTTGGTGCTATTGTTGATGATTTTGGTGATTTTGAAGAAATGTTTGATGCATTATTCAATAATTGGAGTTATCATTTTGGCGAGCCATTATGGATAATTTCTTCAATTTCAATTGTAACAGCAATTATTGTTTTTGTTGTTTTTAATAACACTCTTATTTCAAAAAACAAAAATTTGATAAAAGAAGATAATGAAATTAAAAATTTGTCTTCTGAACAGGCATTAATAGCCTTAAAATTAAAATTAGATAATGGTGAGATAACCGAAGAAGAATACCAAGCACAAAGAGAGATTGTTATTAACAAACTTTAAAAAAATAAAACTCCCGAAATTTTCGGGAGTTTTTTGTTATAGCATTGTTTTTCTGAGTTCTTCACCTGAAAGGGGTGATAGGTCGCATGGGGCAATATCAAATACCGTTTTACAACCGTAATCGCCACGATTATAAAGCTTATTTATTGCTCTGGCATACGCAACAAGTACACTTGCTGTAAACTCGGGGTTAGAATCAAGTTTAAGACTGTACTCTATAACGTGACTGTTTTCGTGATTAATTCCTGTTTTACCTGTTCTAATAACAAATCCGCCGTGTGGAATACCTGCATGGTCACGAAGCAATTCTTCTTCGCTTATAAAGTGAACTATTGTGTCATAGTCGGCAAAGTAGTTAGGCATTGTTTTAATTTCATTTTCTATACGATTTTTATCTGCACCGTCTTCTGCAACGACAAAACATTCACGTAAGTGTTTTTGTCTTGTTGTAAGCTCGGGTTCAGCACCGCTTCTTACAGCAGTAAGAGCCTCATCAATCGGTACAGTGTACTGCTTTGCATTCTTTACTCCTTCAATTCGACGTATTGCATCAGAGTGTCCCTGACTTACGCCCTTACCCCAAAACGTATAGTCCTTGCCATCGGGAAGTACAGCAGAGGCGTAAAGGCGGTTGATAGAAAACATACCCGGATCCCATCCGCCTGAAATAAGTGCAGTATGATTTGTTGATTTTGCTGCTATATCTACATTTGCAAAATGCTCGGGAATTTTTGCGTGAGTATCAAAACTGTCAACAACGTTAAAATTTTTAGCAAGGTCAGGTGTCATTTGGGGTAAATCGGTAGCCGAACCGCCACAAATTATAACAACGTCAATATCATCTTTATGTTTAATGATTTCATCAACGTGATAAACCTTTGCACCGCTAATTGTGTTAACGGTTTCAGGTGCACGACGTGTAAAAACACCAAACAATTCTGCATCGTGGGAATTTACAACGGCGCATTCAACTCCTCGTCCCAAATTACCATATCCATAAATTGCAATTTTCATAAAAGAACCTTCTTAATTATAATTTAATGCTTGCTTCACTCATATCATTAAGCAAACGTTTTTTATTTGCTTCTTCCATTGGAGTAAGAGGTAAGCGTAAATAGTTATCACAATAACCCATAGCAGCCATGGCGGCTTTTACAGGGATTGGATTAACCTCACAGAAAAGGGAATCAATAAGCGGAAGATATTTAAGCTGCATATCACGTGCTATTTCAACGTCACCTGTAAGGTATGCGTGGCACATTTGTGAAGTTTCACGTGGTAAAAGATTTGAAAGAACAGATATAACGCCTTTACCGCCAAGTGACATAACAGGAACAATTTGATCATCGTTACCGGAATAAATATCAAGTTGGTCTCCACATAGGCGGGCAATTGCTGCAACTTGTGAAATATCACCGCTTGCTTCTTTTATAGCAACAATGTTTGGATGCTTTGCAAGAGTGGCGCATGTTTCCGGTTTAATGTTACAACCCGTTCTGCTTGGAACATTATAAAGAATACAGGGCTTTGTGCTTGCATCGGCAATAGAAGTAAATGATTTAATAAGTCCGTTTTGAGTCGCCTTGTTATAGTATGGGGACACCAATAACATAGCATCGGCACCTACATCACAAGCGTATTTAGTAAGGCTTATTGCATAGGCAATATCATTTGAACCCGTACCTGCAATCACCGGAACACGACCCGCAACTGTATCTACACAAAACTTGATAGCATCCTTATGTTCTTTATCAGTAAGGGTAGAGCCTTCGCCGGTAGTGCCGGCAACCACAATAGCATCTATACCTTCTGAAATCTGCCACTCAATTAATTTGCGAAAGGCGTCAAAATCAATACCGTTTTCATTAAGTGGTGTTATAATTGCCGTAGCAGCTCCTAAAAATACAGTGTTTTTCATAATATATCCTCCAAACAATAAAAAGAGATAGCGGCAAAAAATGCACTGCTATCTTACGAAAAATCAAATATAAAGATACACTTTTTCGAATGAATAGCACTCCGCATTTTATGCGACAACAAGACAGATATTATCTGAATTGCCAGCCAAGATGTCTGCCACAACATCCGCTTCGGCATTAGCCCCTTTCTCGAGCGGTTTTGGCAACCATTTTATGCACGATACTCTTGACTTAATGCACCTCTATCATTGCGGTTTAGTATAACACAGTAAAGCAGTTTTGTCAATAAAAAAACAAAAATATGCATATATTCATAAAAAATGAATATTTTTAGGCTTTTTACCTTGAAATATAAAGTATTTTATAGTATAATACTTTGGTATAATTATGACTAAAACAAAGGTTGGTGTACTATGACCCGTAAGCAAGCCCGTGAAGAAGCATTTATTTTAATTTTTGAAAAAGAATTTAACGATGATACATTAGAAGATATACTTGCATTGGCGGAAGAGGTAAGAGATATTTCGGCTGACGATTATGTAAAAAACGTATTTTTCGGAGTTTTTGAAAACATAGAAAATATTGATGAACTAATTTCAAAAAATGCTGTTGGTTGGAGCATTAAACGCATTACCAAAACTGCTCTTGCAATACTTAGACTTGCAATATATGAAATAAAATTTTATGACGAAATACCTGTTTCTGTTTCAATTAATGAAGCTGTTGAACTTGCAAAAAAATATGCAACAAAAGAGGATGCTTCGTTTATTAACGGTATTCTTTCAACCATAGTGAAAGAAAATGCTTAACACGATTACCGTATCTCAGCTTAACGGATATGTTAAATCGTTGGTAGAAAATGACCCAAGACTATCACATATAAGTGTAAGCGGAGAAATTTCCAACTATAAAAACCATTTTTCAAGCGGTCACTGGTATTTTACTTTAAAGGACCAAAATGCTTCTATTAGATGTGTTATGTTTAAAAGTTCGGCTTCAAGGGTTAAATTTGAAGTACAAGATGGACTCGCAGTAACACTTAAAGGCAGAGTTTCGCTTTATGAAAAAGACGGTCAATATCAATTTTATGCAGAAGAAATGCATCCTGTAGGAGAGGGTGACTTAGCTCTTCAGTTTAAGCAGGTAAAAGAAAAACTTGAGCGTGAAGGTCTTTTTGATTCTGAAAACAAACGTCCTCTTGTAAAATATCCAAAAAGAATTGCGGTGATTACTTCTGATACCGGTGCCGCTGTTAAAGATATTTTAAATATAACTTCAAATCGGTATCCCGCTTGTGAAATTGTTATGTGTCCTGTTCTTGTACAGGGTGATATGGCTTCGCAAGATATGATTAAAACCCTTGACCGTGTTTATGCACTTGATGGTATTGATACGATAATTATCGGTCGTGGCGGCGGTAGCGCAGAGGATTTGCATTGTTTTAATGACGAGGCGTTAGCACGCAAGATATATGAGTCACCGTTTCCTGTAATATCGGCAGTAGGTCACGAAACCGATTTTACAATTTGCGATTTTGTTACCGACGTTCGTGCATCAACTCCGTCACATGCGGCAGAGCTTGCAACACCCGATCACAACGAACTTGAAAACAAAATATATAACCTAAACAATTCGCTTAAAATCAAGGTTTTATTAAAGCAAAATTTATACGAAACACGACTTAATACTTTACAAAAACAGGTTGATGTTTCTAAATTTGAAAATTTATTTACAAAAAAACAAATTGAAATAGACAGCATTGCTGACAAAATTTCCCATAGTGTTAGTGAAAAAATGCACAACAATACAGTTTTAGTATCAAATCTTATGACTCGTATTGATGCGTTAAGTCCTCTTAAAATAATGGGTAGGGGATTTTCTGTAGTCACTAAAGAAAACGTTTGTGTGTCCGGCGTCGGTAAACTGACTTTAGGTGATAGTATTACAGTTAAATTTGCAGATGGCGATGCCGAGTGTGTTGTTGAAAGTATAAATCAAAGGTAGAGGTATTATTATGGTTTCCAATGATTTTAATTTTGAAAAATCAATAAAAGAACTTGAGCAAATAGCCGTTGCTCTCGAAAATGAACAACTTTCCTTAGATGAATCTATATCACTTTTTGAAAAGGGTGTAAAACTTTCAAAGGAATGTTCACAATATCTTGAAAATGCTAAACAAAAAATTGTTTTGTTAACAGAAGCGGAGGATGAAAACAATGATTGACGCATTATTAAAAGATTATCAGGCAAAACTTGATTCAAGATTTGATATTATCCTATCTGAAAACGGTCAACTTTACGATGAGGTTATTTCGGCTTGTCGTTATTCTGTTATTAATGGCGGAAAACGTATAAGACCTGTATTATTGCTTGAATTTTACAAGCTATGTAACGGTGAAGATGATTGCGCTTATAACTTTGCTTGCGCCCTTGAAATGATACACTCATATTCTTTGGTGCACGATGATTTGCCTTGTATGGATAACGATGATATGCGTCGAGGCAAGCCAACCTGTCACAAGGCATACGGTGAAAGCACTGCCTTACTTTGCGGTGATGCGTTACTTACAGAAGCGTTTTTGGTTGCATCAAAAACAATGGGAATTCCTGCAGACAGAGTTGTAAAGGCATTGTCGCATCTTGCATCTTCAGCCGGTGTTTCAGGTATGATTGGCGGTCAGGTTATTGATATGGCAGACAATACCGATTCTGATGACAACGTTTTGTTTGAGATGTATCGTCTTAAAACAGGTGCATTACTTAAAACTGCTTGTGCTATCGGATGTATTCTTGCCGGTGCAGATGAGCAACTTGTTGAAACTGCAGAAGCATTTGGCGAAAAACTTGGCATTGCTTTTCAAATAATTGATGATATTTTAGACGGTACAAGCGATACCAAAACTCTTGGTAAAACTGCTGGTAGTGATGAAAAAAATAATAAAGATACCATTGTTGTGCGACTTGGTGTTGAATATTGTCGTGAGCTTGCAAAAAAATATACCGATGAAGCCTATGAGTGTTTAGAAAAATTTGAAGGCGATTCAACGGTGCTTAAGCAGTTAGCTGCATATTTGCTTGAACGCAATTATTAATTTTTTCTTGTATGAGGATGTTTGAATTTTGGAATATAAAATTTTAAATACAATTAATTCACCAGACGACGTTAAAAAACTTAATAAAGAGCAGACAGAGCTTTTGTGTTCAGAAATACGTAATGAAATTATTGACGTTGTTTCAAAAAACGGCGGTCATCTTGCTTCCAGTCTGGGTGTTGTAGAACTTACCGTTGCTTTGCATAAGGTTTTTTCTTCACCAAAAGACTCAATAATTTTTGACGTAGGTCATCAGTCATATGCTCACAAATTGCTTACAGGTAGACTTGATAGATTTAACACACTTCGTCAAGAGGGTGGTATTTCGGGTTTTATGAGACCGGACGAAAGTGAGCATGATCCGTTTGTAACAGGTCATAGCAGCAACTCAATTTCTGCAGCTTACGGTATTTATAAAGCAAAGGTTCTCTCCGGTGAGGGAGGCACAGCCATTGCGGTAATTGGCGATGGCGCAATGACCGGTGGTATGGCATATGAAGCGCTTAACAACGCAGGTGCAAAAAAGGGTAATTTTATTGTTGTATTAAATGACAATAAGATGTCTATTTCTCGAAATGTTGGCGCTATGACACGTACATTTACCAAAATGCGTAATCGTAGCGGTTATCATAGATTTAAGTTTGCAATTAGCAATCTTCTTTTAAAAATGCCATTAATTGGCAAACCCTTGCATAATTTTATCTTTTCAACAAAAGAAGCCTTAAAAAGTGTTGTATACAAAAATAACTTTTTTGCAGGTCTTGGCTTTAATTACTTAGGACCTGTTAACGGTCATGATATTAAGGCGATGGAACAGCTTCTTAACATTGCAAAAAGTTATAACAGGCCAACACTTGTTCACGTTGTTACCACCAAAGGAAAGGGTTATTCACTCGCTGAAAATCAACCTAAAGATTATCACGGTGTATCCTCTTTTGATGTTGAAAAGGGTAAGGGTAAATCCAATTCCGTAACATATTCAGATATTGCCGGAGAAGCATTATGCGAGCTTGCCGAAAACAACAAAAAGGTTTGTGCTGTTACGGCGGCAATGACCGAGGGTACAGGTCTTAGTAGTTTTGCTTCAAAATATAAATCAAGATTTTTTGACGTAGGTATTGCCGAACAACACGCTGTAACCTTTACTGCAGGTCTGGCTTCGGGCGGAATGATTCCGTATTTTGCCGTATATTCAACCTTTTTACAACGTGGATACGACCAGGTGCTACACGATGCGGCAATTGCAAACGTGCCTATAAAGCTGCTGGTTGACCGAGCAGGTATAGTAGGCGATGACGGTGAGAGTCATCAGGGTGTATTTGACGTTGCATATCTTTCAACAATACCAAATGTAAATATTTACTCACCGTGCTATTATGACGAATTAAAAAAATGTATTAATGATTCGGCAGAAAAAAGGGAAATTAGTGTAATACGCTATCCTCGTGGTGTGGAAAATAAGAATTTTGACGGTGATATTTCGGGTGATTTTACTGTTTTATCACAAAACGGAAAAAAAGCTATTGTAACCTATGGCAGAATCTTTTCTAATGCAGTTGATGCACAAAAATCGCTTGGTAATACAGATATTGTTAAACTTAACAAGATTTATCCTATCGGCGAAGATGTTATTAAACAATTATTAAGTTATGATGAGATATATTTCTTTGAAGAAGGAATTTTATCGGGTGGCATTGCCGAGCATATTGCAGCACAGCTTCTTAAAAAAGGCTTTAACGGTAAATATACAATTAATGCTATCAAAAACGAGTTCACAGGTTCTTCAACTATACCGTCAGCTCTTAAAAAATACAAGCTTGATAGCGAATCAATGATAGAAATTGTAGGTAAATAATGGAAAAAGAAAGATTAGATTGTGCGCTTGTAAGCCGAGGCTTTGCCGAAAGCCGTGAAAAAGCCAAGGCAATTATAATGTCGGGTATTGTATATGTAAATAATCAAAAATCTGACAAGGCGGGCGCTACTATTAAGGCTGACGATATAATTGAAGTCAGAGGCGAAACGCTTAAATATGTTAGTCGTGGTGGACTAAAGCTTGAAAAAGCAATGAAAAGTTTTCATATTTCACTAAACGATTGCATATGTGCCGATATTGGGGCTTCAACAGGCGGATTTACTGACTGTATGCTTCAAAACGGTGCTAAAAAAGTTTATTCAATAGATGTTGGCTACGGCCAGCTTGCTTGGAAACTGCGTACCGACGAGCGAGTAATAAATCTTGAGCGTACGAATTTTAGATATGTTACACGTGAGCAGGTGCCTGACGAGTTAGACTTTGCATCGGTTGATGTCTCGTTTATTTCTTTATCGCTGATAATTCCCGTAATGCGCACTTTGTTACGTGATGGCGGACGTGCAGTTTGTCTTATTAAACCACAGTTTGAAGCGGGTAAGGAAAACGTTGGTAAAAAAGGCGTTGTACGTGATAAATCGGTTCATATTGCAGTAATTGAAAAAATTATAAATATAGTCGCAGATAATAATTTTTCACTTTTGGGTCTTGATTTTTCACCTATTAAGGGACCTGAAGGAAATATAGAGTATCTTTGTTATATTCAAAAAGATGATAATCCAACCGTTGCGGACTATAACGCAACAGACGTTGTTGAGGCGTCTTACAATGCTTTAAAGGAGGGTGTGCAGTGATTGTCGCAGTAATACCAAATCTTGACAAACGTGGTTCATCTGAAACTGTGGAAAAAATGGCATCATTTTTTAAAGAATGCGGCATTACAGCCTATTTGCCGGATGATATATGCTGTGCAGGCTATGAGCATGCCCCTTATGATGAGCTTTATAAAATTGCCGATGTTATTGTTACTATTGGTGGAGATGGCACTATAATTCGTTTTGCAAAACGTGCAGCACTTGACGGCAAGCCTGTTCTTGGTATCAACGCCGGAAGGGTAGGCTATCTTGCTAATATAGAGCAAAATGAATTTGAATTACTTTCTAAATTAAGCACAAACGAATACACAATCGAAGAACGTATGATGTTGAACATTACTGTAAAGGAAAACGGTAATGTTATTGGTGAATACGAAGCGCTTAACGATGCTGTAATTAGTAGCGGTTATTTATCAAGAATAATCGATGTTACTGCATCCGTTGATGGCGGTGATGTTATTACCTATCATGCAGACGGCCTTATTGCCGCAACCCCAACAGGCTCTACTGCATATTCCATGTCGGCAGGCGGTCCTGTAATTGACCCCTCAATGAAGTGTGTGTGTCTTACACCGATTTGTTCACATTCTTTGGCCGCAAAACCAATTCTTATTGGTGCCGATAAAATAATTAAGCTTAAAGCTTTTTCAAAAAAGCGTACAGATATTTATTTATCGGTTGATGGAAGAAAGGTTACAAACATAAAACCTTTTACCGAAATATATATTACACAATCTAAAAATGCAGTTAAACTTGTCAGAATTAACGATCGTTCTTTTTACAAGACTTTATCTCTTAAATTCCGTGATGCAAGGAGCAGTAAATAAATATGAAAAGAAGAAGACAACAAAAAATTCTTGAAATAATTGCCAATAATATTGTTTTAACACAAGATGATATACAAAACTATTTGTTAGCCGCAGGTTTTAAGGTTACACAGTCTACAGTATCACGTGACATTAAGGAACTTCGCCTTATAAAAGGTCATGATGCTGCAGGTAATTATCGTTATGTTAGCAGTGAATTACGTGATAACGACAAGCAATCCTTTGCACACTATCGTGAAATTTTTTCACGTTATATAACAAATGTTGATTTTGCTTTAAATGATGTTGTTATTAAATGTGTTGCAGGTATGGCTTCAAGCGTATGCGTTGCATTAGATGCAATGTATAGTGAAACAATGCTTGGAACAATTGCCGGTGATGACACAGTTTTTATTGTTACCCGTAGCGAAGCACAGGCAGGTCAGCTTGCAAACGAATTAAAGAAAATGATTTAAGGTATTGTTATGATAAAATCATTACATATAGAAAACATAGCAGTTATAGAAAAAACCGATATAGATTTTAAAACGGGTTTCAATGTTTTAACAGGTGAGACCGGTGCCGGTAAATCGATAATAATTGATGCTATAAATGCTGTTTTGGGTGAGCGCACGTCTAAGGATTTAATAAGAGCCGGTTGCGAAAAGGCAGTAGTTTCGGCGCTTTTTTGTGATTTATCACCTGATGCAATTACTCATATTGTAGATAACGGCTTCGAAGTTGACCTTGATGGTAATTTGCTTATCACACGTACACTTACTTTAAGTGGTGGATCAATTAAAATTAACGGCAGACCGGCAACGGCGTCTGTTCTTAAAGAAATTGCGAAAAATCTTATAAATATACACGGACAACACGACAATCAAAAACTGCTTGACCCCGATAATTATTATATTTATCTTGATATGATTGCTGAAAATCAATCGTATTTGAATAACTATTATAATGAATTTAAGCACTTCAATGCCGTGCGTCGAGAACTTAATTCGCAGGAAACCGACGAGGGCGAAAAACAACGCAGAATGGATATTTTGCAATACCAGATAAAAGAGCTCGAAGATGCAGACGTTTCACTTGGTGAATTAGATGAAATTAAGCGTAAACTTACAATTGCAGAAAACTATGAAAAAACGATATCTGCTTTAAATGATGCTTCCTATTGCCTAAGTGGCAGTGATAATAGTGACGGTGCAATTTCTATGGTAAGAAACGCCCAAAAGTATATTGATTCTACAAAAAACGAGGATTTTTCTTCACTGGGCGAAAGACTTACAGAAGCACTTGCAAATCTTGAAGATATTTCATTTGAAATACGAAACTTTACCGACAATGATGAATATCGTGACCTCGATGCTGATAAATTGCGTGAAAGACTTGACACGCTACATCGCCTTATGTTAAAATACGGCGACAGTGAGCAAAAAATGCTCGATTTTTTAGCAAAAGCAAAATCTGAACTTGAAAATATTGTATGTTCTGATAAGCGAATTGAGGAGTTAGGTGCCGAACTTGATGCATCTACCGAGCGACTTGTGTTGCTTGGTAAAAAGCTTACCGATTCACGTGTTGCTGCTGCAGAAAAATTTTCAAAACAGGTTAGTGATGTGCTTTGTGGGCTTGATATGCCAAATGTACATTTTGTAGTTAATGTAAACCAAGACAGATACACACGTCACGGTTGTGATGCGGTCGAGTTTTTAATTAGCGCTAATGCAGGGGAAAGTGTAAAACCCCTTCATAAAATTGCATCGGGCGGTGAGCTTTCCCGTACAATGCTTGCAATTAAAAGTGTTCTTGCTGATAAAGATGATGTTGATACCCTTATATTTGATGAAATCGATACAGGTATCAGCGGTCGTGCGGCAGATAAGGTTGGTTTACAGTTGCAAAACGTTGCAAACAGCCGTCAGGTCATATGTGTAACACATTTAGCACAGATTGCGGCTTATGCCCAAAATCATCTGCTTATAGAAAAAAGCGTATCAAATGAGCGTACATATACAAATGTTATATCGCTTGATTATGAAAGCCAGATTCGTGAAATTGCTCGTATAATGTCGGGCAGTGATTTAACACAAAATTTATACAATTCTGCAAAGGAATTGCTTGATAGGAGTAAAAAGTAAATGGGTATTTATGAAGAACTTGTAGCTCGTGGACTTATTGCACAGGTTACTGACGAAAAAGAAATCAGAGAAATGGTAAACAATGGTAAGGCAACCTTTTATATTGGCTTTGACCCCACTGCCGACAGTTTGCACGTTGGTCACTTTATGGCACTTTGCCTTATGAAACGTTTGCAAATGGCGGGTAACAAGCCGGTTGTTCTTATTGGTGGCGGTACTGCATATATTGGTGACCCTTCGGGCAGAACCGATATGCGTAGTATGATGACTGCCGAGACAATTCAGCACAACTGTGACTGCTTTAAAAAGCAGATGGAACGCTTTATTGAATTTGGTGACGACAAGGCAATAATGGTAAACAATGCCGATTGGCTTTTAGGCCTTAACTATATCGATATGCTTCGTGAGGTTGGCGCTCATTTCTCGGTTAATAATATGCTTCGTGCACGTTGCTATGAACAGCGTATGGAAAAGGGCCTTTCGTTCCTTGAATTTAACTATATGATAATGCAGTCTTATGACTTTTATCATTTGTTTAACGAGTACGGCTGTAATATGCAGTTCGGCGGCGACGACCAGTGGTCAAATATGCTTGGAGGTACCGAGCTCATACGTAAAAAGCTTGGTAAAGATGCTCACGCTATGACCATTACATTGCTCCTTAATTCAGAGGGCAAAAAAATGGGCAAAACCGTTGGCGGCGCTGTATGGCTTGATCCAAACAAAACTTCACCCTATGACTTCTATCAGTACTGGCGTAATGTAGGCGATGCCGACGTTCTTAAATGCATCCGTATGCTTACCTTCTTACCACTCGAACAGATTGATGAAATGGATTCTTGGGAGGGTAGTCAGCTTAATACTGCTAAAGAGATTTTGGCCTTTGAACTTACCAAGCTTGTTCACGGTGAGGAAGAGGCAAATCGTGCTCAGGAAACTGCACGTGCAGTATTTGCAGGCGCAGGAAGCCACGAAAATATGCCTACAGTAACACTTTCTGCCGACGATTTTGCAGACGGTAAAATTGGTCTTCTTTCTGTAATGGTAAAGGGTGGTATGGCATCCTCTAACGGTGAGGCACGTCGTCTTGTAACTCAGGGTGGTGTTGCAGTAAACGACCAAAAGGCAACCAATCCTTCACAGTCATTTACTCCAGATGATTTTGCTGACGGTATCATCGTTAAAAAAGGTAAGAAAGTAATCATTAAGTTTGTTGTCGAATAATTATGGGTTTGTTTAAAAAGAAAAATAAAAACGAATCCTTGCTTAAAACATTTGACGGCAGGGAAGTAAAGTATGTTACAAAGCGTGTCGTTCACGATGACGGTAACGTTAACTATGATATTATCGGTAAAGCGGGTAGAATTGCCGTTGTAGATGATAATATCCGTATTATTTGCGGCGTGATAGACGTTTTTACCTGTCCTGTTTCCGACTCAAAGTATTACTTACTTATGAGTGGTGACGGTGTAACTGTTGAAGGACAAAATCAGGTTACCGGCCAATATGACGTTGTAACTGCTTATTATACATATTATAGAAAATAAAGATATAAAAAAACCGTGTCTTAGAAGACGTACTCTTAAGGACGGTTTGCTTGATTCAAGGTATGTTACAATCAGCATTCTTTTTTATTTTATGTACATTTATTTTTACGTAATATAATGTTGAGTAAATACAGTGCCTTATATTTTTTGACTTAAGGGGTGTTTATTATGAGATGTCCAAAATGTGGCTCTGAACATACAACAATTAATGCAAAAGAAGTAAAGCCTAATTTTACATTAGCATTATGCTTGATTTTTGGTGGTATTGGTCTAATGTTCTTTGGAATAGGGGCGATTTTTGGTGTTCTCATCGGTTTACTAATCGGACTAATTCTTAAATCAGTTTTGCCTGTAGGTTATGAATCTATACTTGTTTGCCAATCATGTGGGCATACAACTAAAATTAAAAAACAGACAAACTCCTCACCAATCAACACAATTTCAAAAGAAAATACAGATGATACTAATTTGATAATTTCACGAGACAATATTTCTATTTGTTCGGCTGTTGTTATGCAAATTAAAATTGATAACGCAACAATATACGATTTATCTAATGGTCAAACAATCGAATTAAAACTTGCTCAAGGTATTCATAAGATTTCATATTTACAAAAAAACGGAATGGGCAAAAAGTATCGGCAAGGTGATTTCGAGGTATTAGTTGGAGATGACATTAAAGTTGTTAGATTTATGTTAACGCAAAACGGCATAAACGTTATTCAAAATTAGAGGGTTTGGTTTTTCTTAAAAGTGACGTTTGACGCCAAAACGTCGTGATTGTTACAGTATGAGATAAAATTAAGAGCTGTGTAGAAATTTTCTACACAGCTCTTTTGCTATCATTTAGAACTACACTTATGACACGGTTTATTAATTTCGCTTGCGATTGCTTTCAGCTCTTTTCGTGATGATACTCCTAATTTACCATAGATGTTTTTATTGTGGTATTTTAGAGTGTTTTCTTTTATGTTCATTTCGGCTAAAACGTCTTTTGTGCCTTTGCCTTCAAGATAAAGATTATAAATTATACTTTCAGTTTGCGTTAAAGATAAAACACCACGATTAAATATTTCAATAACTTCTTTTGAATATAATGTGTTTTTTTCATTACTGTTTATATCTTGTGATTTTAATTGTTCTTGTGCCTGTTTAATTCGTTTTTCGGTATCCTGTAATAATGCGTAAACACCAATTAAAAACAGATCGGTTATGATATATGAGATTGCTAAAAATTCAAATGGTATGTCAACAAACTGTTCAATTGCCCACACACAAATATTAACAAATACTGCACCAAGCAACATTATAACCTGTGGGATCGAGGTTATTTTTTTAACCTTTGTTGCATGTATTACTGCAGCAATCATTACAATAAAATAACCTAATAAATAAACCATATAAAGACTATGCCAACTTCCGTAGTCTTTATTTAAAACCGATACGCCGTTTATATTATTTAAGGAAACAAATTCATAATAAATATTGCTATACGGATAACTTGCCGTAATTAAAAATACCGGTGCTCCAAGGCCGACAAGCACCACCCAAAGCCATTTTGGATGTTTTAAATTACATGCGTTAAGTATAATCAAAAGCATAGCTACCGGTAAAAATACCGAACCTAAATATGAAATACGGTTTGCCCAAATTGCCATATTAACAGTGTGTGAAATGGAAATTATGTAATAGCCAATATTTACAACTGTTATTGATGAAAACAATACCCAAAACCAAGGGTATTTTTTCTTTATGAAGATACTGTATGCAATAAGGGACAAAATTGAACATATTGCCGCAAGTATGTATATAACCGACATATATTTCTCCTAAAATTTATTTTCCCACACTTTTTCCCACACTTTTATGTAAAAAATGCGATTTTCCCACACTTTTAGTTTTGCACCGTGTGGTGACATGTAATTATATAGGTAATATAATTTAAGTATAAAAGATTATAACATAGTTGCGCGTTTTGGTCAAGTAATTATGTTTTAAACTTAAAGGGAGGCAATTTAAAATGAAATGTAAAATTTCAAAAAAACTTTTAAGTATGCTTTTAGCGGTTGTGATTATCATTGGCACAGTACCAATGTCAGTTTTAACCGTATTCGCAGGGCACTCATGCCCCGACTGTCAAGATTGGATTGACGGTTCGCCATACTGTAGCGAATGTTACAAATGCGATGTCTGTGTTGATTTGTGCATTGAGTGCGGTGTTTGTACCGATTGCTCCGGCTCTGAGATTTGTGACGGTTGCTCCGACGAGGAGAGCGGCAGCAATATGTGCCTAGAATGCGCTTATGATAAGGGCACCCACTGTCCCGACTGTGAATCTTGCTATTATGTCGTGGGCGAATGGTGTGAGGAATGTGGTCGGTGCTATGATTGTATAGAAGAAATAGACACTGCGTGCAGTAGCTACCACGGGATGCGCCTTTGCTTTGATTGCGCCGCAGATACGGACACACATTGCCCCGATTGTGGCCAATGCTATAACGAAGCTGAGCATTTTTGCGGAGAGTGTGGTCTGTGCGACGACTGTGCGGGCTACGACGAGGCATGCTCTATCGTCCACGGAACCGAGCTTTGCTATGAATGTGCCGCAGACTATGGTGGCCATTGCCCCGATTGTGGCCAATGCTATAACGAAGCTGAGCATTTTTGCGGAGAATGTGGTCTGTGTAGCGACTGCGCGGAAATTGATGATGCATGCTCCGACGAGCTTGGAACCGAGATTTGCAATGAATGCGCTGTTGAACAGGGTCTTCACTGCTCCAATTGCTTCGACTGTTATGACGGTGGCGAATTCTGTATAGAGTGCGGTATTTGCACCGCCTGCGCCGATATTTGTTCTACCGACGAACTTTGTATTGATTGCGCAATATCAAACGGATATCATTGCCCAAGTTGTGAAACGTGTGGCGACAGCACCATAATTTGTGAGTCTTGCGGTGAAAAATGTCTTGATTGCTCAAATGTATTTTGTGAAAACTGCAACCTGTGTGACGAGTGCGTGCTTATTTGTCAAGGTTGCGGCTCTTGCGAAGATTGCGCAACCATTTGCCCCAACTGTGAGGAGTATTGCTCAGAGTGTGAAGGTCTTTGTGACAACTGTGAATTTTGTTTAGTATGTTGTGAAGATATTGCACGTTATGAGGGTTGTGACTGTACCGACTACGTTTGTCCAGAAAGTCCCGACTGGAACGAGCATTTTAATGAAAATCACACCGAAGGTGAAAATACCCATAGCATAAGAACCTCTGATGCATGGAGTTTTGACGGCACATATCACTGGCATCAGTGCGTATATTGTGATGACAGTACACATACAACAGGCAAGGCAAATCACACATATGATGCGACGGGAAAATGCACATTTTGCTATTACGTAAAGGATGCAAAAATTCAAATAATAGTGCAACCAAGAGATTCTAAAAACGCTTATGTTAGTTGTCCTGACGAAACACCGGACGAAAGAAACATTGCCCACTTTAGCGTTGTGGCGCTCGGCAACAGTGAACTTACATATACGTGGTGCCGCAGACAGTACGTAGGCGGTCAAATCAAATACGTACCATTAACAAGTCCCGGTAAATATGAAAACTATACGTGTCCTAATCTTGCTATTTTAGTACCTGAAGATGCTTGTTGTAATGAGTATTACTATGCTTGTATTATCACCGATAAAGAGGGCAACGAGGTAAAAACCATTGACGTATGCCTTACCGCGCGCCACGATTACCACTATTACAAATCATGGAAAACCCATACACGTCCTTGCAACTTAGCCGAGCGTAATCAATACGGTCACGTGTTGCAGTGTGTTGGTACCGATTGCGACAAGGCAACCAACTTGCGCCCACACCAAGATGAAAACTATGACGGTTATTGCGATATTTGCGACTATGAGATTGGTAAAATTCTTATCACCAAGCAACCAAAAGACGTTAAAAATGCACTCGTATATAATCCTGATGAGGGTTATGACGAAAGCAACATCGCCCACTTTAGCGTAGAAGCCCAGGGCGAAAGCGCACTTACTTATACTTGGTGCCGTAAACAGTACGTTGGCGGTCAAATAAAATATGTACCGCTAACCAATCCCGGTATGTATGAAAATTATACAGGTCCTAATTTCGATATTTTGGTTCCCGAAGATGCCTGTTGTAGCGAATATACCTATGCGTGTATCATAACCGATAAAGCCGGTAACGAAACCAGAACGATTGACGTAACACTTAAGGCAAACCATAATTATCAATATTACGAGGATTATCTTACCACTCGCTCAAACCCCTTTGGTGACGCACGAAGAAAATATCATGGTCATATTTTGGTGTGCGTTAGTCCCGAATGCAACAAGGTAACCAGACTGCGTCAACACGTGGACGAAAATAACGATTTATTCTGTGATATTTGTAATTCTCAAAAAGATTTGCAATATGTCGGCATCACCGTTACGGCCCCAAAAGAAGGACAGTTACCTAACTACAACGTTACAAGCGACCACATTGCTTATTATGCAATGGGTGGTAGCAGCAACTATACCCAGTACAGATTTTGGTTTGTATCCGACAACGGTGTAGACAATTGGAAACTGATTGACAAAAACACCGCCTTCGTTGCAGGAAAATACTACAAGTTTATAGTAGAAATGCAAACAAAGAGCGCTTACGAATTCCCCGTTATTACCTGGGGTGACGGTACAGTTGAATTGAATTATGTGGCTATAGTCAACGGCGATTACGTAAAACCGCAAAAAACTAACAATATGGACCCTGCTCGCTACTGTACTATAGAGTATGAATTTGGTATGTGTAACGACAGCGAGATTGAAAATATCGTTATTGATAACGCAACCGAACCTGTTGCAGGCGAAAAACCAAACTATAGCGCAATTGTTCGTGGTAGCGGTTATTATATAGATACAAACAAAAATGTGTACTACGACGATTGGATGCATAATCAAAAACTTTATTATATCAAAAACGGTATCGGTTGGTATGATGTTACCGCAGATGATTGGGTATACGAAAACGAATACTTTATCGCAGGACACGAGTATCAAATTAAAGTTTATCTTAAAACCGAAGACGGATATACCTTCTATCATAGCAATGGCCTTGATATGCTCTTTATCGCATCAGTAAACGGTTTCGTAGCAAGCGGTAACACAACAACCTCTTGGGGACTTACCGAACAAACAATAACGGCAAGTTTTAACTGCCAAGGCAAAGAAATCACTACCATTATGGTAAACGGATTGGCTACGCCAAAAGCAGGAGAAAATCCCGACTATACCGCAACAACCGCCTACCCCGAATGGTATGAGTTAGATTCAAATTACGGCGGTACGGGTGGTATTATTTGGTACGACAGTCAAGGCAATCAACTACTGCCTACCGATACGTTTGTTCAAGGCGAAAAATATAGGGTTGAAATCAAAATAGTTTCAGCAAAACTCGGCGGTGCAAACACAAGTCGTTTTACGTCATCGGTTGACGCATATATAAACGGTAATCAGGTTGTTGCAAACGATACTTGGGATATGGTTTATGGTAATACCAATGCAGTGTATATCTATTATACCTTCCCCAAGGGTGCCGCAGCTCCCGAACGTTGGGATATCAGTGTTGATGCTACCGGCATATATGACATATCGCCAAGCGTAACACTATCCGGCTTTAATAAAGATAGCATAACCGTATTTGACAAAAACAATGGTGTTGTCAAATTCAATGATACCAAAGGCGGTTGGCCATTAGTAAAAGATTTAAAATATTACGTTAAACTTAATAAAAGTTTTAACAACGCAAATAATTTAATCTGGAACCTTACCAAAAAAGCCGACACAATATTCCCCGACACGTCATCAAGCGGATGGTATAATGATGCCGTAACCTATGCTGTGGGTGCAGGCATAATGTCGGGTTATAAAAATGGTAAATTTGGCACAAGCGACAGTATTCAACGACAAGACTTTCTTGTAATGCTAGCC
>JAZUNQ010000057.1:0-98941 GCA_045604205.1 Acutalibacteraceae bacterium
GGCAAGAAAGTTTAAAACCATGGATGGTAACAACGCTGCGGCTCACGTTTCTTATGCGTTTACCGAAGTAGCAGGTATTTATCCTATTACACCATCCAGCCCAATGGCAGACTATGTTGACCAGTGGTCAGCACAGGGCCTCAAAAACATTTTTGGAACAAGGGTTAACGTTGTAGAAATGCAGTCCGAAGCTGGCGCTGCAGGTACAGTTCACGGCTCACTCGCCGCTGGTGCTCTTACCACAACCTTTACCGCTTCACAGGGTCTTCTTTTGATGATTCCTAATATGTACAAAATTGCAGGCGAATTGTTGCCTTCAGTTTTCCACGTATCAGCTCGTTGCGTAGCAAGCCACGCTCTTAACATCTTTGGTGACCACTCTGACGTTTATGCATGCCGTCAGACAGGTTTTGCAATGCTTGCTGAAACAAACACTCAGGAAGTTATGGACCTTGGTGCAGTTGCACACTTGGCATCAATCAAGGGTCGTGTACCTTTCATCAACTTCTTTGATGGTTTCCGTACTTCACACGAACTTCAGAAGATTCAGGTTTGGGATTACGAAGATCTTAAAGAAATGTGCGATATGGATGCTGTTGATGCATTCCGTAAGCGTGCTCTTAACCCAGAGCGTCCTGTAATGCGTGGTTCACACCAGAACGACGACATCTTCTTCCAGAACAGAGAAGCTTGCAACAAGTATTATGAAGCTCTTCCTGCAATTGTTGAAGAATATATGGACAAGGTTAATGCAAAGCTTGGCACTGACTATAAACTCTTTAACTACTATGGCGCACCCGATGCAGAACGTGTAATCATTGCTATGGGTTCATTCTGCGACGTTGCTGAAGAAGTTATCGATTACATGACAGCTGCAGGCGAAAAGGTTGGTCTTATCAAAGTAAGACTTTATCGTCCTTTTGCTGCTGACAAGTTTGTTGAGGCTATCCCTGCAACATGTAAAAAGATTGCTGTTCTTGACAGAACAAAAGAACCGGGCTCACTTGGTGAACCTCTTTATATGGACGTTGTTAGTGCACTTGCACAGCAGGGTCGCAAGATCGACTGTGTTATCGGCGGTCGTTACGGTCTTGGTTCAAAAGATACTCCTCCTTCAAGCGTATTCGCTGTATATAAGGAATTAGCAAGCGACGCTCCACGTCATAACTTCACAATCGGTATCGTTGATGACGTTACCAACCTTTCACTCGTTGAAGAAGAAGCTCCAAACACCGCCGCAGAAGGCACAATCGAGTGCAAGTTCTGGGGTCTTGGTGGTGACGGTACCGTTGGTGCTAACAAAGACTCTATCAAAATTATCGGTGACCACACCGACAAATACGTTCAGGCATACTTCCAGTATGACTCTAAGAAGACCGGTGGTATCACAATTTCTCACCTCCGTTTCGGCGATAAGCCAATCAAGAGCCCATACTACATCAACAAGGCTGACTTTGTTGCTTGTCACAACCCATCATACGTAATCAAGGGTTACAAGATGGTTAATGACGTTAAACCGGGCGGTGTATTCCTTATCAACTGCCAGTGGACTCCTGAAGAATTAAATCAGCATATGCCTGCAGAAGCTAAGCGCTACATTGCTAACAACAACGTTCAGCTTTATACTGTTAACGCTATTGATATGGCTGCAGAAATCGGTCTTGGTAAGCGTACCAACACCGTTTTACAGTCTGCATTCTTTGCACTTTCTGAAGTTCTTCCTCGTGAAGAGGCTATCGGCTACATGAAGGAAAAAGCTCAGAAGTTTATGAAGAAGGGTAAAGAAATCGTTGAAATGAACGAAAAGGCAATCGACGCAGGCGCTAACGCTTACGTTAAGATTGACGTTCCGGCTGACTGGGCTAATGCTACTGACGATAAGACTGCTGCTGCTTCTGAAGGCGCAGAAAAACTCGTTAAGATGGTTGACAACATCATGAAGCCTGTTGGTCTTATGAACGGTTATGACCTTCCTGTATCTGCATTTGCAGATCACGCTGACGGTACATTTGAACAGGGCGCATCTGCTTACGAAAAACGTGGCGTTGCTGTAATGGTACCTGAATGGAATAATGAAACATGTATCGGTTGTAACAAGTGCGCATTTGTATGTCCACACGCTACAATTCGTCCATTTGCACTCTCTGCTGACGAAAAGGCTGCTGCACCTGATACAATTAAGATTGCTACTAAAGAAAAGCTTGTTACAAACAAGGGCTTTAGCTATGCACTTACAATTTCTCCACTTGACTGTATGGGTTGCGGCGTTTGCGTTGGTGTATGTCCTACTTCATCACTCAAGATGGTATCTCAGGAATCACAGCTTACAGAACAGGCAAGCTTTGATTACTGCGTAGCAAACGTAACTGAAAAAGAAGGTATTGCTTCAAGTGCTAACCTTATTTCTTCACAGTTCAAGAAACCTCTCCTCGAGTTCTCAGGCTCATGCGCCGGTTGTGCAGAGACTGCTTACGCTCGTCTTATTACACAGCTCTTTGGTGACAGAATGTACATCTCTAACGCTACCGGTTGTTCATCAATCTGGGGCGGTCCTGCTGCTACATCACCATACACCACAGATGCTAACGGCCACGGTCCTGCTTGGGCAAACTCTCTCTTTGAACATAACGCTGAGCACGGCTTAGGTATGTACTTAGGTCAAAAGGCTATCCGTAACCGTCTTATCGACGACGTTAAGGCTATTGTTGACAGCTGCAAGGCTCCTGAAAATGTAGTTGCTGCTGCAAACGCTTATCTTGACACAGTTAACGACGGTGACAAGAATGCTGCTGCATCAAAGGCACTTGTTGAAGCACTTGAAGGCTTTGACTGTGACTGCGATATGAGAAAAGACATTCTTGCAAACAAAGAATACCTCTCAAAGAAATCTATATGGATCTTTGGTGGCGACGGTTGGGCATACGACATCGGCTTCGGCGGTGTTGACCACGTACTTGCTACCGGTGAAAATGTAAACATCATGGTATTTGATACCGAAGTTTACTCTAACACAGGTGGTCAGGCATCTAAGGCTTCTAACATCGGTCAGGTTGCTCAGTTTGCTGCTGCAGGTAAGGCTATCAACAAGAAGAGCCTTGCTGAAATTGCAATGAGCTATGGCTATGTTTACGTAGCACAGATCGCTATGGGCGCAGACCAGAACCAGACTCTTAAGGCTATCAAGGAAGCAGAAGCTTATGACGGTCCTTCAATCATCATTGGTTACTCACCTTGCGAAATGCACTCTATTAAGGGCGGTATGGTTAACTGTCAGGCAGAAATGAAGAAGGCTGTAGACTGCGGTTACTGGGATCTCTTCCGTTATAACCCTGCACTCAAGGCTGAAGGTAAGAATCCATTCTCACTCGACAGCAAGCCTGCAACTGCTGATTATAAGGAATTCATCCTGGGTGAAGCACGTTACTCTTCACTTACACGTTCATTCCCAGAGCGTGCAGATGAGCTCTTTGACAAGGCTTCTGAGGCTGCAAAGGCACGTCGTGCTCACCTTGAAAAGCTTGTTGAGCTTTACGGTAAATAATTAAGATTTTAAAAATCTTAAAATAGAAAAATCCCACCGAAAAAATCGGTGGGATTTTTTGTGATTTATGTATTGACTTATGCTTAAAAAATCAGTATAATTTGCTTTGAAAGGATGTGCTTTTATGGCAAAAAAATATGAAAGACTTGGCGTTATGATAGATATGTCACGTAACGCTGTTATGAACGTAAAGGCTCTTAAAGAATATCTTGTTTTACTTAAAAAAATGGGATACAATTCGGTTATGCTTTATACCGAAGATACCTATGAGGTAGAGGGCGAGCCATTTTTTGGATATATGCGTGGCAGATATTCTGTTGACGAAATGAGGGAGCTTGACGAATTTGCAAATAACTTAGGTGTTGAGCTTATTCCTTGTATTCAAACACTTGCTCACTTAAATCAGGCGCTTCGTTGGGGCACAATTCCCGTTGACTGTAACGATATTATGCTTGTAGACGATGACCGAGTTTATGACCTTATTGACCGTATGTTTAAGACACTTAAAAAGTGCTTTAAATCACCGTATATTCATATCGGTATGGATGAAGCGCATATGGTGGGTCGTGGTAAGTATATGGACATTCACGGCTATGAAGAAACCTTCAGTATACTCAAACGTCATCTTGATAAGGTTTGTGAAATTGCAAAAAAATATGACTTTGTTCCGCTTATCTGGTCAGATATGTTCTTTAGACCGTGGAGTGACGGTTTGTATTGCGCAATTAAGGGCAGACATGAAATGCCAAAGGGCTTTAAAGACGCTATTAACCCTGACGTTATTCCTGTTTACTGGGATTATTATAGTGACAAGGAAGAACATTATGATGATATGTTCTACAACCATAAAGCCTTTAAACAAAAAACATGGTTTGCTGGCGGTATATGGGGTTGGCACGGCTTTACACCGTTTAACGCATATTCTATTAAAAACTCTATTCCTGCAGTTGAGTCTTGTAAAAAGAACAAGGTCAAAAATATATTCTTTACTATGTGGGGTGACGATGGCGGCGAGTGTTCGAACCTAGCTAATCTGCCGGCACTTTTCTACGTTGCAGAATATGCAAAGGGCAATAGCGATGAAGAAAAAATCAGGTACAAATTCAAGCGCCTTACCGGTATAGAATTTGATGACTTTATGTTGCTTGATAAGCCTAATCAGGTTGATATAGATTCTACCTCTAATAACCCGCCAAACCCTGTAAAATATATGTTCTACTCTGATTATATGAGCGACTTTTTGGACGTCACTGTGCGTGATAACGTAAATTCTTTCGAGTATTACGATGATTTAGCCAAAAAGCTTTATGCGGTTGCTAAACGCAGTCGCAGATACGGCTATCTTTTTGATGCGGCGGCAAAGATGTGCGACGTAATGAAGTACAAGTACGAGCTTGGTAAAAAAACACGTGAAGCTTACGAAAAGGGCGATAAGGCAGAGCTTGAACGTTTGGCAAAAAATGATTATGTAATTGTTGCTAAAAATATGCGTAAATTTGGCCTCAGCTTTGAAAAACAGTGGTACAAAGAAAACAAACCACAAGGCTTTGACGTGCAAGACCACCGTATTGGCGGTATGATTCACCGAACCGATGCTTGCCGCAGAAGAATTTTGGATTACGTTGCAGGCAAGGTGGATTCAATTCCCGAATACGAGGAAAAATTAGTTAACGCTTACGGTAATCAACCGTCAAGCCTTTCACAATATAAGGTTTATTCAACAGTAAACGTAATATCACACTAATAAAAAAGACGGCTGATGCCGTCTTTTTTAGGTAATAGGTAATAAGTAATAGTGAAGAAGTGCGGTGTGCTTCGCACAAATTTAAACAGGCGACCATTGGTCGCCTGTTTAATATTAGAAATCAACTTCATAAGTGCGATTTTTTACTCTGCCTTTAAGACCAAAAATAATAACATTTGGTATAAATAATAAAACTCCCAAAATAATTTCAACAAGGAAAAATAATGTCATTAACACTACAATAAATGCAGGCCAATGATTTAACCTAAGCATTTCTTTAATTATTCTTACAGTGCAAAAGAAATTCGTAACACCGCCACATAAAAAAGCAGTGGCAATGGACATAAGTAACCAGCTTAAAGGTGTGCCCTGCTCAACATTTATCCTTTCAAAACTAATATTATTGAATGGATGACCCAACATTGCTGTTATAAATTCTAACAAAAAAGCACCAAAAAAAACACATAACATTATTATAAAAAATTTTTTATACATATTTACGGGAACACGGGAAAATCTCATAAAATCACCTCATGATTCATTTTATAAACTTCTTAAATAATCCTCAAGTATTATAACTGCCGCAACGGCATCAACCGTTTGTTTACGCTTTTTGCCACGGACGTTGTTCATACTAAGATAGTTGTGGGCAGTAACCGTGGTGCAACGCTCGTCCCAAAGCACAGTTTCAATACCGCTTTTTGTGCTTATTTGCTCGGCGATTGCAGCACACTCGTGTGCACGTTCACCCAAACTACCGTCCATATTTTTAGGGTAACCCACAACAATACGCTCGGCAGAAAATTCCTTTGCCTTTTCGCAGACTTTTTCTACCAGACATTCTGTATTATATTCGGTTATAACCTCTTTTGGAAAGGCGAACTGACCGCTCGGGTCAGATACTGCAAGTCCTGTACGGGCCTTGCCTAAATCTACTGACATAATAATCATACAATCACCTTTAAGCCTTTGTTACAATACGGTTGCGCTTGGGCATATATTCTTGCGGTACGTGGCTGTAATCATTAAAAAATTCTATGCCTATATTATCGTTGTCGTCAACTTTAATTAATGTTACGGCTGTGTTTTCGTGCCAGGGTACGTCTTTAAGACGTGTAATATCGTTATAAAGAATACGACAGGTAAGACAACGCAACACTCCGCCATGGGTTGCTGCAGCAATTGTTTTACCACGATTCATATGTGCAAGGGCTATAACCTCGTCATAGATACGAACATAGGCATCTCGCATTGCCTCGCCGCCTTGGGGTGCAAAATCCTGTGGATGATTGTTCCACGCATCTGCAAGACCGGGAATTGCGTTAAACGCTTCGACAAAGGGTTTGCCTTCAACCACTCCGCCGTGAAGCTCGGCTAAGTTTTTGCGTGTGATAATCTCTAAATCTTTGCCGTACGCTACCGCCTCGGCAGTTTTTTGCGCACGGATTAAAGGGCTTGAAAATACCGCATCAAGATGTATGCTTTTAAAACGTTTTTTAAGATATTCCAATTGTTTAAAACCTATCTCACTTACATCTGAGTCGGTAGAGCCTTGAAAAAGACGTTTGTGATTACCCATAGCCTCACAATGTCTAATCAGATAAATATAAGTCATTGTTAACCTTCTTTAATTTCTAATTTGATTGTATTTGGTGCATCCACTTTAACAATAGGATTTTCACCCGTGGTATCAAGTAATACGCTGATTATACCGTTTGGCGTATTTATACTGCCCGAAACAGTTAGACCACGTTTTGTTTTTACGGGGTCAATGATTATGTCGCTATATCCTGCAGTACCGCCTCGCTGACGAATGCCCAATACGCTTTGGAACAGCTGTCTTGCACAGGCACCAAACATTGGATGATTGTGTGAGCACTTACCTATAAAGTATTCCCAAATAGTTGTGGCACCGTGGCGTTTCATATAAAGAAATGAACCTAACTTTTCACTTTCAAGCAAGGATAAGAACACGTCTGTATAGCCGAAACTGCAAAGCACTTCGCATAAAATATCGGTACACAAAAAACCTGTGTCAAAATAATTAAGTTCTGTGTATCTTTGGGCTAACATTTCAGCCGTTTCTTTGCCCGCAAGACCACACCATACGGCAAAGGCATCGGCACCCTGAATACCGTCGGCAAAGTGAGTTGTGTCGGCATTATAATATGTGTCAACAATTGCCTTTTCGGTTACCTTGCGTAAAGACTGAAAATAGGGGATATCCTGTTCTTTGCCAATAACAGATGCCATTTCCTCTAAAAGCAGTAAATTTTTTACAAAATAGCAACTGTTTACATAGGGTTCGGGTATCTCCATCTTTTCAAGAGAAGCCCAGTCGCCAAGACACCAACCGCCGTCGTCCTCGTGTGTTATAAGTCCGTTTTCCTGACGTGAAAGAAGATAATCTATCCACAATTTCATACGGTCGTAGCAGTGTTTTATAATGTCGGTTTCGCCGTATTGCTTATAATAAGCGTATGGAACTATAACAATTGCGCTACCCCAACCACCTGGGCCACCGCCACCACCCATAAATGGTGCTGTATGGCGCACGTGACCGTCTGTGTCCTGACAGTCAAGTATGTCCTGAATCCATTTTTTATAAAACTCTTTTGACTCGAGCATCATCATAGCAGTAGGAGCTACAAGCTGACCGTCACCCGTGTAACCAAGTCTTTCACGGTGAGGACAGTCCGATGGAATACTGCCGTGCATATTATCAAGCTGGGTGCGTAAAAATGCATCATATAAGAAATTCATACCCTCGTGGTTAGAGGTAAATGTTGAAGTAACTGGTGTATCGGCGTGAATAACCTTAACCGTAGCGCTGTCAAATTCGCCCTCTATTTCAAAATAACGGAAGGCGTGAAAAACAAATTTTGGCTCAAAAGTACGAGGCGTGCCGTCGGATATAAAGGTGTCGCACATAATTTGTGGTTCACCGCTTCTGAGCGTATTATATGAAGCTGTCGATGAAGTAAAGTTAAGTGACTTGTCGTCGTTTATGTTTTCGGCAAAACGGAGGGTTACCTTACTGCTTGTTTTAACGCAAACTACGCCTGTAATATTTTCACCGTTATCAAAAATATGTTTGCCGTCTATTTCGGCAATTTTTTTAGGTGTAATATAACGAATAACCTTGTCGGGTGTGCCGATTGCCTCGCATAACTCAGTTTGCAGAGTAGGGAGTATTTTAACAGGCATTTCCTCCTGCAAATTTACGCTGTAATCAATAATTTCACCTAAATATAAATTACTAAAGCGTATGACACTGTCGGTATATGTTTCGCTACCGTCAGAGCATATTTCGGTTGTGCCGTTTTCATCTTCAATAATAATTTTATAAATGCATTTAAGTGTGTAACCAAAATGCATTTTGCCTTCGGCAATTCTTTCTTGTTGGCGGTACCAGCCGTTGCCAAGCTGAATCGATAAAATATTTTCACCTTTCAGCAATAGGCTTGTAATATCAAAATTATAATAATATACTCTGTGTGTGGTAGTTCCTACTGTGCCTTTGTGTGCGCAGAGAGAAAGGTCCCTTGGCTCGTAGTCGGTAACCACGGGCAGATACAAATAATCGGTAACAGCCTTGCCGTTAATTTTAGCCTCAAAGTAGCCAAGTCCCGTAACAACAAGGGTTGCCTTTTTTATGTTAGTGGTACTGAATCGGCGCAAAACAACAGGGGATACAATCTCCTCTGGCGCACCAATCCAAATACAATTTTTTAGCGTATTACTCATAACAACACCTACTGAAATTAAGTATAAAATAAATATACCATAACATATTAAAAATATCAATAAAAGTATTTCTAAAAATAACTGTTGCAAGTTTGGTCAAATACTGTTAAAATATAGTTATATTAGAAAAAAGAGGTATTTTTATGTCTTGTTTACAGCTTTCCGCCGTAAAAAGCGGTGATACAGTTGCGGTAATGCATACCAATATGGGCGATATAGAGATTAAACTCTTTCCCGAGCAAGCACCAAAAACTGTAGAAAACTTTATAACACACGCTAAAAACGACTATTATAACGGTATCATTTTTCACCGTGTAATAAAGGATTTTATGATTCAGGGCGGCGACCCAACCGGAACCGGTATGGGCGGTGAGTCTATATGGGGGCACTCTTTTGCCGACGAGTTCACACCCGAGCTTCACAATCTTCGTGGTGCGCTTTGTATGGCAAACGCAGGTCCCAACACAAACGGCAGTCAGTTCTTTATTGTTCAGGCAAGTGACGTTCCCGATAATATGCTCGAGCAGATGAAGGATCTTGCAGACAGCGGCTTCCCACCCGAGATTACCGAGGCTTACGCTAAACTTGGCGGTACACCGTGGCTTGATTTTCGTCACACGGTATTCGGTCAGGTTGTAAATGGTATGGACACAGTAGACGCCATTGCAAATGTTGAGGTAGGCGGCGCAGACAAACCAATAAATGACGTTGTTATAAACGGCATTGATATAATTGTTAAAGATTAAGGAGTTTTTAAAATGAAAGGTATTATTCTTGCAGGCGGTAGCGGAACACGTCTTTATCCGCTTACTATGGTAACTTCAAAACAGCTTCTCCCCGTATATGACAAACCGATGATTTATTATCCGTTGTCAATTCTTATGCTCGCAGGCATTCGTGACATTCTTATTATCTCAACACCTACCGACCTTCCTAACTTTGAGCGTCTTTTGGGTGACGGCTCACGTTACGGCATCAACCTTTCTTACGAGGTTCAGCCTTCACCCGACGGTCTTGCACAGGCTTTCCTTATTGGTGAAAAGTTTATCGACGGCGACAGCTGTGCAATGGTTCTTGGTGATAATATCTTCTATGGTAGCGGTCTTAAAAAGCACTTGCGTGAAGCCGCTGCTCGTGAGACAGGCGCTACAGTATTTGGTTATTACGTAGATGACCCCGAGCGTTTTGGTATAGTAGAGTTTGACGAAAACGGCAAGGCAATCTCGCTGGAAGAAAAGCCAAAGAATCCAAAATCAAACTACTGTGTAACAGGTCTTTATTTCTACGACAACCGTGTTGTTGAAATGGCCAAAAAGGTTAAACCTTCTGCTCGTGGCGAGCTTGAAATTACCGACCTTAACAAGCTTTATTTAGAGGATGACACCCTTAACGTTGTAACACTTGGCCGTGGTTACGCTTGGCTTGACACCGGCACAATGGACGCTTTGGCAGAAGCAACCGAATTTGTAAAGGTTATCGAAAACCGTCAGGGTATTCAAATTTCTGCAGTAGAAGAAATCGCTTACAAAAACGGCTGGATAAGCAAAGAAAAGCTCGTTGAATCGGCTGAAAAATACGGCAAATCACCATATGGTGAGCATCTTAAGAAGGTTGCAGAAGGTAAATTCCTTTACTAATGCACAATTCATAATGCACAATGCATAATTAATAAAACCGAAAGCACCTGCTATAGTGATATAGTGGGTGCTTTTTTACTAAAATGAAATCCACCTTTGGTGGAATAAATCACGCTTTACGTGATGAAATCGACAATCGATGAAATCTGCTAAAGCAGGTTGTGGTGTTTTGCTTTGCAAAACTAATTTATACAAGTCGGCAAAGCCGACACATTAATCTATCGCAAGATAGATTTCATCAAAACGCATTTTTGATTTCATCGGCAACAGCCGATTTATTCCGCCAGTGGCGGATTTAGTTATTTATTGTATCAATTTTTTGTAAATAATAGTTATATAAATTTCATTTTTCTATTTACTTTAAAAAATAAATGTCGTAAAATATATATGATTATACTTTTTGGAGGAAATACTTTGTCTAACGATAAAATTGTTATTAAAGGCGCAAGGGAAAACAACCTTAAAAATATGGACGTTACAATACCACGTGATAAACTTGTTGTGTTTACAGGCCTTTCGGGTAGCGGTAAGTCCTCTTTAGCGTTTGATACCATATATGCCGAAGGTCAGCGACGTTATGTTGAGTCACTTTCAAGTTATGCACGTCAATTTTTAGGCCAGATGGAAAAGCCCAACGTTGACAGCATTGACGGTCTTTCTCCAGCTATATCTATCGACCAAAAAACCACCTCCAAAAATCCACGTTCTACGGTTGGTACCGTTACCGAAATATACGACTATCTTCGTCTTTTGTATGCCCGTGTGGGTGTGCCGCACTGTCCTGTTTGCGGCAAAGAAATAAGTCAGCAATCTACCGATCAGATTGTTGATACCATTATGGCACTTCCCGAAGGCAGTAAAATACAAATTCTTTCACCAATAGTAAAAAACCGTAAGGGTGAGCACGTAAAAGAGCTTGACCGTGTTCGCAAATCGGGTTACGTTCGTGTGCGAATAGACGGTAACATTTACGACATGTCAGAAGAAATTAAGCTTGATAAAAACAAAAAACATATGATAGAGGTTGTGGTTGACCGCCTTGTAATAAAGGCCGATATCCGCTCGCGCCTTGCCGACAGTATTGAAACCGCAGTATCGCTTTCGGGTGGACTTGTAGCCGCCGACGTAATCGGTGGGGAAGAACTGCAGTTTTCACAAAGCTATGCTTGTGATGAGCACGGTATCAGCATACCTGAGCTTACCCCTACAATGTTTTCTTTTAACAATCCAATGGGTGCCTGCCCTACCTGTACGGGTATTGGCGTGTTTATGAAAATTGACCCACGTCTTGTAATAAATGATGAAAATCTATCACTTGCCGACGGTTGCATCAAAGCGGCGGGTTGGGGTGTAAATTCATGGTTTAATCCCGATGCCAGCACACTTGCGCTTATGTATTATGAGGGCCTTGCAAGAAAATACGGCTTTGACATAAATACACCTTGGAAAGATTTGCCTGATGAAGCCAAAAACGCTGTTCTTTACGGCACAGGGGACGAAAAGCTTGAGCTGCACCGCAGTTCTGAATATGGTAGTGGTACCTATTATGCACCGTTTGAGGGTGTAATAAATAATCTGCAGCGCCGCTATGAAAACACCAAAAGCGACTATGCCCGTGCAGAATATGAAAGCTATATGACCGAAAGTGCCTGCCCTGATTGTAAGGGCGCAAGGCTTAAACCCGAATATTTAGCAGTAACAGTTGGCGGTAAAAACATAAACGAGCTTTGTGATATGTCTATTGGCGAAACCTTAAGCTTTATAAATAGTTTAAAGTTTAACCAAATGCACGCCATGATTGCAGAGCCCATTTTAAAAGAGATAAAAGAGCGACTTAACTTCCTTTCAAGCGTGGGGCTTGATTATCTTTCTATGTCACGTTCTTCGGGTACGCTTTCGGGCGGCGAGAGTCAACGTATAAGACTTGCTACACAGATTGGTTCTTCACTTATGGGTGTGCTCTACGTGCTTGATGAGCCAAGTATTGGTCTGCATCAGCGTGATAACGAGCGTTTGCTTTCAACACTTAAACATCTGCGTGACCTTGGCAACACGCTTATTGTGGTAGAACACGATGAAGACACCATGCGTGAAGCCGACTACATTATAGATATAGGCCCAGGTGCCGGTATTCACGGTGGACAACTTGTGTTTAGCGGCACACCAAAAGAATTACTTAAATGCGAAAACTCTGTCACTGCCGATTATCTTTCAGGCAGAAAGCAAATTCCTGTGCCAACCACTCGCCGTAAAGGTAACGGCAACCACATTGTTATAAAGGGTGCCGCAGAAAACAACCTCAAAAACATAAATATAAAGATACCTCTGGGTTGTTTTGTTTGTGTTACAGGTGTTTCGGGTAGCGGTAAATCTTCACTTGTAAACGATATTGTTTACAAGGTTTTAGCCAACAAGCTTAACCGAGCCAAAACCATTGCAGGAAAACATAAAACAATAGAGGGTATAGAGTATCTTGACAAGGTTATTGATATTGACCAATCCCCAATAGGTCGTACCCCTCGAAGCAATCCTGCAACCTACACTGGTGTGTTTACCGATATACGTGATCTTTATGCAAGTACAAAGGAAGCAAAGGCAAAGGGCTACACCGCAGGCAGATTTTCCTTTAACGTAAAGGGTGGCCGTTGTGAAGCCTGTTGGGGTGACGGTATTAAAAAGATAGAAATGCACTTCCTGCCCGATATTTACGTACCTTGTGAGGTGTGTGGCGGTACACGCTATAACAAAGAAACCTTAAGTGTTAAATATAAGGGTAAAAGCATTTACGACGTGCTTGAAATGACGGTAGAAGAGGGTATGTACTTCTTTGAAAGTCATCCTCGCATTTATCGCAAATTAAAAACTCTTTTTGACGTAGGTCTTGGTTATATCAAAATAGGGCAGAGCGCAACAACCCTTTCGGGTGGTGAGGCGCAAAGAGTAAAGCTTGCTACCGAACTTTCTAAAAAGAGTACAGGCAAAACCATTTATATACTCGACGAGCCCACAACAGGACTTCATACTGCCGATGTTCACAGGCTTATTGAGGTTTTACAGCGACTTGTTGATGCGGGCAATACCGTGCTTGTAATAGAGCACAATCTTGACGTAATAAAGGTTGCTGACCATATTATTGACCTGGGTCCCGAGGGCGGCAACGGTGGCGGAACAATTGTTGCACAGGGCACACCCGAACAAGTTTGTAAATGCGATAAATCTTATACGGGTCAGTTTTTGAAAAAGACGTTAAAACTGTAATTATTTACACATTATTCACCAAATGCTGTGCAAATAAATTATTATGGTAATGTGAGGTGAAAGCGTTGTTTGGCTATGTTAAGGCTTGTAAGCCGGAACTTAAAATGAAAGAGTACGAAACCTATAAGGCGGTTTATTGCTCACTTTGTAAAAAACTTGGTAAAAGCTATGGCATACTTTCACGCTTCACTTTAAGCTATGATTTTACCTTTTTGGCGCTTCTTAATATGTCTATGCGTGACGGTTGTGATACATTTTGCCAAAAGCGTTGTGCGTTTAACCCACTAAAAAAATGCAATTATTGCAAAGACGACAGCGGCATTGATATGCCTGCCGCCGCCGCAATGATTATGCTTTATTACAAAATACTTGATAATATTGCAGATGAACGTGGAATTAAAAAGGTAGGTTATTGGTGCTTAAAACCAATCTTTAGCCGTGCGCATAAAAAGGCGGCAAAGCAGTACCCCGACATAGAAGGTTATGTTTTTGATTATATAACTGCACAAAACACCTTGGAAAAGGCAGGATGCAGCTCTATAGATGAAGCGGCAGACCCCACTGCCAAGGTTATGGAGCAGATACTTTCCCTTTGCAGCGAAGACCAAACCCAAAAAAGAGTGCTTGCACGTTTGGGATATTGCCTGGGTCGATATATTTATCTGCTTGATGCGGCGGTTGATTTGCCCAAAGATATAAAGTCGGGCAGTTATAACGTGTTTAAATCAAAAGTAGATGGTGATATTAAAGAGTATATAAAAATCACCGTAACGCCACAGCTTTATTTTAGCGTTAACGAAGCGGCAAGGGCTTTTGAATTGCTTGATATAAAAAAATATAAGCACATACTTGGAAATATTATATATTTAGGCTTAGAAGAAACTTTTTTAAAGGAGTTAAATAATGAAAAATCCTTATGAGGTGTTGGGCGTTTCAAAAAACGCTACCGATGATGAAATTAAAAGCGCCTATCGTGCGCTTGCTCGTAAATATCATCCTGACAATTATGCCGATAATCCTCTTTCAGATTTAGCCGGTGAAAAAATGAAGGAGATTAACGACGCTTATGATGAAATTATCAATTCTCGCAAGCACCGTTCTTCAGGCAAATCGGACAACACATATAACGCTTCAAACAGCGGCAGTACAAAATTTCCCGAAATACGCAACCTTATAAATCAAGGCAGGCTTGAACAAGCACAGGAACTTCTTGACGGAGTACCCCCACAAAATCGTGATGCCGAGTGGTATTTTTTAAACGGTACGGTGCTTTACAGACGTGGTTGGTTTGATCAGGCTTATACCAGCTTTGCAACAGCCGTTCGTATGAATCCACAAAACCCCGAATACCGCAATGCAATGAACAATGCCCAAAGGCAAACAAGTGCGCAGTATAATCCATATCGTTCTTATGGAACAAGCAGTGATTGCAATGCGTGTGACGTATGTCAAGGACTTATGTGCGCTGACTGCCTTTGTGAGATGTTTGGCGGAAATCTTTGTTCTTGTTTTGGTTGCAGATGATATGAAAAACACAAAAAAAATTACCCTTTGCGGTATTATGGCGGCACTGTCGGTTGTGGTTATGCTTACAAGCCATTTTCCGTATCTTACGTATGCAATACCTGCACTTGCCGGACTTTTTATTATGGTATCGCTCATTGAGTGCGGTGTTGTTTGGAGCGTTGGCACATACGTTGCAAGTGCGGTTATTATAGCGGTTGTGGGAGAAATGGAAGCAGCAATACTTTACATTATGCTTTTAGGATATTACCCGATTGTAAAATCGCTTATAGAGCGTATAAACAAGCAATTGGTTGAATGGATAATAAAGATTGTTGGGTTTAATGCTGTTGCTATTGCTTTTTATTACGTTTCTTCGGTGGTGTTTAAAATACCGTTTGACAGTTTTGGTAATTTTGAAAAGTATAGCTCGCTTGTATTTTTACTTCTTTGTAATATTGTATTTGTCATTTACGATATTGGCATATCACGTGCGGCATCTTACTATATGATAAAACTGCACGATAGGGTAAAAAGAATATTAAAATAAACAAAGACACAAGAAAATTTTAATTTCTTGTGTCTTTTCATTTACTTTTTATCTGTTTTAGTGTAAAATAATATATTATGCTAAGGTAGGTGAGGGAATGAAAAAAATAGTTATAATCGGCGGTGGTGCGGCAGGACTTATGGCGGCTGTATCGGCGGCAAAAGAGCTTGATAGTACACAGTACAGTATGACCGTTATAGAAAAAAATTCCCGACCTGCACGTAAGGTGATGATAACGGGTAAGGGCAGATGTAACGTTACCAATAATTGCGACGTTAATACACTAATTGCAAATACCCCAAAAAACGGCAAGTTTTTATATTCGGCTTTTAATAACTATAATTCGCAGGATACAATGTCTTTTTTTGAAAATATGGGCGTACCGCTTAAAACCGAGCGTGGAAACCGAGTTTTTCCCCAGTCGGACAAGTCGGTAGATATTGTTGATGCACTTGTAAAACAGGCACAAAAGAATTGTGATATTATAGAGGGCGAAGCCCAAGCAATACTTGCACCCAACGGATATGTTACGGCAGTAAAGCTTGCCGATGGCAAAATAATAGATGCCGACAGCGTAATAATTGCTACGGGCGGTATGTCTTATCCTACAACAGGCTCTACCGGTGACGGATATAAAATGGCAAAAACCCTTGGTCACACAGTTACACCTCTTACTCCTTCGCTTATAGGGCTTGAATGTCACGAGGGTTTTTGCACACGTCTTGCAGGACTTTCGCTAAAAAACGTTACTTTGTCGGTATTTGAAAACGGCAAGAAAAAACCACTATATAAAGAAATGGGTGAAATGCTTTTTACTCACACGGGTATATCGGGGCCGCTGACACTGTCTGCTTCGGCGCATCTTAGATATATGGATAAAAAGAAATATTATGCCGAAATAGATTTAAAGCCTGCTTTGGACGATGCTCAGCTTGACAAGCGACTGCTTCGTGATTTTGAAGAATCATTAAATCGTGATTTTGCAAATTCTTTGGATAAACTTTTGCCAAAAAGCATTATTCCGGTTATAATAAATATGTCAGGCATTGACCCACATACCAAGGTCAATCAGATAAACCGTGAACAAAGGCAATCACTTATAAATTGCATAAAACATTTTAAACTTAACATCATCGGTTTTAGACCAATTGAAGAAGCAATAATAACAAGCGGTGGTATAAGCGTTAAAGAAATTGACCCTGCTACCATGATGTCAAAGTTAATAGGCGGTCTTTTCTTTGCAGGTGAGGTAATTGACGTTGATGCCTATACAGGCGGATTTAATTTACAAATAGCATTTTCTACAGGCGTTTTAGCGGGGGAAAGTGCTGCAAAATATAAAGGAGAATAAAATTATGATTTCTATTGCATTAGACGGCCCTGCAGGTGCAGGAAAAAGTACAGTTGCAAAGGGTGTTGCCAAGGAACTTGGATTTATCTATGTTGATACAGGCGCACTTTACCGTACTGTTGGTCTTAAGTTCTTACGTGAAGGATACGACACAACACTTGATTGTGATATTGAAGCAATACTAAAAACAATTGAGGTTGATATAAAGTTTATTGATGGCGCTCAACACGTATTTTTGAACGGTGAGGACGTATCGGATGAAATAAGAACCCCCGATGCTTCTATGATGGCATCTGCCGTATCGGCAAAGCCACCGGTGCGTGCTTTTTTGCTTGAAATGCAACGTAAACTTGCCCGTGAAAATAATGTTCTTATGGATGGCAGAGATATCGGTACGGTTGTTTTGCCAAATGCAACACTTAAATTCTTTGTTACTGCAACAGCCGAAGAAAGAGCAAATCGCAGATATAAAGAACTATTAGAAAAGGGTATGAACGTTAATTACGATGATATATATAAAGATATCGAAACCCGTGACTATAACGATTCGCACCGAGAAATTGCTCCACTTAAGCCTGCTGAGGATTCCATAATGTTTGATACAACAGGTAATACTTTAGAGCAGTCAGTAGAACAGTTATTAAAGATTATAAAAGAGAGGATACTTTAAGTGAATATAACTCTTGCTAAAACGGCGGGTTTTTGCTTTGGTGTAAACCGTGCTGTTCAAATGGTGTATGACTTGGTAGATAATGGTGAAAAAGTTTGCACGCTGGGTCCTATTATACACAACAGTCAAATGGTAGAAGAATTAAAATCAAAGGGTGTTCGTGTGGTGGAAAATGCCAACGAAGCCAAAGATGATGAAATACTTGTAATTCGCTCACACGGGGTGGGTAAAAGTGTTTATGAGTCGGCAGCAAATGCGGGAGTAAAGGTGTGCGATGCCACCTGCCCATTTGTTGCAAAAATACATAAAATTGTGGCTGAGCAATCGGCAAACGGTGACATAATTTTAATTGCCGGAGACGAAAATCATCACGAAGTTATAGGTATTATTGGTCATTGCACAACCGACTATTATGTGTTCAGCAATGAAGAAGAACTTGAAAGTTTGATAGAAAAACATCCCGAATTTAAGGAAATTCACGTTTCGGTGGTGTCACAAACAACTTTTAATGCAAAAAAATGGGAAAATGCTCAAAAATTTTTAAAAAAAGTATGTACAAATGCGAAAATTTTTGATACAATATGTAATGCTACGTCAACACGACAAGCCGAGGCGCGTGAGCTTGCATCTACCCGTGATGTAATGGTTGTAATCGGGGGTAGACACAGTTCAAACACCGTCAAGTTATATGACGTTTGTGCGGCTCTTTGTCAAAATACCCATTTGATAGAAACCGCTTCAGAACTAAAACCTGAATGGTTTTCTAAGGCAAATAATGTTGGCGTTGTCGCAGGTGCATCTACGCCTGCGGGTATTATAAAGGAGGTTATTCAAACCATGTCGGAAATTTTACAACCTGTTGATGAACAGATGGAGGTAGTAGAAACTGTTCAAAAAAGCTTCGAGGAAATGACAGATGAGGAAGCATTTGAGGCTTCGCTCAACAGCCTTACAGGCGAGCAGAAGGTGTGTGGTACTGTTGTTGCAGTAAACGCATCTGAAATCACTGTTGATATAGGCAGAGGTGTAACAGGCTATGTTAGCGCTGAAGAGTATTCATCAGAACCTGTTGATCTGTTAAGCGAAGTAAAAGTTGATGATAAGCTTAATCTTATCATTATGAAGATCAGCGATCAGGAAGGAACCGCAATGCTTTCAAAGCGTCGTTACGATGCTATTGCAGGTTGGGACAATATAGTTGCTGCTAAAGATTCAGGCGAAGTGCTTCACGGCACAGTTCGTGATGTAATCAAGGGTGGCGTTGTAGTGTACTCAAACAATGTTCGCGTATTTATCCCTGCATCTCAGGCTACCGCTTCAAGAAATGATTCTCTTGAAGATTTAAAGGGTACTGAGGTTGACTTCAGAATTATTGAAATCGGTCGTGGCCGCAGAGCAATCGGTTCTATCCGCAGCGTTCTTCGTGAGGCTCGTAAAGAGGCTGAAGAAAAGGTATGGGCTTCTATTGCAGTTGGCGACCGTATCACCGGTACAGTTAAGTCTCTTACAAGCTATGGTGCTTTTGTTGATATCGGTGGTGTAGACGGAATGGTTCACATTTCTGAACTTTCTTGGAACCGTATCAAGAACCCATCAGAAGTTGTTGCTGTAGGTGACGAGATTGAAGTTTATATCAAAGCTCTCGATGCTGACAAGAAAAAGATTTCTTTGGGCTACAAAAAAGCAGAGGACAACCCCTGGACAATTTTCCAGACCAATTATAACGTTGACGATGTTGTAAAGGTTACTATCGTTAGTATGACTACATACGGTGCATTTGCAAGAATTATCCCAGGTGTTGACGGTCTTGTTCACATTTCACAGATTGCAAACAAGCACGTTGCAAAACCACAGGATGAACTTACCGTTGGTCAGGAAGTTGATGCAAAGATTACTGCTATTGACCTCGAAAAGAAACGTGTAAGCCTTTCTATCCGTGCTCTTTTAGAACCTGAAGTGGTAGAAGAAGCTGTAGCGGAAGACGAAGTTGTAGCATCTACTGAAGAAGTAGTTGAAGCACCCGTTGAAGAAGTTGCAGAAGAAACTGCTGAATAATTTATAAACTATATTTCACGCCCAAGGTTACTTGGGCGTGATTTTGTAAGAAGGTAAGTGCAATGCTTGATTTTGAATTTTATACTCCCACAAAAGTATTTTTTGGCAAGGATAAACAAAAAGATATTGGTAAAATAATAAAAGACTACGGCTTTAAGAAAATAATGTTGCAGTACGGTAAAGGCAGCATTAAAAAAACCGGACTTTATGATGAAATTATATCTTCGCTTAGCGAATACGATATCGATGTTGTAGAAATGGGCGGGGTAGAGCCAAACCCTAAAATAGAATTTGTTCGCAAAGCAGTAAAGCTTGCAAAAGAAACAGGTGTAGAGCTTGTTTTGGCAGTAGGTGGCGGCAGTGTTATTGATGCGGCAAAATATACCGCTCTTGGTGCAAAGGCAAATTGTGACGTTTGGGATTTTGTAACGGGTAAAGAAAAACCAATAGCAGCACTACCCACTGCATGTGTACTCACAATTGCTGCGGCAGGTAGCGAGATGAGTGGTTCGGCTGTTGTAAGTGATCTATTACTTAATATGAAGCGAGGTTTTACACACGAATTTAACCGACCGCTTTTTTCTATCTGCAATCCCGAACTTACCTATACGGTAAGCAGTTATCAGACTGCGTGTGGCATAACCGATATAATGGCGCACACAATAGAGCGTTATTTTACTCCATGTGAGCCTACTGACCTTACCGACAGAGTTGCCGAGGGAATATTAAAATCGGTTATTAACTCTGCAAAGATTGTTATGAAGGATCCTTACAACTATGAGGCACGAGCCAATATTATGTGGGCGTCAAGCCTATCGCATAACAATCTTACAGGTTGCGGCAGAATAAATGCGTTACCTGTTCATCAGCTTGAACACGCTCTTAGTGGCGAGTATGATTCTGTAGCGCATGGCGCAGGTTTGGCAGTATTATTTCCTGCGTGGGCAAAATACGTCTATATGCACGATATTTCACGTTTTGCACAGTTTGCACGTAGAGTGTGGGATGTAAACGAACTTGATGACAAAAAAGCCGCAGAGCAAGGAATTAAGGCTCTGGCAGACTTTTTTAAATCGATTGGTATGCCATCAACCCTTAGTGAGTTTGGTGTAGAAGAAAACTCACTTGACCGACTCGCCGACCTTTGCACCTTTGGTAAAACCCGAACAATAAACAGTACCATTGAACTTGGGTTTGATGAAATTAAAGATATTTTTAAATATTGTTTTAAATAGAAATTAATAAAATTAAACAGCGAGGTAAATTACCTCGCTGTTTAATTTTATTAACGTGTTAGGGTTTTGTATTTGCCAAAGGTTGATAGCGTTGCACGATTTACATCTGCTTCTTCTGTTACAATTACATTTATTTGTATACTGGAAGTATCATTTCGATCTAATATCATCACACCTGTACCTTTGTTTAACCAACTGTCAGACCATGTGAAATGCACGATGTTATCATCGGTAATTGTTGCGTGGATAATATTTGAATCGTATATGGGTGAAAGATTATAACCAATATAATTAATAGTAAACTCAATACTTTTGGTGTTGTTATCTATTGTATTAATAGTTACTGAATAATTTTTATATTCTGGATCACAATAAGTACCGCAAAAAGCAGAATAGTCAAAATTATTTATTTCCGGCTCAACTGTATCAGGAAAAGATACGTAAGGTACTTGGTTTGTGGATTCAGTTTCACTGGTCGAGTGTTCTACTGTGTCTTGGTCAGATTCGGTTTCATCGGTTGCTGGTTCAACTATGACGTATTCAGATTCGATTACACTGGTTTCAAATTTTGAATCATTACGTGGAATTTCTAAACAGCAACAAGCAGTAAGTGCAAATGATAAGAGTATTGCAACTAATAATATAGCAAATTTTTTCATAATAACAAATTCCTCTCGTATGTATTATTTTATAAATTTAAATTGTGCCGCATCGTAGTCGGCAGGGTTATAGTTTTCAATGTGATTTAATATTTCTTGGGGATTGTCAGAAATAAACAGCAAGTCCATATTAGTATTTGGCATAAATGATTTATCGATTGCGTTATTTAGCATATCAAAAAGTGAATCGTAATAACCGTTGGTGTTAAATATTGCAATTGGCTTTTTGTGTACGCCAAGTTGACGAAGTGTATAAATTTCAAAAAACTCGTCAAATGTGCCGATACCACCGGGAGTGATTATGAATGCGTCGGACATTTCTTCAAGTAGTTGTTTTCGTTCACGCATTGTTTCGGTGTAAATCATTTCGGTGCAATGCTCAAAAAGTGCTCCGTCCACATTAAAAAACGAAGGGCATATACCGATTATTTCACCGTTTTTACAGTGTGCTCCACGTGCAACAGCACCCATAAGACCTGCCGCACCGCCACCAAATACTACCGAATGCCCGTTATCAGCGATAGCGTTACCTAACTGCTCTCCTGCTTGGAGAAATGATTTATCAATAGCATTTGATGATGCACCATATATACATAATTTCATACTATTACCTCATCATTTAAAATTGCGCTTATAAGTTTTTCACCCTGATATTCAAGTCTTAGTGAAAAGAAGGGGGTAGAGGGGTCTTCTAATAGCTTTAAAAAGATTTTATCGCCTTCCCATAAAGGCAGATTGTAAACATCTTTTTTATCTATCCATTCGAGTACACCCTCATCACATTCCTTAATTTCACCGCTGAAATCAGAACAGGTAAAAATGTGCATATATTCGGTTTCCCACCTATCAGAAATAAAGGTTGCAATTCCACAATATTTACATTTACCAAGTATTAGACCTGTTTCTTCATATGCTTCACGGCGATTGCATTGTTCGGGGCTTTCCTTATCCTCAAACTTACCGCCAATGCCAACCCATTTATCCTGATTAAGATCATTTTTCTTTTTTGTGCGATGTAGCATTAAATATTTGCCGTCTTTTTCAATATGGCAAAGGGTGGTGTTTTTCATTATTCATCCTCTTTATTTACAAGTTCAGGCATAACGTAGCCATCAAGGAAAAAGATATCTTCATCTTTGTTTTTTGTATCAAAAATATTGTTATACTGAATTTTTTCATATTCGCTAAGTTGTTGTGAATATGGACTGCTACTACTCCATTTGTAGTGGGTGCCGTTAGCATCAATATAACCTACAGTATCAATTACAGGCAACGTTTCGGATAGTTTTAACAGGTATTTATTATATTCGGTAAGTTTAACGCCTGCAATATCAAGCACGTATGAAGATAAATAGTTTGAGCTAAGCATCTCAATTTCTTTTTCTTCTATGTCATAATTTGCCCAAATATAAAACGGGGTTATATGTCGTTTTTGCTCAAGTTCAGTTGGTAGATTATTAAGGTTTTTGACACCCAAAAGCGATGAAACAAAGCTTGTTTCAATATTGGGTTGATGATCACCAAATATACATATTACAGTAGGTTCTTCTACCTGTGAAAAATATTCAACCAGTCCTTTAAATGCATCGTCACTTGCTTTTACAAGAGATAAATATTTATTTGCCTTGTTGTAGTAATTTTGTGTTGAGGTAATCCGTATGCATTCGTCAAAATTTGATGCGCTGGTAGAATAACCGCCATGGTTTTGCATTGTAACGTTAAAGGCAAAATACGGCTTTGTTTTATCACGGTTTTCATAATTTTTAATTATAACATCATAATTATATTGGTCGCTTACATATTGACGTATAAGCATATGCTGTCTATCGGGGTAGCGTGAAGTAATAAGATTTTGCAAATATTCAGCATTGCTTCCGTTTTTAGAATAATCGTAAAGTATTGCTCTATCAATTAAATTTTCAAGGAAATCATAGGAATTAAATCCAAAATTTTGATAAACAGGTACTCGGTCCCAGCCTGTTGAGTAATACGGATGGAATGCCCAGGAGGAATAACCCTGACCTTCAAGGGTTGATACCATAGAGGCAAGAGGATTTTTAACATAAAGCATATATGCGTTGCTGCCCGATGGCAAGAACGCAGTAGAATGACCTGTTAAAAATTCAAACTCTGTGTTAGAAGTACCTGCGCCAATAACCGGAACATAAAGATTGCCTTTTACAGTATTTTCAGTAAGACTGTGCATAAAGGGCATATAATCTTGATTGGTAGTAAAATCTCCTAAAACCTGCAAATCGGCAAGCGATTCATTCATTATGCAAATAATATTAGGTTCATTACCCGTTGGTTTTATGGTGTCAGTTTCTTGCTGTTCGCCAATTGTGTTTGATACAAAGCTTTCAACTTCGTCTGAATTGTAACCACCCGGTTCGGTCATAAACATATATTTTGTGTTGCAGAAAAAGCTGAACACAAAACCGTAGTTTCGGTATCCTCGTGATTGGTTCCAAAAATCAGGCTTGTAACCGGCATCGGCAAAAATAGAAGTAAAATAAAAAACACATACAATACAGGTGAAAAATGCACCCATAAATGTTCTTGATGTTATTTTAGTGATAACATCATACTTTGGCGTTTTCATTTTAATTGCAAGAACAACAATGAAAATAAATAAAAGCGAACCTATTATTATGGTGTGCGTGGGGGTAAAGTTATAGGTGTTTGCAACATTTGCAGCTGTTGTTATACTGAAAAAGTCCATAGGAATAAACGGTGTGCCACGGAAATGTGATATATAACAATGTGCAAGAGCAAGACCAAAGCATAAAACGTTTGTAAAAAGTAAAGAAACTCTGAAACTGCCGCATAGAGCAAATATTAAAAATTGGAAAAGCAAAACAGTAATATAGTTTGCAAAAAAACCGGGGTATGTCATATCATAAATAAAAATATTATTCAGACATTCGGTCATAGTCATGGTAACCATAGGCATAAGTAAAAAGAGCATAAAATGCCATATTTTATCCAACATAACTAATTTAGTTTTTACATTAAACGCAATATACAAACCTATAATAATTGGTCCAACAAGCGCAAACAACAGTAAAAGCCATTTGCTAAAAAATTCAAGTTTTGTAAATTGTGTGTTTAATAAACAAACAGCAATAAATAAAAATGAACCTATTGATGCGCCGGTAATTATAGATTTTTTAGACCAGGTAATCTCAAAATTATTTTTAAAAAAATGTAAAACAATTTTCAATACTTTAAAAATACTTACAAAAATTTCTTTAATTGATTGTAAAAAATCCATTTAAAGTATCTCCTTTCGTTTAAACATTTTTGCACTGTGTACAATTATTGTAGACTAACTACAATTAAAATTTATTATATCACTTAACTAATAAAAAAACAAGATATAATATATTAAGATATATTAAATATATATCATGGTAAAAACAAACGCCCGTTTTACCGGGCGTTTGCTTTTTTATTATTTATCAAGCTTTTTAAGAATTTCATTGTTCTGACAAACAATGTGACCTATTCCATAGATTGGGAAGAAAATACTTGCTGCAATAAGTGTAAATATAATTATTAATGCAAGGGTTATAATAACCGACATTGCAGTTTTGGTAAACAACAAGAATGCCGCCAAAAAACCAACAATTATAACACAAAATGCCACGATGAAGGCAATCGACTTTATAATGTTACCAAGATTTTTATAAAGAGCGTTACCATAGGTGCCAACAGGATCTTTTTTTGCTTTAAATTCTTCCGAAGCAGAGGCAATATCCTCCATTTCAGGAATAGGGTATTGATTATTATCTGACATAGGATATCCTCCTTAAAATTAAATGCATTCAACACCAATTGTAAGTTTTTCGCCGTTGATGTCCCAATCTTTTACAAAGCCTTGAGCTTCACCCACAATTATTTTATCGGCAAGGGTGTCGCCGGCAATATCGGATGACAGTTTATTTGCAATCGCAATAACCTTTTCACTACCGTTCATAGTAACACATATATGATCGGTTACGTTAAAGTTTGCTTCCTTACGCATGGTTTGAATTTTGCTTACAATCTCACGGACAAAGCCTTCTTCAATAAGCTCGTCGGTAAGTGTTGTGTCAAGAGCAACAGTTACACCACGGTCACTTACTGTAAAGAAGCCTTCCTTTTGTTTTGCTTCAATAAGAAGGTCATCGGTACCAAGACGAACTTCGCCTGAAGCAAGGTCCAAAATGATTTCACCGTTCTGGTCAAGCTCTGCCTTTGCTGCATTGCCGTCAAGCTCTGCAAGTGCTGTGCGTATATCACCAAGCTGTCTGCCATATTTGGGACCAACAGTCTTAAGCTGTGGCTTAAAGCTATATGATACAAGATTGTCAACCTCGTTTGTAAAGTCAACTGACTTGATGTTAAGCTCTTCTTTAATAATATCTGCATAGAAGCTATCAAGCGGTGTATCACACTTAACGTACATAGTGCTTAGCGGCTGACGGTTCTTAATAGCTGAGCCGTTACGTGCGCTACGACCAAGAACAACTATCTGGAGTACATTTTCCATATTTTCTTCAAGCGTAGCATCAATAGCGTTTTCATCTACAACAGGGAAGTCGCAAAGGTGAATACTTTCTGGGGCTGTCTTATCAACATTGCGAACAAGATTTTGATAAATGCTTTCTGCCATAAACGGAATCATTGGTGCTGCAGCTTTAGCAGTGGTAACAAGTGCATTGTAAAGCACTAAGTAAGCTGTTTCCTTATCGGCAGTCATACCTTGTACCCAATAACGTTCACGACCACGACGAACATACCAGTTACTAAGCTCGTCAACGAATTCCTGAAGTGCACGTGCAGCCTCGGGTATACGGTAGTTTGCAAGGTTTTCGTCCACGGCCTTAACCATAGAATTAAGCTTTGAAATAAGCCATTTATCCATAACAGTAAGGTTATCCGGATTAAGAGTATGTGCAGTTGGGTCAAATTTATCAATGTTTGCATAAAGCACGTAGAACGCATATGTGTTCCAAAGTGTGCCCATAAACTTGCGCTGACCTTCAACTACCGCTTTACCGTGGAAACGGTTAGGAAGCCAAGGAGCAGAGTTGGTGTAAAAATACCAACGTATTGCGTCTGCACCGTAGCTTTCGAGTGCATCAAACGGGTCAACTGCATTGCCCTTTGATTTAGACATCTTTTGTCCGTTCTCGTCCTGAACGTGACCAAGAACGATTACGTTTTTATATGGTGCCTTGTTGAAGATAAGGGTTGAAATTGCCATTAATGAATAGAACCAACCACGAGTCTGGTCAACAGCCTCTGAAATAAAGTCAGCAGGGAACTGTGATTCGAACAAATCCTTATTTTCAAAAGGATAATGGTGCTGTGCAAATGGCATTGCGCCCGAGTCAAACCAACAGTCTATAACTTCGGGTACACGGTGCATTGCTTTGCCGCAGTGAGGACACTTGATTGTAACCTCGTCAATGTAAGGACGGTGAAGCTCAATATCATCAGGGCAGTTATCTGACATAGATTTAAGCTCTTCTATACTGCCGATTGAATGCATATGACCGCATTCACAGGTCCAAATATTAAGAGGTGTACCCCAATATCTGTTACGGGAAATACCCCAGTCCTGAACGTTTTTAAGCCAGTCGCCAAAACGACCCTTACCAATACTTTCGGGAATCCAGTTAACTGTATCGTTATTACGGATAAGGTCATCTTTTACAGCGGTCATCTTGATAAACCAAGATTCACGTGCATAGTAGATAAGTGGAGTATCACAACGCCAGCAATGAGGATAGTCGTGTTCGAATTTAGGAGCGTCAAAAAGAAGTCCCATCTTTTCAAGGTCAACCAGTACAAGCGGGTCGGCCTTTTTAACAAAGGTGCCGGCGTATGGAGTCTCGGCAGTAAGATTACCCTGACCGTCAACAAACTGAACAAACGGAAGGTCATACTTTCTGCCAACCTTGGCGTCATCTTCACCAAAAGCGGGAGCAATATGAACAATACCTGTACCGTCGGTCATAGTAACGTAACTGTCACAGGTGATATAGTGACCCTTTTTGTTTTGTTTTTCACAGGTGGGTTTTACCAAATCAAATAGTGGTTCATATTCCTTGTATTCAAGCTCTGCACCCCTGTAACTTTCAAGAATTTCATAAGCAGGTGTATCTTCGGTAGCAAGCTTGCCAAGAACCTTATCAAGCAAAGCCTCTGCCATATAGTAAGTGTATCCGTCAGCGGCTTTTACTTTACAGTAGGTTTCATCAGGGTTTACGCAAAGCGCTACGTTAGATGGCAGTGTCCAAGGTGTTGTTGTCCATGCAAGGAAGTAAGCGTCTTCGTTTACTACTTTAAAGCGAACAACTGCACTACGCTCTTTAACGTTTTTATAGCCCTGTGCTACTTCGTGAGAAGAAAGCGGTGTACCACAACGTGGGCAATAGGGAACAATTTTAAAGCCTTTGTAAAGTAAGCCTTTGTCAAATATTTGTTTTAGTGCCCACCATTCAGACTCGATAAAGTTGTTGTCATAGGTAACGTAAGGGTTATCCATATCGGCCCAGAAGCCAACGGTTTTTGAGAAATCTTCCCACATACCCTTATATTTCCAAACGCTTTCTTTACAGTGGTCAATAAATGGGTCAAGACCGTATTCTTCTATTTGTTCCTTACCGTCAAGACCTAAAAGCTTTTCTACTTCGAGTTCAACAGGAAGACCATGAGTATCCCAACCGGCTTTACGTGGCACCATACAGCCTTTCATTGTGCGATAACGGGGAATCATATCTTTGATAACACGGGTAAGAACGTGACCGATATGTGGTTTCCCGTTAGCGGTAGGAGGGCCGTCATAGAACACGTAAGGTTCGCCCTTAGCCTTGGTTTCAATACTTTTTTCAAAGATTTTGTTGTCGTCCCAAAACTGTTTAATTTTCTTTTCTTGCTCTACAAAATTTAGATTTGGAGAGATGTTGTCGTACATAGTAACAATCCTTTCAAATAGAAAATCCCCGTCCATAATAGGACGAGGATGAATAAATACATCACAGGTTTTACCACCTATTAGAACGGACTAAAATCCGCACTCCCTATAACGGTGGAGATAACCGTCTTACGCTATTGGGCAAATACCTTTCACGCAGAAGCTCGGAAGTGATATTCACGCATTTGCATATCGCCGACCTTGCACCGCCGTCGGCTCGCTTAGGATATGTGATTAAATACGCTACTGTCTTCGTCACAGCCTATACCGAGGATAATATTAACATAAAAATTTATAAAAATCAATAGTTAACTGTTTAATTTATTATTAAAAAGATAAAAATAGAGTAAAGGGAAGTGATTATATGATAAAAAAACAAACTTTTATTAGAACAATATCTTTTCTTTCGGCGGCAATATTGTTTTTTTGCGGTTTTGCAATCAAGGAAAAAAGCCGTAGCCAAAAGTATTTACTAATGATTGAAAACCAATATTCACGTGCTTTTAATCAACTTAACAGCAGTCTTAACAATATTAATACTTCGGTAGAAAAAACACTGTACGTTACTTCTGCAAAAAAGATGAGTTCGCTTGCGGCCGAAATATTCAGCGAGGCAGAGCTTGCAAAATCAGCGCTTTCTGAATTGCCCGGAGGAGAGGGTAATTCGTCAACAATTTACCGTTTTTTATCTCAGGTTGGAAATTACGTATTATCAATTTCAAAAAACATAACAAGCAAAGAACTTATTACAAAAAAGCAGCGTGAAGAACTTAAAATACTTAGTGATACTGCAAAAACGGTATCACAGGTAATTAGTGATTCGGATATAGAATACAACAACCCTGAACAGTGGGCACAAGCGGTAGAAGATCGGCTAAACAGTGTTGTAAATGCACAGGGTCTTGCCGATTCACTTAGTCAACTTGAAGAGGATATGTCAGATTATCCGATACTTATTTACGACGGCCCGTACTCAGACCATATTTTACAAAAGCAACCGCTTATGACCGCAAATGCTAAAGAATATTCAGAAAACGAAGCACTGCAACTTGCAAAAAAGTGTGTAGGTAAAGGAAATAATCTAAAATTTATTGGTATGCAAAACGGCAAGATAGAGTGCTATGTCTTTGCTGATGATAAAACTAATATTTCAGTTAGTAAATCAGGCGGATACGTTGTTTATATGAGAAAAAACCGCACTGTAAATGATAGTGAATTAGCATATGATGATATGCTTGAAATTGCACAAGATTATCTGCAGGATATTAAAATTAATAATATGAAGGCTACGTATTATTATACCGATAACGGCGTTTGTGTAATAAATTTTGCATATCTTGACGGAAAAACAATTTGTTATACCGATTTAGTGAAGGTTGGTGTCGCAACCGATACTGGCGAAATAATGTTTCTTGAAACAACGGGTTACCTTACAAATCACACAACACGGGCATTTCATTCGATTGAAACAACAGTAGAACAAGCAAAACAAAAAGTTAGCAGTGACCTTGAAATAATAGGATATTCCATTACACTTATACCTACCGATACGGGTGGTGAGGTAAGGTGTTATGAATTCTTATGTCACGGTGAAGAAAACCGAGAAATTTTAGTTTATATAAACGTGCAATCACTTGAAGAAGAGCAGATATATATTTTGCTTAAAAATGATGGTGGAATACTGGTAAAATAAGGTTGATATTTAGCTTTAAAAATATTATAATAATTCCGTACAGAATTCTGTACGGAATTTGTTTTTTTAGAGGTTGTTATGCCATTAGTTAAAAGTGTAAAACACATTTATGAGCCAAATCCTTTGGCGTGCGGTCAGGCAGTTCTTGCTATGCTGTCGGGGATTGACGTGCAGGATATATTTAAACTTGTAAATACCGAAAAAGAGACCACTTTAAAAGATATGAAAGATGCTTTAAAAGCGCTTGAAATAGAATTTAAAGAAAACAGGGTAGAGGTTGAAAACAAGTGCCAATTACCCCGTGTGGCACTGCTTAGCCTTGAAACGCCAAAGTGCTGGCATTGGTCACTTGTATACGACGGTGTGTTTTATGACCCGGAATATGGTGTGTTAAATGATTTTCCACCAAGTAACCGCCGTTACTTTTGGGAAATAATATGTTGACATTACTATATAAAAATATTAGAATATAACTAATAACATAAAGGTTTTGGTGATTTTATGGTAAAGGTTTCTCCATCGGTATTAACTGCCGATTTTTTAACACTTTCTGACAGTATCAAAAAGTTAGAGGATGCAGGGGTTGATATGTTGCATCTTGACGTTATGGACGGCATTTTTGTACCAAATATTTCGTTTGGTAACCCCATTATTAAGTCTATTAAGGCACACACAAATCTTCCTCTTGACGTGCATCTTATGATTGACAAACCCCACCGATATATCGAGGAATTTGCAAAGTATGCAGATTTACTGGGTTTTCACTATGAAGCGGGCTCTGACAATGCCGAACTGCTAAAAAAGATACGTGAACTTGGTTGTAAGTCTTGTATTACCATAAAACCTGCCACAGCGGCAGAGGAAATATTCCCACTTTTACCTCTTTGCGATATGGTGCTTGTTATGTCGGTAGAACCGGGTTTTGGCGGTCAAAAGTTTATGCCAATGGCACTCCAAAAAATCAGTGCTATAAAGGCAGAATGTGAACGGCAGGGACTGAGCATTGATATTGAGGTTGACGGCGGTATAAATGCCGAAACCGCACCACAGGCAATTGCGGCAGGAGCCAATGTATTGGTAGCAGGTAATTTTCTGTTTTCTGCCGATGATATGGGCGCAAAGGTTAAAGAGATAAAGTCACTTTAAGTATTACGACATTTTTGTCGGGAGGATTATAATGGATTATATGTTTTTAAAAAGCGGTACCGACGTGCGTGGTATTGCATCTGATTTAGGCGGTAAAGCGGTAGAGCTTACCGACAAGGCAGTGTATGACATATCTGCGGCATTTGCCGTTTGGTGTGTAAATAAATTTTCAAAACCTGCAAATGAACTTAAAATTGCACTCGGTCACGATTCTCGTATTACGGCTGACAGAATTAGCAATCAGGTAAAACAGGCTCTTGTGAATGCAGGTGTTACCGTTATTGATTGCGGTCTTGCATCAACCCCTGCGATGTTTATGACTACAGTAGATTTACATACCGATGCGGCAATTCAAATTACTGCAAGTCATCATCCGTTTGATAGAAACGGCCTTAAATTCTTTATAGGCACAGGCGGTCTTGAAGGTAGCGACATTGCCGAGATTTTAACCCTTGCTTCAAACGAAGAAGAGTGCATAGTCGAAAATGTAGGCGAGGTTAAAGAATACGATTATATGAAGGATTACGCCGTACGTCTTCGTAATATGATTATACGTGAAGTAGGAAAGGGTGAAAAACCGCTTGATGGCTATCATATTGTCGTAGATGCAGGAAACGGCGTTGGCGGTTTTTATGCTAACGAGGTTTTATTGCCTTTGGGAGCCGACATTACAGGAAGTCAGTTTTTGGATCCCGACGGTATGTTCCCAAATCATATACCAAACCCTGAAAACAAACAGGCAATTGAAAGTATATGTGAGGCTGTAAAGAAAAGCAATGCCGATTTTGGTGTTATTTTTGATACCGACGTTGACCGTGCAGGCTGTGTTGACTCAGACGGTAATGAAATTAACCGTAACCGACTAATTGCTATAGCGGCATATATTGCATTAGGTGGTAAATCCGGCGGTACAATTGTTACCGACTCGGTTACTTCAGACGGACTTAAAAAGTATATTCAAGAAGATTTAGGCGGCGTGCATTACCGTTACCGCCGTGGATATAAAAACGTTATTAACAAGGCAATAGAACTTGGCAAACAGGGAATTGATTGTCCGCTTGCTATTGAGACTTCGGGTCATGCGGCGCTTAAAGAAAATTATTTCCTTGATGACGGTGCCTATCTTGCAACCAAAATTATAATCGAGGTTGCAAAGGGCGTTGATATAAAGAAGCTTCTTTCTACAATGGAAATGCCTGTTGAGGAGGCAGAATACCGCTTTAACATAATGGCAAAGGATTTCCGTCCATATGGCGAAAAGGTTATTGCCGATTTAGAACAGTTTGCCAAAAACCAAGACGGTTACGTGATTGCCGACGATAATCGAGAGGGTATTCGTGTTTCGACAAAACAGGGTTGGTTCTTGTTGCGTCTTAGTGTACACGACCCCGTAATGCCAATGAACTTTGAAAGCAACGAGTTGGGCGGAATAGAGGTTATGAAACAAGAACTAAAAGCTTTTTTTGAATCGTTTAGTGACCTTGAAATGCCAAAAGATTTTTAATTTAGGAGTTATTATGAAAAAAACAATATCAATTATATTAGCGACAGCAATTATGGTATTATCTTTTCCGTTGGGTTTCTTTACCTTTACCGTTGGTGCATTAAGCAGTGGCGATTATACCTATGAAATAAGTAGTAATAATGCTATTATAACAGGTGTAAATGCAGATATAAGCGGTAATGTTACAGTTCCTGAAAAACTTGATAATTATACCGTTACCGAAATTGGTGATAAAGCATTTTATCAGTGCAAGAATATTACAGAAGTTGTAGTACCGGATACTGTAACAACAATTGGTGACGGCGCCTTTGCTTTTTGTGAAAATTTGCAAAAGGTAACATTGCCTGACGGTATTAAGGCCATAAATGACGGTGTGTTTTCCGACTGTGTAAAACTTACTCAGATAAACATACCCGATACAGTTGAAACTATAGGTGAAATTGCTTTTTGTAATTGTGAAGCTTTGGTTAGTATTGTTATTCCTGACGGTGTTACATCAATAGGCGGTTGTGCTTTTGAAGGTTGCAGTTCGCTTCGGTCTATATCAATTCCTGATAGTGTAGTATCTGTGGGCGAAGGCGTGTTTACCGATTGCATTGGTCTTGTGGATGTAACTATTGGTAATGGTTTAGATGCTATCTCTAAACAGATGTTTTACGGATGCAAATCCATTGTTAAAGCAATAATTCCTGCCGGTGTTGAAACCGTTGGTAACAGTGCTTTTGAAGGATGTGAAAACCTTGCAACACTTTATTTACCAAGAAGTGTTAAGGTAATAAAAAGTTACGCATTTAACAACTGCAATAAATTAACAAACGTGTGGTATACCGGTGCTGAGGTAGAAAAAGAAAATATAACTATTGAGCTTTTTAACCAACCTTTAACCAATGCTACCTGGCAATATCAAATGTATTGGCAGATTAAGGCCGATAACGGAACCGGTGTATATAATATTTTTCCGATTTATAAAAACGAGGAAGATAAGCCGATAGAAAACTTTAATGAGGAAAGCATTATTGTTTTGGATAAACAGGGCAAGGCGGTTAAATACTATGCCGGTAAAGACGGTTGGCCACTTGTAAAAGATCAAATTTACACCGTTATGTTAAACGTCGAATATGACAGCGCACATAACATAGCATGGCAATTATATAAAAAGGCCGACACAATATTCCCCGACACGTTTGCAAGTGGTTGGTATAACGACGCTGTAACCTATGCCGTTGGCGCAGGTATAATTAGTGGATATTCAAACGGTAAGTTTGGTACAAGCGACAGCATTAAACGACAGGATTTTCTTGTAATACTTGCCCGACTTGACGGCGTTGATCTTGACACCTACGGCGCAAAGAAATCTGCATTTCGGGACGTGCCCGAAGGCAGTTATTATGAAGCCGCAGTAAACTGGGGTTCTGAAAATCTGATTGTAACAGGCTATGATAGCGGCGAATTTGGTGTTGGTGACAAGGTAACAAGAGAACAGCTTGTAACCTTCCTTTACAGATACGCAAAATATAAGGGTTATGATTATGGTTATGCAAATGACCGTGAAAATATAGTTTCCACTCAGTATAAAGACTTTAAAAAAGTATCAGGCTTTGCAAAGCAACCTATACTCTGGGCTATAGAAAAGGGTGTAATCAGCGGTAAAACTGCTACAACAATCGTTCCGCAAGGCAACGCACAAAGATGCGAAGTAGCAAAGATTATGTATAACATATTCTTAGAAAATATTTTTGTAAAATTTAAGTAAAAAAATCCTCTGCTTATGTAAAGCAGAGGATTTTTCTTTTATAAAACTTTGCTTAAAAATTCTTTAAGTCTTGGACACTGTGGATTACCAAATATTTCTTCGGGTGTTCCTTCTTCGGCAATTACGCCTTCATCAATAAATATTACACGGTCGGCAACCTCACGTGCAAAACCCATTTCGTGGGTAACGATTGCCATTGTCATACCACTTGCGGCAAGGTCTTTAATAACGGTTAAAACTTCACCAACCATCTCAGGATCCAATGCACTGGTTGGCTCATCAAACAGCATAACTTCGGGGTCCATACAAAGTGCACGAACTATAGCCACACGCTGTTTCTGACCGCCCGAAAGTTGAGAAGGGTAGGCGTTTGCTCTATCGGCAAGGCCTACTTTTTGAAGCAGTTCCATTGCCTTTGCTTCGGCATCTTGCTTATTCATTTTAAGCAGTTTAATAGGGGCAATGGTCATATTTTTAAGTATTGTCATATGAGGGAACAAATTAAACTGTTGGAAAACCATACCCATTTTTTGACGGTGAATGTTAATATCTGTTTTTGGATCTGTAATATTAACTTCATTAAAATAAATATTACCGTCGGTTGGATATTCAAGTAGGTTAAGGCAACGTAAAAAGGTTGATTTACCGGAGCCTGATGCACCGATAATAACCACTACTTCGCCTTTTTTTATTTCAGAATTAATGCCTTTTAAAACTTTTATTTCGCCAAAATTCTTAATAAGGTTTTCTACTTTAATTAGTGTATCATTAGTGGTCACTCTTACGCAGCCTCCTTTCAAATATGCCAAGTAGTTTTGTAAGAACAAGTACTATTACAAGGTAAATAATCGCAAGACTTATGTAAGGCACATATGCCTGATATGTTTTACTTACAATGTTTTGTGTTTGTTTGGTAACGTCTCGAAGTGCTATAACCGATACAAGAGATGTATCCTTAAGCAATGTAATCATCTCATTACCAAGAGCAGGGAGTATGTTTTTTATTGCTTGTGGAATAACAATATACCACATTGTTTGTATGTAGTTAAATCCAAGACTACGTCCTGCCTCGGTTTGTCCCACGTTTATTGACATAAGACCTGAACGAGCAATCTCGGCAACGTATGCGCCTGAGTTTATGCCAAGAGTTATGATACCGCATAAAATCATACCAAATTCTGATTTTGGAACCATAATTACAAAACCCATTATAAGAAGCTGTACCATCATTGGTGTGCCACGTATTACGGTTAAATATAATTTACAAAAGCTGTTTATTACCCTTAATACAACAGGAGGCTTTTTATTAACAAAGCTGTCATTTAGTGTACGGATAATTGCAATAATCAGTCCAATAATTACACCTAAAACAAGCGCACCGACAGTTACTATAAATGTTATTTGAAGGCCGTCGGTAAAAAACTTCCAACGATCTTGATATATAAAAGTCTGATATAGCTGAAAAAGTAAATTTTGTAGCCAATCAGGACAAGATTGAATCCAACCCGGTGCGGTAGTAATCCAATTTGAAAAGCTAAATACGCCCATTAGAGCACCAACCTTTTATGTGATAATAATACGCTAAAAAGGGGCGACATCGTAAAATGCCGCTCCTTTAAAGTTTGGTATTTTTAAGTTAAAAATTATTCAGCAGGGATGTACTTGTTGATGATTTTGTCAATTGTACCGTCTGCTTTAAGCTCTGCCATTGCTTTGTTGATTTTTTCAAGAAGTTCTGTGTTTTCTTTAGCAATTGCAATAGCATAATCTTCAACAGCATATTCTGTGTCAAGAATCTTAAGACCTTCATTTGCTGCTACAAAAGCTTTAGCAGGTTCGTTGTCAATGATAACACAGTCAACCTGGCCGTTTTTGAGAGCTTCAATTGCCAAAGCGCCGTTCTGGAACTGCTTAACACTGTCCTGACCAAATTCATCAGTACAGTAGATATCACCTGTAGTACCTGACTGAACGCCAATCATTTTGCCTTCAAGATCTTCGTATGCAGCGATATCTGAACCTTCTTTAACGATGATTACCTGAATACCTGTAGCATATGAGTCTGAGAAGTTTACAGATTCTTTACGTTCATCAGTAACTGTCATACCTGCAAGAACAACATCTACAGAGCCGCCTGCACAAGCAGTGATAAGTGAATCAAATTCCATATCTTTGATTTCAAGTGTCATACCAAGCTTTTCAGCAAGAGCTGCTGCGATTTCAGCATCAATACCTACGATGTTGCCGTTGTCGTCAACATATTCGTATGGAGGGAATGCAGCATTTGTACCCATTGTAAGAACGTTGTCTTCTTTGGCACCGCAACCTGCAAAGCAACAAAGCATAGCGAGTGCTAAAACTGCAGCTAAAATTTTCTTAAAGTTTTTCATTTTTGTTACCTCATTTCAATAAATAAAATTAAAATTACAAAATATGTAATTTGCTGATGACACGATTTTAGCACAATAAAGTTATGTTGTCAAGTAAAAATGCATAAATATTTTTTAAAAAATGAATTTTTTTGAAAATATGCAAAAAATAATGCATATTCGACCTTAAAACAAGTCAAACATGCATATTATTAATAAAAACTGTGTAAAGCAAACTCTTGTTCTGCCTTTATAAGCTTTAAAACGCTTTCAATACTTTTATATGTTACGTCAAAATTGATTTCGTTTTCTTTTACCGTCAGTTGTCCGATATAAACTGTTATTTTATCCAAAAAATCGTGGTTAACAAAAAGTGACAGTTTTTCTTTATGCTCTTGCCAAAAGCTTTCAAGTTGTTGTGAATCTATTTCACCGGCACGGTATTTGTTTATATATTCCAATGTGACATTACACTTTTGGTTTACGTAAACATTTGCGGTAATACAAATAATTACAACAAATACAAGAATAATTACGGCGGGAACGAGTCGTTTCATATTAAACATCGCCTTTCTTAATTATTGTATGGTTTCCGTCACGGTCAAGTGTCATTAAAAAAACGTCCTTATACGAAGCACATTTGTGTTTTAATATTTTGTCTAATTTTTGCCTTGATACCTCAAGCGAACGCAGTGATTCATAAATAATTTTACCGTCACTAATTACAGGTAGGGGAAGCTTATCGTCGGCAAGTTGCAAATCCATATCTTTTACCGATATAGTTTGAGCATCTTTTTTTAACAATACGCTTAAATTTCCGTTTACCTCTAAAACGGCAAATGCAACATCCTCTATATTGAATACGTTTTGTCCACGAAGCTGTTCTATTAAATCAATAACGGTCATACGAACGTTTCGCATGGCGTGTTGGTCAATAACACCATTTTTAATTATAACAACCGATTGTCCGTTTAACAGCCTACGCACAGAAAAGCTTTTCATAGCAAGTATTGAAATTACAATTTCTAAAAAAACCAGAACAAATATAGCTGCAAGACCTATAAACATAGGCTGATCTGTATCTTGTAGCGGAATTGCGGCTATTTCGGATATGAGTAAGGTTATAACCAACTCGTTAGGCTGCATATCTCCAATTTGTCTCTTGCCCATAAGCCTTATTGCAAGTGTAACCGTTATATAAAGAATTATAGTTCTCATTACTGTAGATATCATAAAATCACCGATTTTATTATTTACAATTTTTCTTGCATTATAAATACAAAGATGATATAATCGATGATAGATTATTATGTCAAAAAGGAGAGGATATGTCTTGAGTAGCTTGACTACAAATAAAAGATCCTTTTTTTCTGATTTTAAGCGTTTTATGCCACTGCTTAAAAATCTTGTTTCAAAAGATTTTAAAATAAAATATCGTCGCTCGGTTTTGGGCGTTGCGTGGAGCGTACTTAATCCGCTTTTTACAATGCTTGTACTTACGGTAGTTTTCAGGGTGATATTACGTATTGACGTTGGCGTTGACTTTGCAACCTACTATATTGTAGGTGCATCTTTGTGGAACTTCTTTTCTGAGGCTACATCTACATCAATTAGTTCTATACTGACTGCGGGCGCATTAATAAGAAAGGTTTATATTCCAAAGTATATATTCCCACTTGAAAAATGTGTTTTCTCACTTGTGAATTTTGCATTTAGTTTGGTAGCAGTACTTGCAGTTATGTTAATACGTGGTGTATATCCTACCTGGACAACCCTTCTTTTCCCGATACCTGTATTATATTGTTTTGTTTTTGCTTGCGGTTTAAGTCTATTCTTAAGTGCTGTTACTGTTTACTTCCGTGACGTACAGCATTTATACAGCGTGTTACTTACCATGTGGATATATCTTACTCCAATCCTTTATTCTATGGATACACTGGAAGAACTTGGTTCTAATATGCAGTTTATAAAATATGTTGTTTCATTAAATCCGTTAACGCAGTATGTTAACTATTTCAGAAGTGTTGTAATGATGGGTCAGCTTCCCTCATTGCAGGATAATTTAATTTGTATGGCGATGTCGTTAATAGCATTGGGCTTTGGTGCCTTAGTATTTAAAAAGGCAGAAGGCAAGTTTATTCTTCACTTATAATATCCACTTACAATTAAGGAGTGTATAAATTGATTAACAACGAAAACGCAGTTGAACTACGTGATATAGAAATGCACTTTAATATGAGTACCGAAAGACTTCAAAGTCTAAAAGAGTACTTTTTAAAGTTTATGAAGCGTCAACTTCATTTTGAGGATTTTGTAGCCGTAGATAAGGTTTCCTTTGATATCAAAAAGGGTGACGTTTTTGGTATTGTGGGTCTTAACGGTTGCGGTAAATCTACTACTCTTAAAATTATTTCAGGCATATTAAAGCCCACCAAAGGTACTGTTGAAACCCAAGGCGTTATCGCCCCGCTTATTGAGCTTGGCGCAGGCTTTGATATGGAGCTTACTGCCCGTGAAAACATATATCTTAACGGTTCGGTTCTTGGTTATTCTAAAAAGTTTATGGACGAAAAATTTGACGATATTGTTGAGTTTTCGGAAATGAAAGACTTTTTAGATGTGCCTATGAAAAACTACTCATCCGGTATGGTGGCACGTATTGGTTTTGCCATTGCTACCGTTACAACCCCTGATATACTTATTGTTGACGAAATATTGGCAGTTGGTGACTTTTTGTTCCAACAAAAGTGTGAAGATCGCATAAACAAAATGATGCAGGATGACACTACTGTTATTATTGTTTCACACTCTATTGAACAGATTGAACGACTTTGTAAGCATTGCGTTTGGCTTGAAAAAGGCAAGGTAAAAATGATAGGCGAAACGGCTGAAGTTTGTAATGCGTACAAAAACAGTAAGAGAGAGTAAATTTAGGTAGGGGAAAGTTTTGAAAGCTTTTATAAAATCTATTATTCCAACCCGTATTTTAAACATTATACGTAAAATTTTAAATCGTTTGCGTCACAAAAAAACATCGGCGAGTTATGATGTTTGGATTAAAAACAGTAAAGAGCGTTTAAAAGAGTGCAAAAAGCTTGATTATGAACCGCTTATAAGTATTCTTGTTCCTCTTTATAACACCGACAAATCACTTCTTTGTGAAATGATTGAGTCTTGCCTTAACCAGACCTATAAAAACATTGAGCTTTGTCTTGCTGATGCGAGCGACGATGCACACAGCTACGTTTACAATGTGGCAAAGACCTACGCCGATAAGGATAGCCGTGTAAAACTCAAAAAGTTAGATGAAAACTTGGGTATTTCGGGTAACACAAACAAATGTCGTGAATTGGCAAGCGGTGAATATATTACTCTGCTTGACCACGACGATTTGCTTATTGAGCACGCAATCTATTCTATGGCAAAGGCAATAAATGAGCAAAAGGCAGACGTTATATACAGTGATGAAGACCACGTTAGAAACGGTAAACGTATAACACCGTTTTTTAAGCCTGACTTTAATCGTGACCTGCTGTATTCACAAATGTATATATGTCATTTGCTTTGTTTTAAGGCAGAGCTTTTTGACAAGGTTGGCGGTTTAGATGATAGATATAGTGGCAGTCAGGACTATGACCTTATGCTAAAGCTTACCGAGCAAACCGATAGTATATACCATATTCACGATATACTTTATTCCTGGCGAGAGGTCGAAACATCGACTTCGGTTAATCCCGATTCAAAGCCGTATGCTCACGATGCGGGCAAGGGCGCACTTGACGCTCACCTTAAACGCAGATATGGCGATATTGCTCACGCAGAGGATAGCGATTATCTTTTTGTTTTTGATGCAAGATTTGATACTTTGAAAGATAATCCGTTGGTTTCAATAATTATACCAACAAAGGATCATACCGATTTGTTGGAAGATTGTGTTAACAGCATACTCCAAAAATCAACATATAAAAATTACGAAATCATTATTCTTGATAACAATTCCGAACAAGAAGAGAGCTTTAAGGCATTTAAACGCCTACAGGAAAAGGATGACAGAGTAAAGGTTATTGATGCCTTCTTTGAATTCAACTGGTCAAAGCTTAACAATTTTGGCATCAAAAACAGCAACGGTGAGGTTTATATATTCCTTAATAACGACACCGAAATTATCTCTCCCGATTGGATAGAGCGTCTTGCAGAAAATGCTATGCGAGATGATATTGGTGTTGTTGGTGGCCTTTTGTTGTTTGAAGATGATACAATTCAACACGCAGGCGTTGTTGTCGGTATGGGCGGTTGGGCTGACCACGTTTATGCCGGTATGAAGCAGATTCATGCGGCAGACAAGTTTGTGTCACCAATGGTAAACCGTAACGTATTGGCGGTTACCGGCGCTTGTATGGCGATTGCCAAGAAAACCATTGACAAAATCGGTTTGTTTGACGAAAGCTTTATAGTTTGCGGCAGCGACGTTGAAATATGCCTTCGTGCTTATCAAAACGGCCTTAACGTGCTTTATAATTCACGTGTAAAGCTTTATCACTATGAATCAAAATCACGTGACGCTTCAAAGATACCGCAAATAGATTTTGTAAGGTCTGAGGAAACCTACAGAGAATATCTTGCAAAAGGCGATCCGTTTTATAACAAAAATCTTGATTTAAACAGCAAAATTCCAAGCATAAAAGCTTGATGAAGGTGATAATATATGTCTATTATTCTTTTACTTAAAAAAGTTTATAGAAAACTTAGATCTGTAGCAACCTTTGATGCTACTATTCCTGAAATAACACCAATGAAACCTCGTTTTCAAAAAGAACTTGGTGACGAGCCACGTCTTAATATTATTGTTCCTACGCTTAATCCTGCCCACGTTTTCGGTGGTATAACAACTGCTATTCATTTTTACGAAAACCTTGCCGATGAGCTTGGTATAAAGCGCAGAATGATAGTAACCGATGAAGAAACACTTAACGAGGATCTTGGTAAATATAAAGGTTATAAAATGGCAGATTGTTCCGATAACACCGTTTTTGACCGTCAGGTAGTTCCTTTTTCTAACCGTAACGGAAAGACCGTTCCCGTTGGTAAAAATGATATTTTTGTCTGCACAGGTTGGTGGACGGCATACAATGCAAAAGAAATTGTAAATTGCATTAAAGAAAACGCAGGCGAAGCAAAACCCTTGGTATATCTTGTTCAGGACTATGAGCCTTATTTTTACCCGTGGTCCTCACGCAGTGCTTTGGCAGAAAGTACCTATCATATGGATATTCCTACCATTGCAGTATTTAACAGTTCACAGTTAAGGGATTATTTTAAACTTCATAACTATTCTTTCTATAAAGAATACTCGTTTGACCCTGTGCTTAATGCTTCGCTAAAAAAGGAACTTTTAAACAATCCGCCCGTAAAAAAAGAGAAGAAAATCATTGTTTACGGACGCCCTTCGGTTATGCGCAACTGTTTTGAAATTGTTGCAGATTCGCTTCGCCGTTGGGAAAAAATGGTTGACGATGCTTCGGAATGGCAGCTTATTTCTGCAGGGGAGAAGCATCAGGATTTAAAAATAGGGGACGACTGTGTATTGCGCTCATGCGGCAAACTTACTATAGAGGAATATGCTAAGATGATGGGCGCTTGTTATGCAGGTATTTCGCTGATGGTTTCTCCTCATCCAAGCTATCCACCGTTAGAGATGTCTACCTTTGGTGTAAAAACCATAACCAATACCTACGAAAACAAGGATATGGCATTATTTAACAGCAACATAATTTCATTGTCTGATATGACACCGGAAAATATTGCAAAAAATCTTGCAAAGATAACAAATTCATTTAACGAAAATGATTTTACAGTTCAAACCGACACCGATTATTTTAAAAATGAATTATCGTTAGATACAATTTGTTCCGGAATAAAGAAAGATTTAGAACTATAATTAAAAGAGCCACAATGATGTGGCTCTTTATATTTTGGATAAGATTGACAAAAAAATAACAAAGATTTACAAAAAAGAAAATAAATTTTAAAAAAGTTTGTCTAAATTTTAACAAACCTATTGACATCACATATCATATATTATATAATGGTGAGCAAATTCGGGAAAATTAATCCCACTATGGAGGTTTTTATATTATGGCAAGAGTTTATAATTTTAGTGCAGGTCCTTCAATGTTACCGGAAGAGGTACTTAAGACTGCCGCTGACGAAATGATGGAGTTTGGCACAACCGGTCAATCGGTTATGGAAATGTCACATCGTTCAAAAGAGTATCAGGCAATATTTGACGAGGCAGAGGCTAATTTGCGTGAAATAATGAATATTCCTGACAATTATAAGGTTTTGTTCTTACAGGGTGGTGCTTCAACACAGTTTGCAATGATACCACTTAATCTTATGAACAAAAATAATAAGGCTGACTTTATTATTACGGGTCAGTGGGCAAACAAGGCTTATAAAGAGGCTGCTCGTTATGGTGCGGCACGTGCTGTTGCAAGCTCTGCTGACAAGACATACTCATATATTCCAAAAACCACTGCTGCCGATTTTGACAAGGATGCCGACTTTGTTCACATTTGTATGAATAATACAATTTACGGTACAAAATATAATGAATTACCTGAAACAGGCGATGTACCGCTTATTGCTGATATTTCAAGTTGCATTCTTTCTGAACCGATTGACGTATCAAAGTTTGGTATGCTTTATGCAGGTGCTCAGAAAAACGTTGCACCTGCAGGTGTTACAATTGTAATTATTCGTGAAGACCTTATCGGTAACGCAATGGATATTACCCCAACAATGCTTAACTACGCAACACATGCCGATAACGGTTCTATGTTTAATACTCCACCTTGCTATGCAATCTATATTGCAGGTCTTACATTTAAGTGGATTAAGAAAATGGGTGGACTTGAAGCAATTAAAGAAATGAACGTTAAAAAGGCTCAACTGCTTTATGATTTTCTTGATAACAGCAAGATGTTTAAGGGTACCGTTGTACCGGAAGACCGTTCGCTTATGAACGTACCTTTTGTAACAGGCAATGACGAGCTTGACGCTAAGTTTGTTGCAGAGTCAAAGGCCGCAGGTTTTGTTAATCTTAAGGGTCACAGAAGCGTTGGCGGTATGCGTGCATCAATTTACAACGCAATGCCAATCGAAGGCGTAGAAAAGCTTGTTGAGTTTATGAAGAAGTTTGAAGAGGAGAACGCATAATGTATAAGATTAAGACTTATAATAAAATCTCAAAAATCGGTCTTCAGGTTTTTGATGACAAATATACAGTTGGTGATGAGGTAGATAATGCTGACGGCGCTATAGTTCGTTCAGCGGCTTTGCACGATACCGAGTTTCCCGCTACACTTAAAGCAATTGCCCGTGCCGGTGCCGGTACAAACAATATTCCGATTGACCGTTGCAGCGAACAGGGTATTGTTGTTTTTAATACTCCCGGCGCTAATGCAAACGCTGTTAAAGAACTTGTACTCGCAGGTATGCTCATATCTTCACGTCGTGTTATTCCTGCAATTGAGTGGGCAAAAACCCTTAAGGGTGAGGGCGATGCAGTAGGCAAGCTTGTAGAAAAAGGCAAGAGCGCTTTTGCAGGTCCCGAGCTTAAGGGTAAAACACTTGGTATTATCGGTCTTGGTGCTATTGGTGTTATGGTGGCAAATGCCGCAAATCACCTTGGTATGACAGTTTACGGTTACGACCCATATCTTTCTGTAAACTCTGCTTGGAACCTTAACCATAATGCAGTTCATATTTATGACATTAACGAAATCTACAAGAAATGTGACTACATCAGCGTTCATGTTCCGCTACTTGATAGCACAAAGAATATGATAAATGCTAATGCCATTGCTATGATGAAGGACGGCGTACGTATTCTTAACTTCTCTCGTGCAGGACTTGTAAATTCTGACGATATGCTCGCAGCGCTGGAAAACGGTAAGGTTGCGGCCTATGTTACCGATTTTCCAACCGAAGAAATGCTTTGTGTTGACGGCGTTATTGCAATTCCTCATCTTGGTGCATCAACCCCCGAGTCAGAAGACAACTGCGCAGATATGGCGGCTCGTCAGCTTATTGATTATATCGAAAACGGTAATATTGTTAACTCGGTTAATATGCCTGCAATCACAATGCCAAGAAGCGGTAAACACCGTGTTTGTGTAATGCATAAAAATATTCCAAATATGCTTACTGCAATTACAGGTATTGTTGCAGAAAACAACGTTAACATAGAAAATATGCTTAACAAATCACGTGGCGATTATGCATATACAATGATTGACGTTAGCGTAGATGACACAGCAACAGTAGAAGAACGCATTGCCGCTATTGATGGCGTAATTAGAGTAAGAGTTATTTAATTTAATAATAAGAATATTAAAAAAGGACTACGAAATTTTCCGTAGTCCTTTTTATTACTTTTTCTTGTAATATTTTAAACTTTTAATCAGATATATAAAAAGTATTACACAAAGTATAGAGCCTAAAATAACTCCTCCTATTATAAGAATATATGTGAGTTTTAAATGATAACATACTAATGAAATAATAAAGATAATAATTGCACCAACATACCAAATTAATACTGTTTCTTTAAAAATATTACTTAGAATAATAAATGTAACATAAGCTGCTAAAATACTAAAAAATAAAACAGGAAACAGTGATTTCATAATTGTTCCCTCAAAACCATCGTTTTTCCAAATTATTCCACCAATAACCAAAAAAAGAAGCGGCCCCCAAATAGAGAGCAAAATTGCAATATCTTTTACAACAGAATTCTTTTTATTTTTATTTTCCATAAAATTTTCTCCTGTTTAATTAATATTAACTACCAAAATGTATTATAATGCATTTTGTTCTAATTTGCAATAAAGTAATATAAAAACGCCATATGACTTGTTTGTCATATGGCGTAAGTATTATTAATCTAACGGTTTCATTGTGGGGAATAGCCGTTTCAAAGTCGGATAAGTTACGCTCACGCTCGATAAGTTCCGATCCCAACCTCTCTCATATTGCAAGTGGTTACGATAACTTTCGATAAGTTAAGATTGCGGAACATTTATTGGTTTAAGTTGTGGCTTAAATTGGTTTAAGAAATTACTTGCTTACAAAATAGCAATAATCGAGAATTACATTACCATTTTCGTCAGGGGTGGTATAACGAGGACATAAGCAGTTTTCAAATGACCAAACTGCGCCGTTTTCGTCCTGCCATATTTTCATACCATTTTCAGTGATTATTTGTTTGCAAGCGCTTGTGTCGTGAACTTCACTTTCTTTGCCATAAATCCAGCAAGTACCTAAATTTAAATTTTCAAAATCAATGCTCAAAAAACCTTCTGGAACAGGTGTGTTTTCAGGTGTTAGCATACCTATATAATATTCAAAAGGTTGTCCTTCGGCACGTCTTTCCACACCTATGTAACCACCGCCGTTTTCCCAAACAGACATGATTTTATCGGTGCCGCCCATTGTGTTTTCAAGCAAATCAAACCACCCGTTTTGCCACCATTCCCCCCAATGCCCAAAGTTATCATATTTTTTACCGATAAACCTCATTGTAGGGATATCTTCCTTAAAAACTTTAATGATTTCTGCCATATTTATTTACTCCTTTTCAATTGGTATGTATATACGTTCTATGTATTTTCTGCTGTTTTCTATATAACTCTCCAGTTCAAAACCGGGAGCTTTATGATATCCGCTGTTTGGCAGCCAATTACGATAAATCCAATCCCACGTACTTCTTATGGTACTTACAAAATCGTGTTGAGTGGCGGTAGGTGTTTCAAAAACAGCATATAGTCCACCGCTAATTTTAAGTTGTATTGTGTTTGTAGTATCGCCTTTTGCAACATCGTCTTTTATTCCAATATGGTAATTCAGTTGCTCTTTCTCATTATCCCATATCATTGCACCGAAGTCTTCAACAACATCTCCGCCAGATAACTTGACTGACCGCTTTTCAACATTGTATATATTCCAACATTTTGGTGGTAACTCTCCATCAAACTGATATGCAATCAGGGTAAATCCTTCGAGATGCTGCATTGACACTGTTGGTTGTGGATTAGAAGATTCAAACGAAAACGGCATAAACAATCTTAAACTACAATTTGCTGTTTTCCACTCAGTAGGGAGAATGTTATGTTCATTCTTAAAAGCTCGAGTGAAATTTTCTTTGGAGTTAAAACCGTATTCAAAAGCAATAGCCGATATCGAACGGTTTTTCTCTCCAATACGACGTACTATCTCTGAAATTCTTCGTTTACGTATGTAGTCAGCAGGCGTGAGGTGAATATGTTTACGGAAAATACGTATAAAATGGTATTCAGAATAACCTGAAATTTGCGCAAGAATCTTGTTATCAAGCTCATCTTTTAAATGTTCTTCGATATAATCTAAAGCTAATCTTATCTGTATACGTTCCATATTTGTTCCCTCACAAATTAATTATATCACAATTAAAAGCAAAATGATTGATAATAATTGCTTTTTTGATAAAAAATCCATAAACTGTATCACCTATCTGTACTTCTTTATATTTTAGCACGAATTGGTTTAAGTTTTGGTTTAAGACATAAAGATAACCCAAGATATCAGCAGATATCTTGGGTTATCGTAACTTTTCAGTCTAAAGGCTTCATCGTGGGGAAGGCAATTACTTCACGAATTGTATCAGAATTTGTAAGAAGCATTACAGCTCTGTCAATTCCTATACCCATACCGCCTGTAGGAGGCATACCATATTCCATAGCGTTAAGGAAGTCTTCGTCAAGCATTTCTGCCTCGTCGTCACCACGTTCACGAAGCTCTAACTGCTTTTCAAAACGTTCACGCTGAACAATTGGGTCATTAAGCTCGGAATATGCATTTGCAAGCTCGCTGTGACAAATAAATAATTCAAAGCGTTCTGTAAGACGTGGGTCAGCAGGAGAAGCCTTTGTAAGAGGAGAAACCTCTACAGGATACATAGTAATAAATGTCGGCTGAATAAGCTTTTCTTCTACCTTTTGGTCAAAGCAAGCGTAAAGTGCGTTGCCCCAGGTCTTATCAGCGGTTTCGGCAAGCTCAACACCAATGCTTTCGGCCGCAGCTACGGCTTCGGCATCATCGGTAATGGCACCAAAGTCAATGCCGGCATATTCTTTAACAGCGTCAACCATTGTAAGTCTGCGCCAACCGGGAGTAAGGTCAATCTTTTCGCCAAGCCATTCAACCTCATATGTGCCGTGAATTTCTTTTGCGGCGCCCGAGATAATGCCTTCGGCAATATCCATCATATCGTGAAAATCAGCATATGACTGATAAAGCTCAACTGTTGTAAATTCGGGGTTGTGCTTAGGGTCCATACCTTCGTTACGGAAAATACGACCAATTTCATAAACACGCTCCATACCGCCAACAATAAGACGCTTAAGTGGTAACTCGGTAGCAATACGCATATACATCGGTATGTTAAGTGTATTGTGGTGTGTTATAAACGGACGTGCCGCCGCACCGCCAACAATTGTATTAAGCACGGGGGTTTCAACCTCAATATAATCCATATCATCAAGATATTTACGCATAAACTTAATAAACTGTGCACGAATAATAAAGTTGCGGCGCACGTTTGGATTCATAATAAGGTCAACGTATCTTTGACGGAAACGAAGGTCATTATTGGTAAGACCGTGGAATTTTTCAGGGAGGGGTAGAAGTGACTTTGCCAAAATTTCGATATGATTAGCGTGAATAGAAATTTCTTCGGTCTGGGTTTTAAATACAACACCCTTTACACCAACAATATCACCAATATCCCACTTTTTAAATGCGGCATAAGTATCTTCACCGACGTCGTCACGGCGAACATAAAGCTGAATATCGCCCTGACCGTCACGAAGTGTTACAAAGCTTGCTTTACCCATTATTCTACGGGCAACAATACGACCGGCAACGCTTACCTGTTTGTTTTCAAAGCCTTCAAAATCACCCTTTATCTGCATTGAATGCGCATCAACATCGTATTTAGTTTTTACAAATGGATCGTTGCCTGATTCTTTCATAGCAGAAAGTTTATCACGACGAACCTGTAATATTTCACTAAGTTCTTGTGTAGGAGCATTATTTTTGTTTTCGCTCATTTGTAACATCCTTTCACTTATTAAAAATAGGGGCAGAGTAAAAACTCGCCCCGAATATTATTTTGAAATCTTAACTATTTTAAGTTTTATTTCGCCGCCGGGGGTTTCAACGTTAACAACGTCGCCTACCTTGTGTCCAATAAGGGCACGGCCTACGGGAGATTCGTCAGAAATCTTGTTGCTTGCAGGGTCAGCCTCGGTTGAACCTACAACGTAATATTCGTCTTCTTCGTCAAATTCTTCGTCGTAAACTTTAACCTTAACACCAACAACAACCGTTTTTGCGGCACCCTTGATGTCCTTAATAATTTCAACGTTTTTAAGCATTGCTTCAAGCTCTACAATACGAGCTTCAATTTTTGCTTGCTCATTTTTAGCGTCGTCATATTCGCTGTTTTCAGAAAGATCGCCGTAGCCACGTGCTACCTTAATTTTTTCTGCAATATCTTTACGACCTTCTGTTTTAAGATATTCAAGTTCATTCTGAAGCTTTTTAAGACCTTCATCGGTTACTTTTATAGCCTTAGCCAAATTTAAAACCACCTTTTACAATATATAAATAGTAAAATGCCACATAGTCAATCGACATTATACAATTTTATTCTTTTGTTGTCAAGAATAATATTTTGAACAATTAATTTACTTGACAACCGACACATAATAATTATATACTATACTTTGGAATTTAGCACATTTTTGTTGAGGTGTGTTTATGAAAAATTTGGTACGACTTAGAAAAAGCATTATGCTTTTTGTTAAAATAATGATTGTATCGGCTGTTACCGTTGGCTTTTTACAGGTTTGGATAACAGGGTATGAAGAATCACTATTTAGTAACAAAGGTAACTATGTTGTTATATTATCCTTTGTTTTGCTGTTTAGCGTTTTTTCTTCACTATACGGTGCATTTAAAATTGGTATTTACCGTGTGCACGAGATAATTTACAGTTTTTCTCTTGCCGCAGTTTTTACCAATATTATAATGTATTTGGAACTTTGTCTTATAGCACGTGACATTGTTGCGATACCTCCAATTATTATTGGTATTATATATCAGGTTGGTGTTATTGCCGTTTGTTCGCTGTGCGCAAACACGATTTATTTTAAACTTTATCCGCCACGCCGTGTTGTAGCAATATTTGGTGATGATATTTCAGGGTTTGAACTCATTAGAAAAATGGGTAAAATATCAGACAGGTTCAGCATTGCCAGAGGCCTTAACGCAAATACAACCCCTGTGGAAGAAATGAAAAATCAGATTGATAAGCACGAGGCCGTTTTGATTTGCGGTGTTGATAAAAATTTGCAAAAACAAATTCTTTCATACTGCTATACAAACGAAAAGCGAACTTATTTGTTGCCCGATATAACCGATATTATGATAAGCAACAGTTACAACATTCAAATAAGTGATACACCCGTTCTTATGAGCCGAAACCGAGGTCTTACGCTCGAACAAAGAATTATCAAGCGAATGATGGACATTGTTATCTCTGCAATAGGTATTATTATTACAAGTCCTATTATGCTTGCTTGTGCTATTGCAATAAAGTTAGATGACGGCGGTCCCGTTTTATTTAAACAAAACCGAATTACTTTTAACGGTAAGATATTTAACGTTTTAAAATTCAGGTCAATGATTGTTGATGCCGATAAGGACGGTGCTAAAAAAGCCGTAAGTGACGACGATCGAATTACCCGTGTTGGTAAGGTTATCCGTGCTTGCCGTATGGATGAGTTGCCCCAACTGTTTAATATATTACGTGGCGATATGTCTCTTGTAGGACCCCGACCCGAAAGAATAGAAAATGTTTATGAGTATTCTAAAAAATATCCCGAATTTGAGCTTCGCCACAGGGTAAAGGGCGGTCTTACTGGCTTTGCTCAGCTTTACGGAAAATACAACACAAGTCCTGAAGATAAACTTAATATGGACTTGATATATGTAGAAACATATTCATTGTTGCTTGATTTAAAACTTTTGATACTTACTATTAAAATTTTGTTTATGCGTGAAAGTACCGAAGGCTTTAACGAAAAAGCAAATGAAAACGTGCGTGCTTCAAAATCACTAAAAAAAGAAAGCGAGAATAAAAATGAGCTTTGATGCAACACTTGTAGTAATGGCGGCAGGAATGGGCAGCCGTTTTGGCGGTCTAAAACAAATTGAACCGGTTGCTCCCGGCGGACAGGCAATAATTGATTTTTCTGTTCACGATGCAAAGTCTGCAGGCTTTAATAAAGTAGTATTTATTATTAAACACGAAATAGAAAAAGATTTTAAAGAAATTGTAGGCAGTAGAATTGAAAAAGTAATAGATGTAGATTACGCTTTTCAGGAGCTAGATATGTTGCCTGAAGGCTTTACCTGTCCTGCAGACAGACAAAAGCCTTGGGGCACGGCACACGCTATTTACTGTGCAAGAAATGTGGTCAATACACCGTTTGCAGTTATAAATGCCGATGATTATTACGGCAAAGGTGCATACCAGAAAATGTATAACCATCTTAAAGAGCAAAAAGGTGATTTTTGTATGGTTGGCTTCCGTCTTCAAAATACACTTACCGAAAACGGTACTGTATCCCGTGGTATTTGTGAAACCGAAAACGGTGTTTTAAAATCTGTTACCGAGCGTACAAAGATTCTTGACTGTAAATACACAGAAGACGATGAAACTTGGGTAGAACTTCCACCCGATTCAATCGTTTCAATGAATATGTGGGGCTTTACTCCCGATGTGTTCCAATTTATTGAAAATGATCTTAAAGAATTTTTTGCTCAAAAGATAAATGTTCCAAAGGTGGAATATTATTTACCAACAGTTGTTTCTAACGTTATTGAACGTGGTCAGAAAGACGTTGCCGTTTTAGTGGCAGAGGACCGTTGGTATGGCGTTACATATAAAGAAGATAAGGCAGGCGTTGTAGCCGCACTTAATGAAAAAATTAATAATGGTGAATATGAGGGCTTTTAATAATGAATAAAAAATACGTTTTGTTTATTATGTCTATTTTGTCAGCAATTGCAATATTTTTTACCGGATGCGCAAACTTTGGCACACCTGTTTTTTCAATCGACAATCAAACTGCGCTTATAGGCGATAGCATTGTAGTACCCATTAATATCAAAAAAAATAGCGGACTTTACGTTGGACAGATTGTTATTCAATATGATGGCGACGTATTAGAGTTTGTTTCAGGTGGTAACGGCGAGGTTTTTGACGAGTGTGTTGTAAACGGAAAAGACGTTAAAGAAACAGTAATGATTATTGCCAATCAAAGCGGTATAAAAGATACAAAAAAGAACGGAACTCTTGCAACTCTTAATTTTAAGGTTAAAGAAACTGCTGTTCGTGGCAATACACATATTAGTTTTTATTTACCGGATCATGTCGAAAGCGGTACCTATTGCCTTAAGTATAAAAATATAGATGAGGAAAAATGGACAATTCCGGAATGCATTGACGGCATTATAACAGTTAAATAATTAATAAGGTTTGCACACTTTTGTGTGCACACCTTTTATCATTTTTTAAAGCTTCTTTGCATATATTTTGTTGTAATCTAAATAACGACTACAAACAAATATAGGAAAGGCGAGATAAAAAATGAAAGATTTTTACCCCGAAGGCACTCTTATATCTAATGAAGAAAACAAAAAATATTTAGCAAGTGAAATATCGCTGTTATCGGCGCAAACTTTAGGAATTATTCTTGAAGCTAACGTTATAATGTGCGATTCTGATCATAACTTAATACTTGATCTCGGTTGTATGCGTGGTGTAATAGAGCGAGAGCAGGGCGCCATTGGAATAAAAGAAGGCACAACACGTGACATTGCACTAATTTCTCGTGTGGGACGTTCTGTCAGTTTTGTTGTAAAAGGATTTAATTATGATAGCAAGGGCAAAAAGTATGCAGTTTTGTCTCGTAAGGAGGCTCAACAAAGATGCTTAGATTATATTTTAAGGAGTAAAGTTCCGGGCGATATTATTAATGCTCGTGTAACACACCTTGAATCATTTGGTGCTTTTTGCGATATAGGGTGCGGTAATATTGCACTGCTACCTATAGATGCTATAAGTGTTTCACGTATATCTCATCCTAAAGACAGATTTGTTGTAGGGGATAAAATTAGGGCAATTATAAAATCTATTGATAAAGATAATAAAATCACTCTATCTCACAAAGAACTTCTTGGAAGCTGGAATCAAAATGTTGCAAACTTTTCACAAGGTGAGACTGTGTCAGGCGTTGTAAGAAGTGTGGAAGATTATGGCATATTTGTAGAGCTCGCACCCAATCTTGCAGGTCTTGCAGAACCAAAAGAAAATGTAAAGCCCGGTCAGGCAGTCAGTGTTTTTATAAAGAGCATTATTCCCGATAAAATGAAGATTAAATTAATAATTATTGATAGCTTTGATTCTGTGTATGATTATACATATAACTATTTTTTTGATGGTAATCACATAGATGAATTTGTTTATTCGCCAAGCGAGTGTCAAAAACAAATTAATACCTATTTTTAGTGTAATTTGATATTGATTTTAAGAAACAAATGGGATATAATACTTCTCGGTGATGAAAAATGTCAGGAAATTGTAGTGGCAATTGCGCTTCTTGTAGCAGCAATTGTGATTCAAGAAAAAAAGAAAGTTTTATAGAACCAACAGGTGAATTTAACAACATTAAACACGTTGTAGCCGTTGTTAGCGGTAAGGGTGGCGTTGGTAAGTCGATGGTGACTTCGCTTTTGGCTACTCTTATGAGTGCAAAGGGCTATAAGGTGGGTATACTTGATGCCGATATTACCGGCCCATCAATTCCAAAATCATTTGGTATTATGGGTAATGCCATGCAAAATGAACTTGGTATACTGCCTGCTGAAACAAAAGGCGGTATCAAGATAATGTCGGTTAATATGTTGCTTAAAGAAAACGATGCTCCTGTTGTTTGGCGTGGACCTGTTATAGCAGGCGCTGTAAAGCAGTTCTGGCAAGACGTTGTCTGGGGCGACCTTGACTACTTGTTTATTGACTGTCCTCCCGGCACAGGTGATGTTCCTCTTACTGTGTTCCAGACCATACCGCTCGACGGTATTATTATGGTAACCTCTCCTCAAGACCTTGTTTCTTTAATTGTTAAAAAGGCATACAACATGGCCCAGATGATGAACATTAACATTCTTGGTCTTGTTGAAAATATGAGCTATGTTAAATGCCCCGATTGCGGTAAAGAGTTCAGTGTGTTTGGTGGCGGCAGTGAAACAGTTGCCAGCGAATTAAATATTGATTTGCTTGGTAAATTGCCAATTGACTTATCCCTTACACAAATGGTCGATAATGGTTGCATTGAGCACTTTAATGAATCTTATCTTGAAAAGGCTGTAACAAAACTTGAAGAATTAAATAAATAAAATTTGTGGGTCGATGCAGTCATCGACCCTAACATTTTTATGTTGGTGAATATTATGAGAATGAAGAAAAAGAAATATTTAAAAGAACGTTTAGAAGCGGTGTCTGAATATTTATACACAAGTGTTAGCGAAGATAAAAACTTTAAAACTGCCATTAACGATAAAGACTATATTGATTTTGATAGTTGGTTTGGTGTTTCGCAACCACTTTATCTTGAGGTAGGTTGCGGTAAGGGTAAATTTGCCTGTGAATATGCGGCGGCACACCCTGAAATAAATCTTATTGCGGTAGAGCGTGAGGCAAACGTTATTGTTTCGGCTTGTGAATTGGCAAAAAAAATGAATTTAAAAAACGTTCGTTTTATAAAGTGCACTGCCGAATATCTTGAAAGACACATAAAACCTGAAAGTATAGAGCAAATTTTTCTTAATTTTTCTTGTCCTTTTCCTAAAAATAAATATGCCTGTCACAGACTTACTCACCACGGTTTTCTTGAAATTTACAAGCGTATTATGAAGCCGACGGCTGAAATTCATCAGAAAACCGATAATATGAAGCTTTTTGAGTTTTCGATTGAACAGTTTTCAAACAATGGTTTTGCACTAAAAAATGTATCTCTTGATTTACACAACAGTAATTTTGAAGGCAATATTATGACCGAATACGAACAAAAATTTGTGGAGCAGGGCTTGCCGATATATAGACTTGAAGCGTTTATTAAATAATTAAAATGAGCATAAGACAATAAGTCCTATGCTCATTTTTTGCCCCTAAACGAAAAACACGAGGGCAGGTTTTATAAATTATTCAAGTCCCAACGCCTTTAGTGGCGAAATACTTTTTCCGTCAATAAACACTTCAATATGAATGTGAGGATTGTCGGTGCACTCGCTTGGTATATCACCCGAAGTACCAATAACATCACCTGTGCGAACGGCATCGCCTTCTACCACGTTAACGCTACCCATACCACAATATTTTACAGTAATAGATTTTGCATATTCAATGGTTATTACTCGGCCTAAACTTGCATCTTCTACAACCGATTTTACCGTACCGCTACTAACTGACAGAATATTAGTACCCTTTGGGCATTCTATATCAATGCCTGTATGCAATCGCATATCGCCATAGGTTGCGGAATACTGTAGTGCTGAATCACTATAGTTTTTTAAAATTTTGCCTTTTACAGGTAAAATATAGGTAATCTCTTCCTGCACTTTTTCTACTTCTGATTGTTCTTCGTATGGAACTTCTTTTTCTGATTCTGCAACGTCTTCAACAGGTGCTTTATTTTCTTCTTTGATATTAACATTACTATTATATGAACTATCTATATCAGGATATGAAGATGTTTTATCATTTTGAGAAGGTGTTTTAGCAATACTTTCATCTCTTGATAAAGTAAACCAAGCAATAGCACCCACAGCAATCAATGCACAGGCAACCATACTTACAAAACCTGTTGATGTAAGCGCTTTTGTAAATTTATTTGTTTTATAATATTTCATTTTTATTTACTCCTTTCTGATTACAAAAATATTATTGTCAGAAAGCTTTAATCATATTCTAAAAAAATATTTAAAATGTGTTCATAATTTTTTAAAAAATATGGTATATGATATACTTGTACCAAACGAAAGGGAGCCGCACCCTTGTTGGTACATCGCAACAAAAGTTGCGATTCTCTCCTCAAACCCCTTAAAAGTGGAAAAGAGTCGTGTTATCACGGCTCTTTTTCGCTTTTTGTTGCTTTAATTATTTTTTTGTGATAAAATTAAATAAATAAATTTTTGGAGTGTAAAAATGACGGGGAAGTATGACGTTGTAATTATAGGCGGTGGCGCTGCCGGTATGTGTGCCGCAATAAATATTAAAATGCGTGACCGCAGTATTAGTGTAGCGGTGCTTGAACAGCTCTCACGAGTGGGTAAAAAGCTTATTACCACAGGTAACGGCAGATGCAACATAACCAATTTGCGAATAGAACTTAACCGCTATCACGGCGAAGATCTGCGTTTTGCCGAATATGCTTTACAAAATTATGACAACTATTTTGCCGCTGATTTTTTTAGTGAAATAGGCGTTGTTTTTACATATGACGAAACAGGACGTGGTTATCCTTATTCATTACAAGCGTCATCGGTTGTTGATTCACTACGCTTTGCGCTTGAAGATTACGGTGTTGACACCTTTGTCGACACCACAGTATTATCATACCAAAAAAATGAAAACTTTTTTAATATAAAAACAACAAATGGTGATTTTGTTTGTGAAAGTATGGTTGTGGCTACCGGTCTTTATTCGGGCGGTCAAAAACTTGGCTCAAACGGCAGTATGCTAAAAATTTTAAAAAATTCGGGATATAAAACGGTTAAAACCACACCGGCTATCGTACAGCTTAAAACCGAAACCGACGTTGTAAAAAGCCTTAAAGGTATGAAGGTTAATGCTGACGTTAATCTTTCAATAAACGGCACGGCTGTTCGTGGTGATTTTGGCGAAGTGCTATTTTGTGACTACGGTCTTTCGGGTCCGCCGATAATGCAACTTTCACGTGAAATAGAAAGACAGTCGGGGGACAAGGTAATCTCACTCGATTTAATGTGGGAATACAGTTTTGCGCAGGTGTGTGATATTTTAAGCTTTCGTGCTACCGCTCTGCGAAACCGTAATCTTGACGAATTTCTTACCGGTATGCTAAATAAACGTGTTGGTCAAGCAATAATAAAGATGTGTGGACTAAAACTTTCTGACAGTGTATCTGCTTTAAAAAATGCCGATATAAAACAAATTGCATCTGTCATAAAGGGTATGAAATTTAAAATTACAGGCACTACAGGTTTTGAAAATTCACAGGTAACCGCAGGCGGTCTTGATACAACACAGTTTAGTCCTCAAACAATGGAGTCAAAACGTGAACGTGGTCTTTATTGCATAGGTGAAATACTTGATATTGACGGCGATTGTGGTGGATTTAATCTGCAGTGGGCTTGGAGTAGTGCATTTTGTGCTTCAAATGCTATTTGTGAGGATTTTGGGGTTTAACAATGATAATTATAAACAATATAAAAATACCGTTAGACACAGATTTAAGCGATGTTTTTAGCATAGTATCAAGCAAGTTGAAAATAAGCAAGCAAGATATAATCAGCGCCGAGCTTTTTCGCAAATCGGTTGATGCTCGTGATAAGTGTGACGTGCATTTTGTGGTGTCAATAATTGCAGGGCTTAAAAATGAGTCGCAAGTTTTAAAGCGTAATAAAAACACAGCTATTTTTAACAAAAAAGAATATGTTTGGCAAAAGGCAGAGTCAGATATTCGACCCGTTGTAATTGGCTTTGGCCCTGCGGGTATGTTTGCGGCGCTTACCTTGGCACGTGCAGGACTTAAGCCCATAGTTTACGAGCGTGGCGCCGACGTTGATACACGAACTGCCGATGTCGAAAAGTTTTTTGCAGGCGGCAAACTTAATCCCGAATCAAACGTTCAGTTTGGCGAGGGTGGGGCAGGCACCTTTTCGGACGGTAAACTTAATAGTGGTATAAAAGATATCCGTTGCCGTACAGTTTTAGAGGTGTTTCATCAATTTGGTGCGCAAAAAGATATACTTATTGATGCCAAGCCACATATTGGTACTGATGTTTTAAAAACAGTGGTTAAAAACATTCGTAATGAAATTATTTCACTAGGCGGTGAGGTTAACTTTAATTCCTGTCTTGACGGCATATTTTTTGAAGGCAATAAACTTTCAGAAATATCTGTAAATGGCAAAAAAATGCCCTGTGAATATTTGTGCTTGTGCATTGGTCATTCGGCACGTGATACCTTTAAAATGTTGTATGAAAAAGGTCTTGAAATAACACGCAAGCCATTTGCAATGGGTGTTAGAATAGAGCATTTGCAAAGTGAAATTAACAAAGCTTTATATGGTGAATTTGCTTCACATAAAGCACTCAAAGCGGCCGATTATAAGTTAGCCGTGCATTTGCAAAACGGTCGTGGTGTTTATACCTTTTGTATGTGTCCGGGCGGTGAGGTTATTAACGCTTCAAGCGAAATTGGCGGAATTGCAGTAAACGGTATGAGTAACAGCCGCCGTGACGGTGTAAATGCAAACAGCGCACTGCTTGTTGGTGTAAATCCCGAAGATTTAGAGGGTGACAATGTTTTTGCCGGTTGCGAGCTACAAGCAAAAATTGAGCAAAAAGCATATTCAATAGGAAATGGAGCTGTACCAATTACAACAGTAGGTAACTTTATTTTTGACAAAAAAGCTGAAATCGGCAGTGTTAAACCCACCGTAAAACCTGATTTTATTTTTGCTGATTTACGTGAAATGTATCCGTCATTTATTACCGATTCACTTAAAGACGGTATTATAGAAATGGATAAAAAAATTCACGGTTTTGCGTGTGATGATGCAATACTCACAGCACCCGAAACACGAAGCTCTTCACCTGTACGAATTGTACGTAATGAGTCAGGGGAGTCGACTAACTTTAGCGGCATTTACCCGTGCGGTGAAGGCGCAGGTTACGCAGGCGGCATTATGTCAGCAGCAGTTGATGGAATTAAGTCGGCTGAGAAGATAATAGATATAGTTAAAACTGCACATAAAAACATTTAACCTTTTGAAAAAATTGTCAAAATAAATGAAATTGTAAAAAATTGTTTATTTTTTAACAAAATACTTGCAAAATTAAATTAAATAGGGTAAAATACCATATAGAAAATTTTTAGGAGGTAATTCCAATGGTTAAAGTTGCTATTAACGGATTCGGCCGTATCGGTCGTCTCGCATTCCGTCAGATGTTTGGTGCTGAAGGCTACGATGTAGTAGCTATCAACGACCTTACAAAGCCCTCAATGCTTGCTAATCTTTTAAAGTATGACACAGCACAGGGTGGTTACTGTGGTTACATCGGTGAAAATCTTCACACTGTAGCTGCTGATGATGAGGCTGGTACCATCACAGTTGACGGCAAAACTCTCAAAATTTATGCTGAAAAAGACGCTAAGGATCTTCCTTGGGGCGAATTGGGTGTAGACGTAGTTCTCGAATGCACAGGCTTCTACTGCTCAAAAGAAAAGTCACAGGCTCACATTGATGCAGGTGCTAAAAAGGTTGTTATTTCTGCTCCGGCAGGTAATGATCTCCCAACTATCGTTTACAGTGTAAACGAAAACACTCTTACTAAAGAAGACAACATCATTTCTGCTGCTTCTTTCACAACTAACTGCCTTGCTCCTATGGCTAAGGCTCTTAACGATTATGCTGCAATCCAGAGCGGTATTATGAGCACAATCCACGCTTACACAGGCGACCAGATGATTCTTGACGGTCCTCACAGAAAGGGTGACCTTCGCCGTGCACGTGCAGGTGCTGCTAACATCGTTCCTAACTCAACAGGCGCTGCAAAGGCTATCGGTCTTGTAATTCCTGAACTCAACGGCAAGCTTATCGGTTCTGCACAGCGTGTTCCAGTTCCTACAGGTTCTACCACCATCCTTACAGCAGTTGTTAAGGGTGCTGACGTAACCAAGGAAGGCATCAACGCTGCTATGAAGGCTGCTGCAAGTGATTCATTCGGTTACAACGAAGATCAGATCGTTTCTTCAGACGTTATCGGTATGCGTTACGGCTCACTCTTTGATGCTACTCAGACAATGGTATCAAAGGTTGGCGACGATCTCTATCAGGTACAGGTTGTTTCTTGGTATGACAACGAAAACAGCTACACAAGCCAGATGGTTCGTACAATTAAGTACTTTGCTGAAATCTAATCTAATTTTTAGATAAACTAAAGGCTCTGCTAAATAGCAGAGCCTTTTTTTATTTGGTTGAATTGTATTCATTAATTTTATTTAAAATGTTTTGTGCGTGGTTATAATGCAAATCAATATTTTTTCCGTTTTCAATAGATGTACCTTTTATTACACGGCAAGAAATTTGCAAATTTTTTGGTGTAACAAACATTCCGCCTTCATCAACACAATATTTATAAAAATCTTCATTAAATTTTATTGGTTCGCCTTCAAAAAAGTTTATTTTTTCGGTAAGTTCTTTATAAGAATATTCATCGGTTATATAAAGCAGTGCACTGGAATCCGATGCTTGAATTGATTGTAAAGACAATCGTTTAGAATAGTTGTGTTCATTGTTTTCGGTTCCGCTTAAAGAACAGTTAATTACGTTAACGTTAACCTTGCCGTCGCCGTTTATATCTTCGCAAAAAGGTGTTAAATATTCTTCCATTTTGTCACAAACGGTATCACCGGTAAATGTGTAGTTAAAAAGAACAATGGTAGCGTCGTATTTTGTTTTTGTAGCACATTGTGTCATAAGTAATACCATTGCTATAATTAACATAGCTACAACTATTATTGCTAATTTGTCGTGATACCATATATTTTTAATTTTATCTCCAAAGGTAAGGGGAGCAGCCACTTCGCTCGGCTTTGGGCCTGCATCCAATTCACCACTTTGCATTTTTTTAAGTTTTAAAAACTCTTGCTGTGCAAATTTTCGTTGGCGCAGGGTATCGCTTTCTTTTTTCTTTGCCATATAAGCACCTCCACTTAAAATATTATAACTCATTAAGCCTTAAAAGTAAATATGTCTTTTGCCATATAATACATAATAATTATCATTGACAAATATTATCGAATAATGTAGAATTAATGAAAAATGTGTGAAGGAATGTATTCTTATTTCTATTATCAATAATTTTGTTCGAAAGCCGTCAGGTATGGAAGCGTTTTTTATCGATTTAGATAAATGTGGTTGTAATATGACCTTCCATTTTTATTTAAAACTTGACAGAAAACCTTCGATTGAAGAACTTGATCTTGCTTTTAATAAAACTCTTGAAACACATGATGGAATTAACCTTATGTACATAAAAAACAAATGGTATATATCGGATTATATTCCTAAATGTGAAGTAAAAAAGATTTACGGTGATGATTTATACTCGTACAAACCTAATCGTATTAATTTTTCTTCTCATACAATTGCGCTAAATGTTTTGCATCTGGTTCAAAAAGATGAGTGGTATATTTGCTTCGATTTCTTTCACGGCGCAGTCGACGGTAGAAGCGGTATTCAGTTTGTATATGATTTTTTTGAACAGCTTAATGGAAAAGAGACAACTGACAATTCTTTTACATTAAGTAATTGTGAAATTGTAAGTTGCAAGAAAACAGAAGAAAAAAATCAAAGAAAAATTCCGTTTACCGTTGTACCAAACTGCAAACCGTCGGGTTGGTTGCCAAGTAAAGACGGTGATATAAAGGTATGTGTAATTAAGTATAAATCAAACATCACGTCTGCTGCGGCAAAATTGTCGTTGGCAGTTGGTAAATGTTTTAATAAAAAGGGAGCAAAAACAATAGTTCCTATTGATATAAGAAGATATGTTGAAGATAAAACCAAATCTCTCTTTGGCAATCTTTTTGTTCCAATATTTTTAGAGGCAAACAAATTACGTAATGTTGATGAAATTCATACCGAGGTTATTGATTATGTTAAGCATAAATCTTGGCTTAAAACAATTGCGGATAATTTGCTTATCTACAGTAAGATATCTCCTAAAATCAGAAAACTGATTATAAAATTGTATATGCCGATAGTTATGACGAGCAGAAAATTCATTTATGGCGCACTCGTTTCACCGTTGGGTGCCATTCAAAGTGAAAGATTGACCTGCAAAAATTTTAATGTTGAAGATTTTGCAGTAACACTTGCACCTTTTCCTTTTACGGCGTTTTCTGTAATTTCGTTGCAATATAACGGATACACAAACATTACAATTTCTTGGAACAGCGGTCGTGTTCCTAAAAAGATAGCATCAAAACTTATTGGCAATTTGGATGATTGTATGACCGATAAACAGCTGATTTACACATAATAATTAACCCCTGATTGTTCTTGACAATCAGGGGTATTTTTTGTTAGGATTTACTTTTTCAGCACCTTTTTACACCAAGTGCGTTTGTTGCATTTTGGACACTTCAAATACCGAGTCGTTCCTCTATGCATCGCATTAAGCGCCTGCATATAGGTAGGTACGATTTCGTAACCGCAATTTTTGCATTTATAGGCACCTACGCTGACCTCAAGCTTTAATGCGTAGAAGCACGGTATCAGGAAGACCACACATAGCGCAAGTATTGCAACTATCATCCAAGGGCCCTCGGGCATAAAATATGCAATAATCGCAAGACCTCCGATTAAGCCAATAATACTCACTGTCATGATCGTCCACATTGCATTCCAAATAGTTTTGTTTTTATTTTCTAATTCTTTTGCCATTTCAAGCAAAAGCTGTTCGTTTTTTTGATTATTATCCATATTAATTTTCTCCCCACTTAATAATTCATTTACACTGATGCGAAGAATATCACACAGTTCAAGCATAATCGAAGAATCGGGCATTGCCACACCACGTTCCCATTTGGATACTGCTTTGTCGGTGATACCAAGCTTTTCTGCCAACTGCATTTGTGTTAGGTTTGCATTTTTTCTGCGTTCTGCAATAAATTTTCCAATTTTAATTTGATTCATGAATTGCCTCCTTTCACAAACAGTGTAACAACTATTTTTTAAAAAGTACACCTACCATTGGTTTAGTGAGGAGTATAAACCTGTGGTATATGTTATCTTTTGATTAGCAAACAGATTATAGCATAAAATTTTTTTAAATTCAATTAAAAACAGTACACTGTACTGTTTTCTTCCGCAACTAATGTTGCTCCTTCCTTGTTCGATTCCCACCAAAACTAAAAAAATAGAAGTTACACAAAAGTGTAACTTCTATTTTGGAGCAGGTGATGGGAATTTTCCGGTGCAACGCACCTATCGCCTCGCTAACGCTCGTTGCCACGTCAGCGAAAACAGTACACTGTACTGTTTTCTTCCGCAACTAACGTTGCTCCTTCCTTGTTCGATTCCCACCAAAACTAAAAAAATAGAAGTTACACAAAAGTGTAACTTCTATTTTGGAGCAGGTGATGGGAATCGAACCCACATAGCCAGCTTGGAAGGCTGGAATTCTAGCCATTGAACTACACCTGCATCAGTTGCGGGGTATATAATAACACAAAAATTTAAAACAGTCAAGAGTTTTGTTGAAAAAAATTATCTACAATATATTTATATATTATATATATTATATTTGACTTTTTGGGAGAAATTTGTTATAATACAATGAATTAAAATGCGATTATTATGTGTGGTGTTTTTATGGTAACAAGTATGACCGGTTTTGGTCGAGGTAAAGTATCAGAACAGGATTTTAATATTACTGTTGAAATTAAGTCGGTAAATCACAGATATTTTGAGTACAGTTCAAGAATGCCTCGTTCTTTTCAATTTTTGGACGACATCTTAAAGACCCAATGTCAGCAAAAAATTTCTCGAGGTAAGGTTGAACTTAACGTTCAGTTTGAAGATACTTCTTCAAAATCAATTGAGCTTGCCGTAAACGATGCATATGCCGATGCATATATTGCTGCTTTGCACAAATTTGCCAAAGATTATAAATTAAAAGATGATATCAAGGCTTCTTCAATTGTTGGTAATCCCGAAATTTTTACTGTAAAAAAACGTGATCTTGATGAAGAGTTAATTAAAAAGGCTGTGACTGCTGCTACAGATGAAGCAATAGTTAATTTTGTTGCTGCACGTGCTGTAGAGGGTGAACGACTTGTTAATGACGTTAAGGGCAGAGCAGAATACATACTTTCTCAGGTAGATTTTATCGAAGAGCGTTCTCCACAAACCATTCGTGAATATCGTGAAAAGATAGAAACAAGAATGAGAGAGCTTATTGGTGATGTTCAAATTGATGAACAGCGCCTTATTACAGAAACAGCCATTTTTGCTGATAAAATTGCCGTAGCAGAAGAAACGGTACGTCTTCGCAGTCACATTGCTTCGCTTTGTTCTATGCTTGACGAAGGTGGAGTAATTGGCAGAAAACTTGACTTTATTGTTCAGGAAATGAACCGTGAAACCAACACAATCGGTTCAAAATGTCAGGATATGGAAATCACAAAGGTTGTGGTTGAAATTAAATCTGAAATCGAAAAAATCCGTGAACAGATTCAAAATATAGAGTAAGGAGTTTTTTATGCGACTTGTAAATATTGGCTTTGGTAATCTTATTGCCGCCAACCGAATGATAGCTATCGTAAGCCCCGAATCAGCACCTATTAAACGAATTATTCAAGATGCAAAAGAACGTGGAACACTTATTGATGCTACTCATGGCAGAAGAACACGAGCAGTAATTATTACCGATAGTGATCACGTTATTTTAACCTATCTTCAATCAGAAACGGTTGCAAATCGTATTACTGATGAAAACGCTGTTGATGATGAGGAGGAGACCGATGACTAAAGGTAGAGTATATATTATTTCGGGCCCTTCAGGTTCAGGTAAAGATACGGTATTAAAAAAGGTTTTTGAGCAAAAACCGGAAATTGCCTTTTCGATATCTTCTATAACCCGTGAAATGAGACCGGGTGAAGTAGAGGGCGAGAAATATAACTTTATTTCCCGTGAAAAGTTTGAAAATATGATTGCCAACGACCAGTTGCTTGAATACAACGTATTCGTAGGTAACTATTACGGAACACCAAAGGCACCTGTTATTGATTGTATTAATAGCGGCAGAGATATGATTATTGAAGTTGATGTAAACGGTGCCGAACAAATTCGTAAAAAAATGCCGGAGGCAGTAAGCATATTTATTTTGCCACCGTCATTAGAGGTTTTAAAAAGTCGTTTAACCGGCAGAGGTACCGATAGTGCCGAAGTTATTGAAAAACGTCTTTACGAAGCACTTCGTGAAATTGCTTGTGCAAAAGATTATGATTACGTAGTTGTGAACGCTAATCTTGACACAGCAGTTGAAAATTTTGTATCTATTATGTCGATTGATGAATTCAGAACCGATCGCAATTTAGAATTAATAAATAAAATCTTAAATAAATAGTCTTGAAAGGAAATGTCTATTATGTTAAATCCCGCTATTGGAAAACTTATTGAAAACTATGAAAACCGCTATGGTCTTGTAACCGAGATTGCAAACTGCGCTCGTGAGATTGCTAATAAAGCAGAAGCAGATGAAGAAATATTGCTTGAAAAGCCTGTTAGCATTGCTATTAACAAGATTGCTGCAGAGAAAGAGCTTATTTAATTTTAAACTGAAAAATTTTTAAGGAGGGTTCGGTATGTGTCGTTTGGTTGCTGAAATTGTAATAGACGGTGCTACCGGCTCTTTTGATAAATGTTATACCTATGCAATTCCCGAAAGTCTTGTAAAAACTGCTGTTGCAGGTAGTCGTGTTACCATACCGTTTGGAAAAGGAAACATTAAAAAACAGGGGATGATTTTAAATGTGTTTGAAGGTGAAATTACTTCAAAAACAAAAGAAATAATATCTGTTACTGATAATGAGCCTATTTTAAACGATGAAATGATTAAAATGTGCAAATGGCTTAAATCAAATGTTTTTTGCACTTATTTTGATGCCATACATGCAATGCTGCCAACAGGCCTTAACTATAATCTTACCGATTATTACTCAGTAAATGAAGAGTTTTTAAGCTCATCACTTTTAAGTGACGATGAAAAAACAGTATTTGAGTACCTTAAGCAATCGGGTGAACAACCGGTCAAAAAACTAAAGCAAATGTTTGACTGTGCCGATATTTTGCTTGACAAGTTGTATGAAAAACAGGCAGTAATTAAAAATCAGGTTCCGCTACGTCGCATGCAGGATATGACCAAGCGTTGGGTAAGAATAAATAATGAAAATGCTTTATCGGTAAAGCTTACTGAACGTCAACAGGAAATATATAATATTGTTGATGCTGCAGGCAGTGTTTCGGTAAGGGAATTGCAATATTTTACGGGCGTTTCCGCATCGGTCATCAATACGCTTGAAAAAAAAGGTGTATTAGAATCCTTTGAAAAGCAGGAATTTCGTCTGCCATATACGGCACAAAATAAAATAAGTAAAGAAAAAATAAACCTTACAAACGAACAAAACACCGCTTTTAACGGACTGGTGGAGCTTACCAAAAGTAAAAACGGTGAAACAGCTTTACTTTACGGCGTAACGGGTAGTGGTAAAACAAAGGTTTTCTTATCGCTTGTTGATGAGGTTTCGCAAAGAGGCGAGGGCGTTATTATTATGGTGCCGGAAATTGCCTTGACACCACAAATGATAAAAATATTCAGCGAACGTTACGGTAGTAAAATTGCCATTTTTCATAGCGCTATGTCGCTTGGACAGCGCATGGATGAGTGGACTCGTATAAAGCAGGGTAAAGCGCTGATTGCCATTGGAACAAGAAGTGCTGTTTTTGCTCCTTTTTCTAAACTTGGTCTTGTTATAATTGATGAGGAACAAGAGCATACCTATAAATCAGAACAATCCCCACGCTTTCACGCACGTGAGCTTGCAAGATTTCGTGTGGCTTACCACAAAAGTTTGTTATGTCTTGCATCGGCAACCCCTTCGGTAGAAAGCTACAGTAGCGCTTTGTCGGGTAGGTATAAACTATTTACATTAAAAGAACGTTACGGAAATGCAGTTTTACCACAGGTTAGTCTTGTTGATATGCGCAAAGAATTACAAGACGGTAATTCATCTGATATTAGTCGTGAACTTGCTCTTAAAATTGAAGAGGCGCTTGAAAATAAAAAACAGGCAATAATACTGCTTAATCGCCGTGGTCATAATACCTATGTTAGTTGCAGTAGCTGTGGTTGGGTAGCAAGCTGTGATAACTGCAGTGTTTCTTTAACCTACCATTCGGCTAATAAACGACTTATGTGTCATTACTGTAATGCTTCCATTCCTGTTCCGCAAAAATGTCCCGAATGCGGTGGCGAATTTTTCCATTTTTCCGGTTCGGGCACACAAAAGTTAGAAGAGGAATTAAAACTACTTTTACCAAAAGCAAGAATTTTACGCCTTGATGCCGACAGTACCATTGCTCGTGATTCGTATTCAAATTATCTTACCGCCTTTGCAAACGGCGAATATGATATAATGCTTGGCACACAAATGGTAGCAAAGGGTCTTGATTTCCCAAATGTTACGGTTGTTGGAGTAATTGGTGCCGATAGAGCACTTTACAGTGATGACTACCGAGGCTATGAACGAACCTTTTCGCTTTTAACTCAGGTTGTGGGGCGTGCAGGCAGAGCCGAAAATCCCGGTGTTGCTGTAATTCAAACAAGCGACACCGATAATAACATAATATCTCTTGCTCAAAGTCAGGATTATGATGCCTTTTTCAACGAGGAAATTGCTAATCGCAAACTTATGATTTATCCACCGTTTTGCGATATATGTATGATATATGTGCAGTCGGTCGATTCTTTGATTGCAAGTGAAGCTATAAATGAAGTATTTGCAAATATTAAACGTGCAACTACAGAGGACTATAACGATATAAAGGTTATTGTTTTAGGACCTGCTCCTGCTACAGTACCAAAGGTTAATAACAAATACAGATATCGTATTATTATCAAAACAAAAAATTCTTCACGTTTTCGTGAAATGATAAAAAAAGCTACTGATATTAAGCTTAAAAAGGACACTTATATCGGGGTTGATATTAATCCCGAAAACATAATTTAAAGAGGATTACTATGGCAAAAAGAAATATTGTAAAAATTGGGGACGACGTATTACGAAAGGTTTGTCGTTCTCAGCTTACGTTTGATGAAAAATTACATCAGACACTCGACGATATGAAGGAAACAATGTATGCTGCCGAGGGTGTTGGACTTGCGGCACCTCAGGTAGGTATCTTGCGACGATTTTGTGTTATTGATGTTGGCGACGGAATTATTGAACTTATTAATCCCGTTATTACCGAAAAAAGCGAAGAAACGCAAACAGGAAACGAAGGTTGTCTTTCGGTACCCGATAGATACGAAACCGTTACACGACCTATGAAGGTATCGGTTCGTGCTCAAAACAGGTTTGGTGAGAATATTGTGGTAACAGGCGAGGGGTTAAAGGCTCGTGCACTTTGCCACGAAATTGACCATCTTGACGGAATTTTATATATAGATCACGCAAAAAGGAGTAAATAATCTGATGCGTATTGTTTTTATGGGTACTCCCGACTATGCGGCAGTAACTTTACAAAAACTTATTGACGAAAAATATGACGTTGTAGCGCTTTTTGCTCAACCCGATAAGCCTGTTGGCAGAAAACAGGTTTTGACCCCGCCTGCAACTAAAGTAATTGCGCTTGAAAATAATATTCCCGTATATCAACCCAACACATTACGTGACGGAGAGGCATATGAAGTTTTAAAAAAACTTAATCCTGACGTTATTGTCGTTGTTGCATACGGAAAAATACTTTCCAAAGAAATATTGGATTTACCAAGATATGGTTGTATTAACGGTCATGCTTCATTACTGCCAAAGCTTCGTGGTGCATCACCAATACAGTGGTCTATTGTAACAGGCGAAAGTAAAACCGGCGTAAGCACAATGCTTATGGATGAGGGTATGGATACCGGTGATATTCTTGAAACTGTTATTACCGATATAGGTGAAGAAGAAACCGCTGAAGAATTGTTTGACAGATTATCGGTTATTTCCGCCGATTTAATGGTATCCACTTTACAAAAAGCAGAGCAAGGTGCTCTTAAACCAACAAAACAAAATGAAGCCGATGCAACCTATGCTCCCATTATAAAAAAAGAAATGGCTCATCTTGATTTTAACCAATCTGCCGATGAAATTTGTAACGCTGTAAGAGGTTTTTACTCTTGGCCATGTGCATTTTGTTTTATAAATGGAAAACGCATAAAGGTAATAAAAGCAAAAAAATCTAACCTTAGTGCAAAGGAAAACGGTGTTGTTATTGCGTGCGACGATAAGCTTATTGTTTCTTGCAGTGACACATCGGTAGAGCTTGTTACCGTTCAGCCCGAGGGTGCAAAGGTAATGAGTGCAGCGCAAATGTTAAACGGCCATAAAATTTCAAAAGGTACGGTTGTAGAATAATGCCAAATGCAAGAAAAATTGCTGTAAACGCTTTGCTTGAAGTTCGCAAGCAAGCATATTCTAATATAACATTAAATAAATTTTTAAGTGATGCGGAATTATCATCGGTTGATAAATCCTTTATAACAGCATTGTTCTATGGTGTTTTAGACAGAACTATTACAATTGATTATGTTCTATCACAATTTATAAAAACGCCACTTAAAAAAGTTGATTCATTTGTGCTTGAAGTTTTAAGGGTTGCACTTTATCAGATAATGTATATGGATAAAATTCCTGACAGTGCCGCTGTAAATGAGGCTGTAAAAATTGTTAAGAATTCAAAATGGAAAAGTCTTTCAGGATTTGTTAACGGCGTTTTACGTAATATATTGCGTGATTGTGTGCATTTACCAAAAGGAAATAGTATAAATGAATTGTCTGTAAGATATTCTTGTCCTGAATGGATAGTAAAAAGCTTTACTTCAGACTATGGTATCGAGAACGCAATTAATTTGCTTAAAAGCTCACTTAAAGCTCCGCCCGTAACCCTACGTGTAAATTCACTTAAAACAACAACTAATGCTCTTTGTGAAATGTTAAATAACGATGGTATATTTGCAAAGGTTTCATTGCTTGATAATGCTATCGATATTTCGGGTGGTATTGATATAACCAAAAGCCGTATGTACAAAGAGGGCTTTTTCCACGTACAAGACATAGCGTCTCAAACCGTTGTAAGTGTTCTTAACCCTGTAAAAGACGAACGAGTGTTGGACGTTTGCGCCGCCCCCGGAGGAAAAAGTTTTACCACTGCTCAGTATATGCAAAACACGGGGGAGATAATTTCTTGTGATTTGTATGAAAAACGTGTCGAACTTATAAAAAAAGGCGCAGTCCGTTTAGGTATTAGCAATATAACTGCAACCCAGAACGACGCTACCGTTTATAATGAGCGTTTTGGAAAGTTTGATGCAGTAATTTGTGACGTTCTTTGTTCTGGTCTTGGGGTTATACGGCGTAAACCTGAAATAAAGTATAAAGATTTGGAAGAGTATCAGGATATTACTGAAATTCAGATGCAAATTCTTGAAACCTCTGTTAAATATTTAAAGGATGACGGACGTATTTTATATTCTACTTGCACTCTTAGAAAGTGTGAAAATGAGTATATAATTGAGCGTTTTCTTGACAAATACCCCCAATATGAGTTAAAATACCAACGTACGTTTATGCCACATATAGATGGCAGTGACGGTTTTTACTGTGCGCTCCTCGTAAAAAGCAGGTGATTTTATTTCTAATAAGCTTGATATTCGCTCATTTAATTTAGACGAGATTACTCAATTAGTTGACAGTTTATCTCAGCCTAAATTCCGTGCTTTGCAATTATTTAAATGGTTGCAATCGGGAGTAGACAGTTTTGACGAAATGACAAACATTCCGTTATCGCTTCGAAAAAGTCTTGAAGAAATAAGTTATATTGCCACGGTTAAACCATTACGTAAGTACGTATCACAAATTGACGGTACTGTAAAATACGTATACGAACTTTTCGACGGTGAGCTTATTGAATCGGTTCTTATGAAATATGAACACGGATATACGGTTTGTATTTCTACACAAGTGGGATGTCGAATGGGATGCAAATTTTGCGCATCGGGACTGTATGGTCTTACACGTAATCTTACGGCATCGGAAATGCTGGCACAAATTACTTATGCATCACGTGATAACGGTATTCGTGTATCAAACGTTGTAATGATGGGTATGGGCGAACCACTTGACAATTTTGATAACAGTATAAAATTTTTAAAACTTGTAAGTGATGAAAACGGTCTTAACATCGGACTTCGTCATATATCGCTTTCAACGTCGGGTGTTGTAAGTGGAATAAATAAGTTGGCTAAATATAATATGCCAATTACACTTTCAATTTCGCTTCACGCACCAAATGACAATATAAGAAATCAGACAATGCCTGTTAATAAAAAGTGGAATATTGATGCACTGCTTAGGGCTTGCCGTGATTATCAAAAGATTACTACTAGACGCATATCCTTTGAATATGCTCTTATAGAAGGAATTAACGATAGTGATGCCTGCGCAAAAGAACTGGCATCAAGGCTTCGTGGCATTATGTGTCATGTTAATCTGATTCCTGCAAATCCTGTAAAAGAAAATACTTTTAAAAAACCTGACCGTAAAGCTATTATTTCTTTCCAAAAAAAGTTGGAATCATTAGGTGTTACGGCTACAATAAGGCGTACGCTTGGTGCCGATATTGATGCTTCTTGCGGTCAGTTAAAGAAAAAAACAAAGGAGGAGATAGCCGATGCGATTATTTGCTAAGACAGACAAGGGCAAGGTTCGCAGTATTAATCAGGACTGCTTTGCTGTAAATGCTTTGCCTGACGGTTCTGCTGTTGCAGTTGTGTGTGACGGTATGGGCGGCGCAAGCGCAGGAGATATAGCAAGTAAAACTGCTTGTGAAATAATATCGCAGTACGTTTTAAAATCGTTTACTAAAGCTATGTCTTCTGAAGATATAACAAATCTTTTAAAAAATGCAATCCTGTCTGCAAACTTTAACGTATTTGCACTTTCTAAAAAGGATGAAAAGTTACAGGGTATGGGTACAACAGTGGTAGCTGTAATCGCAAATGAAAACAGAGCCATTGTTTGCAATGTTGGTGATAGCAGAGCATATCTTGTAAGTGAAAACGAACTTAAGCAAATTACTCGGGATCATTCGGTTGTTCAAACATTGGTAGAGAGCGGCAAAATTTCTCCCGAAGAGGCAAACCAGCATCCTAAAAAGAATATTATTACAAGGGCGCTTGGCGTTGAAGAAAATCTTTTGATTGATAGTTTTTGTGTTAACCTTAATTCTAACAATAAGCTTTTGCTTTGCACCGACGGTTTAAGTAACTACGTTGGTTCTGACAATATACTGCGAGTTGTTAACGACAACGATTCAGATAAAGCGGTAGAAGTATTAATTCAAGAAGCTAATTTTGCCGGTGGTAAAGACAATATCACCGCTGTGATAGTATCACAGTAGTCGGAAAGGTAGTGTTTATTATGGATAAATATGTAGGAAAACGTTTAGACGGCAGATATGAAATACAAGAAATAATTGGCGTAGGCGGTATGGCAGTTGTTTACAAGGCGTACGACAATGTAGAAAACAGAATAGTAGCTATTAAAATTTTAAAGGAAGAATTTGTTTCAAACGAGGAATTTATTCGTCGCTTTAAAAATGAATCAAAGGCTATTGCGGTTCTTTCTCACCCTAACATTGTAAAGGTTTATGATGTTAGTTTTGGTGATATTATTCAATATATCGTTATGGAGTATATTGACGGTATCACTCTAAAGGAGTTTATTGAACGTCAGGGTAGTCTTAGATGGAAGGATGCCGTATATTTTGTTATTCAGATTTTAAAGGGACTTCAGCATGCGCATGACAAGGGTATTGTGCACCGTGATGTTAAGCCTCAAAATATTATGGTTCTTTCTGACGGTACAATAAAGGTTGCCGATTTTGGAATTGCACGCTTTGCAAGAAACGAACAGCGTACAATTACCGATAAGGCAATTGGTTCGGTTCATTATATCAGTCCCGAGCAGGCAAGAGGCGAAAAGACCGACGAAAAATCAGATATTTATTCTGTAGGTGTTATGCTTTATGAGATGCTTACAGGCAAATTGCCGTTTGAAGCCGAAAGTGCAGTATCGGTTGCTATTATGCAGCTTCAGCGTGACCCGCAAAAGCCTACCGAGATTAATCCTGCAATTCCGCTTGGCCTTGAGCAAATTACTATGCACGCAATGCAAAAAACGCCCGAGCGACGTTATCAGTCTGCTTCGGAGTTGCTTTGTGATTTAGAGCAGTTTAAAAAAGACCCCGAGTCTACCTTTGACTATACATATTTTGTTGACAACGCACCAACAAAATATGTTGACTCTATTGTTTCTTCTACACCTGCATCGGCTGTTGCTGATGATTATGATGAGGAGGAAGAAACTACAGAAAAGAGCAATATGATTCCAATTCTTGCCGGTGTTGCATCTGCATTTATCATTGTTCTTATAATTATTGGTATTTGGGCAGGTGTTAAGCTCTTTGGCGGTGGAAGCGGAAAGACAATTGAATGTCCCGATTTTACACAAATGACATATGACGAGCTTAAGGAACACGAGTATTATAAAAATAATACTTTAAACTTTGTTATTGAAGAGGTTTATTGTGATGAACACAAATTTGGTGAAATTTGTGAACAGTCACATAATTCAGGTAAAAAGATTAAAGAGGGCGCCAAAATAATTATAACCGTTAGTAAGGGCTCTGCTAACGCTAAAGTGCCTGATGTTTATGGTTGGGCAGAAACAAAGGCCATAAACGAACTCAAGTCACTTGGATTTACGGTTACTGTAAAAGAAATTGCCAGTGACGATGTTGAGGAAGGAATGGTTATTAAAACCGATCCTATAAGAACAACTACCGTTTCCAGCGATGAAGAAATAATTGTATATGTAAGTACCGGTAAAGGCGATAAGGTAATTACTGTGCCTTCTACAATTATTGGTATTACAAAGGATAAAGCAAAGTCAGAACTTGAAAAACTTGGTCTTATTGTAAAGGTTGAAGAGAGAGACCTTGCTGCCGGAGATAAATTTTACGATAAAGGCTATGTTATAGCTGTTAACCCGGGTGTAAACACAAAAATGAACGAGGGCGAAACAGTAACTATTTACGTAAGCACCGGTGTAGTTAATTATGTATTTTCACCAACCGTTTCCATAAGAACCGATTTTTATACAAAAGAATCTACAGGCTATGTATCGCTTTGGAAAAACGGTTCAATGGTTAAAGAAAGCGGAAAGCTTGACTTTAAAGAAGTATTATCCTACACCTTTGAGAAACTTTCAGGTACTCAAAAGGAAATTGAATACACAGTAAAGGTTCGTTTTGGTGACGATAAGGAATATTATGCATATGCTATTATCAAAGTAGATGCCGCCAAGGATAAAACAACCGAGGTTAGCAGAAGAAACGATTATAAATCATATGTTTCCGCCAACCAGGGCGAAGATGCCGAACCGCCAAAACAAGAGGACGAAGAATAATATTAGTGAGTTAGTTTTATGACAGGTATAATTATCAAAGCAATTTCCGGCTTTTACTATGTCAGTTGTGACGGTAATTTATATGAATGTAAAGCCAGGGGAAACTTCCGCAAAGCGGGGGTTTCCCCTGTTGTGGGTGATATGGTTGAATTTTCACTTAATGACAAAACCCATGGCGTAGTAGAGCAGATTTGTAAACGTAAGAACATATTTAACCGACCGCTTGTTGCCAATATAGATAAACTTTTTATAGTATCGGCATACAGCACTCCTGCGCCTGATACTCTAATGATTGACCGCCTTTCAGCCCTTGCAGTTTATAACGACATAGAGCCTATAATCGTTTTTAATAAGTCCGATATGGGAAATTTTGATGAGTTATATAAAATTTATAGCAAATCCGGTTTTAAGACCTATGTAGTATCAGCAAAAGATAATGTCGGAATAGATGAACTAAAAGGCGAAATGAAAAATTGTGTTTGTGCTTTTTCGGGCAACTCCGGTGTTGGCAAGTCAAGTATACTTAATGCACTTTTCCCAAGTCTTGAATTAAAGACAGGCGAGGTAAGTGATAAGCTTGGACGTGGAAGGCATACAACCCGACATACCGAACTGTTTTTTGTAGGTGACGGCGCTTACGTGGTGGATACTCCCGGTTTTTCTACGGTTGACACTAATGAAGATTTGTATGAATTTAAACTTTCACTTGCAGATTGTTTTCCTGATTTTAGTGACTATTTAGGAACTTGTAAATTTACATCTTGTTCACACACAACCGAAAAAGGTTGCGCTGTTATAGATGCTGTAAATAACAGTAAAATTCAAAAATCTCGTCACGAAAGTTATATTGCCTTAATGACAGAGTTAAAAGATGTTACTGCTTGGAATAGTAAACAAAAATAACATAGGGGACTATATTATGCTTATTACAGTATTTTTAACCGGTGTTGCACTTTCTATGGATGCTTTTGCGGTTGCCGTTTGTAAAGGCCTTAAAATGCAGAAACTTGAGCTTAAACAAATGGGTTTAATTGCGCTATTCTTCGGCGGATTTCAGGCACTAATGCCATTTATTGGTTGGGCTTTGGGTTTTGGTTTTAAAAACTATATTGAAAGTTTTGACCATTGGGTAGCTTTTGCATTATTGGCATTCATTGGCGGTAAAATGATTTACGAATCATTTAAAGGCGAAGATGATGATTGCGGATGCTTTGATATCAAAGAACTATTTGTAATGGCGATTGCTACCAGTATAGATGCTATGGCGGCAGGAATTGCCTTTGCTATTGATGGGGTAGACACACTTCCTGATATACTTATATCTATTTTAATCATTGGTGTAACTACATTTGTTTTATCGGCCATCGGCGTGCTTATTGGTCACAAGTTTGGTGCAGTTTTTAAATCAAAAGCCGAACTTGCCGGTGGTATTATTTTAATACTTATTGGTGTAAAAATTTTACTTGAACATTTGGGCGTTATTAATATTGATTTATTCTGATAATGAATATTTTTAAAAGACCTATGTTTTGGGCTGCGGTTGTATGTAGCGTTTCGGCGGCATTATCACTTTTTGTTGCACCACTGTCGTTTGCGTTAATTGCCGCTTCAATCATACTTTTAGTATTTATCACTATTTATTATAAAAAATATCAGTACATAACCGTTGTGTTGGCGATTATTTTATTTACAGTAAGTTTAATCGCCGAGTTTATAAAAATTGACGAATTAAAACAACGTGAAAAGCAAAAAATCGCAGGTACTTTTTTGGTTGCCGAAGATACGGTTGACCACGGTGAATTTAATATCGTTACGCTAAAAGAATATCATTGTAGCGATATACCCCAAAATACAAAACTGCTTTTGTTTGACTATGATAAAACAAATCTCCAAATGGGAGATATTGTAAGTGCAACATTGAAGATAAGTGTCGTAGACAAGTATGATAAATATAGAATTTCTAACTACAGTGATGGAATATATGCAACTGCTAATGTTATAAAAATAAAAAAATCAAACGATTATAATTATTTTTATAAATTTGCAGGTGATATACGCTCTTATGTAAAGGAAACGATGTCTACGCATTTTAACGGTGATACTGCAGGACTTTTGGTAGCGCTTACTACAGGTGATAAAACCTTAATTAGCGATAAATTTGCAGGCAATATAAAAACAACCGGTATCAGCCATGTTGTCGTGGTATCGGGTATGCATCTCGCAATTATTATGATGGCAGTTTTTTTGTGCCTTGACCGTCTTTTTTATAACAAATACATTCGTTGTGTTGTTTCTGTTTTGTCGGTTGTGTTAATCAGTGCCGTATGCGGATTTACAATGTCAATATCAAGGGCGGGGGCAATGTTTATAGTAGCAGGTTTGGCACCCGTTTTTAGCCGAGAAAACGACTCACTTAGTTCGCTTTTAACTGCTGTTACAGCTGTGCTTATAAGCGCACCGTTTGCAATTTTTAATATATCATTTCAATTGTCGGTTTTATCAACCCTTGCTATTATATGGGTTGTGCCTTTTTACTCTAAGCTAATTAAAGAACGTTTTAATATCAAGTCAAAAATATTAAACCTTTTAATTGATACCTTTTTATGTTCGGTATCGGCAATCATTTTTACTTTGCCTGTAACCATAAAAATTTTTGGTTACGTATCGGTTGTATCGCCGATAACAAATTTTATAATTTCTTATCCCGTAATGTTTGCGCTTATTTTTAATATTGTAGCGCTTATTATATCAGTTATTCCGTTTATCAAATTTTTAAGCACACCCTTATTCTTTATTGCAGGATTATATTCTCGCTTTATTGTGTTTGTTGTTAACAAAATAGCCGAGTTGCCCATAACCGTTGCAGTATTACCAAAATATTATTTTTGGTTTGCAATTATTGTTATTTTAATGGTTATATTGTTTATTTATTTTTACGAATTTAAAAAGAAAAGAAGTGATTTAAATGCCAATAGTGTATGAGGAAGTTTTAAGAAAAGATATTGCATCCAAGCGTTTTGCTAATGTGTATCTTATTTTTGGTGACGATTCGTATCTTAAAAATTATTATAAAGACACTTTGGCAAAAAAATCATACGACGGTGATCCGTTTTTTAACCTTCAAAAATTTGAGGGAGACTGTGAATTACAAGAGGTTTTTGATGCAGTAAATCAGTTTCCAATGATGGCAGAAAGAAAAACTGTAGTGCTTTCTGACTACGATTTTGAGCACTGTGCAAAAAGCGATTTTGACCGTCTTGTAGAACTTATATCCAATGCAAATGATACCTGTGTTTTAATCATTTGTTTTGACGCTATTTCATTTGATGCCAAAAAGGGAACCAAAGAGAAAAAACTTTTATCGGCTGTCGAAAAGGTGGGTGGCACCTGTGCTGAGATTAACCACCGCAGTATAACCGCACTTGTAAAAATGCTTTCTGACGGCGCCAAAAAGCGTGGTTGCAATTTTGGTGAGATAGCGGCACGCTATCTTATTGAAATATCGGGTAGCGATTTAAGCACACTTCAAAACGAACTAAACAAGCTTTGCGCTTTTGTTGGCAGTGGCGATATTACCAAAGAAACGGTCGAACAAATTGCAGTAAAATCTGTTGATGCTTCGGTATATGAATATGTTAAATATATTCTTGCAGGGGATATATCAACCGCTTTAACAATGCTTGACGATATGTTCTTTATGCGTGTTGAGCCTATGGTTATTTTAAGTGTTACCGCTTCAAGCTATGTTGATATTTACCGTGCATATACTGCAAATATTAAGGGCGTTTCAAAATCTGATATTGCTACAGATTTTAAATATCCTAAAAACAAAATCTTTTTAATAGATAGGGCTACACAAAATCTTAAAAAATTTAACAGCGCAAAACTTCGACTAAGCCTTAACACTATTGCCGAAGCCGACAAGTCGCTAAAAAGTTTTGGCGCTGACCCACGCATTATTCTTGAACAGTTAACCGTAAAACTTGTATACATTATTGCAAGAGGTGAATCGGTTGATTAAACTACGTCAGGCAGTAATTGTAGAGGGTAAGTATGACAAAATCACCCTGGAAAACATTATCGATGCCACCATCATTACAACAAACGGCTTCGCTATTTTTAAAGATAAGGAAAAGCGTGATTTCATAAGGCTGCTCGCAGAGCGTTGCGGCATTATTGTTATTACCGATTCCGATTCTGCAGGGGCATTAATTCGCTCACATCTTAAGCAAATTTGCCCCGAAAACACCATTACCAACGTTTATATACCGCAGCTTTCCGGTAAAGAAAAACGCAAGGACAAGCCTTCTAAACAAGGGCTTTTGGGCGTTGAGGGTATGTCGCAGCAAGTAATAGTTGACGCACTCTCACGTAGCGGTATAACAGGGGATAATGTTATTAAAAAAAGCGATAAAAAGATTACCAAGACCGACTTTTTTACCCTTGGTCTATCGGGTAATAAAAACAGTTCGCATTTACGAGACAGCCTTGCCGAATATTTAAACCTACCAAAAAATATGTCGGCTAACGCTTTTTTAGACTGTGTTAATGCAGTATACGAATATAACGAATTTATTAAGGCGGTAAGAATATGGCAGCAAGAAGAGGACAAAAAATAAAGCTTTTATACATAATAAAAATTTTGACCGAGCTCACCGATGAAGACCATCCTTTATCGGCTACCGAAATATGTGAGAAACTCTCGGCATATGATATTACTGCCGAGCGCAAGGCCATTTATGACGATATAGAATGTCTTATTTCATTTGGTTATGATATCATTAGCACCCGTGTTCCCAAAAACGGTTATTTTTTGGCAAGCCGTGATTTTGAACTGCCCGAGATTTACCTCTTGGGTGATGCCGTGCGTACTGCAAAATTTATAAGCGAAAAGAAAACCCGAGAGCTTACCTCAAAGCTGGACAGTATGCTTAGCCGTTATCAGTCAAAAAAGAGCATTAACGGAATTTATATTGATAACAGCAGTAAAACCAGTAACGAAGAAATATTTTACAATATTGATAGCATTAATACTGCAATCAGCGGGGGTAAGAAAATATCCTTTAAATACGGCAAGCGTGTGCTAAATAACCGACAAATCACTACCGAATATAAAACCCGTACTGTAAGTCCATATGCTATGACCTGGCAGGACGACCACTACTATCTTATTTGTAACTACCAAAAATACGACAACCTTATGAACCTTCGTATAGACCGTATTAAATCGGTACAAATACTTGACGAGCAATCTCGTCATTTTAGCGAAGTCAGCGATTACAAAGATACATTTGACGTTGCCGATTATACCAAAAAGCTTTTTGGTATGTTTGGCGGAGATATGCAACAGGTTAAGCTTCGTTGCAGTAACAAAATTCTTGAACAGGTTGCCGACCGTTTTGGTGAGAATATCTTTATTACAAACGTTACCGACACCCACTTTGATTTTACCGTAAAAGCGGCTGTAAGTGACGGTCTTGTAACATGGATTATGAACTACGGCTCGGATATAGAGGTTATAACCCCCGCCGAACTCCGCAACAAAATCGCCGACAGGGCAGAGAAAGTATTGGAAGTTTACAAAAACTTATAAAAAACACTTGCAATTTGTAAAGTGTTGTGATATAATTTATCGGCTACTGTAAAGGTGGCAAAAATATTACACACATTATGTCTTATGCAGGTAGAGGTGTGACCGCTGATACAAAGGTCAATACCCGGCTTGACATGATGGAGGAAAAACCTCAGGAGGAAAAAATTATGGCAGTTGTATCAATGAAACAACTTCTTGAAGCAGGTGTACACTTTGGTCACCAGACAAGACGTTGGAACCCAAAAATGGCAGAGTACATTTTCACAGAGCGTAACGGTATCTACATTATCGACCTTCAGAAAACCGTTAAAAAGCTTAACGAAGCTTATCTTTTCGCTCGTGACATCGCAGCAAACGGCGGCGACATTCTTTTCGTAGGCACAAAGAAGCAGGCTCAGGATTCTGTTAAAGAAGAAGCAGAGCATTGCGGTATGCCTTATGTAAACGCTCGTTGGCTTGGCGGTATGCTCACAAACTTCAGCACAATCCGCACTCGTATTGCTCGTCTTGAGCAGCTCCGTGCTATGCGTGATGACGGCACATTTGACCTTCTTCCTAAGAAGGAAGTTGCAACCCTTACTCTCGAAATCGAAAAACTTGAAAAGTTTATCGGCGGTATCCAGAACATGAACAAGATCCCCGGCGCACTCTTCATTGTTGACCCACGTAAAGAGAGAATTGCTGTTGCTGAAGCAAAGAAACTCGGTATTCCGATCATCGCTATCGTAGACACCAACTGTGATCCTGATGAAATCGACGCAGTTATTCCAGGTAACGACGACGCTATCCGTGCAGTAAAACTCATCGCAGAAACAATCGCTGCTGCTGTTATTGAAGGCAGACAGGGTGAAGAGATGGGCACTGCAGCTGTTGAAGAAGAACAGGCAGAAGAAGTAGCTGAAGAAGCTGCTGAATAATTTAAAATACTACTCTAAAGGAGATATATATTATGGCTTTTACTGCTAAAGACGTTCAGGCTTTAAGAGAAAAACCCGGTTGCGGTATGATGGACTGCAAAAAGGCACTTGTTGAGTGCGACGGTAATATGGATGCTGCTGCAGACTACCTTCGTGAAAAGGGTCTTGCATCTCAAGCTAAAAAGGCAAGCCGTATCGCTGCAGAAGGTACTGTATGTGCTATCTGCGAAAACGGCGTTGGCGTTGCTGTAGAATTAAATGCAGAAACCGACTTCGTTGCAGGTGGCGACGAGTTCAAGGAATTGGCACTCAAGGTAGCTAAAGTTATCGCAGCTCAGGCTCCTGCTGATGTAGATGCTCTTAACGCTTGCGTAGAAAACGGTCAGACCGTTGAAGAAATGGTTCAGGAACTCTTCCTTAAAGTTCGTGAAAACATCAAAATCCGTCGTTTTGTTCGCTTTGAAGGCAACGTAGTAAACTACGTTCACGCCGGCGGCAAAATCGGTGTTCTTGTTAAATTTGATGGTGATGTTGCAGCTGACAACGCTGACTTTATCACAATGGGTAAAAATGTAGCAATGCAGATTGCTGCTATGAACCCCGGTTATCTTGACGAGGCTTCTGTTCCTGCAGAGGTTATCGCTAAAGAAAAGGAAATCCTTATCGCTCAGATGAAGGAAGATCCTAAAATGGCTAACAAGCCTGATGCAGTTCTTGGTAAAATTGTTGAAGGTAAGATTGGCAAATTCTATAAAGAAAACTGCCTTGTTGAGCAGGCATTCGTTATGGATGGCGACATCAACGTTGGCAAATATGTTGCAAATGTTGCTAAAGAACTCGGCACAGAAATCAAGCTTGTTGACTTTGTTCGTATGGAAAAAGGCGAGGGCATTGAGAAGCGTGTTGACGACTTCGCAGCAGAAGTTGCAAGCATGGTTAAATAATTTAACTCTTAACTATAAGCAGCGTTCCTTTTGGAACGCTGTTTTTTGTTATTTTTAGAAAGTATTTACTACAAAATCATTGCAATTTGAAATTGAAAGGTGTATAATATACACTGTATGATTGGGTATGTTATGCCCATATGAAAGGAATAAGTTTATGTATAGTAAATTTTTAAAACGAGTTATTGATATTGTTTTATCGTTTTGCGGTTTAATCGTTTTATTACCAGTGTTTGCATTAATTTCATTACTTATTGTAATTGATGATCCAGGGCCCGTTTTATTTACGCAAAAACGTGTTGGTCTTAATAAAACATTTTTTAAATTACATAAGTTTAGAAGTATGAAAATGTCAACCCCACATGATATGCCTACACATTTGCTTGAAAATCCTGATCAGTACATAACTAAAATTGGTAAATTCTTACGCAAATCAAGTCTTGATGAACTACCACAAATATGGGATATATTTGTTGGCAATATGAGTATTATAGGTCCTCGCCCTGCACTTTGGAATCAAGATGATTTAGTTGCAGAACGTGATAAATACGGCGCAAACGATGTTAGACCTGGTCTTACGGGTTGGGCACAAATTAATGGTCGTGATGAGCTTGAAATACCTGTTAAGGCAAAATTTGATGGAGAATATGTTGAAAATATGAGTTTTGCATTTGACTGTAAATGTTTTTTCGGCACAATATTCAGTGTTTTAAAACACGATGGCGTTGTTGAGGGTGGTACGGGCGAATTACATAAACAAGAAGAGAAGGTTAATAAATGAAGATAGCTGTTTTATCAAGTCATACTCCATCGCTTTTTTGGTTCCGTATGGATATGATGCTCTCTTTTAAATCATTAGGACACGAAGTTATTGCTATTGGTAATGAACCCGAGTCTAACTGGTCGAAAAAATTTTTAGATAATGGTATTAAGTATATACAGGCAGAAATTTCTCGTAACGGTACCAATCCAATCAAAGATTTAAAAACGCTAAAATCCTTAAAAGCGATTTTAAAACAAGAAAAACCGGACAAGTTGTTTACATACCAAGCTAAAACAGTTATTTATGGTGGTATTGCGGCAAATCAACTTGGCATTACTGAAGTATATCCACTTATTGCAGGTATTGGTAGTGTGTTTTTGTCAGATGATATAAAGTCTAAAATCATACGTTTTATTTTAAAAACGGAATATCGTTTTGCTATGAGGAAAAGTCCTAAAATCTTTTTCCAAAACAATGATGATGTAAAAGTTTTTACCGATAACAAGATTATAAAAAAAGAAAAAACCGTTATACTTAATGGCTCAGGTGTAAATCTTGAAAAATTCACACAAAAGCCATTACCTAATGGCAATGTGTTTTTGTGTATTAGTCGACTCATTAAAGATAAGGGTGTTTATGAGTACTTACAGGCGGCTCGCATTGTGAAAGAAATATATCCGCAAGCAAGATTTTTACTTGTAGGCCCTTATGATTCTAATCCGTCAGCATTAAAACCTGAAGAATTACAGCCATATATTGATGATGGTATTATTGAGTATTTTGGTGAAGCCAGTGACGTTCGTCCTTATCTTGAAATGTGTAATATATTTGTTTTACCGTCATATCGTGAGGGTACGCCCAAAACTGTGCTTGAAGCAATGGCTACTGGTAGGGCAATTATTACTACCGATGCTACGGGTTGCCGTGAGACAGTTACAAATGGCGATAACGGCTATCTTGTGCCTGTTAAAGATGTTGATGCTTTGTCGAGCGCAATGGTTGACTTAATTAAAAATCCCGACAAAATATCGCAAATGGCGGATAAAGGATTAGAACTTGTAAAACAAAAGTTTGATGTTAAAATTGTTAACAATATAATCAATACAACAATGAATTTATAGAAAGAAGATGTTTTTATGTCACTTTATGAAAAAATTGTTAATGGGGAAGAAAAAGTTTCACTTGTAGGTCTTGGCTACGTTGGTATGCCAATTGCAGTATCTTTTGCAAAAAAGATAAAAGTAGTTGGTTTCGACCTTAATGCTAAAAAGATTGAACTTTACAAGTCAGGTATTGACCCTACAAATGAAGTGGGCGACGAGGTTATTAGAAATACTACCGTTGAGTTTACTGCTGATGAAACAAAGCTTCGTGAAGCAAAGTTCCACATCGTTGCAGTACCAACACCTGTAAATGACGACCATACGCCTGATTTAACACCTGTTGAGGGTGCGTCAGCTATAGTTGGTCGTAATCTTACCAAAGGTTCTATAGTTGTCTATGAATCAACCGTTTATCCAGGTGTTACTGAGGATATTTGTATTCCAATTTTAGAGCGTGAATCTGGCCTTAAATGCGGTGTTGACTTTAAGGTTGGTTACAGCCCTGAGCGTATTAACCCGGGTGATAAGGTTCACCGTCTTGAAACAATTGTTAAAATTGTAAGCGGTATGGACGAAGAATCACTTGAGGAAATCGCAAACGTTTACGAGCTTGTTGTAGAGGCAGGCGTTCACAGAGCCGAGAGTATCAAGGTTGCAGAGGCTGCAAAGGTAATTGAAAACAGTCAACGTGACATTAACATTGCTTTTATGAACGAGCTTTCAATTATATTTAATAAAATGGGCATAGATACACAGTCGGTGCTTCGTGCGGCAGGAACAAAATGGAACTTCTTAAAGTTCTATCCCGGTCTTGTTGGCGGTCACTGTATCGGTGTTGACCCATACTATCTTACATACAAAGCTGAACAGCTTGGTTATCATAGTCAGATAATTCTTTCCGGTCGTCGCATAAATGACGATATGGGTAAATACGTTGCTGAAAGTGTTGTTAAAAACCTTATCAAAGCTGACCTTCCTATTAAAAATGCCAAGGTTGCAATTTTGGGCTTTACTTTTAAAGAAAATTGTCCTGATACCCGTAACACAAAGATTATTGATATTTATAATGAGCTTAAAGAGTACGGTATTACTGCAACAGTTGCTGACCCAGCAGCCGATGCTGATGAAGCAGAGCACCTTTACGGTATGAAGTTTGTTGATATTTCTACTATTAAAGATTGTGATGCAGTTATTCTTGCCGTTGCACACGAACAGTTTAAATCACTTACTCAAGCTGATTTTGATAAAATGTTCAAATCAGTTGATAACAGCAAAAAGGTTCTTGTAGATATTAAAGGTTTGCTTAACCGTAAAGAATATGAAACTGCAGGCTATAATTATTGGAGGTTGTAATCGTGGGTTACAAACATTTAAAATTTCCTGAAAATACATTGTTTTTAGTTACAGGTGCTGCTGGTTTTATTGGTAGCAACTTGTGCGAAGCGATACTTGATATGGGCTACAAGGTTCGTGCACTTGACGACCTTTCAACAGGCAAGCAAGAGAATATCGACATTTTCCTTGATAATCCTAACTATGAGTTTATAAAGGGCGATATCAAAGATTTAGACACCTGTATAAAAGCTTGCGAGGGTGTAGACTTTGTACTTAATCAGGCGGCTTGGGGCAGTGTTCCACGTAGCCTTGAAATGCCACTCTTTTATTGTCGCAACAATATTGAGGGTACCCTTAATATGTTAGAGGCGGCTCGTCAGTGTGGCGTTAAAAAGTTTGTTTACGCTTCAAGCTCCAGTGTTTACGGTGATGAACCAAATCTTCCTAAAACCGAAGGTCGAGAAGGTAACCTCTTGTCACCTTATGCACTTACAAAACAGTGTGATGAGGAATGGGCAAAGCTTTATACAATGCATTACGGTCTTGACACATATGGTATGCGCTATTTCAACGTATTTGGTCGCCGTCAAAATCCCGACGGTGCATATGCGGCTGTTATTCCTAAATTCTTAAAAATGCTTATTCATGGTGAAACGCCAACCATTAACGGTGACGGTAAGCAGAGCCGTGACTTTACTTACATTGATAATGTAATCGAAGCAAACTTAAAGGCTTGTCTTGCTTCACATGAGGCGGCAGGTGAGGCATATAACATAGCCTACGGCGGTCGTGAGTATCTTATTGATATTTACTATGGTCTTACAAAGGCATTGGGCGTTGATATCGAGCCAAACTTTGGACCCGACCGTAAGGGTGATATAAAGCACTCTAACGCCGATATAAGCAAGGCAAAGCGACTTCTCGGCTACGACCCTGACTACAGCTTTGCTGACGGTATTAAGTTAGCTATTGAGTGGTATAAGGAGAATTTGTAATAATGGATTATAAAAAGATATTCAAAAATAGGGAATTCAGACTTAAACTGATTAACTGTTTGCGTTTTATACCTACAAAGCCATATTTAAAAATGGTTTATAAAATTAAAACGGGTAAAAAACTTAATTTAAAAAATCCAACAACCTTTTGCGACAAATTGAATTGGTTAAAACTTAATGAAATTCATCCTGAATATACACAGCTTGTGGATAAAGTTGGTGTAAGAGATTACATAAAAGAACAAATAGGCGAAGAATATCTTTTTCCAATTTATGGCTCGTGGGAACATTTTCATGATATAGATTTTGATGCACTCCCTGATAAATTTGTTTTAAAATGCAATCACGACTCGGGTAGTGTAAAAGTTATAACAGATAAGTCATCGATAAATAAGGATGAGCTTAACAAGTTTTTTGAAGCTCGTTTAAAGATGAACCCTTACGTATTGGGTAGTGAATATCCATACAAAGACGTAAAACCCTGTATTGTTGCTGAAAAATTTATGACACCTGACGGTGAAGATGATATAAACGATTATAAGTTTTTCTGCTTTAATGGTAAACCTGTGATTATGTTTATTGCAACCGATCGTAGTACAGACGTTAAATTTGATTTCTTTGATATGGACTTCAATCATCTTGACATTGTAAACATTCACGATCAATCTGGTCTTGAAATTGAAAAACCTAAAATGTTTGATGAGATGAAAGAACTGGCCGCTAAACTTTCACAAGGTATGAAATTTGTAAGAATAGATCTTTATGAAATTGCCGGTAAAATATATTTTGGTGAGTTCACATTTTTCCATGGCGGCGCTTTCTGGCCAATGAATCCTGAAAAGTGGGAAAAGGAACTTGGAGATTTGATAGATTTGGATATTTAATTTGGATGGTGAAAAAACTTGATTCGTATTTTGTGTGTGTTTGGTAAACTTGACCGTGGCGGCTCAGAGTCAATGTGCATGAATCTTTATCGTAAGATCGATAAAACAAAAATACAATTTGATTTTGTTAAGCACACAAACGAAAAAGGTGCTTTCGAGGATGAAATCCGTCATTTAGGGGGCAATATTTATACTGCTCCTTCATTTAGAATTTTTAATTATGCACGCTATTGCAATTGGTGGAGCAATCATTTTAAATCACATCCTGAACATCAAATAATACACGGCCATATGTTCACAATTTCTTCTATATATTTTAATGTTGCTCATAGATTTAATAGGGTTACTATAGGTCATAGTCATTCTTCACAACCAAATGGTAGAAGTATAACTATAAAAAATATTATTAAAACAGTTATAAGGAAAAAAGTTCCCTTCACATCAGATTATTGTTTGGCATGTTCTGATAGAGCAGGAAAGTTTTTGTATGGTGATAAAAGTTTTTTAGTTTTAAAAAATGCTATCAATACAGAGCCTTTTATATTTAATATTGATGTTCGTAATAAAATGCGCAATACTTTTGAATATAAAAATTCAGATATAGTATTGTGTGTGGTTGCGAGTTTTTCAGAAGCAAAAAACCCGTTAGGTGTTGTTGATATTTTTAAAAAAATACAAATAGATAATCCAAACACGAAATTACTGTGGGTAGGTGATGGACCACTACGTAATTCCTTTGAAGAAAAAGTTAAGGAATGCGGTTTAAGTGATGCTGTAAAATTATTAGGAGTTCGCAGTGATACTTTTGATGTTTTACAGGCAGCAGATATATTTATGTTAGGTTCAATTTTTGAAGGATTACCTGTTTCCGCAATCGAAGCACAAGCAAGTGGTTTGCCGTGTCTTTTAAGTGAAGGTATTTCAAAAGAGACAGATATTACCGGTTTGTGTAAATTTTTACCGATTGATAAACCAGAACTTTGGTCACAAGCTGTTTCAGATGTTGATTTAAAAAACAGACAAAACACAAAAGAAAAAATTGCATCCGCCGGTTATGACGTAGAGACAACTGCAAAATGGCTTGAAGAATTTTACACAAATATTATTAAAGAAAGAAATTTAAGTGATGAATAATACGAAATTAACCGTTTTTACTCCGGCATACAATCGTGCGCACACTTTGACGCGTACATACGAAAGCCTTTGTAATCAGACAAATAAAAATTTTATTTGGATGATTGTTGACGATGGTTCTACCGATAATACAAAAGACATAGTTAAAGAGTGGCAGAGTTCTGATAACGGTTTTGAAATACAATATTTTTATAAAAAAAATGGTGGTATGCACACGGCACATAATAAGGCCTACGAAAATATTAAAACTGACCTTAACGTTTGCATAGATTCTGATGACGCAATGCCAGATGATGCAGTTGAAAAGATACTCACATTCTGGGATAAATATGGTTCTAATAATGTTGCCGGTATTGTAGCTCTAGATGCCGATATGAAGGGTAACATCCTAGGAACGGAGTTACCGAAGAATATAAAGCAGACCACCACAACAAAGCTTTATGGTAAATTTGGGGTGACCGGTGATAAGAAGTTTATTTATAAAACTGATGTTATAAATTCTGTTCCTGCTTATCCTGAGTTTGAGGGCGAAAAACTGGTTCCACTAGGTTTTAAATATAGTCTTGTGGCACGCAATTACGAAATGCTTTTAATGAATGAGGTTGTGTGTCTTGTTGACTATCAAACTGACGGTTCAACAAACACTATTTTTAAACAATATCTTCAAAGTCCTCGCGGCTTTGCGGCTTCTAATGCTGTGTCAATGCAGTGTTCTGAAAATTTTGTTGACCGGATGAAAAGCGTAGTACATTATATTGGCGAATGTCGCATTGCCAAAGATAAGAAATGGTTAAAAAAATCACCAAGAAAATTTATAACAATTTTGTTATATCCACTGGGATTTGCAGCGGAAAAATACATAAGATATGTGAATCGTAGGAGTAAATAATAATGATAATCTATTGGTCTGTATTTGCAATAACTTTGTTTCTTGCATCTTTTGTGCGTGACAAGCAATCAAAAAAGCTTTCACTTTGTGTCCGTGGAATCCAGAACTATAGTTTTACTGCAAAGCATATTTTTTTAATTTTAATACCAATGGTTTTTTTCTTTGGTTTGCGCAGTAAGGTTGGAGATACAGCTGGATATATTTATTCTTTTGAAAATTTAACTACAGAATTTTCATTAGTTGGACTTGACGATCGTGCATATGGTTTTTCCCTATTGCAAAAAATTTGTAAATCTTTTTTGTTTAAACACCCTAATATGTGGATTGCTTTATTGACAATAATATCGGTAATTCCTATTACATACATTCTTTCGAATTATTCAACCGATGTGCGACTTTCGTTGTTTGTTTTTATTGCATCTACTGAATTTACTTTTCTAATCAATGGTGCACGTCAGTTTGTTGCAGTATGTATTTGTTTTTATGCATTTAAATTTTTGGTTGAAAAGAAACCCGTAAAATACTTTTTGCTAGTTTTACTGGCCATATCTTTTCATTTGACAGCTATTGTAATGCTTTTTGCATATTTTTTGGTTCGTTCAAAGCCGTGGTCTGTAAAAATGTGGATAATCATAATTTGTGCTGCGTTAGCATGTGTTTTTTCTGAATCTGTTTTTGGGTTTATGAATGATGCATTTTTAGAGGATAGTGTTTATGCACACTATGCTGAAGATGTTATGAATACTAAAGGTGTTAATATTTTGCGTGTAGCAGTCGCATTTGTTCCAGTAATATTAGCATTTTACTCTCGTAAACGTATTGAAGCACAAAAATGTGAATACATAAATTACTGTATAAACCTGTCGGTACTAAACGCAATGTGCTTTTTGTTTGCTTCAACAATGGGTGCTAATCTTACCGGCAGAATAGCAGAATTCTTTACAATTTATAATTTAATTTTATATCCTTATTTATTTACTCATGCTCTACCTAAAAAGGAAGGCTCCGTAATCAAGGTTTTATTTTACATTGCATTTTTAATTTTCTTCTTTTATCAGATGCAAATTGCGTGGGGTGGACTAGAATACGTAAGTGAAGTTTTAGGAATTGATTGTTAGGGGTATATTAATGAAAAAAGTACTATTTTTAATACAGGATTTAGGTCACGGCGGTGCCGAAAAGGTTTTGGTTAATCTTGTTAACAATATGGATAAATCCAAATACGAGGTTCACGTTAAAACGCTTTTTGACACCGGTGTAAACCGTCAATATTTGCACGAAGATGTAAAATATATACCCGGGTTAAAATGGCAGTTTAAGGGTAATTCTCATCTTTTTAAACACATACCTGCTAAATGGCTTTATAAGTTTTTTGTAAAAGAAAAATATGATATTATTGTCGCTTACTTAGAGGGTAGCGCCACAAGAATTTTATCGGGTTGCACCGATAAAAACACAAAAAAGGTTGCTTGGCTTCACATTGAAGTTAGTAATCCTATAAAGAGTTTTATAAGCTTTAAAAATATTGAATCGGCAGTTAATGCTTATAAATCTTTTGACAAAGTGGTCTACGTTTCACAAACTGTGGGTGATACTTTTGAAAAAGTATGCAATAACAAGTTTGATAACGGCATTGTTTTATATAATACAAATGAAACTGCACAAATTGTCCAAAAATCAAAAGAGACAATTGATGACGTTGTCTTTGATAAAGATACTGTAAATATCTGTTCTGTTGCAAAAATTATGCACACCAAGGGTTACGACCGTTTGGTACGCATACATAAACGGCTTATTGAAGAAGGTTACAAGCATCATATTTATATCTTAGGTCTCGGTGAAGATAAGGATGAGTTACAAAAGTATCTTGATGAAAATAACCTTACCGATACTTTTACATTTTTAGGTTATCGTGATAACCCATACAAGTATGTGTCGGCTTGTGATTTATATGTTTGCTCTTCACGACGTGAGGGTTTTAGCACTGCAGTTACCGAATCACTTATTGTTGGTACACCTGTTGTAAGCACATGTTGTTCAGGTGCGTATGAATTGTTAGGCTACAACAACGAATATGGCATTGTAACCGAGAATAGTGAAGAAGGCATATATAATGGTTTAAAACGTATGCTTGATGATAAAAAATTACGAGAAAATTATGCTACGCAGGCGGCTGTAAGAGGTCAAAAGTTTAGCACCGAAAAGACAGTTGACGCAGTACAGGAAATGTTTGAGAGTTTGTGATTATGACAAAAAAACTTATACATAAAATTTATGTTATAGTAGGGCAGTTATATAATATGCTTTGTCGATGTTGGTGGGGTATACGTGACACAATTAACAAACCAACCGAGCAAGCAATATTGTTTATTGCCCATCCCGATGATGATACATTATTTTTTCATAAGTTCATAAAAGAACATAAACCGTATGTTGTTCTTTTAACAGATGGATGGTCTTTAAAACGATTTAAAGATTTTAAAAAAGTTATGAAAATTTACAATGTCAAATATAGGGCGTATCCCCTACATTCACGAGATAAAAGGGTTTCTTTGTTAGAAAAGTATGTTTCACAATCTTTAAAATTGAATAAATTTAAAATCTGTGCTACTCATAATGCTGAGGGTGAATACGGACACGAAATGCATGTGCGGGTACACGAAGCGGTTAAAAAATACGTAAAATGCCAAATGTTCGTGCCGGCACTTGATAACGATATAGATAATTATCCGCTTAATGATAGCGATATTAAAGAAAAAAAAGATATTTTTATAAAGTATTATAAATCGGAATTATTTGTCTTAGATATGTACAGCAAATGGGTTGAAAATGAAAAATTGATTGAGGATGAGTATTTATGAAACAAATACGTTGCGCAGTAGTTGCAAGTTATTACGGTCCTTATTACAGCAATTTTGTAGCATCATTATATGCTTTTAATGAAATGATGTTGGCTAATAATCATATTGTTATTTACGTTTTTCCAAAAGAAGTAGAACAGTTTGAATGGGTTAAAAAATTACAAGAAACAAACAAGATTTACTATTTAGACTATAATCCCTATAGTTTTAATAATTTTAAAGCTCTTAGAAAAATATTTAAAAATGAAAAAATCAATCTAATCTATTCTCATATGTGCGGTTGGGATTTCACTGCACATTTTGCGGCACCGTTTACACCAATAATTTGGCATATGCGAATGGGTGTAGACAATGTAAATAGAATGAAAAGAATTAAAAACTGGATTAAGTTTAATATATTGGGTTTTGGTAAAACCTATCATATTGCAGTATCCGAACCTGTAACAAAGGCTATTAATTCTTTTAAACCTAAAAATCAATGTGTTACTATACGCAATGCATTGGATTTTTCAAGGCTTAAGGAGCCTTCAACCAAAAATGTAGATAATAAAAATATACTCATTTTTGGTTGGCAGCCTCACACAAAAGGTTTGGATGTAACGCTTGATGCTTGTGAAAAATTAATTGCTGACGGTAAAAAAATTAGGCTTTTAGTATCGTCTCAGGAAGCTACCTATGAGTATATTAATCAAAGATATGCTGAAATACCCGATTGGTTAGAACTATTAGAACCAACAAGTGATGTGTCTTCTCTTTATAATAGAGCGGATATTATGATATCGGCAAGCCGTAGTGAGGGATTTTCTTTTGCTTTGGCAGAAGCTATTTACAGTGGATTGATTACGGTTGTTTCTGACATACCCGGTACGTCTTGGTCAAGTGAGTTTTGTGCAAGATATGAATTTGCATCAGGCTATGCTGACTCGCTTAAGACCGCCTTGGAAACAGCATTAAATCATAATATTACTGAAGATGAACAGAATAACAATCGTCTTATTTTAGAGCAAAAATATTCTATGAACGTATGGGTAGATGCAGTTTATAAAGAATTGAATTCTATTTTCAATGGGGTGAAGTAATAATATGGGTTTAAAATCATTTGCTAAAAAATATTTACCACATCTGTTTATTTTGCTTTATAATCGTGAATTTGGTAAACGAATTAAAACAAATAAAGCAAGAGCGGCATTGTCTCATGAAGAACGTATTGAAGCAATGAAAGAGAAATACAACCGAAAAGTAGGACGTCCTCTTGATATTGAAAATCCACAGACCTTTACCGAAAAGATTCAATGGTTAAAATTATACGATTCTACACAGGAAAAAGCCGATTGGACCGATAAAATCAAGGCGAAAGAATTAGCCGCAGAGCTGATAGGCGAAGAACACGTTGTAAAAACACTACATAAAGGTGTGAAGTCTTTAGATGAAATTGATTTCTCAATATTGCCTGACCGATTTGTTATAAAAACCAATCACGGTAGTGGTTGTAACTTAATTGTTAAAGATAAGACTAAATTTTTAAATTCTTCCGACTATATCATCGCACGAAATAGATTTAAGAATTTTTTGCAGCTTGATTTTGGTTTTGATGATGCTTTTGAGTTGCATTATTCAATGATTGAATCATTAATTTTTGTTGAAGAATATATTGAACCTGAAGCGAAAAACTACGTTGAATATACCTTTTTGTGTTTTCACGGAAATCCGGAATATATAAGAGTAAAAACGGTAGATGGTGCGGACTATATGAACATCTATGACATAGATTGGAACGATACAGGCGTTTGGTTCGGTCACGATACATATTCAACTGTGAAAAAACCTGATAATTTGGACGAGCTTATTGAACTTGCTAAAAAATTATGTGGTGACTTTGCGCATGTTCGAGTTGACTTTAATGTCAATCGTGGAAAGGTTTATTTTGGAGAATTAACCTTTACCGGTGGTTCGGGAATATTCAGAATTGAACCCTATGAATTTGATAAAAAATTAGGCGATTTAATTAAGTTACCTAAGTAAAGGAAGTAATTTGTTTTGTCACGTACAAAAAAATCAGCTATAAATAGTGTTGTGGGCATTGTTTGTATGATTATTAGCAGTTTACTAAGCTTTGCCTTACAAGCTGTTTTTATAAGACTATTAGGGCTTGAGTATTCCGGCGTTAACGGTCTTTTTACCGATATTTTAAAAATTCTTAATCTTGCAGAGCTTGGTATCAATAACGCAATATTATTTAGACTTTATAAGCACATAGCGGATGATGATCAAACTGAGATAGAAAAGGTTTTAAATTTTTATAGAAAATTTTCATACACCGTGGGATTAATAATTCTATTTGTGGGGTTATTATTTGTTCCGTTTTTACACTTTTTTGTAAAAGAGGTACCAACTTTCCCTGAAAGTTTATGGTCGCTTTATATTATAGTTTTAGCAACAAGTGTTGTATCACAGTTTAATCATTATAAATCGGTACTTATTCTTGCAAAACAAGATAGATATATTTATAGTATCGTTACATATTCAATAATATTTTTAAAACACATATTGCAAATTTTAGTATTATGGTTATTCGGTAATATTTATTTGTATTTGTTGGTTCCTCTTTTTACGACTTTTTTAAGTGGTATAGTTATGGGTACAATTTCAAAACGAAGATATTCTCACAGCTTTTATTCAAAAGAGAAACTTACAAAAGAAGAAAAGAAAGAATTTACCAAAGACGCGGGTGCACTTTCGGTATATAAATTGTGTCGAACATTAGATGCTACTGTGGATACTTTTTTAATTAGTAAGTTTGTCTCTGTTTCTATAAGTGCAATTTATGCAAGTTTTTCGATGCTGCTTACAACACTTACTGATCTGTTGTGTTCTTTTAACGATGCAATAATAGCAAGTGTTGGCGATTTGCACGCATCGGGCGAAAAAGAAAAGGTTGAAAGTGTATTTTATCAGTCGCTTCATTTTAATTATTTGATTTTTGGTATATCTACTTCAGTTTTGGCGGCTATAATATCACCATTTGTTGAGTGGTGGATAGGTCATACATTATCGACTCTTTCGATTGTTTTTTTGCTTATAAATTTCTATATACATGCTTTAGGTCAAAATGTTTCTACATTTAGAAACTCGATGGGTTTATTTAGAAAAGGGTGGAAACAACCTGCGGTTACGGTAACTTTAAACGTGATATTTTCAGTAATATTAGTTCAAATAATGGGATTACCCGGTACTTTAATAGGAACTTTTATTGCAGGACTTTTAACACGAATGTGGTATGATCCATATATTGTTTGCAAACACGGTTTTGATAAGAAACCATATAAATATTATTTTAGATATATTTATTATTTTGCAATAACTGCAATCACTGCCGGCGCTAACATATTTATTGCAAAAACGTTAAATATGTCAGACAGTATTTTAGGTCTCGTTGTTACGGGAGTTGTTTGCTTATTTGTTTCAGTGATATTTTTATTGCTGTTTGGTTTTGTGTTTAAAGAACAAAAATTATTGCTTGGCAGAATTAAAAATATTATTTTTGGTTTTTTAAAGAAATGATTTTGAGGTGAATGTTGTTGATAGATAATGGCAAGATGAATAAGCAGGATGCCAAGATATTGCTATTATACCTATATCAATGGTTAATTAAGGTTTGTGAAAAAGCCGATATTAACTGTTATGCATATCAGGGTACATTATTGGGCGCTGTAAAATATGGTGGTATGATACCTTGGGATGACGATATGGATTTTGTTATTTTCAGAAAAGATTATGTTTCGTTTTTAAGAGCATGTAACAATGTGTTAGAAGAGCCGGTTGTCGTTCAGTGTAGGGAAACTGACCCTTATTGCTGTACAGAATATTTCAAGCTTTGCTTTAAAGATGATGCGTATGGTTACAGCGATGTATCGTTAGATGTATTTATATTTGATGATACAAACCCAAAACGTAAAATTTTAAGATATTTTCAAGAAAAAGCACTTCTTTGGCTTTATTATATTAAACGCTACAATGTTGCTAAAATGGGCAAGGGAAGAGAATATAATCCTAAAAATCCAATTAAACGTATAATTTTAAAAATCACCGGTTTCATCAAATTAGAAACACTTGATAAATGGCATCGATTTATTATGACTGCAGATAAAACCGATAGTGAGCATTGCATCAATTGGGGCTCGCATTATCATAGAAATTTAGAAACCTATGATAAGTCTGATTGGGGTAATGACACTGTTAAACTAAAGTTTGAAAATATAGAAATAACCGCTCCTGAAAAATATAATCAGTTATTAGTGCAATTATACGGTAGCGATTATATGGAGCCATATCCTGTAGAAAAACAGGTTGATCATGGTGTAAGGAAACTAAATAATAATGATATTGATATTGAATTAATTAAAAAAGTGATTAATTGGTAAATTTTATGTTCAGATTTATTTATCATCAACCTATGTCGATTTTAATATTTGTTTTTGGAATATTAATTGTCGCTTGGGCAGTGTTAAATTCAAATTTAAATAGGTTTAAAAAAACACTTAATGTTGCAATTGCTTTTGCTACGGTTTTGGTAATTGTATATTCTACTTTACTAAAACGAACGGTTAGCAATTTTCAACTTGAACTTCGCCCTTTTTACACCTTTGTTATGGCGCAAAGTCAGGTTGAGTATTACCGTACCTTCTTTATGAATGCATTGTTATTTGTGCCCATTGGTCTTAGTATGCCTTATTGTCTGTCTAAAAAGCCATATAAAAGAAATATACTTATCACAATTGGTTTTGCGGCGCTGCTTTCGGCTGGGATAGAATTCTTGCAATATTATTATCATCTTGGACGTTGTGAAACTGACGACGTTATTGCTAATACAATAGGTGCGGCGATTGGTACGCTTTCATATTGTCTTTATATGAGGATACTAAAAAATCAGGAAAAGGGGAGTTTGATGCAAAAAATTAATAATAATCAAACGCTTCTTTTAGATTTGTGTGCAAAAACATTGTTTGATAAAAACGTTTCATTGCCTAAAAATTTTGATGTGAAAGAAATAGTTAAAGAATCTGTTCGTCAAACTGTTTTTCCTACAATATATTCTTTGGTAAAAGACAAATGTGACGATACCTGTGATAAGCGATTTTCACAAATTATTGCTAAAAATATACGTGTACAGTATGCTCACAACGAGGTTCACCGTGTTTTAAGTGAAAATAATATTCCGTATGTATTTTTAAAAGGCGTAGCATCGGCATCATACTATAAAGAGCCAATGCTTCGCATGATGGGTGACGTTGACGTGTTGGTATCGCCCGATAATATTACCAAAGCGGACGAACTATTAAAATCAATTGGGTTTGTTACCACAGATGATATCAACGGCGATGATATGCACATTGGTTATAAGCGAAAAGACGGTATTTCTTGTGAGTTGCATCGCAGAATTGGTTGGGCGCCAAATAATAGCGTCGGTGATACTGTGAATAAATATCTTAGTGATATTTTTGAAAAGTCAGTAGAGTATAAGACACAAAATGGATGTTGCATTATTCCAAGTGAATTTCATCACGGTCTTATTTTGCTTTTGCATACTGCAACCCATTTAACACACGAGGGTGTAGGGCTTCGCCATTTATGTGATTGGGCAGTGTTTGTAAATAGTTTTTCAAATGATGAGTTTGTAGATTTGTTTGAAAAGCCGCTTAAAGAAATGGGACTATGGCGATTTGCGCAGTTACTCACCTTGTGCTCTGTTAAATATTTAGGTTGTGACACAAAAGAATGGGCAGGGGAATGTGAACAAACCTTGCTTGAAGGCATAATTACCGATATCTTAAATGGCGGTAATTTTGGTTTTAAAGACACGGACCGTTATAATCAGATAAAGTACATATCTGACCGTGAAGACGGCACTACAAGCAAAAGAAACCCTGTTTTACAGGCGCTTTATTCAATAAACGCAAAAACAAAAAAAGATTTTGCTTTTGTTAATAAAATAAAGGTTTTATTACCTTTGGGATGGGTACTTACAATCTTTAAATATTTATATTTAGTTTTGATGGGTAAACGTTCTTTAGATAATGCATCTACAATTAAGGGTGCACAAAACCGAAAAAATATTTACGATGAATTTAAATTATATAAAAACGACCAAGAGTAAATCTTGGTCGTTTTTTGAATGATCGTTATTAATATGAACATAAATTTATGTGTGTATATTCGCCATTTTTATTAAATCGAAGAAAATATAGATTATTATCGTTATAATGTAAACTAAATGTTTTGTCAATTTCGGTTACTGTATTATCTAAATAATTGTAATTAACCAATTTATAATGGTCTGTTACATACCCTGAAACATTACCCTGAGTTATCCAATAAATATGTCCATCTTTACATTTGATTTTATCTTG
>JAZUNQ010000058.1:0-5697 GCA_045604205.1 Acutalibacteraceae bacterium
CATACGTAGTATCTGTTGCAAAACGTGACAATGAAATTTTATATAATAATAAAAAAATAAATAAGGATGAATACTTTTCGTATTCAGGAAAAAAAGTAATTGCCATAAGCAAAACATTAACTGATACTGTTATAAATTCTATAACTAAAATTGTAAACGAATATGATAAAGAAATAATAACAATCTTCTACAAAAATACATTTAATAAAGAACAAATAGATGAAATTGTTAATCTTGCCAAAGAACAGGGTATATTTGCAGAATTCTTTTCTATTCCAACAGAAAGTATTGTTTGTGACTTGATTATTTCTTTCGAATAATTTTATTTTAAGGGGATTATATGAGAAAATTAAAAAGTAATAAAAGTATAATACTATATGGCTGCTCAGGTCTTGGTGTAAATATGCTTAACGTTATTGTTGGTTCATATTTATGTAGCGCATTACTTGTCGGCGGATTTAAAGATAACGTTGAAAACTGGACCTATCTTAATAAAGATTTGGTAGTCGCTTCAATTTGGGCTGTTTTAATTATTGTAGCAAAGATTGTTGACGGTCTTATTGATTTACCGCTATCTCATTTTGTTGATAATCTTAATTCAAAATGGGGCAAAAGAAAAACAGCAATTGTAATTGGATTTATTCCAATGATAATTGCTTACGTTTTATTCCTTTTCCCGATTACGTCTGAAAGCAGTCTAATTAATACCATTTATTTTGGAATATTACTTTTAATCTACTATACAGCGTATACACTAACAATGATTACGTATTATGCAACCTTTGCCGAAGTAACAAGCACACAAAAGGATCTTGTTATACTTTCAAATACAAAATCAATATGTGATGTTGTTTATTTTAGTCTTGGTTTTGCACTTGTTCCGGCATTTGTAAGTATGGGTATTAATATTAGGTATATTGCTCTAATGTTTATTCCACTTTCACTTACAATGTTAATTCCTATTATTTTACTAAAAGAAAACAGGGAAGAAAATACTCATAAAGATATAATTAAATCACCCGGATTTATAAAATCATTAATATTTACATTTAGCGATATACCGTATATTATTTGGTTGATTCCGCTTTTTGTAATGAATATGGGGTTACAGCTTTTCTTAAGCGGTATAAATGAATATTTTTCTACCACAGGACTTAATATGACTTTTATTATGGCAACCTGTTTTGTTCCTGTACCGTTTACTATACTGTTATATAATAAAATCGTTTCAAAAAAAGGATTAGGTTTTGGTTATAGATATATATTAGTTGTATTTGCAATTAGTATGGCATTAATGGGATTATGTAACTTTGTGCCCGAAAGATTTCTTTTGGCATTTGCAATCTGTTGCAGTTTAATAGCCTCATTATCTATTGGTGCCTTTTTCTCTGTAACATATACAGTTCCTTCAGACAGAGCAGCTGCACGCAAGGACAACACAAATACAGAAACTGCATCTTCTATGTATTTTGCGGTTCAAGGACTGTTTGAAGGTATTTCTGCAGGAATTGCATCAGGTGCTATATTAGTCTTTCTTAAACAGAAGGGCTTTGTTCCGATCCTTACAGTAATTGTTGCCGTATTATGTTTATTGGCTTTTGCACTATCGTTTTTATTACCAAAAGAAATTACAAAAATCGGTAAAAGGGAGGATAAAATCCATTGATATACGATATTTTTCGTTGGATTGGTGTTATTAGTGGATATCCTTTTTATTGGTTGTTCTTTTCTAGAAAACTTTATTACGAAAATGAAAATGCTCGTAAAAAGGTAAAAGGTAAAGCATTAGTAATATCAAATCACTATTGTCCTTTTGACTATGTACTGAATGTTTTCTTGTTTTTTCCAAGAAAATTATATGTTGTCGCCTCTGAAGATGCATTCCGAAATAAATTAATTTCTTTTGGAATGAAATTTTGGGGCGGAATACAAGCGAATCGCATTACAAAAAGTATGCGTTTTGTTGTAGAGAGTGTAAGAGAACTAAAAAAAGGGCATTTAGTTCAAATTTTTCCCGAAGGACATAATACCGACGACGGTACAATCAAATCCTTTTATCCAAGTTATATTGTTATTGCGCTTAAATCACAAGCACCAATTATTCCGGTTATTACCGATGGTAATTATGGAATTACAAAAAGAGTTCACATTATGTGGGGAGAACCAATAGAACTATCACAATATAATATTTCAAGTAAACCTTCAAAAGATGAAATACTTATGTTAAATGATATAGTTCATAAAAAGGTATTAGATTTGCGTAAAGAATTAGACAAACGAATAAATATCGATAACGCAAGGAGATAAAAGTAATTATGTGGGAAATTTTATACTACATATTATTAGCAATAATACTATCTTCAATTGTTTTTTATTTTGTTTCTGTTTTTATTGCGGCATATTGTGTTTATACCACAATTTTAAAACGAAAAACAAAAGAACAATGGGGTAGGGCCGTTTCTGACCAAAGTGCAAATCATCTTAAAATGGATGCGATCGGTATTGAATGGCAAAAAGAAAATGACGCCTATAAAGAAGAAGTACATATTGTACACGATGGATTAAACCTCTATGGCGAATATTATAATTTTGGTTTTGATAAAGCTGTAATTATTTTGTCAGGGCGAACCGAAAGTTTAAGATACGGTTATTATTTTGCACGTCCATACTCTGATTTAGGTTTTAATGTTCTTGTATTAGATCCACGTGCTCACGGATTGAGCGACGGAGTTTATAATACAGTAGGATTTGAAGAAAGCAAGGATGTTTTGGCATGGGTTAATTATTTAAACGAGACTTATGCTTTGAATTCTATAATGTTTCACGGAATATGTATTGGTGCTGCAGGAGGTATGCTGGCTATTACATCGCCCGACTGTCCTGAAAATGTTGTTGCACTTGTAACCGAAGGTATGTTTGCTAATTTTGGCGAATCAATGAAAAATCATTTAATTGAACGTAAGAAATTAATGTTTCCCATTATGCAGGCAATTAACTTTTGGATGAAGGTTTATACTGGTCATTCTATGAAAAAAGGGCCAATTAACTATATTCATAAAATGAATAAACCTTTATTAATGTTACAAGGCAAAAAAGATAATTACTCATTATTAGAATACGCTGAAAAAATGTATAATCTGTGTCCGAGCGAAAGTAAACGATTGGTATTATTTGATGAAGGCGCACACTCAATGCTTAGAATTACCGATACTAAAAAATATGATTTAGCTATTTCACAGTTTATCAAAGATTATTTTAATTAGATTTAAGGAGATATTTAATGGATAATAACAACATCAATTTTGTACAAGACAATCAAGAAACACTACCACAATTTAATACTTATACTCAAAGTGAATCAAATGGTGATATTAATTTTATACCGGAAAGTCCTGTTTTTGTAGAGGAACACGTCGCTAAAAAAGATAAACGTCATCCTGAGGTTGATAAATTGGTTGATGATGCCTTTACCAAGGGTATAATTGCAACTGTACTTATATTTTTCCCAATATGTTCTATAATTGCAATCTTTATTGGTAAAAAGTCTTATGATACATTAAATAAAGCCCAAGAACTTTCCGAAGAATATGACGTTGGTCTTGGCGGTAAGGCAACTGCAGCAAAAATTCTTTGCAGAGTAGGTTTGTACGGCGGTATCGTTACATCGGTTTCATATATTTTAGAAATAATCGCTGCTATTATTGGTTTTTTTGGATTTTTGTTTTTTACACTAATTCCAGCATTCTTTAATTTCTTCTCGGATTTAAGGGATATTTTTGATATTTTATTCCAATTTTCAGAAGTCTATTAATAGGAGTAAGTTTGATGTCAATTGAATTTAACCAGTGGCTTGAGCAGAATAATTTAACAGAGGTTTTTACTACGAATGCCGGGGATTCTCTTTACGTTAATAAAGAGAAAAAATATGTTGTTTTAAAAAAACAGGGCGAATACAGCACTCAGGCATTTTATCTTAACGATATTGTAGAATTTAACACATACGACGATGAAAAATTAGTCTCAAATTGGATTCGAGGAATATCGGGCGGTACAAATACTCGCAGTACTTCTTTTTCTACAAATGAAGTTTATATGAAAATAAAATTACGAAACGGTTTGATTATTAGACTTCAAATTTTTAAAGCAAGTGGAAGAAACATTCCTCGTAATTCGTCCGCACATATAAATTTATTTATGTATGCATGTCAAATTTCTCAATCAATTTATGAATTGGCAACAAAACTTTAAAAAAAGCTCGTCATTATAAAGAGCTGTGCTTTGTATCAAAGCACAGCTCTTTTTTTGGTGGAGGCGGGGAGAGTCGAACTCCCGTCCAAAAACCTATTCCTATTGGCATCTCCGAGCGCAGATTATTGTTTATATTTCCCTCATATAACAGACAAAAATCAAACCGTTATACTTGGTAGTTCCTACTTCATGATAATTGGTGGAACAACCAATTATTCACGTTCACCGCTAAATGACGCCCTCGCAAAGCTGCGGTATTCTTTGGTCGGACGGCCGCCTAATTAGGCAGCAAGTGCAACTTTATTGTTGTCAGTTAATTTTAAATTGCGGATTTTAGAGCGGTTCCGCACCGCTGCTCGCTTCCAATAGTTCAAAATCCCTGTCGAAACCTTTACGCCCCCATATATGAAGTAATAAATAAGAGGTTAATAGTGAAGAAGTAACAAGTATTTATCTGTTTTGCTCTTTAAGAGCACGGTCAATAGTACGGTTTGCATCACGTTTTGCAGCCGTTGCTCGTTTATCGTGAAGCTGTTTACCACGGCAAAGACCCAACTGCACCTTTACAAGTGAACCCTTAAAATAAATTGATAGGGGAATAAGGGTAAGCCCTTGTTGTTTTACTGTACCAAAAAGACGCATAATTTCACGCTTGTGCATAAGCAGTTTGCGGTCACGCTTTGGTTCTTTATTAAATATATTACCGTGGTCGTATGGACTTATATGCATTTGCTTAATAATAAGCTCACCGTTATCAACCGTTACCCAGGCATCCTTTAAATTTACGCCGCCCGCTCTAATAGATTTAACCTCGGTACCAGAAAGAGAGATGCCTGCTTCGTAACTTTCAAGTACAAAGTATTCGTGAAAAGCTTTTTTATTTGTTGCAATTGTTTTTGTGTTTTCCATAAGCAGTATCTCCTTTCTAAAAAAATTAAAAATATTAGCTTATAAAGAAAAATCTTCGGCTGTAAATTCGCCCGATGGTTTTATTTTTTGGGGTTTACGTTTAAGTGGGTCGTATTTATAATGACGACAGGCATCTGCACGGGTTGTAACACCGTGTTTTTTGCAAAAAATTTCTTCACTATAGTCCGATTTGGTGCCATGCATACACCACATACAAGATTTTTGTAATTTTTTATTAAAACCCTTAAGCGCCATATAAATCACCTCGGGCAATGATTATACCACATCTTTTAATAATTTTCCACTATTATTTTTTGAATAGATAAATATAAGCAAAATAATAATCATAATAAACATCGAAACAAACAAAACAATATTATTGCTGTATAATTCGCTGTTATAAATTTGTTCATTGTTAAAAACACTTATTTTCACTTTAAAAACCGTAATTATTAATTTTGTAATTATAACGCTTAATGTTCCGTGAGCAATTCTACCAAAAATAAACAACAAATAATTAATCCTAATATTATTTGATAA
>JAZUNQ010000059.1:0-94375 GCA_045604205.1 Acutalibacteraceae bacterium
CATTAAACGGAAACGTTTACGAGAGTTACGAGTATGACCATTTAGGTCAGCTAACGAAGGTAACACGCACAAACGATGGCGTATATACCTATACATACGACAACGGCGGTAATATAGTATCCGTTGCTAAAGATGGTAATGTAATTAAAAACTACACCTATGGCGATGCCACTTGGAAAGATTTATTAACATCATTTAATAACCAACCAATAAACTATGACGATATTGGTAATCCACTTCAGTATAGAGATGGGTTTAATTTCAGTTGGTCAAACGGTAGACAGTTAACAAGCGTTAACAAAAACGGTCAAACCTTTAATTACTTGTATAATGCCGACGGTTTAAGAACAAGCAAGACTGTTAACAACGTTACAACAGATTACTATTGGTTAGAGGGCGTATTGCTTGGTCAAAAGACCGGTGACGATTACATCATCTATCTATATGATGAAAACGGCACACCATATGGCATAATTTGCAACGACACATATTACTACTACGTATTTAATGCGCAGGGTGATGTGGTTGGTATAATTGATGAGTCTGGAACACAGGTAGTACAGTATGACTACTCTGCTTGGGGTGAGGTGCTGTCTATAACAGGCAGTGGTGCCGACACAATCGGTCAACTTAACCCAATCAGGTATCGTGGTTATTATTATGATAATGAGACTGGGTTCTATTATCTGCAGTCACGTTATTATGACCCTATAACGCAAAGATTTTTGAATGCGGATGCTGTGGTTGCAGATGTTGGCGAAGAAATTTTAGGATATAATGCGTTTACGTATTGCTTTAACAACCCTGTAATGCGCAGTGATCCAACAGGATATTGGAGTTGGAGAACATTTGCTGACAATCTTGTTACAGCAATTACTTTGGCTATATCAACGGCAGTGGGTATTGTTACTGGCATTTTCACCTTTGAAAATACTGGTTCTATGCCGGCTGCGGTAGGCACAGGTGTTGCTACAGGAACAGAAACCTTTGGTGCTACCAATAATGCGGTAAACGCCATATATTATAACTTTTTTTCCGAAGCAAAAGACATGGAAACAGGCACTGATCACAGTACATATGTAGATGGGTATGTAAACCGTTGGGATCGACTGGATCACACAAAATATGTGACTAAAAAAACAACATATAATTTTAGTGCTTGGCGCTTTCATAGTGAATATTCGATTCATATGTATTGTTGGTATGCTACAGGTTGGGCACATGATAAAGGTATTCCTTTGTTTTCTTGGTTAGCCAAAAAATCCTATTCGGCTGAAGTTGATAGCGATTTATCAGACGAAAGATGGTACATTAAATATCCTACATATTTATGGGGGGCTTTAGGTATATGAAAACGAATATCGTTATAAAAAAACTTAATGTTATATTTTTATGTTGTCTTATGGTTTTGACCCTGTGTTCTTGCGGTGATAGATTTAACGGTGAGAAATATAGCGAAAAGTTCAATGTAGATGGTATCGAAAATTTTGAAGTTAAAGAAGGCGACTTTGAACTTAATCACTACATTCTTCCATCAATGGATTTTTTAGATAAATTCTCTTTTTTAGATGTTGACTATCATTATAGATATGATCACAAAACCATATTTAGTATTGTTTGTACTGAACGCAGTTTAATAACAATACATTATGAGCAAGAAGAATATCAACAAGCAAAAGAATACTGCTTGCAAAACATGCAGCTTTTGGAATCAAACCGTGTAAAGTATAACGGATATGTTTTTATAGATAATGTTAAATTGGAAACGCTGCGAAATAATAATATACCAACAAGTCAGTTTCCAGACTATTTTAATATGTTTATTTATAACGATGATTTAAATTGTCTTATGTTCATGGGCTTTGGCGGTGAAGATAATTATGGTTTTGATGCACAGGAAGTTAAAGACAATTGGGGAACATTTTTAGAAAAGCATTTTTCTGATGTTTATGATTGGAACACATAAGACAGGTAAGACATCTCAATCAGGGGTCGGTTCTCTGTCCTGACAAAACAGATAACACAGGGGACGGTTCTCTGTGTTGACAAAAAAAGACAAGGAACCAGACACAGAGGACGGTTCTGTTGTGTTAACAAAACAATAAAAAAAGATAGCACTCTGGTAACACAGGGGACGGTTCTCTGTGTTGACAAAAGAGGTAGGATTGGTTACATCAATCAGGGGACGATTCTATGATTGACAGGATTGATTTGTCTTATATGTTTTTTAACGAGGAACAAGGGAGGTTTAAAAATGAAAAAAATACTATCATTGATTATTGCGTTAGGACTAGTTTTTGCACTTGTGGGTTGTAACAACACACCAGAGGATATATCATCGCAAAACAGTTCTACAGTATCGGTAGAAACGGGTTCGCAAGAGGAAAGCAACGTTGAATCTGTGTCACAACCCGAAGAAACAACACCGGATGAACAGAGTAGCGAGTCGTCACAAACTACAAGTAGTGAAACTGCGCCTATAGTAAACGAAAAAACTATAACCATACCAATAAATGTTGAGCTTCAAGGACTTAATGTGCAAAAAAATGATTACCAAAGTGGTACTTATGACGTGGCAGCGGGCGATATTATTTTAATTGACGTTAACGTTAATACTGAAAATGGATTTATATTTGTTCACTCAACAATAAATTTTGATTCTTCCGTGTTATGCTTTGTATCATGTACTAATAGTAATTGCACAGAGCAATCAGCAGGTAAATTTTTAGTGACAGATACTGCACAAAACGATAACACCAAGAACTCGACATTTAGAATGAAATTAAAAGCAGTGTCTTCCGGAACGATATCTATAAATTCACATATAGAGGGCGTTTTTGCACGCGACCTTGGTGCGTTGGTAAAACCATGACAAAGACAAAACCTAATAAGTCAATCACAAGATTGTAAAAAGTTCTCTATCTTGACAAAACAATGAAAAAAGGTAGCACTTTCGGGTGCTATCTTTTTTGTTTAATATACGTCAGTACCTATTCTTACATATACATAAAAAATTAATAGTTTTCATATTGTATTTTATCTCAAAAAATGTTACAATCTTTTTACCGTAAAAAAGGGGGCAATAAATATGACCAATTATTATAAAGGTATGAAACTAAAAGATATTACAAAGCCAAAATACCGTCATCTTTTCTTTTTGCTTTTTTGGGTGGCATACTTTACGGCTTATGCCCTTGTTGAAAATCTTGTTGTCCCTAAATATGACATACATACCGCTCTTGACGACGTTATCCCCTTTTGTGAATTTTTTATAATCCCCTATGTTCTTTGGTATTTACTGTTAGCGTTCGTTTCGCTATATACCCTCTTTTTTGACATACCCGCCTTTAAAAAGTTTTACAAATTCTTAATTGCCACCTGCATAGTTACTTTTGCAATATATGTAATTTTCCCCAACGAGCAAAATCTTCGTCCTACCGATTACGAACGTGACAACATATTTGTAGATATTGTAAAGTTTCTTCACGGCTTTGACACCAACACCAACGTGTTCCCCTCTATGCACGTTATTTTCTCGGTTGGTATGTTGTTTACTATGTGGAGTGTAAAGCCATTCAACGGCGTATGGGGCAGACTTGTTTCTACCCTTTTGGCTATATCAATCTGCCTTGCTACCGTTCATCTAAAACAGCACTCTATACTTGACGTATATTCGGGAGTTGCTCTTTCGGTATTGGTTTTCCCCTTTATTTATCTCGATTTAAAAGGTAAATTCAAAAAATTAAAAAAAGAATAAAATTTTTGTTGACAAGTGGGACGCTTGGTGATATAATAATCGGGCGCCCAAGATTTGCGAGTGTGCTGGAATAGGCAGACAGGCACGTTTGAGGGGCGTGTGTCCACGACGTATGGGTTCAAGTCCCATCACTCGCACCAAAATCCCAAAGCAGACCTTATGGTTTGGTTTGGGATTTTTTATGTATGAAGGGACTTGAAGTAGGAGCGGTAGTGAATGACAGTCCGGTGGACTGTCAGAGCCGCGAATGACCGAAGCCGCGATCGCGCGGCAAGAGTCAAGTCCCATCACTCGCACCAAAGGAACTAACCGAAAGGTTGGTTCCTTTTTTTATTTTCTCTATTTATAATTTTACGGGACTTGAACCTTCGGTTCTTCACAAATACAAAAGAACCAACCATATTGGTTGGTTCTTTGATTTTATAACGTTTTAACATACTCCATCAGCTCATCAAAGCTTCCGTTGGGGTATTTGTTAATGTCCTCTTCATCCTTATTTATAAGGCAGTCGGTTAACAAAAACACCTTCATACCAACGCTTGCCGCAGGCATATCGTCACTTACGTCGTTGCCTACCATAAGGCATTCCTCGGGCTTGCAACCTATACGGGCGGCACACTCTATGTAATAAGCAGGGTTTGGCTTGCAACAGTTTATATTTTCATAGGTGGTATAATACTCAAAATCATCAGGGTCAAGTCCTGCCCATGTTATACGCCAGCGTGTTGCGCGCTCGGGAAAAATCGGGTTTGTAGCAAGCGCTACATGGTAGCCCATTTCTTTAAGCCCCAGTACCGTCTGTGCCGCTTTTGGTGTGTAACCGCAAACAGCTTTTATTTGGTCAAACTCGTCCTCATAAAACGTATCAAAATTGGGCTTGTCGGCTAATATTCTATCACCGTAAACGCTGACAATATAGTTCCAAAACACCTCTTCGTTGGTTTTGCCGCTATTGTTTTTAATCATAGCGTAGGTGCCTTTCCAAATAGTTTGCACAAGCTCTTTGGGTTCATAGCCGTAAGGCGCCAATCTTGTAGAAATTCTTTTAAAATAATCCCCCACAAACACGTCCTGATCCATTGGTACCAACGTGCCGTCAAGGTCAAATAAAACTGCTTTTATTGCCATAGTTTTCCTCTTATTTTGTCATTTGGTTAAAAGATGTCTCAAACGCCTCTTGTGAAATATCACACTCAAGCATATATACCGGTACAGTTTCTATCATTTTGCCAATAAGCGCAAGCGTGTTTGAAAGCGCAGTAGCATTTTGCGGCATATAAACCTGCCGCATAAGGTGGTTTACAGCGGCAGTTTTTTCAAGGCGTCCTATTTTATTTGTCTTGCCCTGCTTTATAATGCATATTGCCGCTATCGGTGCACTTGCATTACGCTGATACCCCTCTTTGCCTGCCCAGGGTGTTCCGTAAACCACGGCGTCATCACCCATATAAACAATGGGTTTATCACCGTTTATAATATCCACTTTATCGCCAAGATACTTTTTCCATAGATTTATATGGGTTGTCTTGCCTGTGCCGCTGGGGGCTGTAAAAAGATATGCATTGCCGTCATATTCTATAGCCGCCCCGTGAAAAACAAATCGGTCAAACTGTGGCAGTTTTTCGGCAATAGCACGATAAATGCACAAGCTTTCACAAGCGCTAATCGGCGCTTTAGGCACCAATTCTTTCTCTTTTAAAATTGCTTTCTCGCTCGCCTTGGCAACTATATCTGCATTGTCAAACTGTGCTATATAATCCTTGCAAAACTGAGGCATATAATCATATGTATGCTCTATTCTGACTTTAAGGTCGGCCAACAATACATTAATTTGAGGCATTTGAGCTCTCCTGTTCTTTTGAAGAATTTGTGCTGCTTGTCTGCTCTTTTGAAGAAGTATCGCCGCTTGCCGATTGATTAGAAGAATTTTCGGTCACTATATCTTCAAAACGAACCTTGCAACCCAAGTATTTCTGGCATTCGGTAAGACCGGGTGCTACCAGCTTTTTGGTGCGCTCAAACGATGCCATAGCTTTTCGAAGCGCCGCCGCACCAAACTGATAATCATTTGCCATATTGGCCGTTTCAAGCGGATACATTGTATATTGATAACCACTGCCGCCGGGATATTTGTTTACCCAGGTTGGAATAACGTCAACACCTGTAAGGCTAACAACACCGTCACTGTCTTTTGTAAATGTATAGCTAAACAGCACACCGTCTTCGGTATGTCCTGACGGACAAGAATCCATAAGCTCTTGACGCTGATTTGAAATGGAATTACCCATAGAGTAAATACAAACTGTAGTGTTTTGGCTATCTTCAGAGTGCAAAAGCTCTATCGGTTGTACAACGTGTGGGTGTGCACCAACAATAACGTCTACGCCCATATTACAAAGCTTTTGCGCAATGGTTTTTTGCCACTTGTTTGGAGTGAGCTGATATTCCTCACCCCAGTGCATATAAAACACAAATGCCTCTGCACCGTCGTTTTTCATACCATCAACAACCGACTGCGCCTGTGTGTAAAATTCATCTATTCTTTCATAGCTGAACGAATTTATTAAATTATTTGCTTCTTGACGTACAAGGTTGCCGTTTATTGATTTTCTGCCGGCAGCAGCGGCATTTTCATAAGTAAATGCCACCATACCAATCTTTATACCGTTTATATCTTTAACCAGATATGTCGGGTCGGTTTCAAATTCCTTTGTGCCAATAAAATCAATGCCGTTAAGCTTCATTTGCTGCACTGTACGTATAAGTCCGTCATAACCCGTATCATAGCAATGGTTGTTTGCGGTTGTAACCATATCAATACCGCTGTTTTTTATGGTATCAAGAATACTGTCGGGCGTATTAAACATAGGATAACCGTCAAAACGCTGTTTTTCATTACCGCCAAGTGTTACCTCAAAATTTACTGTTGCATAATCTGCCGCTTTAAAATACTTTTCGCTTTCAATAAAAAATGCAGAAAAATCATAATTACCGTCAGCCGTTTTAGCACCTCCAAGCACAGGGGTGTGCACCAAAATATCTCCCGTGTTTATAATGGTTGCCGTTTTTGGCTCCGGTTTAACTTCAACCGAACTTTCTACAATTGAACTACTTGAATTGTTACCTATATTATTTACAACCGATACAACAACTATAGACAACAGCGCTATCACAGCCGCCAGTATCACAGATAATGACGCTATAAATATTCTTCTGCGAATAATTGCCTTTTGTCTTCTTGTTCTGTTTTTCATATTTTGACTCCTTTACATAAATAAACACAACAATATCGGTAAAAATACCGCCGGTATTATGTTCATAACCTTTATTTTTGTAATTTCAAGCATATTAAGTGCTATTGCAATTATAAGAAGTGAACCTATAACCGATATATGAGCTACCACCTCGGTTGTAAGTACGGGTTGCACAACATGAGCAAGTAGTGTTAGACCGCCTTCAATAGCAATTACACCAAGCGAAGACAGCATAACTCCAAAACCCAATGACGATGCCAACACCGCCGAAGAGATACAATCTATCACCGATTTTGAATAAAGGGTGGTATTATCTCCCGAAACTCCCGAATCAATAGAGCCTACCACAGTCATAGCACCAACACAAAAAAGCAGAGTTGCGCTGACAAAGCCTTCGGCAATCTTGCCGCTTTTGCCGTTGTCCTTTTTTACCTTTGCTTCTATCTTTTGCGCCAAAAGGTTTACAAGGCGGTCAAGATCTATAAGTTGACCAACAATTGCGCCCAATGCCATAGATATTATAACAATAAGCACGTTTATGTTTTCCTCGAACAATCCTGTAATACCTATGTACAAAACACAAAGTGCCACAGCCGACACCAATGTTTTTTGCACCTTTTCGGGTATTCCTCGACGTAGCAACATACCAATGCTGCTTCCTATTATAACAAGGATAAAATTTACAAAAGCGCCACTTGTTAAAAAGCCTACCACAGCATCACCTCATAATCGCTAAATTCACCAATTTTCTCCTTATACATCATACAACAAATTTATAAAAAAATCAATAATTCACTTGTAATTGTAAATAATTTATTGTAAAATAATTCTATATAAAATTAGGAGGACTATTTTATGCCAACTTCTAACACAATGAAAATTGAAACCAAACGTAAGGATTTGTTCTTGCGTGTATGTAAAGGTCACTTTGCTACAAGCAATAGTCACAGCAACTATTATATAGACGTTGTTGCTCAAAAATCACGTTTATCAGAGGCTCGTGCTGTTGCCGAAGAACTTTGCAGTTATTATCGCACCAACACAATAGTTGATACTATTTTGTGCCTTGATGGTATGGAGGTTGTAGGTGCTTGTCTTGCAAGCCGCCTTACAGAGTCAAATTACGCTAATATGAATGCACACCAGACAATTTATGTTGTAACCCCCGAAATCACAGGATCCAGTCAGCTTTTGTTCCGTGACAACATCGTTCCTATGATTCAGGGCAAGCACGTGCTTATTCTTGCGGTATCTGTCGCAACCGGCCGTACGGTAGAAGCCGCAGTTGATGCCGTTAAATACTATGGCGGTCAGGTTGCAGGCATTTGTTCTATCTTTGCTACCCGTAAGGAACGTGCAGGCATACCTGTAAATTCAGTATTTAATCCCAACGATCTTCCTGACTACCAAAACTACAAGCCACACGAATGCCCGCTATGTAAAGCAGGTCAAAAAATTGATGCGCTTGTAAACTGTCACGGTTGTTCAAAACTTTAATTTTAGGAGAATAAAAATGAGCAGATTAGAAGAAGCAAAAAAACAATATGCGGCGCTTGGTATTGATGTAGACACCGTTATCGAAACACTTAAAAAGCAACCCGTATCACTTCATTGCTGGCAGGGTGACGACGTTATCGGCTTTGACCACGACGGTCCTCTTACCGGCGGTATCCAGACCACAGGTAACTACCCCGGTAAAGCACGCACACCTGAAGAGCTTATGGCAGATATGGATATGGTTATATCACTTTGCCCCGGTATGAAAAAAATTAACGTTCACGCTTGCTATGCTATTTTTGAGGATGGATTTGTAGACCGTGACAAGTTAGAACCCAAGCACTTCAAAAAATGGGTTGATTTTGCAAAAAAACACGGTATGGGTCTTGACTTTAACCCAACCTTCTTCTCACACCCAATGGCTGACAGCGGCCTTACACTTTCAAGCCCAGATAAAGCAATCCGTGATTTCTGGATCGAGCACGGCAAGGCTTGTGTTCGTATTTCACAGTACTTTGCCGAAGAAACAGGTATACCCTGTGTTATGAACATCTGGACAGGCGACGGTCTTAAAGATATCCCTGCTGACAGAATGGGTCCTCGTGTAAGATACAAAGAATCAATCGAAGCAATTTTGTCAGAACCATTTGATAAAAATCTTGTTAAGCCTTGTGTTGAATCAAAGGTGTTTGGTATCGGTGTAGAGGCTTATACCGTAGGTTCTGCAGAATTTTCACTCACATTTGCCGCAACACATGACGGTTGCTTACCACTTATGGATAACGGCCACTATCATCCAACAGAGGTTGTATCTGACAAAATCCCTGCCCTTCTCGCCTTCTTCCCCGAAATCGCATTACATATCACCCGTCCTATCCGTTGGGACTCTGACCACGTAGTGCTTTTTGACGATGAAACACGTGAGATGGCAAAGGAAATTGTTCGTTGCGACGCATTTGATCGAGTTTATATGGCGCTTGACTATTTTGATGCAAGTATCAACCGTATTGCTGCATGGACCGTTGGTCTTCGCAGTTGGCAAAAGGCTTTGCTTATGGCAATGCTTACACCAAACGCTGCTCTTAAGCAGTTGCAGGATAGCGGCAATTATACCGAGCTTATGGTAAGAAGCGAAGAGGTTAAAACATTACCGTTTGGCGATATCTGGAACTACTACTGCGAATGCTGTGGTGTTCCCGCTGATGGTGAATGGTTTAGCAAGGTTCAGGAATACGAAGCAAACGTTCTTTCAAAAAGAGCATAAAAACAAAGATAAAAATAAAGGGTTGGAAAATTTCCAACCCTTTTATTTTTTTGTTTTTATTTAAGCATTATTCTTCTAAAACTGTCAATCTGATCTTTGGGGACACCTATGTAATTTATAAGCCAGTGTTCAATCGAAGATTCAAGTGTTGTGCAACCGTTTTTAGAGCCGTAAGCCATCATTTCTTTATAAAGTCTGCCCCAAGCAACAGTATTGCTGCTATCCTCTTGCATAACATCATCATTTGCAGAAAATGTGCCGCCTAAACCCTTGCCACGCCAACGCTTACCACTGGATGAAAAAGACGTAAGCTCAAAATCACGGGTTAAATCTTCATATGGTACACCCAAAACTCCGTTTACAATAAATGCGAATGTACCTGTTCTGTCAGCGCCTGCATTACAGTGCGCATAAAAAGGATAGTTGCTCTCGTTAGATAGAAGATTAAATATTTGTTTATAACTTGCTTTAAATACTTCGGGCTTAACCTTCATTACGCTGTCATACTGTCCGGGTGTTTCAATAAACTGATAGTTCATACCGGTGCCGGGTGTTTGATATTTTTGGCTCTCATAACGTAGGTCAAGTTCGGTTTTAAGTCCTAACTGTTTTATAGTAGCAAGACCGCTTGCAGTAACACCCTCAAGTTTTTGTCCACGATAAAGCATTTCATATTTTACTGTTTTACCGCTGGTGGTTTTCCAACCACCCATGTCACGAACGTTACCTGTACCATCAATCTGTATCCAACGTACAGGTGCATTTTTTACCTTAATTTTACCGCCGCCGACAACATCGGGTGAAAAGGCGCCTACAGCCTTCCAGTAATATGTTTTACCCGGTACTAATATAGTACTCTTTATAGTGCCTGACATTGTCTGAATAGTGGTAGCATTGCTAAAATCAGAATTTTCAGAAAAATAAACGGTATATGGTCCACCGGTCATATTCCAGTCGAGTGATAAATATTGATTATCATAGCGGGTTCCGCTATATGCATTAAGCCAGTAGAATTGTTTTGCTGGGTCTGTGGCACTAAGATAACTACGTATAACATCGTCACAAATATCAACTTCAACTACGGTATTATAATCAATTTTTACAGCATTGCTTGATGTTGTGCCGGTATTACCGCCACTGCTTGTAGTCTGTTGATTACTTCCTGCTGACACAGTACCGCTACTACCGGAAACTATATTGCCTGAACCATCCATAATAATCTCCTCATATTCGGTGTACACCGTATCGCTTGATGAGTTTTCTGTATTGTTACAACCGCAAAGACATAACGCTATACATATACATAATATAAGTGCAATTAACTTTTTCATAGCCGTCAACTCCTTTATATTTGTATTTTATCATTATATTATTTTAAAGTCAATAACATTTCAAAATGGTAAAAAATGTGAACAATTTGTAAAAGGTCAGGGAAAGTCAAACTTTTTTTGAAAAAACTATTGACTTTTGAATTTTTTGGGTTATAATAGCATTACAGAACAAAGGTAAGGGAAAGTCAAATTTTGTTTTGGGAGGATTAAAAGGTGAGCGAAGAAACAAAAATTCCTGAAACTGAAACTCAGGAAACAGTTAAAAAAGAAAAGAAAAAGCCAAAGAAAAATTCCGAACTTGAGGCATTAAAACTTGAGTTGGATGCTAAAAACGATCAGCTTATGCGTACTGCTGCAGAGTTCGACAACTTCAAAAAGCGTACCGAACGTGAAAAGGCGACCATTGCTGAATTTGCAAAAGCAGGGCTTATAAAACAACTACTGCCAATACTTGACAATATAGACCGTGCCTCTGCCGCCGACCACGGTAGTGCCGACTATATTAAAGGTATTGAAATGATAGTAAAACAATTCGAAGCCATTACGACCAATATGAATATTGAGGAGATTGCCAAACCGGGCGACCAGTTTGACCCCAATTTCCACGAAGCAGTAATGCATATTGAAGATGACAATTTTGGCGAAAATGAAATTGTTGATGTTTTGCAAAAAGGTTATAAAATTGGTGACACTGTAATCCGAGCCGCAATGGTAAAGGTTGCAAATTAATAAACAAACAAATTATTACAATCATAATTCTTAGGAGGATTTTTATCATGGGAAAAATTATTGGTATTGACTTAGGTACAACAAACTCTTGCGTAGCCGTTATGGAAGGCGGCGAACCTGTAGTTATCGCTAACGCAGAAGGCGCACGCACTACCCCTTCGGTTGTTGCTTTTTCAAAATCAGGCGAAAGAATGGTAGGTCAGGTTGCAAAGCGTCAGGCTATTACCAACCCCGACAGAACCATTAGTTCTATCAAACGTGAAATGGGCTCAAACTACAACGTTGAAATTGACGGCAAAAAATACACACCACAAGAGGTTTCTGCAATAATTTTGCAAAAACTTAAAGCAGACGCCGAAAGCTATCTTGGCCAGACAGTAACCGAGGCAGTTATTACCGTTCCTGCTTACTTTACCGACGCACAACGTCAGGCTACCAAAGACGCAGGCAAAATTGCAGGTCTTGAGGTTAAGCGTATAATCAACGAGCCTACCGCTGCAGCACTTGCATACAGTATTGACAAGGAAGAAGATCAAAAGGTTATGGTTTATGACCTTGGCGGCGGTACATTTGACGTATCTATTATCGAAATGGGCGACGGCGTGCAAGAAGTACTTGCTACAGCCGGCAACAACAAGCTTGGTGGCGATGATTTTGACAAGCGTGTTATGGATTATATCGTAAGCACATTCAAAGCAGAACAGGGCATCGACCTTTCAAATGACAAAATGGCTATGCAGCGTGTTAAAGAAGCGGCTGAAAAGGCAAAGATTGACCTTTCCGGTATGACAACTGCCGACATCAATCTCCCCTTCATTACTGCAGACCAGGCAGGTCCTAAGCACTTTGAAACAACCCTTACCCGTGCAAAGTTCAACGAGCTTACTGCAGATTTGGTAGAAGCTACTATGGCTCCTGTTCGTCAGGCACTATCTGACTCAGGTCTTGATAAATCAGAAATCAACAAAGTTCTTATGGTTGGCGGTTCATCAAGAATTCCTGCTGTTCAGGAAGCAGTTAAAAACTTTATGGGCAAAGAACCCTTCAAGGGCATCAACCCCGACGAATGTGTAGCGCTTGGTGCTTCACTTCAGGCCGGTGTATTAGGCGGCGACGTTAAGGGTCTTCTCCTTCTTGACGTTACACCACTCTCCCTTGGTATTGAGACAATGGGTGGCGTTTCAACAAAGGTTATTGAACGTAACACAACCATTCCTACCAAAAAGAGTCAGATATTCTCAACCGCTGCTGACGGTCAGACTTCTGTTGAAGTTCACGTATTACAGGGTGAACGTGAATTTGCAAAGGACAACAAAACTCTCGGTGTATTCCACCTTGACGGAATTGCTCCTGCTCCACGTGGTATCCCCCAAATTGAAGTTACTTTTGATATAGATGCCAACGGTATCGTTCACGTTTCTGCAAAAGACCTTGGCACAGGTAAAGAAAACGATATTACAATCACATCAAATACCAATATGTCAAAAGACGATATTGATAAGGCAGTTAAAGAAGCAGAGGCTTATGCTGCTGAGGATAAAAGGCGTCGTGAAGCAGTTGATGTTCGCAACAACGCTGACCAAATGATTTATCAGACCGAAAAAACCGTTACCGAGTTCGGCGATAAGCTTTCAGAAGAAGAAAAAAATAAAATTGAGACTGCAAAAGAAGCTCTTAAAGAAGCGCTTAAGGGTGAAGACATTGATGCTATCAAGGCTCGCCAGGAAGAACTTCAAAAAGAAATTTTTGCAATCAGCGAAAAGGTTTACAAAGCAGCGGCAGAAGCACAGGCAGCTGCAGGCGGCAATCCTGCTGACGCTAACGCTCAACCCGAAGACAATGTTTACGAAGCAGACTTTACTGACGTTGACGAAAATAAATAATTAAAATGTTATGGTGCGGCTTTATGCCGCACCGTACATAAATTTTAGGAGAATATCTGTGGCAGAAGATAAAAGAGATTATTACCAAGTCCTTGGTGTTGATAAATCAGCAAGCGAGGACGAACTTAAAAAAGCATACAGAAAACTTGCTAAAAAGTACCATCCTGACCTTAATCCCGACGATAAGGTTGCCGAAAAAAACTTTAAAGAAGTAAACGAAGCATACGAGGTGCTGTCGGATAAAGAAAAACGTGCTCGCTATGACCAGTTTGGTCACGCCGGTGTTGACCCCAACTTTGGTGCAGGCGGCGGCTATGGTGGATACGGTGGCAGTGGCTTTGGCGGATTTAATGATTTTGGTGATCTTGGTGATTTATTTGGTAGCTTTTTTGGCGGTGGCTTTGGCGGCGGCAGAAAGGCAAACCCCAACGCACCAAAACGTGGCAACGACGCTTCTTCCTCTGTAAACATTTCGTTTGAGGAAGCGGCTAAAGGCTGTAAAAAGACCATTAAAGTAACCAAGATTGACAATTGCTCCGACTGCGGCGGTACAGGTTGTGAAAAGGGCACTACATCTAAAACTTGTCCTGTTTGTCACGGTAGCGGACACGTAAGTTCGGTACAGCGTACACCATTCGGTCAAATACAAACACAAACCGTTTGTAATCATTGTCATGGCTCCGGTAAGGTTATTGAAAACCCCTGTCATACCTGTGCAGGTAAAGGCAGAATCCGTCATACCGTAGAACAAACAATAGAAATACCTGCGGGTATTGATGACGGTCAGGTTATATCTGTTCGTGGCGGTGGTGATGCAGGCACAAATGGTGGTCCTTCGGGTAATTTGCGTGTTAACGTAAATGTTCGTCCACATCCAATATTTGAACGTGACGGTTATGACGTTTACTGCGAAATTCCAATAACCTTTGCTCAGGCAGCTTTGGGCGATGAAATAATTGTTCCTACTCTTGACGGCAAGGTTAAATTCACCATTCACGAAGGCACACAGCCCGGTGACGAATTCAAACTTAAAGGCAAAGGTATTCAGCGTCTTAACTACTCAGGCCGTGGTGACCAGTACGTTAAAATAATTGTTGAAATACCACGTGATTTATCCAGAGCACAAAAAGAAAAATTAAAAGAATTTGATAAGGTTACCGACGCCAAAAACTACAAAAAACGCAAGTCATTTGTTGATAAAATCAAAGATTTTTTTGATTAAAAAAAGACCCACAAACTTAATGTTTGTGGGTCTTATGTTTTATTTGGTTGTCGCCATAGCCTTTAGCTGCTCTTCATATGCCTCAGACTTTTCGGTCGTGCCGTGTTCTCCTGCAGGATGATACGTCGGCACTATCTCCTCTACAAAGCCCTTTACATCTTCAGGCCTTTCATAGCATATATGCATTAATTTTTCAATATTATCAAACAATTGGTCAGCATCAAAGTCAATCGGATTACATATGCTTATAAGCTTGTTGGGCGTTGTACGCAACCCTTCGGTTTCCATCAATCGCTCTTCATAAAGCTTTTCACCCGGACGAAGGCCTGTATATTCAATCTTGATATCAACGTCGGGCTTAAATCCTGAAAGTCTTATAAGATTTCGTGCAAGGGTGTCAATCTTTACAGGTGCTCCCATATCAAGCACAAAAATTTCTCCACCGGCGGCATATGTACCCGCCTGAAGCACAAGACTTACAGCCTCGGGTATGGTCATAAAATATCTTATTATATCCGGATGCGTAACCTTTACAGGTCCGCCCTTTGCGATTTGCTTTTTAAATACAGGAACCACCGAACCGTTAGAACCCAAAACGTTACCAAAACGTACTGCCACAAAATCGGTTTTTATATTAGAGCCACAGTGAACAAAACGGTCCTCAACCTCACGGTCATCATGCTCATATAAAGGATATAATTTTTCAAACTTACCTTCTTTAATAACACGGTCAAAAGACTGTATAACCATTTCGCAAAGACGTTTGCTGGCCCCCATTATATTGGTTGGATTAACAGCCTTATCGGTACTAATAAGTACAAAACGTTCACAACCGTTGAGCGCTGCGGCATAGGCGGTTTTATATGTACCAAGAACGTTGTTTTTTATAGCTTCCTGTGGACTATGCTCCATAAGCGGCACATGCTTGTGAGCCGCCGCATGATAAACAACCTGTGGCTTATATTCACTGAAAACATCAAAAATCTTGCGGCTGTCACGCACCGAGCCAATAAGCACAGTCAAATCAAGTTCGGGATGACTTTCTAAAAGCTCTTGTTGAATATCATAGGCATTGTTTTCGTAAATATCAAAAATAATAAGCTTGCGAGGATTATGGTCGGCAATCTGACGGCACAGCTCACTGCCAATGGATCCGCCGCCACCCGTTACAAGTATGGTTTTTTCTTGTAAAAAGGTAAATATTTCGCCCATATCTACAACGATTGGGTCACGACCCAAAAGGTCTTCAATATCAACCTCTACCAACGTGCTCTTGCCTACCTTTTCATCGTGAAGCTCATATATATCCGGTAGAATTTTAAGCTCGCAATCGGTTTCCTTACAGATTTCAAGAATTTCCTTTTTATCAGCAGGAGTTATAGTTGGTATAGTAATATAAATCTTATCAACGTTGAATTTTTCTACCAAATTGGGTATATCGTAACGATTACCCGAAATGCACAATCCGTCAATATATTTGCCTATTTTATGGGGATTGTCATCTACCAAGCAAACAACGTTATCTTTACCGTCTGTGGCCATATTCATATCATGAAGCACCATTCTGCCGGCAGCGCCTGCTCCCACCAACATAACACGTGATGATTTTTTCGAGCGTGCCACGGCACGTCGACTACGTTCAAGCAGTATAAAACGGTACGAAAAACGAACCAACAGCACCATTATGAACTGTATAAGTGCACCGAAGAAATAGTACGTAATCGGCATACGATTAAATATAAGTGTAATTCCTACCGCATGCACAACAAATGATATTAACGAAGCATATGCGACGTTAAAGAATTCACGATATGAAGCAAACGTCCATACGCTTCGATAAAGTTTAAATAATGTGAATATCAGCAAGCATGCTAATGTGTTTATAGGAATAAACTTAATCCATGCTTCAAAATAAATCGGCGCATCCGTAACATGGTGCGACCCGTTAATCAATTCGCTAATATTACAATCGTATCTAAACCAAAGCGCAAGAAAATAAGAAAAATTAACTATAAATGCATCGTAAATTAAAAGCAGAGTTTTTGCAATAAATCCTCGATTTAATAATTTCTTTCTTTCTTTCATAATACCCCTCATTGTAAGTATATACTACTATTTTATAACAAAAACATTAAACTGTCAAGAAACAATAATTGCCGTACCTGTAAACAAAAGCACAGGCACGGCATTAGTTATATTGTTGGAATTAAAAGCATTTTATCACACGATAATACATCTTCGTTAATTTCGTTTATTTGCTTTATCTCTTGTGCATCTGCAAAATACTTGCGTGCAATATTCCATATTTTTTCGCCCGATTCGGCAAAATAGAGTGTCATTGCCGATTGATTTTCTCTTGATATTATTTTTTTATCATCAATTTTTATATCGGTAATAAGCGGCAGTTTGCTACATCTATAAATTGCAGCGCATATGTTAAGTTCTATTCTTAATTCAACATTTCCACCATCAATAATAGTATAGTTTAGGTTCCTTACCGTAATATCAGGGTTGCATTTATAACTACAATCATTTTGTGTGTCAAAGGCATGCGCATACTCAAAATCAACTGTTTTTTCATAAAAATTGTGAACCATATTGTTATCTTGAGCAATTATAAAAACTGTAGTCGTTCCGTTTACCAGCATTTTATTATCTAAAAATTTTACCGAATTGGCTTTCACATCACACCACATATCACATACCGATGAAATTGCACCCTCGCTAAACTCAAATGTTTTTTTACAACTAAAGGATTGATTAAAATTCTCCACAATTTTATTAAAGCAAACCTCTTTTTTATAAATGTCTGCTTCGTACCTTTTGGAATAAGCATCTATTACAACATCAATATCATTGTTGCAGCAGCATTCACTCGTAATCAACAACTTGCCCGATAAAAGAAGCTGTCTGCATTCACCCGTTTGTGTAACACGTGGTTTAATTTCAAGATGAGCAATGCTTACCTTTGACTCACAGTCACATTGTTCGGTTATTCCCTCTATTTCAAGCATTTGACTAAAAGGCAGTTTGCAACGCACCGTTTGCACACCGTCGTCATTTTCTGGTGAATACAAAATCTTTATATTCAATTCACCAGATACCACCGTTTTTCCGGCAATTATTTTATTGTCGGTTATCGTCGGTTCCGCATCATATCTTACAACACATCTAACATCGGGCTGCCCTGCGCCTAAATCTATTTCCTCTTCTATTATAAGATATTTATCCGCTATTCCAATCGGTACTGTGGCGGGTACGCTTTCACGCAAAAGTTCTATGTTACAATCATCATAATCGGATATAACTTCACTAAAATTGCGTTTAAAAACCGATATATTTACACTTACTGCACCGTGAATATCTATTTTTCTACCACTTACAGCACGACAATTTATGTACTCACACTTTGTTTTGGCGTCTATTATTGTGCCGACGGTATCGCCATCAACATCAAATTTTTTTGAAAAAGGATACAGATATTCGTAAGAACTGATATTATTATCGTCCCCACAATAAATAACCGTCACCGTAGCGCATCCTTCTACCGAAACACAATTTCCACTAACTGATTTTGACGAAATGCGTGGCACTGCTTTGCATTTTAATATCTTTGATATATCGGGACAGTAGTCAGGCAATGTAAAATCAATATCAATCGGTTGCTCTGCGCAATCGTTAAAAACTTTATCAAGGCTATAAATACTTGTTTTAAGATTTTTATGCTCCATATACAATACACTCTCCAAAAAACTTTTTACTTAATTGTATTCGCATATAAGCATTTTTATGACAAAGAAAAAAGCGACTGAAAATCAGTCGCTTCAAAACCATAAAAATTAATCTTCATCAACAACAACTTCGCCATCAGCAACGTCGCATTCAAGATATCCATTTTTAATTCGGTTTTTCTGTGTGAAATAATCAAAAACCGCAAGTGCGCCAAGTACTGCAGTAAATACAGCAGCAAAAATACCAAATATTTTCAAAAACTTTTTCATAATAAGCCTCCTATTTTTTATCTATATATATTAATAATCCAACTTTTTAACCAAAAAGTCAAGTATTTTTTACATAAAGGGCGCAAATAAATGAAGAATCGCCCTTTTAAGCCTTGTAAAAACAGAAGATTTTTTCATCTTTTTAAGTGTTATCTCTTCACAATGAAGCAAAAGACGGTTAAAGTGATCCTTAATATCATAAACCGTTTTATTCCCGCACATCCAAACGCCGCACTCAAAGTGCATTATAAAACTGCGATAATCCATATTAACGGTTCCCACTGTAGCCACACTGTCATCCGACACAAAAAACTTTGAATGAATAAATCCGGGTGTGTATTCGTAAATCTTAACACCCGCCTCAAGCAAATCATAATAATTATACTGCGTCACGGGATGCACATACCACTTGTCAGGTATATGTGGTGTAATAATTCGCACATCTATTCCCGATTTTGCCGCAAGGCTAAGACATTCCTTCATAGAGTTATCAATAATAAGATACGGAGTCGCAATATAAACATATCTTTGCGCAGAGTTAATAATCTGCATATATATACCTTCTGCAGGATTTTTATTATCAAGCGGACCGTCGGCATACGGAAGCAAAAAGCCCTTTTCAAGTACTCCTTCTTCACACATATGTGCACCTATGTCGATAGACTTGCCTGTTGTAAATTCCCACGTACTGCAAAACATAGCCAAAAAGCTTTTAACTGCATCGCCTTTTATTATTACCGCACAATCCATCCAATATCCGAAACGTTTAAATTCGTTTATATATTCATCTGCAATATTAATTCCGCCTGTCACCGCAACCTTACCGTCTATTACAACAATTTTACGGTGATTTCTATTATTCATAAAAATATCCATAGAAGGACGAATTTTATTAAAAGGCGCAACCTCTATACCTTTTTTTCTAAGGCGATTTATAAACGTTTTATTTTGACGTTTGATTGAACCAAAATCATCAAATAATATTTTTACTTCAACACCGTCCTGAGCCTTGCGTTCTAATATATCACTTATTGCCGACCACATCTTACCCTCGGCAAGAATAAAGAACTCTATATAAATATAGTGTTGTGCCTTTTCGAGTTCTTCTAAAAATCTTGGCAAAAACTCCTCGCCGGGCGCCAAAAATTCACAGGATGAATTTTTATAAAGCGGATATCCTGATTCAAGTGTTAAGTAGTCCGCCTGACGTGAGTGCAATCCATCGCTATAACGCAATGTTTCGTGTGTGTCATCATCGTTATCAAGTTGCATTAAGTATTTATCTTCACATTTTTGCATTTTACGCTTAACGTGCGGAAAAACACGACCGCCACCCAAAAGCATATATGCCGTAACACCAAAAATTGGTACCGCAAGAATAAATATGATCCATAGTATTTTATAACTGGGCTTACCGCTACGATTAACAATATAAAAAACTGTAACAATTGCAAGCACCGTACAAAGTATATTAACAAAAAAATAATGCTCCGAAAGTCCTTGCATCATAGCGACAAAAAACACAATCTGCACAATAAGGGATACAGCAGAAAAAACTATATGTGTTGGAAACGGTATGCCACGCTTGTGTTTTACCTTTGTTTTCATATATAGCCCCCCTGTATGTTTTCTTACTATATAATATTATCATATAATTGTGAACAAATCAAATATTTACCAAAAATCTCTTATAGACATAATAGTCCATAAGAGATTTTCGGTGTATGTTTATTCCGTTTTATCTTCGTAATTCTGTTGCATATTACAACCACAGCAGCACGAAACTGTGCTTTTTGCATTTTCACAAGCCTTACAGCCTGAAGGACAACCAATGCATTTAACACCTTTTTTCTTTTGTCTTACAAGATATATTATAATTGCAACAACTATAAGAGCAACTATTGCAATCACTATATAATCGCCTATACCCATAAACATCACCTTTATTTAACGGCTTCTTTTTTCGCTGCCTTTAAAGCGTATTCTGCCTTTAATTTTTTGTTTGTATTAATAATTAGCGCTATCACAATTCCTGCCATACAAAGCACTGCAACAAGGCCAATAATAGCGGCAACAACGTTAAGTGAGGCAGGTGCAGTAATAAGTGTACCTATTGTGTAAATAAAGTAAGCAACTGTATAACCTATTGCAAGCTGAAGACCGATACCTCCCCAAAGCCATTTTGCACTCTTCATTTCAGCGTTCATAGCACCAATAGCCGCAAAGCAAGGAGGAGTGTATAGATTAAACATAAGGTACGCAAGAGCTGCAACCTTTGTAAGACCCATAACGGCCGCAACTTCATTTGCACCACCAACAAGTGCCAATTCATCGGTATCAATAAAATTGGTTATTGAGAAGCAAACAGCAAGTGTACCAACAACGTTTTCTTTTGCAATAAAGCCTGTAACTGCGGCTGCAGCAAGCTGCCAGGAAAGCACACCAACAATTGGTACTAACAAATAAGCAAATGGACCCGCAATTGAAGCAAGTATTGAATCGCTGGCGGCTTCGTTAGCCTCGGTAAACTTCCAGGTAAATGTTTGCATAAGCTGAACTGCAGTGTTACAAAGAAGAATTATTGTAGCCGCTTTTACAATATATGACCAACCACGAGAGCACATTGACTTAAATGCACCCCAAAGCGAAGGAACCTTATATTCGGGAAGCTCTATAATAAAGAAAGATTTGCGAATTTTGTGTCCTGCAACCTTATTTACAAGCAACGCACCAAGGAATATAAGTGCAATACCTGCAAGATAGCAAATAGCGCTTACCCAGCCTGCATTACCAAAAAAGGCGCCTGCAAAAAGCGCAATTACAGGAATTTTTGCGCCGCAAGGCATAAATGGAGCAAGCATTGCAGTGGCCCTGCGTTCACGCTCGTTTCTTATTGTACGGCTTGCCATAACACCGGGCACCGCACAACCAATTGTAATAACAAACGGAATTACCGATTTGCCCGAAAGACCAACCTTTTTAAAGATTGGGTCAAGCACAACTGCCACACGTGACATATATCCGCAGTCTTCTAAAAGTGCTATCAGGAAATACATTACCATAACAAGCGGCAAGAAACCAACAACAGCACCAACACCGCCAATAACACCATCAACAACAATTGCATAAACCAATGGGTTGGTTATAAATCCACCTACCCATTCCTGGAACATTTCAATAAGTGTTACAAGACCGGGTATTTCAACACCTGCAAGACCGGGTATTAATTTTGCAAGTCCTGCCCCCTCTTCAAATGCATATCCTTCTGCAATCCAGGGGCCTACCCATGCTTGCGAAATTTGGAACACAAGCAACATAACAACGGCAAAAATCGGAATACCAAGCCATTTGTTTGTAAGCACTGCGTCAATCTTATCGCCAATATTTTTGTCTTTGGTAAGAATTTTACGTGTTTCAACTTCTTTTACAATTTTGTTTACAAAATCAACACGCTTACGATCGGCTTCAACTACAGCCTTTTTGTCAGTAAGGTCAATATTGCCCTGAACATAAGGAGCAGTCTGTTTTTTGCCAACTACTGATACTGCAGTTTCAATAACCGCTTTAAGACCGTCTGCCGAAGTAGAAACAGTTTCAACAACCGGACAACCCAATTTTTCTGATAATGCCGCTACGTCGATTACAGTTTCCTTCTTTTCGTTGATGTCACTCTTGTTAAGCGCTACAACTACAGGGATTTGGAGTTCTAAAAGCTGTGTTGTAAAGAAAAGACTACGGCTAAGATTGGTAGCATCCACGATGTTGATAATAACATCGGGATTTTCTTTTTTTACGTAAGTGCTGGTAATGCTTTCTTCCGATGTAAATGGTGACATCGAGTATGCACCCGGAAGGTCAACTGCAATCAGTTTTTCTTCACCATTATAGTAGGTTTTTTTAATTGGACTTTCCTTTTTGTCAACGGTAACACCCGCCCAGTTACCAACCTTTTCGTTACGTCCGGTAAGAGCATTGTACATTGTGGTTTTACCGCTGTTTGGATTGCCGGTCAAAGCAATTCTCATCCTTGCTTCCTCCTTAAATATGTAAAAAGATAATTTATAATTCACAGTTAGCCTTCGCTAACTCGCAAGTAAAATATAAGCGGCTGTGCCCGTCGCTTTGATTTTTTATTCAAAAACTTCGATTGCAGCAGCCAATGCACTGTCAATACTGTATCTGCTATCCTTTATAGATACAACGCAGGTTTTTTTCTTATGTGTTACCACGGTAATAGGCTCACCACTATAGCAACCAAGTGAAAACAAAAACGCATCCAACTCTTCATCATCGGTAACGATATCTTTAATTATGTACTCTTTACCCTCAACTGCAGTTGTAAGATTCAATTTGTTTCACCTCGGTTAGTTTATGCTAACTCAAACGCATAAAATATTGGTTAGTCCTTGCTAACCATCAAACATAATACACCCGTTTCCACAATTTGTCAAGAACTTTTTGAAACTTTTTTGCAAAATTTTGTGCGACTTGAAATTTGTATTAAAGTATGATATTATAATATATACAAATGAGGTGTTTTTATGCGTTTGCAAGAATCGGGCGAGATGTATATCGAGTCCATTTACGTTTTAAACAAAAAAATGGGTAATGTCCGCTCTATAGATGTTTGCGAATATCTGGGCTATTCAAAGCCGAGTGTCAGCCGAGCTATGAGCCTGCTAAAAAAAGGCGGATTTGTAGTTATGGACAAGGACGGTTATCTCACCCTTACGTCTGCCGGCATAGAGGTTGCCGAAAAAATGTATCAACGCCATACTGTACTGTCTGAACTGTTGATGCGCCTTGGCGTAAGCGAAGACACCGCAGTTGAAGATGCCTGCAAAATTGAGCATCATATAAGTGATGAATCTTTTAATGCTATAAAAAAATATGTGGAAAAATAAATCACAAACACCGCCTGATATTATTTAGACGGTGTTTATTTTTCGCAGCTTGTTCCCCTTTTGAGACTATCTGTGCCAAATTTTTTACGTACGTTTATAATGGAGTTTTCAATTATTTCTTGTTTTTGGTCATCATTTTGTTCTCCGAAAAGGTCGGTCTGAAAGGCAACGTTTTCTCCCTTTAAATTTGTAACCCTAAATCCTACCGAGCGAAGCGGAATAGCCCAGTTGTAATTCTTTTCAAATATTTTCATTGCTTCCCGTGCAAGCAAAATTGACGTGTTTAACGGATTGGTAAGCGTATGTGAATATTCCTTTGTTTTAAGATTAACATCCCTGATATGCACTTGTATTGTCGAAGCATAAAGACCTTTTTTATGTAACACTTCAGATATTTCTTCTGCAACGGTTATGTAAATTTTCCACACGTTTTCAGAATTTGTAATATCGCTTGGCGGTGTTACCGTACGACCAATGCTTTTGGGCATATCGTCTTCGTGCGGCGGCATTACCGGTGAATTGTCTTCGCCTAACGCATATCGTTTTAATTGTGCACCTGCTTTACCAAGCAATCTATTAAGCATTTCATCGTCACACTGTGTCACGTCGCCCACGGTAAAAATTCCGTTTTGATTAAGCTTTTCAGCTGTTTTCTTGCCAACAAAAAGCAGATCGTTTACCGGAAGCGGCCAGACCTTTTGCTTAAAGTTATCACGACTTAAAACCGTTACGGCATCGGGCTTTTTCATATCCGAGCCAAGCTTTGCAAAAACTTTGTTAAAACTCACACCCACAGAAATGGTTATGCCCAGTTCACGTTTTATATCTTCTCTTATTTTGTTTGCAATCTGCTCACCCGAGCCGAAAAGCAGGGTGCTTCCCGTAACATCAAGCCAACATTCGTCTATACCAAACGGCTCTATCAAATCGGTGTAACGTGCGTATATTTCCCGTGCTTTAAGTGAATATTCGTGATATTTTTTATAATCGGGCGGAAGTGTAACAAGCTCGGGACATTTGCGCTTAGCCTCCCATACAGCTTCGGCAGTTTTTACGCCAAATTTTTTGGCTTTTTCATTTTTTGCAAGCACTATACCGTGTCGTGCTTCTACACTGCCGCAAACAGCAACAGGCATATCGTAAAGCGTGGGGTTTGACAACAGCGAAACCGAAGCAAAAAAATTATTAAGATCACAATGCAGTATTATTCGCTCTGCCATTTTTTACACCCTTTCAAACATTTGTTCCTAAATTCAGTATATAAAAATTCCCCCCTTTTGTAAAGGGGGAATTTTGTTTTATATCTGTTTTACTTTTCCAACAAGACTTAAGATAATAAACACCGTAAGATTGGTAAGCACCACTGCCGCACCTGCGGGTATATCAAACGCAAATGACAATAAAATTCCTGTCAAAAAGGCTATTATAGATACCACTGCCGCAACAATTACCGTGCATTTATAGTGCTTACATATCCGCATAGATGAAAGTGCCGGAAAGGTTATTATGCTTGAAATAAGAAGCGCTCCCATAACACGCATACCAATAACCACCGTAACAGCCGTAAGCACTGCATTTATGCTGTTATACCATTTTACCTTAACACCCGTAACAGCGGCAAAGTCCTCATCAAAAGCGGTGGCAAAAATCTTTTTATAAAAAATAACGTATACCGCTATTATTACTGCACTGCAAACACTTGCTACAATAACCTCACCTTTTCCAAGCGCTAAAATACTGCCAAACATATAGTTGCTGATATCGGTATTCATTCCTGTTGTAAGGGTTGCAACCGTAATGCCCACAGCCAAAGCACCGCTTGAAACAATGGCTGTTGCCGCATCACCGTTTATTTTACTGTTTTGCTTCAAACGCAACAATAAAAATGCCGCAACTATAACAATTGGTATTGAAAAATGTAACGGCGCCACCCCAAGTGCCAAACCTACCGCCGCCGCACCAAACGACACGTGCGAAAGTCCGTCCCCCAACATAGAAAAGCGTTTAAGAACAAGATTTACACCAAGAAGCGATGCACTTACCGACAATAAAATCCCAACTATTATTGCCCTTTGTGCAAACGGATAGGATATAATCTGCATTAAAAAATTCATTTATATATCCCCCTTAACCCAAGCATTATATTCCGCTACACTACCAAAAAAACTTGAATTGTCCGACAGGCACAAAACATGTTTTGCATCACACAAAGCACGTGTGACATCATGAGTTATCATAACAATCGCAAGTCCCTGTTGGTTAAGTTTTTTCACAAGTGAATATAGTTCTTCACTTGAAGTTTCATCAAGACCTGTTACAGCCTCATCAAGCAACAAAACCTTTTTTGCGGCGCAAAGCGCACGACACAACAACACCTTTTGTTGCTGACCGCCCGATAATTCGCTAAACGACTTTTCGGCAAGGTTTTCTATATCCAAAAGCTTCATATTTTTCGCATAAACTTCTTTTTGTAATTTGCTGTTTTTAAAGCCAAAAAAACCACTTCCTGCAAATCCCGACATAACCACTTCCTTTACGCTTGCGGGAAAATCCTTTTGGTGTTGTGTTTTTTGTGGCAACCAACCAATTTCTCTCTTAGTAAAGCCACCAAACTTTATTGTACCGCTATGTTTGATACCAAGTCCCAACAAAATTTTCATAAGTGTCGTTTTACCGGAGCCGTTTTCTCCAATTATGCAAAGATAATCTGCCTCTTGCAAAACAAAATTCAATTCTTTAAAAACCTGACGACTTTCGTAAAAAGCCGAAAGATTATCAACCTTTATAATGTTCAAGACTGCAACCCCCTCTCAAGTGCCGTATTGTTGCGATAAAGTATATCAACGTAGGTTATTCCGTTTATAAAATCATCTAAACTTACATTATGAGCGGAATGAAGTTCAATAATTTCTACACCAAGCTCTTCTTTTAAAGCAGTGGCAATATTTTTACTGCTAAGTTCTGTGCAATATACAGCTTTAACGTTTTTGTCTTTTATGGTTTTAGTAAGTCGAGACATTGTTTTTAAACTAATATCGGTACTTACTGCACAACCGTCAAACGCCGCTTCATAATTTATGCCGTACTGCTCGGTAAAAAATTCAAACGGAAAGCGGTCGGCTACAACAATAAATGGATTTTCACATTCTGATACCGTTTGATTTATTTTGCTTGAAGCATGGTTAATATTTTCAATATAATTATTGCAGTTCCTTTTATAAATATCGGAATTTTTACTATCTGCTTCAACAAATTTTTGGCAAATTGCCCTTAACATTAAAACTGCATTGTCGGGCGAAGTCCATATGTGCTCATCAATATGATTATGGCCGTGATTATGCACGCTGTGTTCTTTGTGAAGAGGCTCTACCGAATCAATTAAGGCAAGTGAATTTATTTTTTGTCCGTCAAGTAAAGTATTCACCCATTTGTCCGATTCTCCGCCAATATACAAAAACAAATCACTTTCATAAACGGCGCTCATATCCGACGGTAACGGGTCATAAGAATGAACTTCATTCCCCGGCTTTATAAGCATTTTTACATCAACGTTTTCGCCGCCTATTGCACGTGCAAAATCATATAGTGGAAAAATTGTGGTAACCACTGTTAAAGCCGTGTCATTTTTTATATCAGTGTTTGCTGTACATCCGCATAACAAAACCAAACACAAAATACAAACTATTATTCTTTTCATTTTGTTTCACAGGCCTCACAAACTCCGTATATAACGGTTTTAAATGGGTTAAGCGAAAATCCGTGATGACTTTTTATATGCTTTGCAAGCTCATTCATCTCGTGACAGTCCATATGAATAAGACTGCCGCATTTTTCACATTTTAAATGAAAATGTTCATGGCAAGAGTTCTCTTCACCAACAAACTGATAGCATACGCTCTCCCCCGAAGCCGCTGCATATTTACGTAAAACACCGTCAGAAGATAATCTTTCCACAAAACGATAAACAGTGGTTCTGCCCACATTATCACCGTTTTTTAACATTTCTTCACAAAGGCTGTCTATTGTAAAATGCTTGTCCTTGAGTTTTGTAATGCAATTCATAATAATTGTCTTTTGTTTTGTATTATAGCTGTTTTGTTTCATTTTTATCACCAAATTTGAAATTGAATTTCATTTTCAAATTATACATCCAGCAAATATGTTTGTCAAGTTTTTAACATTGCTTGTATTATTGAATTATATACTATATAATATATAAAAATGGCGAATTATGCGATTTGCATTTGATTTATTTTTATTTGGAGGTTAGGTATGAAATTGCCTGAAAGTATTTTGCGCCCCGTAAAACGAATTCGTGGCGGTATGCACCTGGAGCATCACAAAAACACGGCCGAAACAGAAACCGTTGTGATGCCTACGCCAAAAACTGTATACATACCGCTCTCGCAACACATTGGCGCCCCTGCAAATCCTGTTGTAAAAAAAGGTGACAATGTTTTTGTAGGTACCTTAATTGGTGAAGCGGGCGGTTTTGTGAGCGCACCCGTTCACTCAAGCGTTTCGGGTACAGTAAGTGATGTTAAAGACCTTACAATCGGAAACGGCACTTTACAAAAATATATTGTGATTGAATCTGACGGAAAAATGGAAAAAGAGCCTGACTTAAAACCTTTTGAAATAAAAAGTTTTTCTGACTTGGCAGAAGCTGCAAAGCTTTGTGGACTTGTTGGTCTTGGTGGTGCAGGTTTCCCAACCCACGTTAAGCTCTCTCCGTCAAAAGATGTTAAGATAGATACTCTTATTATCAATGCCGCAGAATGTGAGCCCTATATAACATCCGACTATCGTGAATGTGTTGAAGGACTTAACGATGTAATCGAAGGTGTTTATCTTATAAAGCAAAAGCTTGGTATAGAAAAGGTAGTTATTGGTGTAGAAAGCAATAAACCAATCGCTATTGAGCTTCTTATGAAGGTAGCTGCTGACCACCGTGATAACGATGACAGCGTAAAAATTATGAAACTGCCGTCAAAGTATCCACAGGGTGCCGAAAAGGTTATCATCTACTCGGCAACAGGTCGCAAACTGCCTGCAGGCAAATTGCCAAGTGACGTCGGTTGTATAGTAATGAACGTTACAAGCGTTGCAACACTTTACCGCTTTATAACAACCGGTATGCCGCTTGTTTCAAAACGTATAACGGTTGACGGCACTGCTGTGCAGGAGCCAAAAAATCTGATTGTGCCAATCGGTACTCCAATAAAAGAGATATTAGATTTTGTTGGTGTCGATATTGAAAATACCGACCGTATACTTATGGGCGGACCAATGATGGGTAATCCGGTAGTAAGTGACAGTTCTGTTTTAGAAAAACGCAACAACGCAATTCTTGCTATGCGTGACCCAAAACCCGAAATTCAAACAGCTTGTATCCGTTGCGGTCGTTGTGCCGATACCTGTCCAATGTCACTTTATCCCGCTATGGTAGAAACGGCACTTAGAACAGGAAACAAAGAATCTTTAAATTCACTTAACACAAATTACTGTATGGAATGCGGATGTTGTTCTTACGTGTGTCCGGCAAAGCGCCCACTCACTCAGATAATGCGAACCGCCAAAGCAGAGATAAGGAGGCAAAAGTAAATGAGTAAACTTTTTAAGGTTACCTCTTCCCCACACATCAGGCACGAAGATTCTACAAGAACCATAATGACTGATGTTATAATCGCACTTTTGCCTGCCGCAATTTATGGCTGCATTCTCTTTGGTTGGAAAGCTTTACTTATACTTATTACAACAATCGGCACCGCCGTTGCGGCAGAAGCCGTTTGGAACATGCTTTTACACAAGCAACAAACCATCGGTGATTTTTCAGCAGTGCTTACCGGTCTTTTGCTTGGTATGAACTTAAGTTCTGAAACTCCCGTATGGATCGCTGCAATAGGTAGTGTTGTTGCAATAATTGTTGTAAAGCAAATGTTTGGCGGACTCGGTTTTAACTTTGCAAACCCTGCAATGACAGCACGTATTGTTTTGCTTGTATCCTTTGCAGGCAGAATGTCTACATATGCAGAGCCTTTAAAATGGTTTTACACTGCGGCAGATGCTACAACCTCTGCTACTCCGCTTGCGGCAGAGGCAGGCGCAACCATCTCTTTTAGGAATTTGTTCCTTGGTATGCATTCGGGCGCTATTGGCGAAACCTGTTCCTTCTTGCTTATAATCGGCGGTATATATCTTATGATACGCCGTGTTATTAAACCTATTATTCCAGTATCATTTATAGGTACTGTGCTTATTGCCACACTTATTTCAAATCTCTTTACAAAAGAAGACATTAGTCTTACAGTTTCTATTTTTGGCGGTGGTCTTATGCTTGGTGCAATCTTTATGGCTACCGACTACGTAACAAGCCCAACCACAAATTTAGGCAAACTTATCTTTGGTGTTGGTTGCGGTATTTTTACGTTCGTTATTCGAAATTTTGGTCTGCTCCCAGAAGGTGTATCATACGCAATACTGCTTATGAATATTCTTACACCACATATAAATCGTTTAACACTTTCTAAACCATTTGGTGCTCGGGAGGTGGCTAAGAATGAATAAGATAATTGAAAAAGTAAAATCATTCTTTAAAACCGACGAAATAGTAATTCCTACTTCTGTACTGGTAATTATTTGTTTGGTTATAACCTTGGCCCTTAGCGGCACTAATATGCTTACTAAAAACAAAATTGCAAATCTTGAAATTCAAAAGAAAAATACCGCAATGCAAAAACTTATTTCGGCAGATGAATTTAAAGAAGAAGTAATTACCGTTCAAAATGATGAAACCGGTGAATCAACCGAAGTAAAATACAATACTGCGCTAAAAGGCGGTTCGGTTGCAGGCTACATATTCACTGTAGCAACAAAGGGTTACGGTGGCGACATTTTGGTTATGACAGCCGTTGATACTAACGGTACTGTTATAGCAATAGAAATACTCGATGCATCGGGCGAAACCCCCGGTCTTGGACAAAACGTAACAAAAGCTAACTGGTATTCTCAGTTTAATGGACTTAAAGAAGGCATATCGGTTAAAAAAGACGGTTCGGCAAATGCCGCAAATAATGAAATCAATGCTGTAACAGGCGCTACCATAAGTTCAAAAGGTGTCACCAAGGCAGTAAACTTGGCACTTAACTATGCCACTCAAATTTTAGAAAAGGGGGATAAATCTTAAATGAAATCAAAAAAGCTTAGTGTTTTAACAAACGGTATCATTAAAGAAAACCCCGTTTTACGTCTTATGCTTGGCACCTGTCCTACACTTGCAGTTACTACTGCTGCTATAAACGGTATCGGTATGGGTATTGCCGCAACAATTGTTCTTGTTTGCTCAAACCTTGTTATTTCATTGCTTCGCAATTTTATCCCCGATAAAGTTCGTATTCCTGCTTTTATTACGATTATTGCAGGTTTTGTAAGTGTGGTACAAATGCTTGTAAAAGCATTCACCCCCGCTCTTGACGAAGCTTTGGGCGTTTTCCTACCACTTATAGTTGTAAACTGTATTATTCTTGCACGTGCTGAAATGTTTGCATCTAAAAACCCTGTGCTCCCAAGTGTTTTAGATGGCTTGGGTATGGGTATAGGTTTTACTGCAACCCTTACCTTAATGGGTGCTATACGTGAACTTTTAGGTGCAGGCTCACTCTTCTCTTTCCCAATAACCGCAAATGTTATCGATCCTATGGTAATATTTCTGCTTCCTCCCGGCGGTTTCTTTGTGTTTGGTATTCTTGTGGCACTTTCAAACGCAATTGCCAAAAAGCAAGGCAAAGTTGTCGTAGAGCATTTAGGTTGCGCAAACTGTCCTTCACGTGCCGCTTGCAAAAATGCTGTGATTGACGGCGAAACACCTGTGCAATGCGAAGCAAAAGAGGCAAAGGAAGAACCTAAAACCGAAAAAAAAGAAAAATTGGAAAAATCGGTTAAAGAAAAAGCAAAAACAGAACCTAAAGAAAAAACTGTAAAAGCAGAAGAAAAAACCAAATCGGAAAAGAAGACCAAAGAAAAGTCTGAACCAAAAACTAAAACCGAAGCAAAAACAGACGATACAAAAAAAGAACCTCAAAAGAAAAAATCAGCTTCAAAAACTACAAAAAAGCAACCAAAAGAAAAGGTAGGTGGCAGCGATGAATAGTACTACATCTATCGTAGCAATACTTCTTGCAGGTATTCTTACAAACAATATGGTATTATCACGTTTTATGGGCATCTGTCCTTTCCTTGGTGTTTCAAAAAAGGTTAATACCGCCTTTTCTATGAGTGTTGCCGTAACACTTGTTATGGTTGTTTCTACTGCCGTAACGCATCCTATTTACACATATTTGTTAAAGCCATTTGGCCTTGAATATTTACAAACTATAGCATTTATATTGGTTATTGCGGCTTTGGTTCAGTTAATTGAAATAGTGCTTAAAAAATATATAAAACCCATTTATAATGCACTTGGTATCTATCTACCGCTTATTACAACCAACTGCGCAGTACTTGGTATTACAACAATAAACATTGATGACGGATTAAACTTTGGCTTGTCAATCGTCAACGCTCTTGGCGCAGGCATTGGATTTATGATTGCAATGCTTTTGTTCGCAGGTGTGCGTTCAAAGCTTGAAACAGCCGACGTACCCGAATTCTTAAAAGGCTTGCCCATTACACTGATAGCCGCCGCTATTGTGGCACTTTCATTCCTTGGCTTTGCCGGTATAGGAGGTTAAAATTATGCATATACTTATTCCCGTATTAATTTTAACCGTTATGGGTCTTGTTTTAGGTTTGGGACTCGCCCTTGCATCAAAGTTTATGGCAGTACCAACCGATGAGCGTGAGGCAAAAATCCGTGAATGTCTACCAGGGGCTAACTGCGGCGCATGCGGTTACACAGGCTGTGACGGCTATGCCGCCGCAATAGCAAACGGCGAAGCAGAACCCGACAAGTGTGCTCCCGGTGGTGAAAACACTGCCAAAGCATTGGGCGAAGTTTTAGGGGTAGAAATCTCTACCACACCAAAGGTTGCTTTTGTTGCTTGCCAGCGAAATTCTAAAGAAAAATACGAATACACAGGCAAACCTTCCTGCCTTTCTGCAAGCCTTGTTCACGGCGGTCCGCTTGATTGCCAATTTGGTTGTATTGGTTTTGGCGATTGTGTAGCGGCATGCTCTTTTGGAGCAATCTCTATACAGGACGGCAAGGTTGTTGTTTGCGAAGATTTGTGTGGCGGTTGTGGTTCGTGTGCGGCCGTTTGTCCCAAATCAATTATTAAAATTGTTCCAAAAACACAAAAAACACGTGTGCTTTGTTCCAACTGTCACAAGGGTCCAAACGTCGTTAAGGTTTGCACCACCTCTTGTATTGCTTGCGGTATGTGTGTAAAGGCCTGTGAAAACGATGCCATTAAGGTAGAAAACAATGTTGCGGTTATAGATCCCAACAAATGCACAAACTGCGGCAAGTGTAAAGATGCTTGTAAACGTAATGCAATAGTATAAATATTTTTAAGGTCGGTTTGTTCAAAACCGACCTTTTTATTTTCTTGACAAATAATTTATGGTATATATAATTATATATGTAATTTATACTAATATTTGGAGGTGCCTACTATGGCAATATTACTTACCGGTGGAGCAGGTTACATAGGTAGCCATACCTGCGTTGAAATGTTAAATGCCGGTTATGACGTAGTTGTTGTTGACAACCTTAATAACAGCAGCAAGGAGTCCTTAAACCGTGTAGAAAAAATCACAGGCAAAAAGGTAAAGTTTTACGAAAACGACGTTTGTGATTGCAACGCTCTTCGCAAAATCTTTACAGAAAATAAAATTGATGCCGTTGTTCACTTTGCAGGTCACAAGGCTGTTGGCGAATCGGTTCAAAAACCACTTATGTACTATAAAAACAACCTTGAAAGCACCCACTCTTTAATAGAGGTTATGACCGAATTCGGTGTTAAAAAGTTGGTGTTCTCATCTTCTGCTACAGTTTACGGCGCATCTACCGAAGTGCCTCTTGTTGAAGGTATGCCAACAGGCGCTACCAATCCTTATGGCAGAACAAAGCTCTTTATAGAAGAGATTTTGCGTGACCTTTACGTATCAGACAAAGATTGGTGTATCGCTCTTCTTCGTTACTTTAACCCAATCGGTGCTCACAAGAGTGGTCTTATCGGTGAGGATCCAAAAGGTATTCCTAACAATCTTATGCCCTACATTTCACAGGTTGCAGTCGGTAAACTAAAAGAACTTCACGTGTTTGGTGATGACTATGATACCCCCGATGGCACAGGTGTGCGTGACTATATCCATGTTGTTGACTTGGCACTCGGTCACGTAAAGGCTGTTGGTTGGGCACTGGGTAACCTCGGTTGCGAAGAAATCAACCTTGGTACAGGCAACGGTACAAGCGTGCTTGAACTCCGTGATGCATTTGTTAAAGCATCGGGAAAAGATGTTCCTTACGTTGTTGACCCACGCCGTCCCGGCGACCTTGCCGAAGTTTATGCTTGCGCTGACAAGGCGTTTAATCTCCTTGGTTGGAAAGCCGAACGTGGCATAGAAGAAATGTGCGAAGACACATGGCGCTGGCAAAGCGGCAATCCTAACGGATATAATAATTAATTTAAATGTGCCCTGCTTTATGCAGGGCACTATACAACTTAACCATTTCCGCCCGTGGCGCAACTGGATAACGCAACAGATTCCGATTCTGGAGATTGGGGGTTCAAATCCCTTCGGGTGGGCCAATTTAAAAGGAGTGGTATCGTAAGATACTGCTCCTTTTAAATTTTTCTACATTCCGAAGGGATTTGAACAAGGGCGGTTTGCCGTATGGCAAATTGCAACCTTTCAGTGAACGGTTGCAAAGCCCGTGGGTAACGAGCGTTAGCGAGGCGATAGCGCACGGTAGTGTGCGGAAAAATCCCTTCGGGTGGGCCAAGAAAAAAGCACTTGCAATAGCAAGTGCTTTTTTCAGTTATATTCGCCTTGCGGCGAGTTATATTGCTTTGCAGTGATATTCGGCTAAAGCCGTGTGATATTGGGCTTCGCCCAGTTTTATGGCGAATATAATATCACTGAAACCGTAGGTTTCAATATCACTTTCACGAAGTGAAAATATCACTGTGCCGTAGGCACAATATCACTAAATATGTAGGGGTTCGAACACATAGGTCAAAAATCAAAAGGCATAAAATTTGTACAACCCTTTCAAAAACGAAGTTGTAACCTTTAAGTTGCGGCTTCGTTTTTTAATTTGAAGGGGTTTGAACATGGACTAAATTAAGTTATTCGAGCAAAAGCACCCAAAAACATTCTGTTTGACCGCTTTTCAAATTGACAAATACTTTATTACATTATATAATTTAATTAACAAGTTTTTGTATGAGGAGATAAATCTATGAACTACAAAATAAATTATAAAGTACAAAACGTTATGGACACAGCACCTTTGGGCAACTGCTTTTTAGAGGGCGAAATTGGCGCACGTTTTGACCGCTTTATACTTGAGCGTGTAAGTGGCAAATTTGCATTAGAAGAAATTTTACGTGAAGCAGAAGATTTCTTTAAAACCCAATATGACGATATTTATACCTTCGGTTATTGGAGAAGTGAGTTCTGGGGCAAACTGATGCTAAGCGCAGTAAGATGCGCTCAGTATAAAAACGATGACGTATTAAAGGAAGAATTACGTAAATCTTGCTATAAAATGTTGTCATTCCAAAGAGAAGACGGTTATCTTTCTACATACAGAAATTCCGACAACCTCTACCCTGTTGATGTGGTAAAGTCTGCCCTTTACTCAGGTTGGGAGGCAAACTACTGCTGGAACGTTTGGGGTATGAAATATACCCTTTGGGCACTTATTGAAGCATATGAGTATATGCAGGATGAAAAAATTCTTACAGGTGCTACCAAGCTTGCAGATTGGATTGTTGCTAAATTCAAAGCGGACGGCACAAGAGTTAAGGACAGCGGTGTTATGGACGGTATGCCATCAAGCTCTATATTAAAACCAATGCTTGTACTTTACCGCATAACAGGTGATGAAAAATACCTTACCTTTGGCAAAGACATTGTAAAGGAATGGTCTCGTGAAGATAATGAAAGACCCAACCTTATCACAAACGCCTTATCGGGCGAAGCCGTAGCCGATTGGTATGGTCTATCCGCAAAAAAACTCAACGAGGGTCACGACCTTGGCGCTGACTGGGTGCCAAAGGCTTATGAAATGACAAGCTGTTTTGACGGCATAATCGAAATGTATCGTATTACAGGTGATGAAGTATTGTTAAATGCTGCAAAGGCATTTTATGAAATGCTCAAAAAGTACGAAAGCAACATTTTAGGCTCGGTTGGTTATTGTGAACGCTATCAGCACGGTGCAAGCTATGCAGACTCGGCAACCGAGATATGTGACGTGCTTCACTGGATGCGTTTGTGTTATGAATTGTTCCGTCTTACAGGCCAAGCAAAATATATGCAGTCTTTTGAAAAGGCATTTGTAAATGCATATATGGCAGGTGTTTATGAAGACGGTAAAATGAGCGCATTTTTTGTACGCAGTGCCGGTCGCCACTACAGAGCACAACCACAATGTGAAACTATGTATCAGCATTGTTGCCTTAACAACGTAGGTCGTGGACTTACAAATGCGGCTGAAAGCTGTGTTACAAAAAGCAAAGACGGTTACTTTGCAAATATGTTCGTACAAAGCTATGTGCGTTTTGGAAACACCGATATTCGTGTCGGTGCCGGATACTTTGACAGCGGTTGGGTTGGTATTGCAGTAAGAAACCCCGAAAAAGGCAAAAAGCTTTATCTTCGTATTCCTGAGTGGAGCAAAAACACCAAAATTCGTGTAGGCCTTGGTGACGAGGTTATCGTCCCCGTTTTCGGTGATTATTACGAGGTTGAGCTTAACGAAGATACCACCATTATGAAGATTCGTTTTGATATGACCACCGAGGTTATAAACTGCGATTGGGAACCGATTCCCGATGACGATTATCACAGCTTCCGTTGGGGTGATGGTACTTTTGGTCTTTGCAACAAAGAAATGATGCTTAAATGCTCTAAGGTTGTGTTGCGTCGTGGTCCTGTTATTTTGGCACGAAGCAAAAAGTTTGGCGCAAAAGAGGAAGATATGTTCTCGCTCGAAACACTTTACGGCAAAAATATTCAAAGCATTATCGCACGCCCAATTATAAACAATATTGGTGTTTTGGTAACACTTAGAGTGCATATTACAGTTGATGACCAGGTAAAAGAATACGTTTTATGCGACTATGCATCAGCGGCAAACGTTGATACAAACGATCCTAAATTCTTCTCAATTTACCTATAATTTATGTCAATTAAATATAAAGGGGTTATACATTATGATTAAGTACGAAATCAAAGGTGGCGATCTCCCGGTAGTAGTTTGCTACCCACAAGAAGGTCAATGTTTAAAGACCGAGCGCGGTGCAATGAGCTGGATGACACCCAACATGCAAATGTCAACAAACGCAGGCGGCGGTATCGGTGGTGTGTTTGGCAGAATGGTTTCCGGTGAATCTATATTTATGAACGAATATCGTGCCGTTGGCGGTGAAGGTATGATCGCTTTTTCCTCAAGTTTTCCGGGCTCAATAATCGCTTATGAAGTTGCTCCCGGAAATGACATTATTGTTCAAAAAGGCGGTTTTCTTGCTATGGAAGGCGACCTGGAATTAAAGGTTGCTTTTCAAAAGAAAATCGGTGTAGGTCTTGTTGGCGGTGAAGGTTTCATCATGCAAAAAATCAGCGGTAACGGTATCGTATTTTTAGAGATTGACGGTTCTTGCACAAAATACGATCTCAAACCTGGCGAATCTCTTATTGTTGATACAGGTTATATTGCTGCATATACCGGAAGCTGTAAAATGGATATACAGTCGGTAAAAGGTTTTAAAAATGCTGTTTTTGGTGGAGAAGGCCTCTTTAACACCATAATCACAGGACCAGGTACCGTATATTTACAGTCTATGCCCATTTACGGTGTTGCAAGTGCAATACGTCCTTATATTCCAACAAGTAAATAATATTAATAAAACAAAAGCCCTACAGATTATTCTGTAGGGCTTTGTTTATTCATACCAAGGTAGTTCTACAATTGTTTTACTATGCTTTGTTGCATTTATCAGCTTATCAAAAATATCGCTCGTTTTAATCTTCATACTTGTGGTATTCACACACGGATGACAACCGATATATTCATCGGTAAGGATATCTTTATCTACCAACAGACGCACACAATTATCCTTGTCATTCATAAGACCTAAAACGCTAACTGCACCGGGTGTAATGTCAAGAAACTTAAGCATCGCCTCGCTATCGGCAAAAGAAAGTCTTGCCGAATTAATTTGTGCTGTTAAATCTTTAGTTTTAAACGGCTTGTTAGCCGGCATCATAAGCAGATAAAAATCGGTCTTTTGACGGTTGCACAAAAACAAATTTTTGCATATCTTACAACCCAAGGTCTCGTCAATTGCCTCGCATGCCTCCATTGTATCGGCAGGCATATCACGATGGTCAACGTGATAATAATCTATTTGCAACCCATCAAGCAAATCATAACATCTAATTTCCTTAGGTAATCGGTCAGACTCGGTTTGTGGTCTGCCCTTTTTTAATTCTAAATTCATAATACCAATTCCTTTAAAATGAAATGCTGTCGTTTAAATGGAAAGAGTATATTATTCTTTCCTTAACCGCTTTACCAAAAATCTTTTGCGCCGCCGCAGAGTAAATCTCTAACTGCTCGCCATAGGTTGATATAAGCTCTTTTAAATTATCTACCCTATCGGTTTTAAAGTCAAGCACAACTATTCCGTCATCTTCTACAAAGCATAGGTCAACCGCACCTTGAACAATAACACTTGCATCATCGGGCAGCAGACCAAGAGTGTTGTCAATCTCTACAGCCGGTATTTCGGTAAGAAAACGCATTTCACGACGCACTTCGTCCGATTGCATTATTCTTTGGTAGACATTGCTTTCAAAGAAAGCGCTAATAGCCGCCACATCAATCGAATTAGCCTCTTGCTTAGTAATAAACTTCCATTCAAGCAGACGTTGTATTTCGGTCTCTACATCAACCTTTTCAGCAAAATTAATATACTGCATTACATGATGCATAGCCGTACCTCTTGCCGCACCGGCAAGCTTGTCACCCAGCATAAACGCAGGTTTGTCACAAAAAGCGAAACGGTCGTTTTCGGCACTGTGAACAATCGCCGATACCGATGCCTTTGCCTGAATGTTGCGCAAAGAATCATATGGATATATAAACTCTGCATTGCGCTTTATTTTTGCCACAAAATCGGGGTTGTACTGCTTGGGTTCAGCATCCGAATTTGATAACACACCATCAGCCTTACTGTGCTCATTAACAATTTTAATCACCAACTCAGAATCGGTTTCAATATGTGGTGATACAGCATCACAATATTTGCACAGCTTTTCACCTTCGGGGTGAAGTAGCGCACAGCTTAAAATCCAGTCGCCCATATTTGTGCTTTTTTCTAAAAATTCACGGCTTATGTATGGCTTTTCACTAAGCAATAAAGAAGACATTTTATTAAGCTTTTTATCAAGATCTTTTGCAGAGCAAACAAGACACAATCGGTCAACTGCACGTGTCATAGCAACGTACAAAAGTCTAAGTTTTTCTTCTATCGTTTTAATACGTGCAAAGTCAGATATTAAAGCGTGCCCCAGTGTTTCGTAATCATAGCCCATATTTTCATCATAGTACTTAAAGGCTATGCCACCTTTTTCTGAAAACAAAATTCGGCTTATAGAATCTGCATTATTAATCTTTGACGCCAAATCACCTATAATACAAATTGGAAACTGCAAACCTTTTGAATTATGCATAGACATTATCTTAACAGCATTTTCTCCGCCTGCAACGGTATTTTTAAAACTGTTTTCAGGCAAAGCGTTTATGTATTTTATAAAGCCGTATATTCCCGCATTAGAATATGACACAAAGCTTTTTGCAAAATTAATAAGTGAATACAGGTTTGCCCTGCGTGTTTTGCCTCCGGGACGAGCCGACATACAGTTAATAATATCAGTACTATGCATTAATTTTGAAACAAGAGCGTCCACCGACATAACAGCGGCATCACGACGAAATTCGGCAAGCTTTTTTATAAAACTTACTGTCTTTTCATCCCCCGTTTTGCTGTGTGCCACCACCGCCGAGTAAAGTGGACCTCGCTTTTTATTAGCACGAATTATCGCCATTTCTTCTGCTGTAAAGCAGAATATTGGTGACATCATTACGTTAAGCAGCTCTACATCGCATTTGGGATTATCAATCACCTGAAGCAGTGACATCATAGTAGAAATTTCACTGCTTTGCATAAATGCCTCTCCACCGAGCGACACGGGTATTCCCTGCTCGGTAAGTCCATCAGCAATTATAGAAGCCTTGTCCTTTACCTTATCAAGCAATATTGCAAAATCACAAAAGCGAGCCGGTCTTAGTTTATCCCCGTCACTAACAACATTACCTTCATTCATAACAGAAATTATATATTGGGCAATCTGTTGCGACTCAAATTCAAGCAACGAATCTTCGGTATCGTCACCGTATTTATCTATTGCAAGAATTTCTGTAGTAGCGGCATTGCTTTCGGGGAATGTTCCACCAGCATTAAGTTGTTCTTCTTCATTGTAAACAATACTTCCGCATTGACCTGCCATAAGATGTGAGAAAAAGAAGTTTACAGCCTTACAAACACCATCTCTGCTACGGAAATTGTCCGACAAAATAATCTTTTTTGAATCGTTATTATCTGCATTTTCAATAGCAATATATGCGTTCTTTTTGGCTAAAAAATTATCCGGGTTAGAGCCTCTAAAGCCATATATGCTTTGTTTAACGTCGCCCACCACAAAAAGTTTTTCTTCTTGGTTTGACAATACATAAAACAACATATTTTGAAGATCGTTTACATCCTGAAACTCATCAACCAAAACTTCGTCATAACGGTTGCAAAGCACTTTTGCCTCGTCACGTATTACAATCTCGCCATCCTTATATTCACAAAGAAGTCCCAGCGCTAATTGCTCCATATTGTAAAATGTAAATGAGTTTTCTTTACAAAACGCTTCAAACAATCTTTTGCCATACTCGTCAACTATCTCGGTTAAAAGCTTTACAGCATTTCTGTCAATGCTTATATCTTGTTGCACGTCTTGGCGTACTGCGTAAAAAATCTCGGCAAGCTCTTTAATCGACGATTTTACAGTTTCACGGTTCGCTTTATAAACAATGCCGTTTTCGTCGTCTTTGCTGCTGCCGGGAGCACGCTCTAACAAAACTGCATTTATTTTCTCGGCAAAAATATCCCAGTCTTTTGTGCTTATCGCATTTAATAGTTCATCAAGTATACCGCAAATACTTTCAGCATCGGCAATATGCTTGTCGGTGTTTTTATTAATATACGGCGCCACTTCAGACATTTTTTGTGCGCTGTTTTGGGCGGTTTGCAAATGCTTTGCGGCAATCTTAAACGCCATATCATACCAAATATTACCCTCGCCAAATGGGGTTTCATACGGCAACAACAATTCGTTTATAAACTTTTCGGGAAACGGCAATTGCTGACTGTAAAGATACAGTCGGTCAACAAGTTCAGTAAGATTTACCTCGTCATATTCACAGTTTGTAAGTTCTAATAGACGCAAAAAATCTTCTGACGGATCTTCAAGATACTCGGCTATAAGCTTTGACATCACGGCAGTGCATAAACTTTTTTGTGACGAACCGTCGCTTATTTTAAAATCGGGTTCTATGCCGCATTTTTCAAAATTTTCACGAACAAGTTTAATGCAAAACGAATCTATTGTGCATATATCGGCACTCTGCAAAAGATATTTTTGTCTTTGCAAGGATTCGTCATTGGGATTTTTTTGTATCTCTTCAAAAAGACGTTTTTCTATACGACTGCGCATCTCTGCGGCAGCGGCATTTGTAAAGGTAACAATAAGTAATCGGTCGGCGCTTGTGGGTGAGGTTTTGTCGGTAAGCATATTTATAACACGCTCAACAAGTACTGCCGTTTTACCCGAACCTGCCGCCGCAGATACAAGTATATTTCCACGGGTCTCAATCGCTTTTTGTTGCATAACCGTTGGGTTAAATGCCATCCTCATCCACCTGCCTTTCTATTTCTTTCATTACCTCTGCTGTAGTAAGCTTGGGCACCTTTTGATGCTTATCATAAGATATATTACAAATGCTCTGGTATTCACAATATTTGCAGGCAGGGCTATCAAGGCCGTCAACAGGATTTGCGGCAATGTCACCATTGTATATCGCTCTACCCGATGCTTTAAGCTTATTTTCTATAAACTCAAAAATCTTGTCAAAATCCTCCGGCTTAATATAACTGCCCGACGGTGAATCAGCAGAAAATTTTGGTATAAATTCGCCCTTATTTTCTTTATCCATAGCATTAACCAAAGCTTCGTCCGCCGCAATAAGTCCGTTCATTCTGCGGTTTGCCGCCTTTGATTCTTTGTCACGCTTTGCCGTCATATAAAATATGCCTGCGCTTTTACCACCAAATTCGTAAGTTTTGGCGGTCGCATAAAGATAAATCAACATCTGCATATTTTGTCCAAACAAAATATCCGGCAGTTTAAAATCACGCTTACCTGTTTTATAGTCAATTATTCTGACATACCCATTCCACTTGTCAAGTCGGTCAACAACGCCCGTAAGCTCAAGCGAGCCGATATCATCTATGGGTATTTTAATTTCAGGCAAATCGCCATCGTATCCAATTTTAAGTTCGCATTTTACGGGGGTAAAATCACTTTGAGCAAACTCAAGCGCAAGTCTGCCAACCACGTATTCAAGCGTGCGTTTAATAGTAGATACCAAATACTTAAAATATGGTGTTTCAATATCGCTATAACCTGAAATCATATTCAAATATTCTTGTATGTAATTTTCTACCACGGACGGAATTTGCTCTTTTGTAAACTCACTGATTTTTTTGCCGTAATCCTCTACCACTCTTTGCAAAACATAGTGCACTAACGTGCCTCTTTGCATAGAATTAAATTCGGCCGGTTGTAAGCGTTCAACACGCAAACCATATTTACAAAAATACATAAAATGACATCGGTTAAAGGTATCAAACCGTGACGGCGACATTACTATTTTTTGACCAAAAAGTTTTTTTGCCGTATCTTCACTTATGTAATGATTAATGCTTTCACGGTTTTGCAAAACGTTTTCTATTCGCTTTGACATATTGCTTTGTTCAAGTGATTTTACAAGCGTTGCCACGTCACCCGAATCCTCTGCAAAAAGGTTGCACGCAAGCGAAAAGGCATCTTCATAACTTTCGGGCAAAGATTCCTCCCGTAAATTTGAGGGTTCAGCAACACATACACAATCAAAAGCATTTTGAAGGTCAATTACAAACGATGACGGCTCTGCTACACTAACACCGTCAAATGTAGCCGCACTTGTTATAAATACACCGTGCGACGCACAGCACACGTTACTGTAAAGCAAATATTCTTCATCAACCGCCATTGAAAAGGTTTTGTCCGGTATTTCAAGACCCGACTCTATAAGCTTGTGGCGTTCATTTTCTGCAAACAAACCGCCGCTTTGCTCAAGGCGAGGAAATATCCCTTGGTTTGCGCCCATAATAAAAGCGTATTTAGGTCGTGATGGTCGTATTCTGTCAGCGGCACCAAATGTGGCTTCATCTATCATTTGAGGAATTACACCAACCGTTTCAAGCGAAAGCGAAAGGCTTAGCGCATCGCAAAATTCGGTTTTAGAAATTTGCGAATCACCAAAGCAAACTGCAAGACTGTTAAGTATTTTCATAACGCTATCCCACGATTGACGTATTGCATCGCAGTAAAAACTGTTATCTTGGTTATATTGTTTTGAAAGAGATTTAAAACGCTCTGATGCATCGCAATTTTCAAACAAGTGCACCAAAGCACGCACCATATCCTGTGCAGTACCTGTAAACTCTTTTCTAAGCGAAAGCAAAGGCTGTATTGCCCTTTGACGCAGTTTGTTAATGCGAAGCAATTCTTCCTTTTTGCTGTCACTTAATTCTTGTTGTGCCTCAAATCCGTCGGGGTCCATCGACCACTGCTTTTGCCACAGTGCGCCGTCCACACTCCAAAGATACGTGTAATTTTCAAGGTCGGCAACTTCATCGACATTGAGAATTCCTATGCCCGATTTATGAAAACGCAGTATATTTTCTGTGCTGAAATTTCGTACAACGTTTGCCGCTGACATAAGTGCTACAGCTATCGGCATTGTGTTAAGCGGTATGCGTTTATCAATAAAACAACCAATATTATTCTTTTTACAAGCAACCTCTAACGCACTCTCATAAGGTTCGGTATCACGTGCAATTATTACAAAATCGCTATAGCGTGCGCCCGTTTGGCGCACAATACGTCTTATATTTCTTGCAACAAAGTCTGCCTCGTTATAAACGTTATCGGCACGGCACAGAGTTATATTATGACTCGTATCTTTAAAATCAGTTTTACCCGTAGCCATAAAATCCTCTAATGCCGAAAGATCTTCAAATGCGTAATGCTTACCTCTAAGCACAATATCGTCTTGCACCGTTATGGCAAACCCACGTGCAATAGCACTTATACGGTTTTTAACCTTTTTAACGTTAGAAAACACACCAAAAGCACGTGTGTCATTAGGATTATCGGTAAGTGTTACAGTAACGGATTTTGCTTGTGACAGTATTCTTTCAATTATTTTGTACTGCTGACCCGAAAAGCTTTTAAACGAGTCAATAAAAACGGTTTTGTTTTCAAAATATTTGTAATTTTCAAGTGCATAGTAAAGCTTTGTAAGACGATCGGTATTATCAATAAATTTTTCAGCCAATACGGCATCAAAATTTTCGTAAATTAATGCAGTATCCAAAAGCTTAAGCTTTAACTGTTCGTCATCTATACCCTCTGCCGCATCGTACAAATCCTCGGCAGAAATAAAGGCAGTCTTAAATTCGTCAATACTGTCAATCATCATTTTGGCAAAGGATGACGAGTTGCTGTATCTTTTAAATCTTTTTAGTTCTTCACGGCAACCCTTTATTGCCTTGGTCATAAGAATTATTTTATCAGCGTCGGTGACACCTTCACCACATACTCCGCCTGCAACACGCTCTACTTCGTCACAAAGACGGGTAAAACTTATAACCGACACTTTTTGAGCATCACCGTCACCCACCACGTCCAAAATGTTCTTTTCACTCTCAAAAGAGAATTGTTCCGGCACCAAAAGAACAGGGTGCTCACCTTGTGATATGCACTCTGCAATTTTTTGGGTTATAGTATAGGTTTTACCGCTTGAAGCACGACCTAAAATAAACTGTAGCATTTGCCCACCGCCTTTAAAACTAGTCCCGAAGGGACATATCGCATTGCGAAGCAATATATCGAACCGTAAGGTATATCGCAAATTCCATTTAGAATTTATATCGCCAATTTCTTATTTAATTCATTTTACCACATTTACTTGTATAACTCAATTATAAATATTTTTGTGCGTCAAAATATGGACATTAAAAAATGTTGAATATAAACAATTTTTGACTATAATTGTTATTAGGTGATGATATGTTAAGCAATATAAAAACGCAAGCAAAAATTGCAATAAATGAACTTATAGAAATATCAGGTATCAAATCGGGCGAAATATTGGTAATTGGTTGCTCTTCAAGTGAAATTATGGGCGGCGACATAGGCAAAGCATCAAGCATAGATGCGGCAAAGGCTGTATTTGACGGCATCTACCCTATTCTTAAAGAAAAAGGAATTTACCTTGCAGCACAGTGCTGTGAGCATTTAAACCGTGCTATAATAATAGAGCAATCAGCGGCAGAAAAGTTTGGATATGAGATTGTAAACGTTATGCCGCAACCTAAAGCAGGTGGTTCGTTTGCAACAACTGTTTGGCAAAACCTTGAATGCCCTGTTGCAGTTGAACACATTAAAGCCACTGCAGGACTTGATATTGGCAATACACTTATTGGTATGCACTTAAAAGAGGTTGCTGTACCGGTAAGGCTATCTATTAATAAAATCGGTAAAGCACCAATTGTTTGTGCACGCACACGACCTAAATTTATAGGCGGCGAAAGAGCACATTATCAGGAAAATTTGAAATAAATTAAACCCCCACATATTTTGTTATGTGGGGGTTTGTTTTATTCGCTTATTTCATTTTCTAAAGATTTTAGTTGTAATTTTTCTATACAGGATTTACATACTGTCTGGTTTTCAAACTCTATGCAGTCCTCTTCCGCACTACAAAAAATACAGCTTGGTTTATGCTTTTTAAGCACAATGCAATCGTCTTGCATATATATTTCAAACTCATCTTCGCCTTCAGTCATATCTAAAAATTTGCGTATTTCTTTAGGTATTACTACCCTACCCATATTATCAAGTCCACGAATAATTCCTGTTGATTTCATAATATAAAATCTCCTATTCTATAGTCCAATCTATTGGAGTCTGACCACTGGATAATAATATTTCATTAGTTTTACTAAAATGCTTACAACCAAAAAATCCATTATATGCAGATAACGGGCTTGGATGCACGGTTATTAGTTTTTTATGTATAGGATTGGTTATAATCTCGGCTTTTTTGCGGGCGTTTGCACCCCAAAGCAAAAAGACAACGGGCGTTTGCTTTTTATCAAGTTCAGATATAACCCTGTCAGTAAACTGCTCCCATCCCATACCTTTATGGCTATTTGGGGTAGCCTCTCGCACAGTAAGCACAGCATTTAGCATCAGCACACCCTGACGTGCCCAAGAAGTAAGTTCACCGTGGGTTGGTATAGTAAAACCAATATCGTCGTGCAGTTCTTTATAGATGTTTTTAAGTGACGGTGGCGGTTCAATTCCCTTTTTTACCGAAAAGCACAGCCCGTGCGCCTGACCTCGTCCGTGATACGGGTCTTGACCTATAATTACCACCTTTGTATCTTCAAAAGAAGTGTAACGAAGCGCATTAAAAATATCGTTCATATCGGGGTAAATTGTACGGGCACCGTATTCCGTTTTTAAAAAATCACGCAGATTTTTGTAATACGGCTTTTGCCATTCGTCTGCCAAAATAGTATCCCAATCGTTACCTAAATTTACCATAATTTCACCTTAAATTATATCATAAACCTCAACAATACCACTTGAATGATAAAGCGAAGGCGTAATCATAATAGAATATCCTCTGCCGTTATCGCTTGTCCACTCAACCGAATGTTTACGTGGTACTGCACAAGCGGCAAGAAGCATCATAATAGCACCACCGTGCATTATAACACCGGCGCTTGTAACGTCATGCTTCATCATATCACGCACAATCATATTAAGTGCAAGCGCCTGACGACGCACAAAATTTTGCGTGGTCTCGCCGCCTACCGGTGCTTCCAATCTACCGGCAGTCCACTCGGCATAGTTAGGGTCAAGTTCCAACTGCTCGGCGGTTTTGCCCTCAAATTCACCAAAATCATATTCGGTAAGTTCATCAATAACGTGAGGATCAAACCCCGGGTAAATTATATTAGCGCTTTGCCTACAGCGAAGCATAGGGCTTGTATAAAGTCGCTCTATATCGGGGTATTCTACTACCTCTCGCATCTGCCCGAGTTCACGTACACCCTCGGGGCTAAGCGGTAAATCGGTTCGGTTACCAATATACATACCTGCCACGTTTGCATCGGTAGCACCGTGGCGTATTAAATGTATCTTAAATGTTTTCATATAATCACCATAATAATTCTGAAATTATACTATTTGAAATTAACATACCGCTATCAGTCAGCGATATGTGTGGCAAATTTGCCTTTATATAACCTGCTCTTTCAAGCAAGTGTATTTTATTTTTTAGATTTTCGGGTATTTCACCATAAATTTCTGATAGATCAATACCTTTTGAAAGTCGCAACCCTAACATTAATTTTTCTTCTTTACTTCCCGAATCCCCATCGGATATGGTCAGCGGATTTTTTATAAACCCTTGCAGGTCACGTGGGTAGTAAAACCGCTTGCCGTCAAGGCACGAATGTGCCGCAGGACCAATCCCTAAATAGTTTTCGCCTATCCAATATTTCATATTATGGCGGCTCCGTTTGTCACGCACAGCGAAATTAGATATTTCATAATGATTATACCCATTTTTTTCTAAAGCCTTACACATATAAAGATATTGTTCTGCCGCCGCATCATCATCGGGCAGATTAAGTGTAGCCTGTATTTTAGAAAAAACGGTTTTTTGCTCTATTTTTAAGATATAAGCTGAAATATGCTCGGGCTTTAAGGCTAATATAAAATCAATATCTTGTTTAAGCGTATTAATATCGCTGTCGGGCAGTGCTATCATAAGGTCAAGCGATATGTTGTCAAAACCTATTTCCCTCGCCTTTTTTCCGGTATTTACCGCATCCCGTGACGTGTGGGTTCTGCCAAGTGTTTTAAGCATAGCATCATTACCCGACTGCACACCAATCGACAGTCGGTTTGCTCCCGCCTGTTTTGCAAAGTGTAAAAAATCGCTACACGATGACGGATTTGCCTCTACGGTAAATTCAACGTTTTCTAAAACGTCAAAACTTTCTCTAATGCAGTCGGCAAGGGATATAATCTCTTTACCCAAAAGTGACGGCGTGCCGCCACCTATATAAATAGTATCAATGGGGCGGTGTAGTTGGCCGCCCCATTTTTTTATTTCACCTTTAAGTGCGGATAAATAAACATTTAATGTTTCTTTATTGTAAAACGCAGAATAAAAGTCGCAATAATTACATTTTTTCTCACAAAAAGGTATATGAATATATATTCCTAACGGATTAGTCAAGGATTTCACCTATGCAGCTACCGGGAACACAAGCAGCATTTGCTTCGTCAGTATCAATGTGCATTGCAAGCGCATAGCTGTCGCTAACACGTGCTACAACGTCGCCAAAAATGAGTGCTCTGCCTTCGGTTGGAATCTTAACGCTAACGATCTGCTTGTCAACAATACCGTATTTTTCACCGTCGGCACAGGTCATATGTATATGACGCTTTGCGGCGATAACACCCTCGGTAAGTTCAACCTCACCGCAAGGGCCAACAAGCTTACAAGCACCACTGCCTGCAACGTCACCTGACTCACGGATAGGAGCTACAACACCGATTGTACGAGCATCGGTAAGAGAAAGCTCTACCTGGTCAGCAGGTCTGCACGGACCAAGAATAGAAGCTTTTAAACTGCCCTTAGGACCTACAACGGTAACCTTTTCTTCACAAGCAAACTGACCCGGCTGTGAAAGGTCTTTTTTGTTTGTAAGTGTGTGGCCTGCACCAAAGAGTGTTTCGAGTGTAGCCTGTGTTACGTGCACGTGACGTGCTGAAATTTCAACTAATACTTCCTTTTTCATCTTTAAAGACTCCTTTATTTTTGGGGTAGAGATATTCTACCATAATTTGACATATTTTGCAATAGGTTATTTTATTCATTCATTATCATTTTGTTACAGTGTTTGGATAAGCAAATTATACCATTCGTGCGGAGGCAATTGTGAATCGTATGCGGTCGCAAAAATTGCATACAATTCTTTATAGGTTTTATGATTTTCAACTATCTTCTTCAATTCAGAAGTTGCTAACGGAATTATTTTCATTCCGTCAACATGTTGAGAGTAATCTTGAGGATCATAATAAGGAGTTGTTTTCCTTGCTCTAAAGTCAGAGATAACATTGATATCCAAATAAGTGGTTGCAAAAACGCAATACGAATTCATGTTATGTGTGCGCAAAAGGTGCCTTCCCAAGTGCCTTGACACCGGTTCCATTTCCATTCTTCTCTGATTAGTACCATCCGCCAATGTTGCCTCTAGTAACATAGCGTGTGCAGGGTAATGTTCGGTATCGGTATATTCATAAACAATATCTGCTTCACCGCCTGCGGCATGTGTTTTTGGCAACAAATTAGCATCTAAAGACAACTTCATATAATCAAGTATCTTGCCGTGATATTCGCTCACCTTATACCACATAATACCCAACACGTATTCAAAAATTGTAGGAATGTCAGCATTATCAGTAACCATACTTCTAATCTCTGTGTCATTTCTGCTTTCAAAGCAATTCAATAGATTGATAATTTGCTCATCAGAAAATTTAGTATCAATAAGATGACGCAATCTCTCATAACGATTATCTTCGAGAACCACACGAGCTTCGGCAATAGTTGTTACCGTCACACCAAGCTCATCATTAACACTATCTACAACAGATTGTTCATTAACTACAAGGCAATCGGCGATATCTATTAATTCGCAATTGACACCTAATAGTTCGGTCTCGGAAAAAGCATACGTATATAGTTCTTCCGCAACTGTGCCGAAGAAATGTTTCGGTATAATATCTAATTTTACAGTATCGTCTTCAAAAAGAACGATATCAGTGGTTTTTATATATCTTCTGTTTAAATCAAGATAATCGGATAATGTAGCTTTTGCTTTAAGCAAATGCATAACCTTAAAAAATGCCGTTTTGAATTCACTCTCAGTTGTTGCTTCATCAAAAAGAGTGGTGTTGATGTGCTCTTCTGGATTTCTTGATATGGCCACCTCAGAAATGGTATCAAAAATATAACTACGCCATAATTTGCCGATTTTAATGCTTCTAGTTGCCGAAAAAACTCTTGCAAACGCAGTAGAATCATTATTTACGTATGCCGCATATAGTTCTTGATAAAGCGGATAATAATCTTTATCGTATTGGCGGCTCTTTCTATTGATACCTATCTCACAAATCAATTCTTCGGTAACATTATTATCAAGCAAAAGTTCTAATGCAGCCTGATAATTATCTTTTTGCATCAGTCGCTCCACAATTATTTCATCAATTGTGGCATTTCCCGCTCTTACTTCCAGAATACCACGAATAATTTCCTCCGTGGTATCTGCGCTTATACATAAAGGCAACAAATATGTAAGTTCTTCATTTGAAACTTCACCTAATTGTGCAAGTACATATAACAGTATGATAAAAGGCCTTACATTGTCACCATCAATATTGTTTGAAGTTTTAAGTAACTGCTTTAAATATAAATAACTATCCCTTGGTATGTCAAAGAAATTATCAGGAGTAAAGTCATTTGCGTTACAAATCGCAAGCAATGCTTGTCCGGCATTGGTTAATTTTCTGCCATCATCAACCAACCCAATATCTACAAGTCCCGAAGTTTTTTCGCGAGCATCTTTAGGTTTATTTCTCGCATCGCCCTCAACAAAGCCGTTGGCGTGCATATAGTCATAATATCTTGTTTGAAGTTCGTTATTGCCATTCCAACTATCATTTGAATTTTCAGGCAACTCCCAAAAACCATCCAAAAGCAACAGTTGCTCTTCGATGGTCTTGTTAAAATCTTTTGTTCTAAAACTTGTTGTGCCTAAGCTCCAACAAAAACTTTTATACGGAATAGTAGGCATATTAAGCCCTCCCTTAATAATTCACTATCAACACTTCTTCGGCTACAGAGGTTCTATCTTTCGTTTGATAGTTAGAGTTAGAATAGCTATAATTTAGATAAATCGTTTTGTATTTATCTTGATTCTTTTCAAGCCATTCAATTAAAATCTTGTTTTCTTTACCTTTACTGCGTAAAACATTCGATAAAGCAAATCTAATATTTTTACTGTGTAACCCATCTAAGAAAGTAAGCAAATCTTTTTCTGCGGTTTCATCCCATCCGCCTTGCTCATTGTAAGTAGCGCAAGTTATTAAATACGGCGGATCAACATAAACAAAGTCGTTTGGGGTCAATGTAGATGTATCAAACTCTCTGAAATCCAAGCAGGTAAACTTGCAATTTTGTTGATGAATTTTATCAATAAAATCCGAAAGCTTTTCTTCCATCTTTTTATTGAAATCGCGTTTGCCTACAGGCAAGTTAAAATCGCCGTTTGAGTTAAATCTAATTTGATTATTAAAAGCATAAACAATGATTACATAGAGCATTACATAATAGTAATAATCGAAGTTTTCTTTAGCGTGTTTTTCATTAAAATCCGCACGTAATTTTAAAAACTTATCTCTATTGTAATCTCCTAAGCCTTTACTGCTTTCGCAACCATAAAATTCATATCCATTTTTACTAACGAGTGAAAGCTCATACTTTTCAATAATTTGATAAATCCACTCTAAGATAGATTCTTTATCAAGATTTTTAAAAGTGTTATACAAGTAAAGAAGATTCTCGTTTAAGTCATTGTAAATTACTGAATTGCAATCTACATTTATACCAACGTTGCAACCACCGCAGAACAAATCCACAAAGACATCAATATCTTTGGGGAACAGCGGCAATATTTGAGGTAACAATTTAAATTTGCCACCGGTATAATTAAGCGGTGATTGAATCATCGTTCTTACTCCTCTTCAAAACAGGTACACAAGAACAATCTTTCGGCATTTTCAGAGATGTCCGATTTGCCAGCAGTGAAAGCTTTATAACTTTCCTCGAAAACCTTAACCGTACCTTTTTTACTTAAAATTCTCATTATATCTTCATCAGTGATTTTGGCATTTGAGCGACAATTACCCTTTTCTGCCATATTGTTATAAGAAAGCATTATATATTTCGCTTTAATATCATTTATAAGTGTCTCAAAAGCTTTGGTTGCACTCGTTGTGCAATACTTACTCTTCATACCGCTTCTATCCATTTTCTTTGCAACACCAAATACTTCAGGCTTTTCCCATCTTGCAACATTTTCAAGCAAATGGTAAGCGTCACAATATTGTCTAGAGTTGTACGGTGGGTCTATATAAACCAAATCAGCTTCTATTCTCTTCACAAGATTGTTTGCGTCTTCATTGTAACACTGATTGTTCTTATTGTTATATATTTCTGCAAGTGGCACATAAAGTTCAAGAGAAGAATCAAAATCTGCACCTTTGCGATAAGCATCATAATGTCCACAAGTTACCGCAATCTTATCCATTGCATAAAGAAGCGACGTTATCAAAATAGCACGCTCTCTCTTGTTAATTTTACCCTTCTTATAGTTGCGTTCTATATCTTCGCGAATATATCCTATTTTAGCGCAATCTTTTTTACTAAAGTATGTATCAGCAAAATTACGAGTCATATAATTTTCGCCGAACTTTGTATTAGAGTTGTACTCAACTACATAATCAATTATGATTTGTGGATCATAAGGATCTGCTCCAAACCAAGCATAATTACAAATATAGTTGCTATACATCAAATCATTAGTGATGATATTCTTATCGGTAAACGCAGAAGATACAGCACCTGTACCCGCAAAAATATCGGCTACAGTTTCAATATCTGAACACTCGTCATTTACCACACCGGTGATAAAAGATAACAGTTTATATTTGTTGCCCAAATATCTTCTGTTATTGATTAATGAGGTTTTATATGCTTTTGTTTTAGAAGCACTCATTACGAATCCTCCTTTTTAAATTTCTAATAGTAAGTATATATCGTTGACTGTCCCCTGCGTCGGACACCAATTACAAAACAATAAATTTATACCCTCATTCTAAGCATTGAGCCCACTTTAACCTCACGGTTAAAAGGAATTTTTATTTTACTCATAGGCTGATAAGCACTTTCAATCTGCTTGCCCTTTTGGTCGTATAAAACGGTTGTATCAACGCTAAATGGTATGCTTCCTGCCTCAAGGCAGTCAAGCGTAGTGCCGCTTAAAAACTTGTTTTTAAGGGTTGCTACAATACAGCCGTCTTCATATCCGTCAACTATAGCGGCAATGGCATAGTCACGTATATAGCCTGCGTTTTCATAGGTCTGCGCATTTTCAGGTCGGCCAAAATAAAAACCTGTAGAGTAGGTGCGATGACTCATTTTGTTAAGCTCTTCACCTACCCAGTCGGGCAGTGTCCAATCGCCTTCGTTTTGAAGCAAACTGTCGACTGCGCCACGATAGGCATTGGCAGTAACCGCAACATAGTATTCGGTTTTTGCTCTGCCCTCAATCTTAATGCTTGAAACGCCTGCCGCCAGCATCTTGTCAAGATGCGGCGCCATACACATATCGTTGGCGTTAAGTATATATGTTCCCTTTTCGGTCTCGGTAATATCAAAATACTGACCGGGGCGTTTTTCTTCCATAAGGCTATAGCTCCACCGGCAAGGCTGAGCGCAGTCGCCTCGGTTGGCATCACGACCTGTCATATAGCTTGAAAGCAAGCATCTTGCCGAAAAAGACACACACATAGCGCCGTGGGCAAATGCCTCAATTTCAAGTTCGGGCGGTGTGTTGGCACGAATTTTTGAAATCTCTTCAAGCGATAGTTCTCGTGCAAGCACCACTCGTTTAGCACCCATATTGTAAAATGCGTTTGCAGTAGCACTGTTTACAATACCCGATTGCACCGATACGTGAAGCTCACAATCAGGCGCATACTGCTTTACCATACCAATTGTGCCAAGGTCGGAAGCAATTACCGCATCAACGCCAATTTGGTTTAGGTAAGATAAAAATTCGGGCAGACGCTCAATCTCGTCCTCATGCGGAATGGTATTACAGGTTACGTGAACCTTAACCCCACGCTCGTGGGCATACTGCACACCTGCGGCCAAATCCTCACGGTTAAAGTTAGCGCTGGCTGTGCGCATACCAAACTCTTCGCCCGCTATATATACTGCATCTGCGCCAAAATCCACCGCAGTTTTAAGACGAACAAGGTCACCTGCAGGGCACAAAAGTTCTAATTTTTTATTCGAATGTTTCATATACCCAATTGTCTTCATTTTGCAATTTATCAATTATTGCAGTATGCTCTTTTCCTGTTTTTGAATAATAAAATTTACCGTCTTTATCGGTAACAAAATAAAATATACCATCCATTCCATCCGATGGGTTAAGCGCCGCATTTATAGCAGCCAATCCCGGTGAACAAAGCGGTCCTGGTGGAATTCCCTTTATATCGTAGGTATTATATCTGCCGTCATCTTTTCTAAAAGATTCACCATAATAACAGGTTGGGCTTGAACCCAATGTAGAAAAGTCTTTGCTCTTAAGACGATTATAAAAAACAGCAGCAACGCTTGGCATTTCATCGGTGTTCTGGCCTGACTCCATCTGAATAATTGAAGCCATTGTCAAAATTTCGTTCATACTATAACCCATCTTTTCTGCACGCTTGTACATAGAAGGGGTTATTTTGCTTTCGGTTTGCTTTATCATTTTTTCAATAGCTAATCTTGCATACTCAACGGTACTCTTTGTCGAATCAAGATCACCGTCAGGAGCAAAAAAATCATAGGTATCGGGGAACAAATATCCTTCAAGTGAATAATAGGTTTTGCCCACGTTGCAATTCTTTAACAAATCGGTATCAAATTCGATTTCGCCCAAAGCGTAAATAAAATCTTTTTTCTTGCAAACGCCCTTTTCCTCAAGAATAGTAGCAATACCCTTTACGGTTTTTTCTTCACCGTCAACAATGTGCGTATAATCGTTTATACCCGTGCCTTCAGGTATTGTAACGGAAACACTTTTTGCCTTTGCGCCGTCATACATAAGCATTTCGGCAAGTCGGTCATAGCCTGCTTCGGTATTAAAGGTGTAAAGTCCATACTTATATTTGCTGTCATAACCCTTTAATTTTGAGTACACTCTGAAAAGCAAAGGTATTTTTACGGCCCCTGCCTCTTCTAATTTTTCGGCAATAACCGCAGTAGAAGAACCGTACGGTACATCCATTTGAACTTCTTCTCCTCTGCCAAAGCCAATGCCAAAGAAGTCAGAAAACGGATATATTGCTGAAAAAGCAATAATAGCAGACAAAAGCACTATTCCGCCAATCCAAATTGTATTGCCAATAACAGACTTCTTTTTTTTGCGATTTGTTTTCTTTTTTATCGGCTCTGTTTCCTCAAGATTAAAGCCTTTTCCGATTACAAAATCATCTTTTGTATTAAAACTATTATTTTGCATAACTACCTCTTATGTATTATAGCGCATCTGTCGCGCAATTTTTTTAGCAAGCTGCCTGTTTTCACTTATTGCTTCTAAATAAAGCAATGCAAAATCCATTGCTCCGCCGGCTCCCCAACCTGTAACTATGTTTTCGTCACGAACGGCGGGTCGGTCAAGCACGTGTGCGCCTGTAAGTTCCTTTTCAAATCCGGTATAGCATACGGCATTTTTACCTCTAAGCAAACCCTTGTGACCTAAAATCATTGGAGCGGCACATATAGCCCCTATAACCTTACCGTTTGTTACGGCATAATCAATAAACTCTTGCACGGTTTCATCCGCTTCAAGATTTGTGGTGCCGGGCAACCCTCCGGGTAAAATTATACCCTCAAGCTCATCAAAGGTAGCATCGGAAATTACAATATCACAATTAACCGAAATACCGTGTGAACCGCTTACTCTCTTACCGGTAACCCCTACCGTTTTTACCTTTACCCCTGCACGACGCAAAACATCTACAGGAGCTAATGCTTCGAGTTCTTCAAAGCCTTTTGCTAAAAATACATATACCATTTATATCACCTTAAAAAAGTTTTAAAGTTTCTTCTAAAATATCGTTTGCAATATCCTCTATCGGTCGGGGTTCGCCGTCTTTAGCACAAGGAATAACCGTCCAACCGGAATATTTTGCTGTAAACATAGCCGCCTTTCGACATTTGTCAAGATAAGCGGTATCACTCTCGTGAATATCTTTTTTGGTTTCGTCACCCTTGTATCTTCCCGATAACAGCTTTTGTGAAACCTCAACAGGCATATCCAAAAAGATTACCTTGTCAGGCTTTGGAATACCAACCTTGTTATATTCAAGATCGTAAAGCCAATCAAGAAAGTCTGCCCACTGTGACTCATCCATTTTTGATGTCTGATGAACTGCGTTTGAAGTAGTGTATCTGCCCGATACTATAACACCGTTTTGGTCATAATACTCTCCCCAATTAGTCTTGTAGGATGCAAAACGGTCAACAGCATAAAAAAGCGATGCAGCATAGGCATTTACGTCGCCCGGCTTTTTTCCGAATTCTCCGTTTAAATACATTTTTACAAGTGCGCTTGAATCACTGTCATAATCGGGAAAAGATACGCTTTGACTTTCTATACAGCGTTTTTTTAGGTTTTGTGGTAAAAGCTCAAGCTGGGTAGATTTACCGCAACCGTCAAGCCCTTCAATAACAATTAACTTACCCATTACTTATTCAAATCCTCATAAAACTTCTTTATTTCTTTTGCCTTACCACAGCTCATTTTGCCCTCGGGACAAGGACCTGTAAGGCAAGGTGGTCCCGCCTTTTTAAACAGTTCGGGGGCAACCTCTTTAACAAGTATTAGCATTTGATTAGCAACCGACTGAATCTCCCACTGGGCACGGTTGCAGCAACGATGACGGAAAAAGTTATGTAATGAACGTGCATTCATTGTAACCACCATTTTGGTTTCGCACGCATTTGGAAGCACAAAACGTGCATCTTCAATAGCCTTTTTAGAAGCAAGTCTTGCCGCTGTTTTTTCATCTTTACCCTCGGCAATAAACATCTGTGTGTGCTTTTCGGTAAGTATTTCGGCAATCTTGTCATATGACTCCTGTGCCAGTCGCATTGATTCCCTATAAGCCTCAAGCGCAACGGGGTCAGCTTCCACCTCGGGAGGTGTTACAAATTCAAAGGCTCCCTCTTTTACATAGCGCTGACTTTTTACTGAGTATGAAGCCATTCTGTGACGTGTAATCTGTGCTAAAAAAGCACGTGATACACCCTCTATACCAAAGGTAAAGGATGCATGCTCTATAGGACTTTCATGGCCTATTTCAGAAAGCATTTCAACAAAGTCAGCAGCCTTTTCTTGCGTTAGGCCGTCGTATAAATCGCCTATGGTAGACGAGCTGTAACAAAGCTTTGCGGCCGACGCCACTGTCTTTTCGGGATTAGGTGTATGCGCAAGTAAAGTAACGGTTGGCATATTATGACATCTCCTGACAAAATTATGTGTTTATAGTTAGATTTATTATAACACATATGCCCAATAATAGCAAATATTTTTATTTTTTAAAAAAATGTAAAAAAATTTTAAAAAAAGTCTTTTTATGTTGATAAAAATGTGTTACAATACATACGTAAATTTTTATTTCTTTGCGGAGGGATTTTCATATGTCCAGTATCAATTTTAAACATACACCCTATGGTGACCTTGCAATCATCAGTATGCGTGGCTGTGAAGACATATCTTCACAGGTAGACTTTTACCTCAAGCAATGGCGCAATATTGAAGATGACGAGCAATCCTTTGTAATCGATGCCAATTGCCCACGTTTTGGCACCGGCGAAGCTAAGGCTGTGCTTCATCATTCTGCTCGTGGTCTTGATGCATTTATTATCTGTGACTGTTTTAACTATAACGTTACATACAAAATGTACGGACAAACCGTTCCCATGAGTCCTGACGATCACTTCCAGGATTTAAAGCGTATTATAGCAGCATTTGGCGGTAAGGCACGTCGTATCACCGTTATTATGCCTATGCTTTACGAAGGCAGACAGCACCGCCGTACAGCCCGTGAATCTATGGACTGTGCAATGGCTTTACAAGAACTTGTTGCTATGGGTGTTAAAAACATCATTACCTTTGATGCTCACGACCCACGTGTTAACAACGCTATTCCTTACGACGGTTTTGACAACGTTCAGGCAGCTTACCAAATGATTAAAGCGCTCCTTCGCAATGTTCCCGATATTAAACTTGACCGTGACCACACAATGATCGTTTCTCCTGACGAAGGCGGAATGGGCAGATGCATTTACTACTCATCTGTTTTAGGTTTGGAACTCGGTATGTTCTACAAACGCCGTAATTACTCAATCGTTGTGAACGGCAAAAACCCAATCGAAGCACACGAATTTTTGGGTAATGATATCACAGGCAAAGACTTAATCCTTGTTGACGATATGATTTCAAGCGGTGAATCAATGCTTGACATTGCCGCTAAGCTTAAAGAAAAAGGCGCCGGCAGAATATTTGTATTCTCAACATTCGGTCTTTTTGTTGAAGGTCTTGAAAAATTTGACGAATACTATGCAAACGGCCTTATCGATAAAGTGTTTACAACCAACCTTATCTACCAAACACCCGAGCTTCTCTCTCGTGAATGGTACTGCAGTGTAAATATGTCAAAATATATTGCGCTTTTGGTTGACACCCTTAACAATGACAACTCTATAAGCAAGCTTCTTGACCCGGCAGATAAAATTAAAGCCGCTGTTGCAAGATACGAAGCCGAAAAGAAATAATACACCATACCACAATTAAAACCTGCTGAAATTTCAGCAGGTTTTTTGTATTTTGGGGCATAATATTTCGGGTGATTAAATGAACATTAGAACCGACCTTATAACCGAAACAAAACAAGAAACAAAAAAAGATATCGACGGCGTGCAGTCAAGTGAAGAAACTATTGGTAACGTAAATCTTTCGACCATAAAAATAACAAGCGATACCGCCGGCAATATGTTACAAAAACCAATCGGCACATATTGCACGGTGTCCTTCCCCCGTCTTGATTTTATGTGCGATACCTGTGACCTTATATCCGCTACCGTAAAGGCAATAAAAACAGTTTTTGATCACAGCTTTAAATCAGCCCTTGTAGTAGGGCTTGGCAATACTGATATTACCCCCGATGCACTCGGTCCGTTTGTTTGTGACAGGGTGCTTGCAACACGGCATTTAAGCGATAAACTAAAGCAGGATTTAGGACTAAAAGCGCTTAAAAGTGTATGTTGTCTTGCACCTAATGTGCTCGGTAAAACGGGCATAGAGAGTTACGACCTTATATCCGCCGCTGTAAAAAAGACAAGCCCTGACATAATAATCGCAGTTGACGCTTTAGCGTGCCGCAGTCCCGAACGACTTTGCAAAACTATACAAATAAGCAATAGCGGCATAACGGCAGGCTCGGGAGTAAACAACGCACGAAAAACCTTAAACCAACAAAATATAGGTGTGCCCGTAATCGCAATAGGTGTACCCACCGTTATAGACGGAAACTCCTATTTAAACACAACAGAAGATATGATGGTAACGCCTAAAGAAATTGATCTGCTTATTGAAAAAGCGTCCGACATACTCTCACGTGCAATAAATATCTTTTTACAACCCAAAATCGATATTGATATTATTGAAAGTCTGACATAAAAACGCCCGTCAAAGCATACTATTATTTGGGACGGTGATAAAAAATGAGCAATCGTGGCGCTATTATACGTTTTTGCGCTTCGGCGCTATGCGTTGCGCTGTTTTTTACCTATATAAGTGTAAAAGGACTTTCGCTTCCAAACGATATGCTCATACAAACCAAAGCTCCTGTTATGAACACCACCGTCAGCAGTAGTGACGTTACCGATAAGACAACACAGTCACAACAAAACGAGCAAACAAACACCAATACCTCATCTACAGAAAACACGTCGTCTATACCGGTTTCTGCTACAGGCACCGTACAGGGCAAAATTATAGAAAAGTTTATATCCCCCTATACTGCTAATACTTCTTACGATAACGTATATCTAAAAAATAACACGTCACTAAATATAAACTTAAAAGATTTTATAAACGGTAATTTAGGCTATAAAATGGAAAAAAACGGCACTCCTCAGGTGCTGATACTTCATACCCACGCTACCGAAAGCTATATTCGGCATAATGAAAACTACTACACCCAAAACGATACTGCACGCACCACCGATAATGCATATAATATGGTATCCTTGGGCAAAATTATCTCAGATAAGCTTAATTCAGCAGGCATTGTAACTTTGCACGATACAACGCAACACGACAATCCATCATATAACGAAAGCTATTCCCGTGCCGCAAATACAATTTGCAGTTATCTAAAAAAATATCCCAGCATAAAAATTGTAATTGACCTGCACCGTGATGCATTGGCGGCAAACGATACCGACAAGGTTAAACTTACCACCGAAATAGACGGCAAAAAAGCGGCGCAGATAATGCTTGTAATGGGTTCGCAAAGCGGTAATGTTAAAAATTTTCCTAATTGGAAAGAAAACCTAAAGCTTGCAACAAAACTGCAAAAAACGGTTGAAGATATGTATCCAAGCCTTGCACGTGCAATACACTTTATGCCAAAAAATTATAACGAAAGCCTGACAACAGGATCAATGCTTATTGAAATAGGCACCGACGGCAATTCTTTAGAAGAAGCAAAATACTCGGCAGAGCTGCTTTCAAATGCACTTATTAGCTTGCTTAACACTTTATAAACTATATCAAACAGGATTTTAAATTATGAAAAGACGAACAAAAACCTATTTTAGAACCTTGTACCTTAGCCTTGTGATTATGTCCTGCCTGTCTTTTGGTTGGATAGGTATATCCTCGGCATACGAAAACACCGTTCAAATAGCCTTTGGCGAACAAAAAAAGGCAATAGAAATAACACAAGAAAAAATACGTATTCTTGATTTTGAGATAGAATTAAAGCCTCTGCTTTAACTTAAGCAGAGGCTTGTTTTTTATAATTTAGATTTTAAAAACTTAATATAGTGATTCCAGTCTTCACGTGAGAAAAAATGTCTTCCTGCACGAAGGTGGTAACCTATATTACCTTCTATTAAGTGGTCCCCCGTTTGGGGCAGTTTATCGGGTGTAATTAGTCCCTTTTCTCCAAATAGTTCCCACGCGCCGCTTGCGTGTAAGGAAGTCAAAAACTCTGATACAGGGTCAGCTCCCTTATCCTCTATCGCCGAGCCTACACAAACAAGTCGTGGTGCAATAGATGCTGTCAAATACGCTTGGTCGTAGGGCTTATCGTCCTCGGCATCTGTGTAATCCTTAAAGTTTTCACAAAACCAATCCCAAGAGCCGGCACGCAAAAAGTCAACAATGTGTTCACCGTTGCCGTGCTTTGACGTTGCGGCACCGCCGTAACCCGAATTGTTTGAGATAGCGCACCAAAAACGTTCATCCTGCGCCGCTGTCCAAAGCGCCGTTTTGCCAAGTCGTGAGTGACCTATAACCGCAGTATGTTTGCCGTCAATATCGTCACGTGTCAGCAGATAATCAAGCGCACGTGAACCGGCATACGCCCACATACCAATTTTGCCCCACTCACTTTTATCCTTTCTTGGATTTTGCACGCCAAACATTTTACCCAAGCCGTCAGAAAAATCACCGTAATGATTATCATTTACTACGTCGGTATAAACCATTACAAATAGTGCAAAGCCTTGGTCGGTAATTTCTTCTACGGGTATATATCTATCGGGCACACGGCGAAAAGCAAGGTTCAAAAAAACAGGTGGTTTTTCTGTGCTTTTTGGTATGTACAGTTCACTATAAAAAGAAAAAGGTCCGTTTGGTGTATCAAACGTTATATTAATATGTTGTTCTATTACCTTGCCGGCATAGGCATTTTCATCTTCAAAAATCACTTCACCTGTTCCCTCACCTAAACACTCGGGTGTATAACCGTATGAATATTTTTGCAACAGGTCAAGCATTTCGGCCCTTCGTTCTGCCCAAAGCTCCGGTGTTACGTCACGACCGTCGTTCATTTTTAAAACCGGTAACAAATCACGCTCTGCAAGGATTTCTTTAAGCATATTATTCCACCTGCAATTTAGATTTTTTATTATCAATTGCTTTATAAACTTTATCTACAATAATAAATGCAATAAAGCCATTTACAAGGCCTAAAAGCACACCGACAATAACATCGGTAGGATAATGCATATAAAGATACATTCTTGAAAAAGCTACAAAGCCGCCTAATACAAATGCCGCTTTGCCAAAGCGTTTATCACACAAAAACATTGCCATTGCACTTTCAAAACAACAACGGGTATGTCCTGATGGGAAGGAATAACTCGAAAGTCGTTCTATAAGCATACTTTCTTGTATAGCGGTATTAACGTTGTATGGGCGTGTGCGTGCAAAAAGATGCTTTAGTCCAAGCTCGCCTGTAATCACACCCAATACCAGTGCAACACCTAAGGTTATACCCATTTTTCGTGTTCGCTTAAAGCATATAAGCGCTATAGCCAATACTATCCAACAAATTCCTTCGTCCGCCAGTCTTGTAATTGCTACCATCATTTCATCCAAAAAATCAAATCGGATTTTTTGAATAAGATCAAGTATAACAATTTCAAATTCGTTTAAATAATTCATCCCTTAATAACCTCATTTAAAAAATAATGGTAGTTTTTCTAAAAAGATAATATCATCTCGTTCGGCAGCGTCCCCTTCTGCCAAAAATGCGCATGCAGCAGCCTCTATACCACCTGCACGGCTTACAAGCTCACGTACAGCAGCAAGTGATTCGCCTGTGCTGATAACATCATCAATAATAAGCACCCTTTTGCCCTTTATCTGCTCAACCTCGGTCTCACCCAAATAAAGATGCTGCTCTTTTTGTGTTGTAATAGAAATAACTTTAACCTCAAGAGGATTGCGCATATAAACCTTTACACCCTTGCGGGCAATTACATATGGTTTGCCGGTTTGACGAGCCATTTCATATGCCATAGGAATACTCTTGGCTTCGGGGGTAAGTATAATGTCAAACTCAGGAACCTTTTTAAGCAGTTCTGCACAACCTGCAATAGTAAGTTCTACATCGCCAAAGATTATAAATGCGGCAATATCAAGCTTGTCACTTACGGGAAATTTTTCGAGCTTGCGTTCAAGACCTGCTATTTTCATAGTATAAAATTCAGACATACTTTTATTTCCTTTCGCTATTGAAAATACAAACATTGGTACTGTGGGCGATTTTACTCAAACTCAGCCCGGAGGCCACTGTAAGTTGCGACGTGCCAAAAGATGAAAATGTATGTGACCCACGGTTTGACCTCCATCTTCACCACAGTTGTTGACTACACGGAAACCTTTTTCAAGATTTTCGTGTTCGGCAATTTTTGCTACAGCCTCAAAGATTTTGGCAATCAAGTGACTGTTATCAGCAGTGATTTCTGCAGCCGATGCAATGTGCTCCTTTGGCACTACAATTGCGTGAAAAGGAGCCTGTGGGTCAATATCAGCAAAAGCGTAAACAAACTCATCTTCATAAATTTTAGTAGATGGAATTTCGCCCGCTATTATCTTACAAAATAAACAATCAGACATTCTTCATTCTCCTATATTTCTATTTCTAATCCTTCATAAGAAGCGATAAAACCGTTTTCTTTTGCAATAGGCTCAAAATCATCATAAACAGCATCTCCGCCGTTGTGTGAAAAATGATTGAGTATAAATTTAGTATTGTTATCGACTAAACCCAATGCAAGCATCTCGTCACGGGTCTGAATATTACGTGTCAGCCCCATATGCGCTGAATAGGAAATATCGGTAGTACCTGCGGTACAGTCCATTACAACCGCATCAAAATAAAAACTGCTGTTTTTTAAATATTCCCATGTTTCTTCGGGCAATAAGCCGGTATCCTGTGCATAAAGAATGGTTTTATTTGCTTTACTAATTATGTATATATACGGATTTTCGGTACCGTGAGTAGCCTTAAGTGCAGTTACCGTGTAATCCCCAACCTTAAATGGTTCAAACGCAGGATGTGATTCGCATCTTAAATATCCACGTGAATTTGCTACTATATCAGTAAGCGGTGCCTTAATATCCGCACTACCATAAACCGTAAGACCGTGCCAATCTTCTGGTGGCAAGGAAAATCCTCTTGCCATCCAGTTTAAATCATTGGGATAGAAGTGGTCATCGTGTATATGGGTAACAAGAATACTTTTAATATCCAAAAGATTTATATCATGCATTATTGCGTGATAATAAGTATCGCACGGATAATCTATAAACAAATCATTGTCTATCATACTTTGTGAGCGTGTACGAATATTTTTACCGCCCAGTTCTCTTGCTTTTTTGCAATTATCACAATCGCAATACATTGCAGGAAAAGCCTCGGCTGCCGCAGTACCCAAAAACTTGATTTTCATAAAAAATCCCCTTATTTTAACTGAGATTCAACAATCGAAACAACAGCCGTTAGCGCCTCGTCGGCCTTGGCAATCTCTTTACCGCCTGCCATAGCGCTGTCGGGCTTACCGCCACCGTTACCGCCTGCAATCTGGGCTACCGCACGAACAATGTTACCTGCATGTGCACCCTTTGTAAGTGCTGCTTTACCAACACCAGCGCAAAATGTTAACTTTTCTCCGTTAACTGCCGCCAAAACTGCTACAGCGTCATCATTTTCCGCCTTAATGGTATCAATCATTTTGCGAAGCTCGTCAGGTGCTGTGCCGTCAAATTTAGCTGTGGCAACCTTTATGCCGCCAACCTGTGCAGCGTTTGCCATAAGGTCATTGAGTTTGCCGGAAGCAAGCTTTGCTTCAAGTGACTCAATCTTTTTAGAGTCTTCCTTCATCTGCTTAACCGTAGCCGCAGCTTTTGTAGCAACATCTTCAATATTGCCAACTTTAAGGGTTGCCGCAGTATCAGCAAGCAATGATTTATAATGATTTATAAGATTTACAACGTTAAAGCCTGTGTATGCCTCAATACGTCTTGTACCTGCCGCAATACCGCTTTCAGATATAATTCTGAAAAGACCGATTTTGCCTGTGTTATCAACGTGGGTACCGCCGCAAAGCTCGGTAGAAAAATCGCCTGCTTTTACAACACGAACAATATCGCCGTACTTTTCACCAAAAAGAGCCATAGCGCCAAGGGCACGTGCCTCGTCAATAGGCATTTCACGGTTATCAACGGGCTTACCGTCAAGAATTGCGGTATTAACTAAAGTTTCAACCTGCTGAATTTCTTCGACAGTTAAAGCCGAGAAATGAGTAAAGTCAAAACGAACTGCCTTTTCGTTTACAAGCTGACCTGCCTGCTCAACGTGGGTACCGAGAACAGAGCGAAGTGCCGCCTGCAAAAGATGTGCCGCAGTATGATTACGACGAATAGCCTCACGACGAAGAACATCAATTTTTGCAGTAAGCTTATCGCCTACCGAAATAGTACCGTTTGCAATACCAATGTGTGTAAATATTCCGTCTACGGTTTTCTTGGTATCATTTACATTAAAGTCACCAACAACACCGCTGTCGCCTACCTGACCGCCGCTTTCTGCATAGAAAACAGTCTTATCAAGAACAAGAATAGCCCTTTGGCCCTCGTTTACAACCGATACGTGCTCGCCCTCAACAACTATGTCAAGAACGGTTGCGTCACATTCATTTTGTGTATAGCCTAAAAATTCGGTAGCGGCAATATCGTCAAAGTTAATGCCGTCACTGCTCCAGCTCTCACCGTCAGAAGCCTTGCGAGCATTACGTGCCTTTTCACGTTGCTGTTGCATAAGAGTATTAAATCCGTCCTCATCAACGGTCATACCCTTTTCTGCCAAAATATCACGTGTAAGGTCAAGTGGGAATCCATAAGTATCGTAAAGACGGAATGCATCCTCACCCGAGAGTGTGCCGCCATTTGAGGTAAGGTCAGCAAGTATTGTAAGACCTTGGTCAATGGTCTTTGAAAAGCTTGCTTCTTCGTTAGCAATAACCTTTTTAATAAGCTCCTGCTTTTCAATAAGTTCAGGATAACCCGAAGCGTTTTCTTTAATAACAGCCTCAACCATCTCTACAAGAAATGCACGGTCAATGCCAATAAGTCTGCCGTGACGAGCGGCACGACGAATAAGACGGCGAAGCACATAGCCACGTCCCTCGTTAGAAGGAATAATGCCGTCGCTTATCATAAAGGTAGAAGCACGAGCGTGGTCGGTAATAGCACGGATAGAAATGTCTACCTTGTTATCCTTGCCGTAAGTCTTTCCCGAAATTTCACAAACCTTGTCAAGTATGTTGCGAATTGTGTCAACCTCGAACATATTGTCAACGCCCTGCATAACGCAAGCAAGACGTTCAAGGCCCATACCGGTATCAATGTTTTTGTGTTCGAGCTCGGTATATGTGCCGTCACCCATATTATTAAACTGGGTGAAAACGTTGTTCCATATTTCCATATATCTGTCGCATTCGCAACCCGGTTTGCAATCAGGTGAGCCACAACCGTATTTTTCACCACGGTCAAAGTAAATTTCACTGCAAGGGCCGCAAGGACCTGTGCCGTGCTCCCAGAAGTTATCGGCCTTGCCAAGCTTTACAATTCTTTCTTCGGGCACACCGATAACGTCACGCCACAATGCGTATGCCTCGTCATCCTCTTCGTAAACAGATGGCCAAAGTAGTTCTGCAGGAATTTCCAAGTCTTTTGTCAAAAACTCCCAAGCCCACGGAATAGCCTCTTTTTTAAAGTAATCACCAAAAGAGAAGTTACCAAGCATTTCAAAATATGTGCCGTGACGAGCGGTAATACCAACACGCTCAAGGTCGGGCGTACGAATACACTTTTGACAGGTTGTAACTCGGCTTCTTGGTGGGGTTACCTCGCCTGTAAAATACTTTTTCATAGGCGCCATACCCGAGTTTATAAGCAGTAATGATTTATCATTATTAGGCACCAAAGAGAAACTGCCAAGACGTAGGTGACCCTTTGATTCAAAAAATGATAAATACCTTTCTCTAAGTTCGTTAAGTGACATCCATTTCATAATTTTTACTTCCTTAAAATAAAGATAAACATACACAATGATTATATACCGCAAGCGGTAATTTGTCAATGATACTCTGCAGTAAAAAATGTCGATTTTTAAAACTTTTTAGTGACATTTAAATTGTTTTGTGTTAATATAATTTCGAGGTGAATGTTATGTTCTTTACGCCTGAAAGAGATTTCCCTGAAGTTGACGCTTTTAAGCTGTACGGACCTACCCATCTTTTATGGCTTGGTTTCTTTGTGCTACTGTGTACTGTAAGCATAATTGTTTATAGAAAGTTAAATACAAAGCATCGTAATATTATGCGAATTGTTATTGCGTCTATAGTGTTTACTATGGAAACGGTTAAAAACTGTGTTGCCGCCGCCTTAGGTGCTTTCAGCATAGGTCACCTACCTTTTCACTTGTGTGGAATAAGTGTAATACTTATCTCTTTTTCTATTTTTAAGCGTGTCAAAACCGTTGAAAACTTCTTATATTATATTGGCATTCCGGGCGCAATGTTAGCCCTTCTTACTCCCGACTGGACCGAGATTCCCTGTTTCAACTTTTTTCATATGCACAGCTTCATAATACATATGTTTTTAGTTTTATATCCTTTAATTTTAGTTACAAGTGGCGAACTAAAGCCCGGTTTTAAAGATATGCCAAAGTGCATATTACTGCTTGCCGGTTTTGCGGTTCCTGCACTTATAATGAACCTCATCTTCGACCAAAACTTTATGTTTTTAATGCGAACCGATAACATTGGATTTTTAGTACTGTTCGAAAAAATCTTTGGCGCACATCAATGGGTTTTCCCAATTTTATTGCCAATAATTATGGTTATTATGTCACTTCCATTAATTATTGCAAACAAAATTGCAAATCACAAAAAGGCTAAGGAATTAGTAAAAGCATAAATAAAACCTCGACACAAAGTGTCGAGGTTGTTTTTTATATTACGTTTATCTGGCAACAACGCATGGTATCAAGTGCGGCGTTGTGTGTATCGGGTGTTACACCTGCACAACAAGACGCATCAACATAAATTTCACTGTCCAAAAGATTTGCCTTTAAAAGCAGTGCATTAGACACAACACAAATATCGGTACAAAGGCCTATTAGTGTGATTTGAGCCTGTTCATCGCCTATTAATTCTTTAACTGCTTTTGGTAAATCGGTAGAGCCAAATGTAAGTTTTTCTATTTCCGTGTATTTTTTACCGTTTAACGCTTCGGCTATCTTTGAATTTAATTTCCAGCCATCAGTTCCCTTTATGCAATGTGGTACAGGCAACTTTTTGCCCTCAAGCGTATCCATATAGTTTTCAAAATGGGTATCATAGGTTACAAATATATCGCCGTCAAAGTTTTTAATTTTTTCTGCGGCATTATCAATTATCGCAACCGCCTCGGGCGTACCAAGAGCACCGTCAACAAAATCATTTTGAATATCTACTACAACCAAAATATTTTTCATAAAAACACTTCCTTTTAAAGTATTATATAACCATTTTTTGTGTTTAGCAACCGTAACTTTTTAGTGACAACTCGTCATGTTTATGATATTATAAAAACAACAAGCTTTTAAGGGGAATTTTATGGAAGTAAATTACAAAAACAAAAAGTATTATAACACCGCAAAATATCCTATTCGTCAACCGCTTATTATAAACTGGCTTATATTTATTTTAAGCAAAATTATGCTTATAGGTCAAGAATATAAAATAGAAAAAATTAATACCGAAAACCTTAAACCACCCTATATACTGCTTAGCAACCACCAATATTTTATTGATTTTGAGCTTGCGGCAATTGCAACCTTTCCTCACAGAATTAATAACGTTGTATCAATAGACGGTTACTACCGCAGACCTTTTCTTTTAGAGCTTATTGGTAGTATCTGCAAGCGTAAATTCACAAACGATTTACACCTTATAAAATCAATACGCAAGGTGCTCCAAAAGGGTGACGTTTTTTGTATGTATCCCGAGGCTCGTTACAGCCCCGACGGCACCACCGCCATACTGCCCGAAGCCATAGGCAAGCTTATAAAAATGAACAAGGTTCCCGTAGCCTGCATTGTTCACCGAGGCAATCATTTGCGTACACCGTTTTGGAATTTTAGAAAAAAGCGCAAGGTACCCTTACATACAACCTTTACACAAATTCTTACTGCCGAGCAGGTAGCAGAGCTTTCGGTTGATGAGATAAACAAAATCGTACGTGAGTCGCTAAGCTATGACGAATACCGTTATCAAAAAGAAAACGGTATAAAAATAACCGAACCCTTCCGTGCAGAAGGACTTCACAAAATACTTTATCAGTGTCCTGCTTGCAAAACCGAGCACAAGATGAATTCTAACGGCACCGAAATATTTTGTGAACAATGTGGCAAGCGTTGGACCTTGCTGCCCGACGGTAATTTACAGGCAAATGACGGCAATACCGAATTCAGTCACGTGCCCGATTGGTTTGCGTGGGAACGCACCGAAGTACGAAAACAGGTTGAAAACGGCAGTTATCATTTTGAAGATAAGGTTGACGTTTATTCCCTGCCTCGTTGCTGGCGATTTATACACTTAGGTGATGCAACACTTACCCACGACATTAATGATGGCTTTACACTTACAGGTCACTACCGTGGTAAAGATTATAAAATAGAACGTAAGCCGCTTGGGCTGAACGGACTACATATAGAATACGATTATTGCTATATAAAGCCGTATGATTGTGTTGACATTTCTACCGATAAGGATTCTTTTTACTGTTACCCACAAAAGCAAAACGTTATTACAAAGCTAAGCTTTGCAACCGAAGAAATATACCGCATAAAGCAAGAAGAAAACAAAGCCAAAAAAGTTAAGTCATAAACAAAATCGCCCGACAAAATGTCGGGCGATTTTTATTTCATAATTTTTCGCTTGATTTTTCCAAGCGTTGCACGGATTTTTGTTCTCCAAAGCCATCTTACAGGATATGACACCTTGTTAAGCCAAACATAAACTTTATACCCTTTTGAATTTTTGCAGTCAATATACTTGCCGCCACGGTAAACGGCTGTCATAACGCCAACAATCTGGTCTTTTGGTACGTATTCTTTATGATAAGTGTTGTCGCCACGGGTTATATACGTAACGTCATCCTTTATGCCAATCACACGGTGAAGAACCAATTTATCACTGCCCTTTACCTTGTAAAGCGCAACGTCTTTTACACTAAGCGGGTGCTTTGGCTTTACTATTACCACAATATCCTTGTGCGTTCTAAGCAGTGGTCGCATACTTGCGCCTCTTGTAAAAAAGGCAACCGATTCACTACTTTTTAATTGCTCTTCAACCATATTTATATCATAGGTTTTCATATTAGTAATTGCGCTCCGTTAAGTTTTTCAAGCAGTTCGTCAACGCTTTCGCTAACCTGATTTTCGGTAGCGTCGGGATATTTTTGAAGCAACAGCTTAACAATCTCCTCTCGGGTTGTATCTTTTTTTAATGCCTTAAAAATTTCTGCACCCGTTTCATTAAGCTTTATATAACCGTTAAACTGCCCGTCGTTATTGCCGACCGATACGGCAACCGTCTCGCCGGCAACCTGATTTATTACAAAATCATATTTCAGTTTCATCGTTTTTCTCCTTTTCCAAAATATCCTGATTGATTTTAAATCCGCCCTCATATTCTTGATTGGTAACAATAATTTCTTGATCAAGCAGATCTAAAAGACTTTGGTTTTCTTCGGTTTGCGTTTCCATAACCTCATCAAGTTTATCATCCTCTATCCACTCGCTAAGGAGCCGTTCGCCTTCGGGATACTCTACGTCAACAACTTTGTGTCTAGTATAAAGATATGATATCATCATATAAACAACAAACACAAAAATTGATACCATTGTTATTACTATGCCAAGTACAAGTCCCGAATTCTGATACCTAAACCGTATTTCCGACTCGCCTTCATCTACTGCAACCGCCATAAAGCCTACGTTTACCTTTTCTACTGTAACGGGCTTTCCGTTTACGGTAGCAGACCAACCCTTATCATACGGCACCGAGAAAAATACAAGTGATTTTTTATCTCTTTCTACACGGGCAGTAAAACCGTTGTTGTCAACCGTAAACTCTTTAGCCGACGTTTGTCTAAGCTTTGCCGCATCGTTTGCCATATCAACATCGGTAAATCTCATTGCAGTACCGCCGGTTTGTTTGCTCTCGCCTATAGAAAGCTCTTCAATATCGGTCATATATTCACCATATTTTTCTATCTGACTGTCGGTAAGAAGTATTGCCTTTAGCATAAGCTCGGTACGCATATTTTTGCCATATTTTTCACAAAACTGCCTACTCATATAATAATCATACGAAAAACCGTACGGCACATAGTTTTTGTTTTCATAGACGTAGTAGTTACCACTGGTTTTTACATATTCATAACCGGGCATACGAGTGTTTCCGCCTTCATCTACAAAATCCTTGCTGTTATTATGGTTAAGCAAATACTTAACCGATAGCAAAGAGCGTAGAGCAACGTCCTCTACACCCGGTCGACTTGCCACAGTTCGTTCAACACCGATAAAATCATAAAATTCCATTATCGAGGGTGAAACAACCGAATGAAATGCATTTATGGTAGGATAGCCTAAATACATACCGGTATTATCAACACCGTCATATACATCTATTCTAAATTCGCTTTGGTCATCAATATCTACTTCGCCTTCAATGAGCGCATTAATCATTATGTCGTTTACATCGTACGAATGTGTGCGTCCCGATGCAATAAACACGTTGCCGTAAAGTATTGATATTATACAAACTCCTGCAATGGCTGCTTTGTAAAATCTTGTGCGATTTGTTTTAAGTAGTTCAAAAAGCAAATACTGAACAGGAAGACAAACAATAGCAATCAGACTTGTTATCCAAAAACGTGCAATATACATTCCGTTTTCGCTTTGGGTATAAAGTCCAAAAATCAAATTGCCGTCTTCGGTCTTTTGCGGAAAGAATCCAATAACCGCCACAAACGCAACGGTTATAACCGTAGTCCAACACAGCCCCGAAGTAAAATTTACCTTTTTATCCTCGGTAAGCATTACCGTTGCAAGCGATATCATAAGCACGGGCATATAAAACCAACGTGCATAATACGAACTGTTAAAGGCGTAAAAAGAGCTGTTTAAAATGGGCACAAGTGCAAATAAAACACAGGTTGCCAACAGTCTTTTAAGCCAACTTTTTTCACGCAGCTTAAACCAGGTAAAAAATCCTGTCATACTAAACAGAGGAAGCCACGCACCAAGAGATGACCATTTTACGTTAGCGCCGGGGAAAAATACCGGTCTTGCAGGTAGGTCGGGCGGAAAAAAGAAACACTGTATAACGTTAAGATAAATTTGCTCTTTACCATAGGTAATGCCGTTCCATCCCATAAGTATGCTCGACACACGCTCATTGCCCATAATCGCATTAAGCGCAGGTACTAACAAAATTGCCGACAAGCAAAGTCCCAACACAGCCTCAAATAAAAATATCAAGAATTTTGATACCTTAATCTTAATTGCACTTGATATTACACGCATTACAAAATATATAACGCTGAATACTACCATTCCAAAAAAGAAGAAATAGTTTACTATAGCACACAAGGCAACCGTAAGTGCAAATAAACCACGTCGGTTTTCGGTAAGAAGCAGTTCAATGCTTAAAAGCAGTAATGGAAAAACAATTATCGCTTCGTGAAAATGATTAAAGAAAATATTGTATATAGAAAAGCCCGAAAAAGCGTACAAAAGTCCGCCAAGGCATGCCGCATATGCCGTTTTGGTAAAACGACGAATATACAAATAACCCGTAAGCGCCGCCAAAGCAAACTTTAAAATAAGCAGTGGTCCCATAAGATATGGCACAAAACTGTTAGGAAAAGGAAGCGTTATCCAGAAAAACGGACTGCCAAGCAGGTAAAATGCATATGAACCCACAAAATCAGAGCCCAAATCGGTAAGCCAGTTCCAGTTTATGTTGCCTTCTCTGATTGCACCGTGACACATCTGATAAAACGGTATCTGCTGAACGTTAAAATCCCCGTAAAAAGTAAAATAACCCTTACTTAAAAGCATATACGGCACGAAAAGACAAGCGGCAGTAAAAAGTGCCACCAAAAATGTAAACATTTTCTTTTCTTTTTGCGGTTTTAGCAGTACACGCTTACTTTCAGAAAAGGTCATTTTATTTCTCCACGTAAAAAATTATTTAATATTGATATTATAACAAAAAATGTTATAATATTCAAGTAAGGATGTGATAACTTATGTCAAGTCATTTTTATGCTATGATGTCACGAATGAAAAACATTGAGCGTTGGGGCCTTATGCGAAACACCCGACCTGAAAATTTAAGCGAACACACACTGGAGGTTGCCTTTATTGCCCATGCGTTAGCAATAATACACAACCGTCGTTTTGGCGGTAATGTCGACCCTAACGCCGTAGCAGTTGCGGCAATGTTTCACGACACGTCAGAAATTATTACCGGCGATATGCCAACCCCTATAAAATACTATAACGCAAACATTAAAAACGTATACAAAGAGATTGAAAAGGTTGCCGAGGACCAACTTGTAAACCTTTTGCCCGAGGATATGCGTGACGATTTTGCACCAATTTATAACCCTGACCCACAGACACAAAGGTTTGTTAAAGCGGCAGACAAAATTTCGGCGCTTATAAAGTGTATCGAAGAAAAAAACAGCGGTAATCAGGAATTCCGCTCAGCAGAGGCAAGCACCCTTAAATCAATTAAGGAACTAAATCTGCCCGAAGCCGACGTATTTTTAGATGAGTTTTTAAGTAGCTTTTCGCTGACACTTGACGAACTAAAATAATTCATAATGCACAATTCATAATGCATAATTACCATATAATAAAGGTTCTGCTTAAACAAAAGCAGAACCTTTTATTTATGGAAAATTAATTGTTATATCTGTTTCGGTATAATCCTCACCTGTAAGATATGTAATTACTGCACAACCGTTACCTTTCAATTTGCAGTCTACAACAAAATCTGCCGCAACCGGAGAAACATTTTCCAAATCGTAAATTTTATAATATGCCGACTTATCAAATATATCCTGAACAACTATGCTGTGTTTGTTGTTTTCGTATTTTGCGTATATCACAATGCTATCTTGTGCCACTAAAGAATAATAAAACGTTTCAGAAATTTTGCTATTTTCCAAATCATAATAGATTGAATATTTAGTAGATAATCCAGTACCGGCTTGAAAAGAAAAGCCAACTACATCTGTATCCACATATTCTTTTATTGGCTTTTTCGACAAGCCTTTTTCCTCAGCCAACACTCTTCCTTCATAATCCGTAATTGTATAAGAATAAGTTTTGTCTGACTCTTGAGTTACCATAGAATTCATTTCTAACGGCATATTATACAATTCGTATCGACTTATATTTTTTATCGCACCACGATATACTCCAAAATGCCCTGTGTCGTCTTTATCAAAAATTCCTTCGACAATTACATATTCGCCATTGTACTGTACCGCTTCTTCGTAAGAAATTGCTCTTTTTCCAAGTTCTATCCATAGATAATTTCCTGTATTATATTTTAAATCATCTTTACTCAATGATAAGCAATTACTTTCAAACGCAAGATTTCCAACCCCAATCACACGGACAAGCTCCCCATGGTATTTTTCCGGTGTGGCAATTAACTGTACCATAGATACTTGTTTTGCATAAAAATTCGCTGAATTTGGCGAGTCATTATGATAACCAGATTCGATCTTTTGAAGATAATCAGAATCATGGCTTTTGTTTTTGTAAAAGTTAATACCAAACGCAATAGCTAAAACCGATACAATAATAACGAAAAAAGAAATAATCGTAGTGATTATAATTGCTTTTTTATTCTTCACGCCTACACCACCTTTATCTACATTATAAGGTAAATTGTTCAAAAAAGCAATAAAAACACAGCACCTGCTATATCTCTATAGCAAGTGCTGGCGTATTAGTTCATTGTGCATTATGCATTATGAATTATGCATTATCTAATTCCGTAATTTTCAATTACGTAGTCCATATCTTTATCGCCACGACCCGAAAGGTTAATAAGAACCGAACCGTGATCCATAGTTTTGGCAAGCTTCATACCAAAAGCTACAGCGTGAGAAGACTCAATTGCAGGGATTATACCCTCAAGACGTGCAAGTTTAAAGAATGCATCAATTGTTTCTTCGTCATCAATAACATCATATTTAACACGACCAATTTCTTGCAAAAATGCGTGTTCGGGACCACTTGAAGGATAGTCAAGACCGCTTGCTACCGAATAAACGGGTGCGGGCTCGCCGTTTTCGTCTTTAAGCATAATGCTGTTAAAACCGTGCATTATACCCTCGGTACCGTATTTAAGGCTTGCCGCATGGTCACCAAGATTTGGTCCACGACCCAAGGGTTCAACACCGTAAATATCAACAGGGTCGTTCAAAAAGCCCGAGAAAAGACCCGCCGCATTAGATCCACCGCCAACACACGCAACAATAGCAGATGGCAAATGGCCTGTCATTTCAACAAACTGCTCACGTGCTTCAATTCCGACAACGCTCTGGAAATCACGTACCATCATTGGGAACGGATGAGGGCCAAGTACAGAACCTATACAATAAATGCAATCTTTATATTCCTTGCTATATGCGTCAAATGCCGCATCAACCGCCTCTTTAAGTGTGGCAAGACCGTGGGTAACCTCTATAACGTTTGCACCCAAAATCTTCATACGTGCAACGTTTGGAGCTTGTTTCTTAATGTCAACACTGCCCATATAAATATCGCACTGGAGTCCAAAATATGCCGCCGCTGTAGCAAGTGCTACACCGTGCTGACCGGCACCTGTTTCGGCAATGATTTTCTTTTTGCCCATATATTTGGCAAGAAGTGCTTCACCCATACAGTGATTAAGCTTGTGTGCACCCGAATGGTTAAGGTCTTCACGCTTTGCATAAAGCTGTACCTTGCCACCAAGCGCATCAGAAAGTCTTTCAAGATGGGTTACAGGGGTTGGTCTGCCCTGAAATTCTTTTCTTATACGGCGAAGCTCGGCAATAAATTTGCGTGACTGACAAATTGAATAGTAAGCCTCGGTAATTTCTGCCATAGCATCCTTTAACTTATCCTCGATATATACACCGCCGTATTTACCGAAATAACCGTCTTTGTCGGGGTAGTTGTTAAAATAGGTATCAAAATCTACGTTATTAAGTTTCATAATTGTTTCTCCTTAAAAATACATTTTATTGTGATGAAAAACAAATTCGCCATCGTTTAGTAAGCAATATCATAGTTACACCTCATCCGTCACATTTGTGACACCTTCTCCTCAAGGAGAAGGCAAAAATAAAAAAATCCCATCCCTAAAATCTAGGGACAAGATAAAATCCTGCGGTGCCACCCTGATTGATGAAAAAATCATCCACTCACACTTATACTAACATATAAGCCGCACTGTAACGGGTGCTCCCGTCGATTACTACTAAGCCAAAGGCTTTTCGGTCGCCCTCATAAGTCCATTCACCAAAATATTCGCTATTGCCTTTCCACCAACGGCAACTCTCTGTAAGTTTCAATCAAGGCTACTACTCTTAATCGTAGGTTTTCTATGTAAAGTATACTATCACTTCATCACACAAAAGTCAAGTGTTTTTATTTAGTACTTGAAAAATATTTAAAAATATATTATATTATATATTTAGTACGCAATTTACCTTGGAGGTTTATATATGTCTGATTATTTAAAAATGAACAAGGATGAGCTAAAGGCTGAATACAAATCGGCAAAAGCCGAGTATGAACAGCTTCGTGCGCTTCATCTTACGCTTGATATGTCACGTGGTAAACCGGGTGGCGAAAATATGGATTTAAGCGAAGATATGTTTGACCTTGTCGGTAACGACACAGGCTTTAAAAACATTGACGGGATTGATTGCCGTAACTATGGTGGACTTGACGGACTTTGCGAGCTGAAAAATCTTTTTGGTGAGGTTTTAGGTCTCCAGCCCGACCAGATTATCGTTGGCGGTAACTCTTCACTTAATATGATGTTTGACACTGTTGCTCAGGCAATGACACACGGTATGGGCGGTGAGCCTTGGTGCAAACAACAAGGTCTCAAATTCCTCTGCCCTGCCCCGGGCTACGACCGTCACTTTGCTATAACTGAATATTTTGGGTTCGAGCTTATCCCCGTAAAGCTTAATGCCGACGGTCCCGATATGGACGAGGTAGAAGAGCTTGTAAAAGACGAAAAGGTTAAGGGTATCTGGTGTGTCCCAAAATATGCCAACCCCGAAGGCATTACCTATAGCGACGAGGTTGTTCGACGTTTTGCAGCGCTTAAGCCTGCAGCAAAGGATTTTAGAATTTTTTGGGACAATGCCTACTGTATTCACGACCTTTATGATGAGGGCGACAGTCTGCTTAACATCTACGACGAATGCGTAAAGGCAGGCAACCCCGATTTGCCAATCATATTTGCATCTACTTCTAAAATCACATTTCCGGGCGCCGGTGTTGCAGTAGCGGCAGGTAGCCATAATAACGTTGCCATTCTTAAAAGCCGTATGAAGTTCCAGACCATTGGTCCTGATAAATTAAATCAGCTTCGCCACGCTCGTATGTTCGGTTCAATAGATGATTTGTATGAACATATGAAAAAGCACGCCGCTGTTATAAGACCTAAATTTGAAAGTGTTCTCAGTGAACTTGATACACGAATTAAAGACACAGGCATAGCGCATTGGACCAATCCAAAGGGTGGATATTTTATAAGTCTTTACGTGCTTCCCGGTTGCGCAAAACGTGTAGAACAACTTTGTGCTAACGCAGGTCTCATTCTTACCCCTGCAGGTGCGGCATACCCATACGGTATTGACCCCGATGACTCAAATCTTCGCATAGCGCCGACCTATCCAAGCACCGAAGAGATTAAAACCGCAGCCGTTATTCTTTGTGCGGCGGTTAAGGTAGCGGCACTTGAAAAATTAATTGAAGCTTAATGCTTAATTCATTTGACTTTGTACTATATTTTTAGTATAATATTTTATTATTAATAAACATATTTGGAGGTTTCAAAATATGAAGCTTAAAACTTCCCGCAAGCCCACCTTTTTTGTAATCCTTGCGCTGATTTTAGCCCTTACATATCTGGCTTTCTTTGGCATTGACAATTACTACGGTGACATCAGACAGGTTTATGTAAAAGGCGCTAATGACATCCGCTGGGGCATTGATATCAGCGGCGGTGTTGAAGCAGTCTTCAGCCCCGATAAAACCGATGTTGAAATAACAAGCGAAGATATGGATGCCGCAAAAACGGTAATAGAGACACGTCTTGTAAACAACAACATCACCGACTACGAGGTTTATGCCGACGTACCAAATCATCAAATCATTGTTCGTTTCCCTTGGAAAGCAGGCGAAAGTGACTTTGATGCTAACTCGGCCGTTAAAGAACTTGGTGAGACCGCAATGCTTACCTTCTGTGGCGGAACAGATAACACCAACGTTATTCTTAAAGGCTCAGAAGACGTAAAGCAGGCATATGCAACCGTTAACCCCGAAAATACAGCCGAACCTATCGTAGCGCTCGAGCTTACCGAGACCGGCGCCGCTAAATTTGCTACCGCTACTCAGACATACATTGGTAACACCATCTCAATTTGGATGGACGATGATATAATCTCTTCCCCTACCGTACAAAATGTTGTTACCAATGGACAGGCTATTATTAACGGTATGAGAAGTGCAGATGAAGCGGTTGATCTTGCTAACAAAATCAACGCAGGTTCACTTCCCTTTGCTCTTTCGGTTGACGAAAGCAAGTTGCAGATTATCTCTCCTTCGCTTGGCTCTGACGCACTTAGGGTTATGATAATTGCAGGCTCTATTGCTTTTGGTATTGTATGTATTATAATGATTGCTCGTTACCGCATAAACGGTGTTGTTGCGGCAATTGCACTTTTGGGTCAGCTTGCAGGCTCTATTGCTTGTATTTCGGGCTTCTTCCCCGGTGCACAAAGCTTTACACTTACCATCCCCGGTATTGCAGGTATCATACTTTCAATCGGTGTTGGTGTTGACTGTAACGTTATCGCTGCAGAACGTATCCGTGATGAATTCAAACGTGGCAAGCCACTTGACAACGCTATCGACTCAGGCTTTAAAAACAGCCTTAGCGCAATTATCGACGGTAACGTAACCATCGTTATTGTTTCCCTTGTTCTTATGGGTGCATTCGGTTCACCTGACAGCTTCTTAGGCACAGTATTCTCACCTATTATGTCTTTGTTTGGTTCATCAATAACCGGTTCAATATACTCATTCGGTTACACATTACTTATAGGTGTTATATTCAACCTTGTTATGGGTGTTCTTGCTTCCAAGTATATGCTAAAGAGCCTTTCACAGCTCAAGTTTATGCGTAATCCTGCTTTTTACGGAGGTAAGAAAAATGGCTAATAAAACTCTAAATACTAAAAAATGGTTTAAATTTACTCTAATCGTCTACGCTGTTTTAATTGCTGCAGGTATTATTATGACGATAGTTTTTGGACCTAAGCTTGACATTAACTTTAGCGGTGGTACAAGAATTGCATATTCATACACAGGCGAAATTGCCCAAAATGATTTTAGCGACACCGTTGCTACCGCTTTGGACAAAGAATTTACCGTAAGCCAAAACACTTCTCTTTCTGGCGATGTTAATTCTTACGTAATAACACTTGTTGGTAAAGATTCTATTGCCGATGAAACCTCTGAAAAAATAACTAAAACACTCCAGACAAAGTTTGCAAACAATGGTGTTGAGCTTTACGACCTAACGTCAGTAAGCCCTACAATTGCAACAAACTTCTTTGTAAAAAGTTTGATAGCAGTACTTATAACAGCAGTACTTGTTGTAGTATACGTTGGTATTCGTTTTAGAAAAATTGGTGGTGTATCGGCATCTCTTACAGCATTTTGTGCCCTTATACTTGACCTTCTTACTGCGTTCTTTATCTGCGTAATATTCAGATTGCCAATCGATATGAACTTTATGGCAGTAGTTCTTACCATTCTTGGTTATTCACTTAACGATACCATCGTTATTTATGACCGTGTTCGTGAAAATAAACGCCTTTATCCAAACGCCTCGGTTGCAGAAAATATGGATTTAAGTGTTTCAAGCACTCTTGTTCGTAATATTGTTACCACCGTTACAACCGTTTGTGCCGTGCTTACAATTGTTGTTGTATCTGAAGTTTGTGGTCTTACATCACTTCGTTCATTTGCAATTCCTATGGCATTCGGTCTTGTATCTGGTTGCTTCTCTTCTCTCTTTGTTTCAGGTCCGCTTTGGGTTATGTACAAAGAAAAATTTGCAAAAAAATAATTCATATAAATTGAGTTTAAAAATCGCTCATCGTATAGATGAGCGATTTTTGTTTTATCTAAACATTGTATAAACTCCGTCTGCGATTTCACCAACTGCCTTTGCTACTTTAGCAGAACCCTTTGAAATATTATGCTTATCCTGCATAATCATTTTACCAACAACTACTGCTGTTGCGCCCGCAAGCATTCCGGCGCCTGCACCTTTTATAAATGACATCATTGATCCTTTTTGCATATTAAAAACCTCCCTTCACGGTTAGTTTAACCGCATAAGGGAGGTTTTATTTAATTATTTATTTTTCTTGTATTCACTAAACGGTGCGTGAACCTTATCTTTGTCAGAAAGTTTGATTTCCATATCAGCAGGAATCGGCCATTCAATACCAAAGTCGGGATCGTTCCACATAAAGCCAACCTCATCATTGGGATGATAATAATCGTCAACCTTATAGCAAAATTCAGCCTCGTCAGAAAGCACTACAAAGCCATGTGCAAAGCCCTTTGGCACCAAGAACTGACGCTTGTTTTCAGCAGAAAGAATAACACCTTCCCACTTACCGTATGTTGGTGAGCCTTCACGAAGGTCTACGCAAACGTCAAAAACCTCACCACGAATACAACGAACAAGTTTTGTTTGAGGATAATTTTGTTGCAAGTGCATACCACGAAGCACACCCTTGGTAGACATTGACTGATTATCCTGAATAAAGTCAATATCTATGCCACCCGCTTTGAAATCTTCCTTTTGGTATGTTTCCATAAAGTATCCACGATTGTCACCATAAGCGGTAGGCTCAATAATTATAACACCTTCAATAGAGGTTTTAATAAAGTTAAACTTACCCATTAAAGTTCCTCTTTTCCGCTGTACATTGTATCATAATACTTCTGATAAGCACCGCTTGTTACGTTGTCAAACCATTCTTTGTTGTCAAGATACCATTTAAGTGTCTTTTTGATACCAACCTCAAAGCAGGTTTCGGGATACCAACCAAGCTCATCCTTAATCTTTTGAGGATCAATACCGTAACGACGGTCGTGACCCTTACGGTCGGTAACGTGCTTAATCATATGCTCGCCAACGGTCTCGTCAACATTTTCCTTAATGTATTCGATAATTGACTTAACAATAAAGATGTTTGGACGTTCGTTATGACCACCAACGTTGTAAACTTCACCAAGTCGGCCGCCTGTGATAACCATATCAATGGCTTTACAATGGTCTTCAACATAAAGCCAGTCACGGATCTGCATACCGTCACCGTAAACAGGCAAATCCTTGTGCTGAAGAGTGTTATTCATAATAAGAGGAATAAGCTTTTCAGGGAACTGGAATGGGCCGTAGTTGTTTGAACAACGGGTAATATTAATCGGGAATTTATAGGTATCGCCAAATGCCTTTACAAAGAAGTCTGCAGATGCCTTTGATGATGAATATGGTGAGTGTGGGTCAAGTGGAGTAGTCTCCATAAAGTAACCTGTTTCACCCAAAGAACCGTAAACCTCGTCGGTAGAAACCTGAAGATATTTAACGCCTTCTTTGTACTGGTCGTCACCAATAGTCCATGCAACCTTAGCACACTGAAGCATATTAACGGTACCCTCAACATTTGTTTTAACAAATATTTCAGGGTTTGTGATAGAGCGGTCAACGTGACTTTCTGCCGCAAAGTTTACAACATAGTCAACGTCATTTTCAGCAAAAATCTTAGAGATTGCCTCTCTGTCACAGATATCAGCCTGAACAAAGGTATAACGTGGGTCATTTTCAACGCTCTTAAGGTTTTCAAGGTTACCTGCGTATGTGAGCTTGTCCACGTTGATAATCTTTATGTCATCATATTTACCCAGCATATAAATGACAAAGTTTGAGCCAATAAAGCCTGCGCCGCCTGTTACTAAATAAGTTTTCATAGTGTTAGTCCTCCACATCGATTTGACAGACCTTGAGTCTGCCATGATTGCGCTCGCCAAATTTATCATTAGGCTTTGCGCTTATTTTTACAAGGCAATAGCCTTGTTTCAAACTTCGCACTGCGCCAAATAAAAAATTTGGCGGCAGCAATTTATCAATCTGACAAATAAAGATTTTTGTATTATCGGGAAGTTGAAGAAAGCCGATATACCGGCGTATTTCAAGTGATGAAACGATCCGATAATCAAAAAGATTATTTGTCAGACATGACAGACTCAAGGTCTGTCAAATTGGAAATATATTCTTTTAAAGCGATTTCCCAATCGCGCATTTCATTGCCAACCGTGCATTCAAGTGCCAAATTACGAAGCGATGAATACTCGGGTCGTTTGGTTGGTACGTTAAATTTTGCATTATATTCTTCGGTAGTGCATGGTGTTACTGTATCACCAAGACCTGAATACTCGGCAATCTTAGCCGCAAAATCATACCAAGAGCACTCGCCCTCACCTGTGCAGTGATAAATACCGTATTCTTCGGTCACCGCAAGCTTGAGAAGATGATGTGCCAAATCGTTTGCATTGGTTGGATTACCACGCTGATCACATACAACGCCGATACCACCGTTTGCCTTTATTACACGACGAACTGTTTTAACAAAGTTCTTACCGATATAACCGTAAAGCCAGGAAGTACGAACAACAAAAGCCTTTTTACAAAAACTTAAAGCATATTTTTCGCCCAAGGCCTTTGATGCGCCGTAAACACTTTGTGGGTCTACCTTGTCCCATTCGCAATAAGGCTTTGTTCCGTTTCCTGCAAAGACATAGTCGGTAGATACGTGAATAAGCTTAGCACCAATTTTTTCAGCGCTTACTGCCAAATTTTTAACACCCAATGCATTAACCTTAAACGCTGTTTGGTAGTCGCTTTCGCAACCGTCAACGTTGGTCATAGCCGCACAGTTAATTATAACGTCAGGCTTGTTATTTAAAACATAATCGCTTACTGCCGCCATATTAGATATATCAAGCGTGTCAATATCTACCGGTAAAATCTCGGCACCAATCACGCCCTGAGGCGCCGGACCGATTTCACTTTTACCGCTTTTAAGAATTGACTGCAGCTCATTACCCAACTGGCCGTGACAGCCTGTAATCATAATTTTCATTTATGTTTTCCCCTCCATTTAAATAAAAATTTAAAACTGGAAATTACGTGAATAAATAAATATTTTATGCTTTTTGCACTTTCTCGCTCCCAGGCGTGTGTAACGGCAAACTGTGGCAACATCATTACCTTGCCTTTAGATTTAGCCTTTAAAGCAAGATCGGCATCCTCAAGATACATAAAATAACGCTTATCAAAACCAAGCACCTTTTTAAACACGTCGGTTCTTATGCAAAAGAAACATCCCGTGCAAAACTTTATCTCACAAGGCTCGGTTATTTCTTTATCCGCCCAGACGTATTCACGGCGCACCTTGTCGGAAAAACGGCCAAGATACAGCCTTTTTAAGCTTGGCTTTTCTTTTGGTAATTTTTGCTCGGTGCCGTCGGTATTAAGTATTTTTGGCATTGCCATAACAACGTCGGGATTGCTTTCAAAATAATCCACCATATCGGATATAACGTCAGAACTTATAGTTATATCGGGATTTATAACAAAGTGATATTTACCGAGTTCTTGACCCAGCGCAACGTTATGCGCCGCACCAAAGCCTAAATTTTTGCTTTGTCTTAAAACAGTAGCCAGTCCCATCTCTTCAATATGGTCGGCTGTACCGTCAGATGAAGCGTTATCAATCACATATAATTTTAACGGATATTTTTTTGTGTTATCAACCACGCTGCGAACGGTGTCGGGTGCACGGCTGATATCATTATAGGTAACAATTGAAGCCGAAACTAAAATATCAGCGCTCATAAAACGCCCCTTTCGTAAACACAATTCAACATTCTAATAATACCATTTAATTACCAATAAATCAATATGTTTTTATTTTAAGAAGCCGTTTACAATTTCTTCTTCAGCCTGTTTTTCGGTAAGACCAAGTGTCATAAGCTTTATAAGCTGTTCGCCCGCAATTTTACCAATAGCCGCTTCGTGAATAAGCGAAGCGTCAATATGGTTTGCATTTATTTCGGGTATAGCGCTTACACGGGCCTCACCCATAATAATGGCGTCACATTCGGTATGACCGTGGCATTTGTTGTTACCATTTATATTCGAACGGTAAACCTGTACCGAATTATCGGTTGCAACCGAGCGGGAAACAACGTTTGCGCTTGAGTTTTCGCCGTTCATATCAACCGAAAAGTCGGTATCGGCACGCTGTGTGCCGTGGGTCATCAGCTTTTCACGGATTATAAGCGTAGCATCTTTATCAAGGGTAGCACGTGTTACACGGCTTGTGTTGTCAATACCCTTTATCTGACTGGTTTCCATCTCCATATATCCGCCTTCGGCTATGTTAACAACGGTGGTAGGATTCATATTTTTGCCGCCCGTGCCGTCGCCCTCGCCGTAATGACGTTCTATATATTTAACCTTGGCATTCTTGCCAACAAGGAATGAATGAATACCGTCGTGACGTGATTCTTGATCCCCACAGTTGTGAATACCGCAACCTGCCATAATGGTAACATCGCAGTCGTCACCAATTATGAAATCATTATAAACCAAATCGTTTACACCTGTATCACTAATAATTACAGGAATGTGTATAGTCTCACCCTTGGTGCCGGGGCGAATAATAATATCAATACCGTCTTTGTCGGTCTTGTTGCGTATATCAACGTTTTCGGTGGTGTGGCGCTCTGCCAAAGTGCCGTTTGCACGTATGTTAAATGCGCCGTTTACTGCACCGTCCATATCGGCAATAATTTTAAGCAAATCTTTTTCTATATTGTTCATCACTGCGCCCCCTTCATATTGTTAGTAAGCACAGGACAAACTGCATTTGTTTTACCAAGCAGTTCGGGTAAAACATCATCACGTTTGCCGTATGATTTTAATTTGCCACGCTCAAGCACGGCTACCTTATCTGCAATGTTAAGAATACGCTCTTGATGTGAAATTATAATAATTGAACCGCCAAGAGTCTCGTGCATCTTTTCAAAAACGTTTATAAGGTTACCAAAACTCCAAAGGTCAATACCTGCCTCGGGCTCATCAAAAAGTGAAACCTTGGTGCTGCGTGCTAAAACGGTAGCAATTTCAATTCTTTTTAGCTCACCGCCCGAAAGTGATGCGTTAACCTCTCGGTTTATATAGTCACGTGCGCAAAGACCAACCTGTGAAAGATAATCACAAGCCTCTGACATTGTAATATCCTTACCTGCCGCAAGACGAATAAGGTCGTTTACGGTAATGCCCTTAAAACGAACCGGTTGCTGAAAAGCAAAGCTGATTCCCTTGCCGGCACGCTCGGTAATTGAAAGGTCGGTAATATCCTCATCGTCAAGAAAAATCTTGCCGCTTGTGGGTTTTATAATACCGGCAATTATTTTAGCCAAGGTTGACTTACCGCCACCGTTAGGACCGGTAATAGCAAGAAAACCGTTGTCTATATCCATTGTAATATCTTTTAAAATTTCTTTTACGCCATCCTCGTTTTCAGCAGAAAAAGAAATATTTTCAAGCCTTAACATTTACTTCCTCCATTTTTGTATACATACATAAGTATTATACATTTTTTATAATAAAAAAGCAATATTATTATTTACTAAATAATAGTTTTTGTGCTATAATATTACCATATTTTTATATGGAGATTTAAAATGAACGTTTTAGAAAAAATTACACAAGAACTCAACTTAAAACTATGGCAGGTAGAGGCCGCTGTAAAACTGCTTGACGAGGGTAACACCGTGCCCTTTATTGCCCGTTACCGTAAGGAAGTAACAGGCAGTCTTGACGACCAGGTTTTACGTGCCTTATCCGAGCGTCTTAGTTATTTAAGAAATATGGAAGAAACCGCCCAAAAAATTAAAGCGGCTATTGAAGAACAGGGCGCACTGACCGAAGAACTGTCTGCCGCTATTGATGCGGCAAGCACCCTTACCGAGCTTGACGACCTATATCGCCCTTATAAGAAAAAGCGCAAAACACGTGCATCGGTAGCAAAAGAAAAAGGTCTTGCTCCGCTTGCTGATTTAATATATGCCCAAGCACCCGACAGCGCCGAGCCTATCATTCTTGCAAAGGATTTTGTAAACTTGGAACTCGGTGTAGAAACTGCCGAGGATGCATTACAAGGCGCTAAAGATATCATTGCCGAATTAATCAGCGACGATGCCGACATTCGCAAAAGAATGCGTTTTGTTTGTATGGCGCACGGTATACTTGTTGTAAAGGCGGCGGGCGAAGAGCTTGATGTTTACGAAATGTATGCCGATTATCGTGAGCCGTTATCAAAAATCGCCAATCACCGTGTGCTTGCCATAAACCGTGGTGAAAAGGAAGACTTTTTAAAGGTTTCGGTTGAATTTGACCGTGACAAAGCAATGTTTATTATAAGTCGTGACCATATAAAAGAGGGCTCCCCTTGTACCGAGGCCGTAAAGGAAGCCGCCGAGGATGCATATACACGTCTTATATTCCCTTCAATCGAGCGTGAAATGCGAAATGCACTTACCGAAAAGGCGAGTGCTGATGCCATAAAGGTTTTCTCGCAAAATTTACAACAACTTCTTATGCAACCACCCGTTAAAAATACCGTAACCATAGGTCTTGACCCGGGCTATCGCACAGGCTGTAAGGTTGCAGTTGTAGATGGCACAGGCAAAGTGCTTGATACAGGTGTTATCTACCCTGTTCCCCCTCACAACAAAATTGACGAGGCAAAACAGATTATTAAAACCCTTGTTAAAAAGCACAACGTTCGCACCTTTGCAATAGGCAACGGCACCGCAAGCCACGAAACTGAATGCTTTGCCGCCGAGGTTATAAAAGAAATAAACGATGGTCTTAACTATATGGTGGTAAGCGAAGCAGGGGCCAGTGTTTATTCGGCATCCAAGCTTGCCGCAGAAGAATTCCCACAGTTTGACGTAGCGCTTCGTAGCGCCGTATCTATTGCACGTCGTATGCAAGACCCACTGGCTGAGCTTGTAAAAATTGAGCCAAAGGCTATAGGCGTTGGTCAGTATCAGCACGATATGCCTGAGCGTGAGCTTGCAACCAGTCTTGACGGTGTTGTAGAATACTGCGTAAACTCGGTAGGTGTCGACCTTAATACCGCTTCTGTTCAACTGCTCTCACGAGTATCGGGTATAAATAGCGCCATAGCAAAAAATATTGTCGCTTACCGTGAAGAAAACGGTGTGTTTACCGACCGTGCTCAGCTTAAAAAAGTATCTAAACTCGGTCCTAAAGCATATGAGCAATGCGCAGGCTTTTTGCGTATAATCGGTGGCAAAAAAGCGCTTGACAACACAAGTGTTCATCCCGAAAGCTATGATGCCGCTACAAAACTTTTAAAGCTTTGCGGATTTAGTGAGCAGGACGTAACCGACCGCAAAATAAACGGCATTACCGAGCAGATAGAATCCCGTGGTGCCGAAGCACTTGCAGGCGAACTGGGCGTTGGTGTACCAACACTTATGGATATTGCAAAAGAACTTGAAAAACCCGGTCGTGACCCACGTGATGAGTTGCCAAAGCCTATGCTAAGACAAGACATTATGAGTATGGAAGACCTAAAGCCCGGTATGGAGCTTACAGGCACCGTGCGCAACGTTATTGACTTTGGTGCGTTTGTAGATATTGGTGTTCACCAAGACGGACTTGTTCATATATCACAAATTACCAACCGCTATATAAAACACCCGTCCGAAGTATTAAAGGTCGGTGACATTGTTACCGTATGGGTGCTTGGTGTTGACGCAGGTAAAAAGCGTATCTCCCTTACGATGAGAAAGGACAAGTTAAATAATGACTAAAAAAAGCAATCTTAAAGGCAGTCTGATACTGTGCACTGCGGCACTGCTTTGGGGTGTCGCATTTGCGGTACAGGAAGCCGCCGCAGAATTAATTCCGCCCTTTACCTTTAACTGTTTGCGCTCTATTGTTGGTGCCGCCTTTTTGTTCGGATTTATGGGGATTAAGGCTATAAAGGACAAAAGTTATGTACCCATTCCAAAAACAATGAACAAAAAAAACTTGTTTGTGGGTGGTATGCTTTGCGGCATAGCACTTGCGGTTTCGACAAATTTCCAACAGTTTGGTATTGCAGTATATCCGGACGGCGTTCCAACTGAGGCTCGTTCGGGGTTTATAACCGCGCTTTATGTAATAATCGTACCAATTCTTTCACTATTCACTAAGAAAAAGGTGCATATTATAATATGGATTTCAGCCATAATTGCAGTTGTGGGACTCTATACTATGTGTCTTGTAAGCGGATTCTATATTGCTGATGTATTGGTGCTTGTCTGTGCATTAACCTTTTCATTACATATTATGATAATCGACAAATACTGCGATGCGGTAGGCGGTATACGTCTTTCGGCTTTTCAGTTTGTATTTGCCGCTATTATCTCAGGACTGTTGGCGCTTATATTTGAGTTTAAGATATTAGCTCCTATAAATCTCGGACTCAATGTTCCGCCAATAAGTTTAGCAAATATCAAATCAGCAATTCCACACGTTTTATATATGGGTATTGTTTCAAGCGGTATTGCATACACATTACAAATTGTTGGTCAAAAGTACGCCGAACCCGCTATTGCATCAATTTCTATGAGTTTAGAGAGTGTATTTGCTGCAATAAGTGGATATATGGCGGGTGTATTAATCCCAGCAATTGAAATCAAAAAATTAAGTGCTAACGAAATAGTCGGTTGCATACTTATTTTTACCGCAATAATTCTCGCACAAACCCCAGAGTTTTTTAAAAAGAAAAACGCATAATTAAAAGTACCCTACGACCAAAAATCGTAGGGTGCTTTTATATAAAATATAAGGGATTGCAAAACTGAAAATTGACATTACTAATTTTGTGTTAAATAGGTTAACTTGCCCCAATGCCATTTTCTTTGGGGAGAGAAACAATATTTTTCAGGTTCACCTAAATAAAAAACACTCGTTCCCATCCCCATAAAAAAACGTTTTAATACAAGAATATTTCCTTTTTTTCCAAGAGAGTACAGTTCGTCAAGCATAACATTTTCATCAGGGTGCCAATGAATTGATGGGCAAGAGGTGGATGTGCTGATAATCTCAATGCAAGTATCATAGCTGTCACAATAGGCACGTATATATGCATTTTGATATAATTCCCAAATTAAAATTTCGCCATCCAATTCTGGCACAGAATGCAAATTAGGCATTTTAATGAGTTGTTGGTACAACTCTTTTGTAGTCTTTGTGTTTCTCATCAAATCACCCTTGAAAAAATCCTATTTATCGTTTACTTGTATTATATCATACTAATCATATTTTTCAACAAAATCAATAAGACGAGCAAAAGCACCTGCTAAAATATTAGTAGGTGCTTTTTGTTATTTTAATTGTGCATTATGCATTATTTTTTAAGTGCTAACGCTTCTTTTACTTTTTCTACAATGTTTACTGCTCTAAGGCCAAACTCGTCAAGAAGCTTTACTGCAGGGCCCGAATGACCAAACTGGTCATAGACACCAAGCTTTACAACCGGTACGGGTACTGTTTCGCAAACCACTTCGCTAACAGCAGAACCAAGACCACCGATTACAGAATGTTCTTCGGCAGTAACAATGGCTCCGGTCTCCTTAGCCGCTTTAATAATAATTTCACGGTCAATAGGTTTAATGGTTGCCATATTAATAATACGAGCGTTAATACCCTCTGCTTTAAGAAGGTCATAAGCCTCAAGCGCTTCTTTTACCATAAGACCTGTGGCAATAATTGTAACGTCATTACCTTCACGAAGCTCTACACCCTTGCCAATTTCAAAGTTGTAACTTTCATCAAATACAACCGGCACTGCAAGGCGGCCAAATCTCATATAAACAGGGCCGTCGCACTCGAATGCTGCACGAACTGCCAAACGAGCCTCGGTGTCATCTGCAGGGTTAATAATTGTCATACCGGGAATTGTACGCATAAGAGCGATATCCTCGTTACACTGGTGTGTTGCGCCGTCCTCACCAACCGATATACCTGCGTGTGTAGCACCGATAATAACGTTAAGATGTGGATAACCTACCGAGTTACGAACCTGCTCAAAAGCACGTCCTGCGGCAAACATAGCAAAAGAGCTTACAACAACCTTTTTGCCTGTAGCGGCAATACCTGCGGCAATACTTACCATGTTTTGTTCGGCAATACCGCAGTTATAAAAACGGTCGGGGTATGCCTTTTTAAATTTACCTGTTTGTGTAGCGGCTGCAAGGTCAGCATCCATTACTATAAAATCGTCACGCTCGGCACCAAGCTCTACCAAGGTTTCACCAAAGCCTACACGTGTTGCAACTGTTTTAATATCTGCCATTTTGGATACCCTCCTTAGTTAAATGCAGCAAGTGCTGCACGAAGTTCAGTCATAGCTACTTCATAAAGCTCATCATTAGGTGCGGCACCATGCCAGTTAACCGCATTTTCCATATAAGATACGCCCTTACCCTTTACGGTTTCAGCGATAATTGCTACAGGCTTGTCTATTGTCTTTGCCTCGGCCAAAGCGGCTTCAATAGCATCAAAATCGTTGCCGTTAATGGTGATTGTGTGCCAGCCAAATGCCTCAAACTTTTTGTCTACAGGTTTTGCAGAGTTTACTTCATCAATAGTACCGTCAATCTGAAGATTGTTAAGGTCAATAAATGCGGTAAGATTAGAAAGACCCTTGTTGCTTGCAAACATTGCAGCCTCCCAAACCTGACCTTCCTCTATTTCGCCGTCACCAAGAATTGTATAAACGTTATAGTTATCACCGAAATGCTTGCTTGAAAGAGCCATACCAACTGCTGTAGATATACCCTGACCAAGAGAACCTGTTGACATATCAACACCGGGAATATTTTTCATATCGGGGTGACCCTGAAGACGTGAGCCTATCTGACGAAGAGTAAGCAGCTCGTCGGGTGAAAAATATCCACGCTCTGCAAGGGTTGCATAAAGTGCAGGAGCGGCATGTCCTTTAGAAAGAACAAATCTGTCACGCTTTGCGTCTTTTGGATTAGCAGGGTCAATGTTCATCTCTTTAAAATAAAGATATGTAAGTATCTCTGCAATAGAAAGTGAACCGCCAGGGTGACCTGCTTTTGCCGCATGAACGCCTTCGATAACGCCAATACGTACCTTGCAGGCAATTTTTTCTAATTGTTTTTTAGTAATTGCATCCATTATTTTCTTTTCCTTTCGGTAAGATAATCTATAAAATCGGCAACAGCGCCGTTTTGTACATCACACACCACCGTAGTAGCCGCAGCCCGAACCTCTTTGGGTGAGTCTATAAGTGCTGCACCTATGTCGGCAGTTTTTATCATTTCAAGATCGTTGTAATAATCGCCTATTGCATAACAACAACCATCTTTTATATTTAATTTTTCACAAAGTATCTTAAGCGTTGCCGCCTTTGAAACACCACGCGGCACGTGCTCATAATAATAACGTCTTCTGCCGTCAATCACAGCCGAAGTATCAACAAACTGCGAGTCATGCTCAAAGCGTGATATAATCTCCTTTGTAACTATAAGCTCGTCATCATTTGCCGAGAGATAAATTACTTTGTTCCAATTATACTGTAAAGCCTCATCGTAATCAAGTAAAACTGTATCAAGATCCTCGTAAACCGCGTGATCAATAGATTCCTGATTTTGATTTAAAACAATAACCTTTTTACCACAATGCGCCTCAATACCAATTGTTTTACATCCGTCAATAACTGCTTTTACAATGCGTTTGTCACTATCGGGTATAAAAAGCTCATAAATCGGCTTATCGTTTTTAATGTCATATATCATACTGCCATTGGCAACAATAGACGGCGAAATACAATCTATACGCTTTGTAACCGAAGAAATAGCGCCTGCCGTTCTGCCCGTAGCTAAACAAAAGGCTCCACCCTCGCCTACAAAATATTTGATTTTATCAATATTTACCTGTGGCATATAATCGTTAAGCAGTAATGTTCCGTCTATATCACAAGCAAGCAGGCAACCATCGAAAATTCCCATTTTACTTTGTTTTTCCTCTGCATTCGTTTAAGAATTTTGTAAAATACTGCGGCAGTTCGCTAGAAAATTCCATATACTCGTGAGTTTTTGGATGAATAAACCCTATTTTTCTAGCGTGCAAGCACTGACCGCCAAGCTTGGTAATTACCTTACTTGGTCCATATACGTCATCGCCTGCAACCGGGTGGCCAAGCGACGCCATATGCACCCTTATTTGATGGGTACGGCCCGTTTCAAGGCGCAATCTTACGTGTGTAAAATCGCCAAAGCGTTCCAGCACGGTATAGTGTGTTACAGCTTCTTTTCCGCCTTCAACTATCGCCATTTGCTTACGCTTTACGGGATGACGTGCTATAGGCGCATTTACTGTACCATTATCATTTTTTAGATTACCATATACAACCGCTTCGTATTCACGAGTAAGCGAATGCTCTTTTATTTGTTCCGCTAAGTACAAATGCGCATTATCATTTTTTGCAACCAGCAGCAGTCCACTTGTATTTTTGTCAATTCGGTGCAATATGCCCGGTCGCATAACGCCATTTATTCCCGAAAGGCTGTCACCGCAGTGATAAAGTATAGCGTTAACCAGCGTTCCGCTATAATTACCTGCAGCGGGATGCACCACCATATCCTTCGGCTTGTTAACCACCAAAAGATGCTCGTCCTCATAAACTATATCAATCGGTATGTTTTCTGGCTCCGCCGTATATTCTTGTGGGTTGGGAATGGTTACTTGTACCGCATCGCCCATCTTAAGCTTTGTGTTTTTGGCGGCTTTTTTACCGTTTACCAAGACGTTTCCTTCCCCAATAAGTGTAGCGGCATAGGAACGAGTTATGTCAACTTTTTCCGCTAAAAACACATCAAGACGGCGGCCACAGCCGTCGTCAATAATGTAGTTATATATCTCCATTGTTATCTTCTTGTGGTTCTACCACGACATTAGCACGTGATTTTTTTCTTTGCTCGTCTATTATACTTTTCACCAAAGAAAGCATAATAAGACCTGCACCAATTACTATTGCACAGTCGGCAATATTAAATACAGGGAAATCGATAAATGCAAACTCTAAAAAGTCCACAACAAAACCGCTAGTAAACACACGGTCAATCATATTGCCGATACCACCTGCTAATATAAATGCCGCTGCCCAAAACATAACCTTATCTTTTATGCCCCATTTAAGCAGTAACGCAATTCCGGCGAGCATAACAACAATGGTAATTGAAAGTAACAACCACGTATGACCGCCAAGCATACCCCATGCGGCACCGTCATTGTGAATGTACGTTATGTTTATTAGTCCTGGTAAAAAGTCATAAGACTGGCCC
>JAZUNQ010000060.1:0-19802 GCA_045604205.1 Acutalibacteraceae bacterium
CGTAGGCCGATTGCGGAATTGCGGTAAAAATTATTTTTCTTCCATACCGAAACGCATTTTAAATCTGTCAACACGTCCGCCGGTATCTACCAACTTCTGCTTACCAGTGAAAAACGGATGACATTTAGAACAAATGTCCAAACGGATGTCCTTCTTTGTTGAGCGTGTCTCGAATTCGGCACCACAAGCACATTTAATTGTTACCTTTTCGTACTGAGGATGTAAACCTTCCTTCATCCTTGTCACCCCTTTCTTTCGTTGTAACATTGGAATTCTACCACATAACTTCTGAAAATGCAAGCATTATTTTTAAAAATTATCGGTTTTTTCAAAATATTTCTTTATTTTTTCATAAATTTCTATACTTTTAAATTTTATTTCATACTTTGGTGCATTTTGTGCGGTGTCGGCCGCCTGTTGTGAAACACTATCGGTAAGATTTGCATCATAAGCAGTTGGAACACAAACGCAAGGAAAAACCACACACCACCAATTTTTACCCTTTGCCGCACCTAAATCAACAACAAGCGATTTATATGTTCCTGCGGGCAGAGTAAAATTTTCATATTCTCTGGTGTCAAAATATCTGTCCCCAACCGATACCTTTGCCGTATAGTCGTAACCGTTTTGCCTTATAACGTTGTTTGCGATTTCATTTATATTTTCAATGTTTTTATCTGCAGTTGTAATGGCATCTGTAACATTATTGCAGTCTTTAAAAATATCGGTCGAGTTTTTAAGTATAGCGTCACGCACTGCAAGTTTTAAATTTTGGTCTTCCGGTGTATCGGAGTTTGCTATTATGTGAAGTCGCAGTACACCTTGCCGCAGTTCGTTGCAACGTGTTTCAAAGTTTGCAAAGCTAAGTACTACTGCACAAATAAGCCCAAATAACACACCCAGTTCAATGTTTTTTCTTGTATTTGATTTCATAAAAATACTCCTGTCAAAAATTTTCTCAAGGAAAATATTGACAGAAGTAATTATTCTTATTCAGATATTATTCCGCTTTTAGCAGGTGCCGCTACAATAGGGTCATAGCCCATAGACTTTAATGTTTTGCTTGCTGCGTTTGCACTGTTAATATCGCTGTAAATAGCAAACACAGTAGGCCCACTACCCGAAAGCGATACCGCCATAGGAGTGGTGGTTTTTATATCGGCAATTAATTTACGGTTATCGCATACACTATCAAAAGCGTTAAAAACGTTTTTGCAAAGTTCGGCAAGACTATTATTTTTAATAGCATTTACCATATCATCGGTAAAAAACCTTTCTTGTGGATAGGCGTCAACCTGACGGTACATATCTGCGGTAGAAAGTTTTTGCCCATGTTTTATGAGCAGTATTGCGCAATCGGGCATATCGGGCAAAGCACTCATCTTTTCACCTATACCGCCAACACGTGCAGTCCCTCCTACAATACAAAACGGCACGTCGGCGCCAACACTGAGCCCTACTTCGCATAACTGCTGTTGTGAAAGATTGGTTTTATAAAGTTTATCAAGCGCTACAATAACAGCCGCCGCATCAGCACTGCCACCGCCCATACCAGCCGCTTGGGGTATGTGCTTTTCTATTTCTATATCGGCACCGCCGGATATATTAACATATTCAAAAAACTTTTGCGCCGCCTTATAGGCTATGTTTGATTGATCGCACAAATCACTGTCACTGCAACGCACGGTGATTATGTCGCTTTTTTGCACGTCTACGTAGTCATATACCGACACCGACTGAAAAACCGAGTCGATTAAATGATAACCGTCTTCCCTACGACCCAATATATCAAGGGTAAGATTTATTTTTGCATTAGATTTTAATTTCATTGTTTTCACCCAGCAAAAATTTATTGATAGCAAGCTTTATTTTGGGAATGCTTAATATTCCGTAAGCCACCATAGCGCCACCAACGTTTAAGATAAAATCATCAATATCGGCACTGCCTGTAAGAAATACAATTTGTAAAACTTCGATAACAATTACCGATAAGGATATAAATAGTAAAAACTTAACCGCCGAATTTATTCGTGAAAAAACCTTTGGCACCAATAGAGCAAACGGCATAAACACAAAGAAGTTACCCAGTATGTTTTCGAGCACAACAAACGGATTAAGACTTCCCTGCTTGAATGCGTTTATAAAAAGCATTACAGTAGCAAAAGGTATAATATTTGTCTTGTCGGCAAAATACTCGCTTACCAGCCTTTCGTCTGCCAAAAAGATATTGGAAATATTTCTGCCAAAAGTGTCACTAATAAGCGTAAAATCAACAATTAACAGCGTATAAAGCACAAAAAGGCAGATTAATATTATTTTCACATAAAACTGACGGGTAATTTTAAATGTCTTATATTTCAAAAAAATCACCGCCAAAGATAATTTTACCTTTAGCGGTGATTATTGTCAAGAAAATTATGTTGATTGGATAATTTAAACTAATTACAAACCGGTTGATGAAAACCGTACACGTCGGCGGTAAGCGGTGCAAAGCGGAAGCCCATTGCATCAAGACCTTCAATAATATCGGGCAGAGCTTCTACCGTGGTAGTTTTTGCACTGTTGTCGTGCATAAGTACACAAATACTGCTCTTTCCTCTGGCACCTGATAATACCCTGTTTACTATTGTTTGTGCAGGCACAACCGCGGCATCGGCATCGCCTGAGCTTACGTTCCAATCAAAATAAGAATAACCAAGACTTGGCATTCTGGTAGTAAGATCGGTCATAATACCGGGACAATATCTTGCGCTTACCGAATTACTGCTACCACCGGGAAAACGCATAATATTACTGCGAACACCTGTTGCGTTATATACAATGTCAGAAATCTGCTTTATATCCTCAAGATAACTGTTTACATCCCTATATATAATATCATATCTATGATTAGCTGAATGCAGTCCAATTGCATGACCACGGCTTGTTATCTGTGGCATATATTGCACAGTACCTGTACCAACCACAAAAAAAGTGCCCTTTATGCCGTAGGCATCTAATATATCGAGTATTTTAAGTGTATTGTTTGAAGGACCGTCGTCAAACGTAAGATAGCAGATACCACTGCCTGCGGTATCTGCCTGGGGTGTGTTTTTTAATGCGATTTGCTTTTGTAGTTCATCTCTTTTTTGAGCCTTTAAGGTTTCAAGCTGTGATTTAAGGCTGTCATTTTCTTTTTGAAGTCGGTCTTTTTCGGCAATAGCCGCTTCCAACTTTGAATTAAGCTCGGCCTTTTCACTTTCGTTTTTAGAAGCCTTTGAATCGTATTCGGCAATCTGCGCTGTAAGCTCATCAATCTTTTTCTGAGCCTCATCCATAGCGCTTGTTACGTTTGTGGTCTGAGTAACCAACGCTTTATAACTTGCACTCTTGGCGTAAGCAAAATACGAAACACCCGACAAAGATGCCACAAGCAAAAATATTATAAACAAAAATATTAAATTGTTTCTTTGTTTAAAAAACTGCATATTTTTGTCCCCTTAAATGTCAGTATACAGTATTGTAACATATAAAGCGACAAAAGTCCACAAAATTACACTAATTTTTCACTTAATTTTTTAGACGTTGCTTTTACACACAAATATACTATTAGCCATATAACAAGATAAGCAAGTACAAATATTGCAGTAAAAATTAGTATAACAGCAATTTCAAACGGAATCCATGAATTAATTATATAAGTAAGCACGTAAACAAGATATAAAGAACCAAGTTGACAAAAAAGTCCTTTCATTGTGGACCAATGCTCTATCTGATGAAAAATGCTGCTTCCTGCATGAACAAACGCCACTATATAGGTAGAAACAACTGCCATAAAAACTTGATTGCCGCTTATTGAAAAATCTTTTATTGTATGTGATAGAATAAGAAGTACAATTGCTGTTACAATTGGCCCAAACCCACCAAACATAAGCCCACGGTGAAAAAATTCTTTAACGTATTTATTCATAGTTATAACCCTAACCTTTCTTTAACCTTTTTTATATTTCTGCGTGATACGTAATCACTTTGTCCATTTTTAAACACAACTTTAAGTGTACCATAAATGCTTGCATCAAACTTTTGAATTTTTGTTATATTTGCAATGCTTGATTTATTTATTTTTACAAAGTTATTATCAAGTATATTTTCAACATTACAAAGTCTTGTTTTAAGCAGGTATTTTTGGTTTTTGTCATATGCGTAAAGCTTGTTGTCCTCTACGGTAAAGAAATAAATTTCTTTAACATCCAGTTTAAATATTTCTCCCCGTAAATAGCCGTTAAGTGCTTTAGCTTTACCGTCTGTTATGTTTTGAATGGCTTCTACAATTTCATTATGTGAGTGTGCGTAAATTATTACCTCTTCTTCACGGTCTGCATCTAGAATTACCGTGCATTTCATAAGCATCGCCTCCTTGCAAGTGTATATTAACACAATATAATTCATTACTTCAATAAAAATCAATCATTCGGTATTATTTTTAAATTATTCGGCAAATAGTACTTTAAAAGTGTCAAAAAAAGTGTTATACTGTAAATATATTATATATTATGGAGAAATATAATGAACGCTGTTAAAATTTTGCATTGTGCCGATATACATATCGGTGCGGCCGAGAGTTCACTTGGCACGCTTAGCGGAAGCCGTCAGGCAGAAACTCTTATTACGTTTGAAAAAATAATAAATCTTGCAAAGCAAGAACAGGTTAACATTTTGCTTATTGCAGGTGATTTGTTTAATTCAAATAATGTTGACAAGGCATTTTGCGACCGTGTGTTTGAGTGTTTTGCTACTATTCCCGATATAAATATTGTATATGCCGCAGGAAATCACGACCCACTAAATGCCGACTCCCCCTTTAAAAAATACGAATTGCCAAAAAATCTTTTTGTGCTTGATACTGTTGACGATTGTGTTGAATTCAGTGAACTTAACACACGTGTTTACGGCAAAAGCTTTAAAGAGGTTTATATGAAAGGCGAAGAGCGTTTTTCGCTTGAGGCTGACAGTAATTTTATAAACCTTATGTGTATTCACGGCGAACTGCGCAGTGATATGGGTTCTGACTACAACTCAATTACAAGCGGTTTTATAGAAAACAGCGGTATGGATTATATTGCACTGGGTCACGTACACAAGCGTACCGATGTTGGCAAAATTGGTAATACGTATATTGCATATTGTGGTTGCCCCGAAGGTCAGGGCTTTGATGAACTTGGTGAAAAGGGTGTTTACATAGGCACCGTTTCAAAAGACGAATGCAGTCTTACCTTTACCCCGGTTGCAAAAAGAATGCACATAAGCGAAAACATTGATATAACAGGCATTAGCAACCCCAGCGAAATTGCCCAGCGTATACTTGACGTTGTAAAACAAAAATACCCCGACAGCTATGCCGACAATCTTTATAAAATTTTACTAACGGGTGAAATCCCTGACGGCACTGTTTTATCTCTTGCCGAAATATCGGCACGTCTTAGCGGTGTTTTATACTTTGCAAAGCTGCGAGACAAAACCGAAATCAAGCTTGATTTTGAAAGCATTGCACAAGAAAACACACTAAAAGGAATTTTTGTTAAAAATATGCTTAAAAAACTTGAAAGCTCAACTAAGGAAGAAAAACCACTTATAAAATCGGCGCTTAACATAGGTATAAAAGCATTTAGCGGTGAGGTAAACTACGATGAAAATTAAAAAGATTTACATTGCCGCTTTTGGCGGACTAAAGGATTTTACTCTTGATTTAAACGACGGTCTTAATGTAATTTACGGCAATAACGAAGACGGCAAAAGCACGGTTTTTGCTTTTATTAAGGCTATGTTTTACGGAACCGGCCGCAATACAAAAAGCATTGCCGACAGTATCAGACTTAAATACACCCCGTGGGACAACAGCACCATGGCAGGACGAATCTTTTTTGAAAGCGACGGTAAAAACTACCGCCTTGAAAGAGAGTTTCGTAAATCGGACTCTACCGATAGAATTACCCTTACCGATTTAGACAGCGGTAAGACTATTGAAACCTCGGAAAACGTCGGTCAACAGTTCTTTGGTCTTTCTGCCGCCGCATTTGAACGCAGTTTGTTTATAGGAAGTGGCGATTTTATAAAGGACGAAGCCGCCGCAGGAGAAATAAACGGCAAGCTGTCTAACATTGCCCTTACAGGCAGTGAGGACGTATCCTATAAGCAGATAGCAAAAAATATTTTTGACACACGTGCAAAGCTTATTTCAAAAAGTGGTAGAAGTGGCTCTTATAACGATGACTTACAAACGCTTGGTAATCTTAACGAACGACTTCAAAAGGCCGATCAAGATGCCCGACTTAAAGCACAGCTTAACGACAACGCTCAAAGCAAGCGTTCCGAGTACGAAGCACTTTACAAAAAGTATAACGAGTTAAAGGCTATTATTGATAAGGAACAAGATTTTAAAAACCGTGAAAAATTAACCGAGTTTTTAGATACCAAGCGTCGTCTTGACGAGTTAAACCTTAGTCTTAAGCTTGCTGACGGCACAATAATTAATGAAGCCTTTGCACAAAAGGTTGAGTTTTGTCTTAGCGTATACGAAAAAGAAAGCGAACGCCTTGAACATATAAATAAGGATATTTTGCATATCAAAGAAGCAATTGAACTGCAAAACACCTCTTCTCCCGAAAGTAATAAAGAGCAGTTAGAAACCTTGACAAAACAGGTTGGTGAACTTTCGGACAAAAAGGCAAAGCTTGAGCAAGACGAAGCATCTCTTATTAAAACGGTTGACGATTTAAAACAAAAATTCGCTCTTGCCGAAGGCAAAAAATCGGCAGTGAATCCTATATTTCTTGTTTTATCAATTATACTTGCTGCTGCCGGCGGCGCTGTTGGATATTTTAGCGGTCCTATTGCCGCAGCCGTGCTTATTGGTGTTGCGGCGGTACTACTGATACTTGCATTTGTTATAAGACCTAAAAACACATCGGCAGTAACCAATGCGCAGTCACAGCTTACCGAAGCAAATGCCCGTCTTAGCGAAACAAAGCTTGAAAAAAATAATCTTTCTGAGCAAATTAACAACATAAATGCCCGTATTAATACACTTGCTTCGGTTTTACAGGCCGACAGCACCATTAAGCAACAACGTCTTACCGACCTTAGTGCTAAAAACACAGAATTAAACGAGCAAAATACAAAGCTTGAAAATGCAAAAACAGAGTTGCTTAAGTTGTTGCACGCATTCAGCACAGAGGCTACTACCCACAATGCAAAAGAAATACTTGCAGAAATTAAGCAAAAGACTGCTTTGCAAAAGGAAATAAAATTACAACTTAAAACGGCAAGTCAGTTTTTGGGTAATATCGATTACGATGAAGCCGAACGAAAACTTGCCGCAATGCAGGGCGATTCGCACGCAGAAAGTATTGATTTTGACGCTGTAAAGGCCGAGTTTGAAACCACTGCCGAAAAGCTTTCTGATTTAAAGGATTTGTTAACCGCAACCGTAACCGAGCTTAAAACATCCTTTAAAAATAGCGAAAACCCCGAAGAACTAAAACGTGAAATTGCTATTTACCAAGAAAAAATTAATTCTAAAAAAGCGTTTTGCGATGCCGCCGATATGGCAATAAGCGTATTGGAAGAAAGTTTTTACGAGCTTCGTCGTGGTTATGGCAGTGAGCTTGAAAAGGCAACACACAGCATCTTTTCTGCCCTAACCGACGGTAAATATAAGAGCGTCAGCATTACCGACACACTTGACCTTTCGGTAGAAAAGAGCGACGTGTTTGGCACAAGAGAGCTTGATTATCTTAGCCTTGGCACAACGCATCAGGCATATTTAAGTCTACGACTTGCCATTGCCTCGCTTATAAGTGGGGATGCTCCCCTACCCATTTTCTTAGATGATTCACTCTCGCAATATGACGACACCCGCACCGAACGTGCAATAGCATTTTTAAAAGACTTTTGCAAAGACGGTCAGGGAATACTGTTTACCTGTCATAATTCGATTTGTGATATTGCCAAAAAGCAGGATATAGAAATTCAAAAGCCGTATAAATAATTTAAAGTCCCCTGTTTTTCAGGGGACTAAATTTTATTAAAATTTATACTTGATTTTATTAATCTTATGTTGTATAATATCTTTCACACTGATAATTTGCCGGTGTGATGGAATTGGCAGACGTAGTGGACTCAAAATCCACCGGTAGCGATACCGTGCCGGTTCGAGTCCGGCCACCGGCACCAAAGCCCCAAGTACGATAAGTGCTTGGGGCTTACTTATTACCTCTTACCTCTTCACTCTTACCTCAAAATCACTTGGGGCTTTGGAAAGTAAAAGGTAAGAAGTAATAGGTAATAAGTATTTTTGCAAGGCTTTGCCTTGCTCTTTTCGTTTTATAGTGGTATAATTATGACAAGAAAGGTGGTGTTGATGTGACTGCAAAAAAGAAAAAAGGAATTTCAATTCTTATAGTCGGCATTGCTTCGCTTTCGGCATTGGTTGGCGGAATGTTTTACGGTAACACAGCTCTTAGGTTAAACACATACACCGTTACAAGTGAAAAATTACCACCTTCTTTTGACGGTTACCGCATAGCTCACGTTTCGGATTTGCACAATGCTCAGATGGGCAAAAACAATCAAAAACTGCTTTCTATGCTAATTGACTCTAAACCCGATATTATTGCCATTACAGGTGATTTGGTTGACTCACGCAACACCGATATTACAGTTGCGTTACAGTTTGCACAACAGGCTGTAAAAATTGCGCCCTGTTATTACGTTTCGGGCAATCACGAAGCACGTATATCTGAATACAGTATGCTTAAAGAAGAACTTATAAAAACAGGTGTTACAGTTCTTGAAGACAGCAGTTTAGAAATTGAGCGTTCTGATAACAAAATCATTATTGCGGGGGTTGATGATCCAAGCTTTAAAACCGATTATTTGTTTGGTGACTCGGCAACCGTTATGCAAAATAAATTAGAAAAGATTATAACCAATAATGACACTTATACCGTACTGTTGTCACACCGACCCGAACTATTTGATGTTTATGCAAAATGCGGTGTAGATTTGGCACTTAGCGGTCACGCACACGGTGGTCAATTTAGATTACCTTTTATTGGTGGTCTGTTTGCACCAAACCAAGGACTTTTTCCAAAATATGATTCCGGACAATACACCAACGGAAACACCAATATGATTGTTAGTCGAGGTATTGGCAACAGTCTTTTCCCATTACGTTTATTTAACCGACCCGAAGTACTACTTATAGAGTTAAAAAGCAGTCATTACACTGTTGCAAACACAAAATAACTTATGTCTTAAAAAAGCAAAAAGTCAAGGTTTACTCCTTGGCTTTTTTTGTTAGTACAAAAATGATAGCGTTATAAAAGTTTAATAAAGTATTTTTTACAACTTGAAAAAAATTAGTATATATATTATAATATATTATGTATTGTTATAGTTTCTCTTCAAATAATAGTTTTGGAGGGAAATTGTATGAGTAAAGACAAAAACAACAAAGAAAACGAACAGCTTGACAACATTAAAGAGTTAGGCACGGTTGAGGTCGCAGACGGTAAACACAAGATATTTTGCCTTAATATTATAGGCGAAATCGAAGGGCACAACATTTTGCCCGAAAACAGCAAATCCACCAAATATGAGCACGTTATACCACAGCTTGTTGCAGTTGAACAGGATGACAGTATTGAAGGTATGCTCATAATTCTTAATACTGTCGGCGGTGACGTTGAAGCGGGGCTTGCCCTTGCAGAGCTTATATCGGGTATGAAAAAACCGACGGTAAGTTTTGTGCTGGGCGGCGGTCATTCAATTGGTGTTCCTTTGGCTGTGTCGGCAAAAAAATCTTTTATTGCGCCAAGCGCTACAATGACCATTCATCCCGTACGCACAAGCGGTCTTGTAATCGGCGTTCCGCAAACAATGAACCACTTTGCCCGTATGCAAGAACGCATTACTGATTTTGTTGTAAAAAATTCAAATATTACTGCAACTCGTTTTAGTGAGCTTATGATGAATACAGGCGAGCTTGTAACCGACGTTGGCACAACACTAAACGGTAAAGATGCAGTTAACGAAGGTCTTATTGATTCAATAGGTAGTTTAAATACTATTCTTGAAGAACTTTATAAAATGATTGAAAGCAATTAAACGTGTCGGAAATTCCGACACATTACATATTTTAAATTTGGGGTGTTACATAAATGGCAACAAAAAAGAGAGGTCGTCCCTCAACTAAAAAGAAAACTCAACAGGTATTTACAGGCAACCGTCAGCTTTATGCAATAATAGGTTTTGCTGCTGCGATTTTCTTGTTATTTGTTGTGTTAATTCCCGGTGAAAATCTTTGGACAACCTTATTACATAATCCAATGTTCAGCCTTTTTGGCATTACAGCATATTTATATCCGTTTTTACTTGGTGCTATATCAATAATACTGGCAAAAGAAAAACCTTCAACAAACACTATAGTCAGAATAGTTGAAGCCGTTGTATTGGTTTTGCTGATTGGTTCATTTATATCGGTTTGTTCGTTAAACGGCGCCGACATAAAAAGTGGTGAGCTGACATTTGGTGATGCTATTGGCAACGCCTGGAACTTAAGTAGTAAATTCAGCGGTGGCGTTTTGGGTACACTTATTGCTTTTCCAATTTGTCTTGCTATAGGCAAGGTTTGTGCTATAATCACACTTATTCTTTTAATCTTTGTATTTGCAATGATTATTACAGGAACTCAACTTATTCCACTGTTTAGGGCTATTGCAAAGCCGGCAAAAATGGTATCCGAACAGGCAACAACCGCTTTTCGTGAGCGTGCCGCAAAGGATGAAGCAAATCAAGAAAAACAAAAGGAACTTAAAATTATAAAGGGTTTTGACGTTGATATGGCTGTTGACGAGCCCGAAAGAGTAAAAAAACGCAAACCCACCCTTGACGAAATGGGTCAAAAGCTTGTAAGCAGTTACAATGACGAGGAAATACCCACCCCAACCGATGAGGATGAGTATATTCCCGTAGATGATACAGTCGACGTTGACGAGGCAATTGCCGCAGCACGTGAAGAATCAGAGCAAAACGCTCCCGAACGCATTACGGTTGACTTTAAAAAAGAAACCGATGCCGTTGCAAACGAAATTTCTGAAAATGAAAGCGATATGCAGATATATAAATATCCGCCAATCAGTTTGCTTAACGCCATTAACAGCTCCACCAGTAAAGAGGTTGCAAACGAGCTTGAGACCACATCAAAGCTACTGGTAGAAACATTACAAAGCTTTGGCGTAGAGACACGTATTGTTGACGTTAGCCGTGGCCCAACAGTAACCCGATATGAACTACAACCAAAAGCTGGAGTAAAAATCAGCAAAATCACAAGCCTTGCCGATGACATTGCGCTTAACCTTGCTACTGCAGGCGTGCGAATTGAAGCACCTATTCCAAACAAAGCGGCTGTTGGTATAGAGGTGCCAAACAAGGCAAGCGCTACGGTTGGTGTGCGAGAGATTATAGAATCATCTACCTTTGCGGCATCAAAAAGCAAAATTACCGTTTCTATGGGCAAGGATATCGGCGGTAACGTGATAGTTTCCGACATTGCAAAAATGCCTCACGGTCTTATTGCAGGTGCTACCGGTAGCGGTAAGTCGGTATGTATTAACTCGTTTATCATAAGTCTTTTGTACAAGGCTTCACCTGATGACGTAAAGCTTATTATGATTGACCCTAAGGTTGTTGAACTTGGTATTTATAACGGCATTCCTCACCTATTGGTTCCGGTTGTTACCGACCCACGCAAAGCGGCGGGCGCACTCGGTTGGGCAGTAAGTGAAATGGAAAACCGTTACAAGATGTTTGCCGACCGTGATGTTCGTAATATTGAAGGATATAATAAGTTTGTAGAAACTCTTACCGATGAACCCGAGGTTAAGAAAATGCCTCGAATTGTTATTATCATAGACGAGCTTGCCGACCTTATGATGACGGCGCCAAAAGAGGTTGAAGATTCTATTAACCGTATTGCCGCAAAGGCACGTGCCGCAGGTATTCATCTGCTAATAGCCACACAACGTCCTTCGGTTAACGTTGTAACCGGTATTATTAAAGCAAACATACCAACACGTATTGCATTTGCAGTGTCTTCTCACATAGACAGCGCTACAATACTTGACTGTGCAGGCGCCGAAAAACTGCTTGGTAGAGGCGATATGCTCTTTAGTCCTATGGGTGCTAACAAACCCTTCCGTATTCAGGGTTGTTTTGTAAGCGATGAAGAAGTAGAAAGGGTTGTTGAATTTGTAAAGAGTGGCGGCACCGCAAAATATGACGACAACATTATGATAGAAATCGAACGTCAGGCTGCTATTGAAAAACAACAAAAAACAGGTGTGCCTGAAGATGCCGCCAGTGACGAAGACCCTGTACTTGATGAAGCAATCAAGGTTGTTGTCGAACTTGGACAGGCTTCTACTTCCCTATTACAGCGCAAGCTTAAGCTTGGTTATGCCCGTGCCGCACGTATAATCGACCAGATGGAAGAACGTGGCATTATAGGCGGATACGAGGGTGCAAAACCCCGTCAGGTGCTTATTACACCCGAACAACTTATGGAAATGCGTGCATCAAGCGACGATTAATTCACAATGCATAATGCACAATTAATTAACCTGAAAGTACTCATTATAGAGATATGATGAGTACTTCTTTTTTTATTTTTAAGATTCTTTGCTAAGCTTAGAATCTCACATAAAAATTTAAGCACCTACTTTGTTTTCAAAAGTAAGTGCTTTATTTAAAAAATTGTGCATTGTGAATTATGCATTGTGCATTTTATCAAATATCATTTGATTTACGGTTCTGCGGACTGCGAGCATTGTGTCGCTGTCACATATGCATTTGTCAAATCTTACTTCGCCAACGATGTCCTCAATTGCTTTTACAACTGCATCCTTACCGCAAAGTTTTTCAGCCAATTGCATTACACGCATATCTTCTAATCCCTCATAGAAAGCACGAAGTCGGGTTGATTCCCAAGGTGTGCCATCGGGTGCGGGATATACCATATAAGCGTCACCACTTGCGGCAAAACATTCGCCGTCTGAGCTTGCAAATGGATCAAGCATATCGTAAGACCACTGATTGTTATAGTAGTTATAACCCCAATGTAAGAAGCCTTTTATATCGTATTTAAACATCTGTGTACCAATGCAACGCACACGGGAAAGTTCCATTGCAAAATGGCAGTTACTAACGTTTATACACTGACCACCGCAGTAGTATGTCCACATATCTTTAGCGCCTTTATCAAAGAACTCGTGAACCACCATTGTTTTAGGCACAGGATTCTTGCTAAGGCCGCTCTCGTAGAATTCATAATGAGATATAGCATCAAGAGTTTCATAATCTTCTACCAAATCATATATTGAATCTCTAACCTTTTTATACTGCTCAAAATGCTCTGTGATAGGTTCGTCAGATACATGGTACCAACATTTTTGATCCTCGCCACGTTCCTTCATATGAGCAATAAAGCCACTAAGGAATGCACGCACAAAAGTATTATATTCGGTAGATAACGGATCGGTTCCCCAACCAAAAATAGTTTTCTTTTCTCCGTTTACTGTGGCTACTACCTTTGGGGTATTGTCGGCTCCCCACTGTGAAAATACAGGTGAAATTTCATAATACTTAACACCAATTCTTTTATACATATCAAGCCAACGGTCAAGGTTATCGTAACCAAAGGTATAGTTATCGCCATCTTTATAAACGTCTATAAGCTGTGTTGTGGTACGCTCACCGCCGCCGTATGTATCAAGAGCGTATGTAAGCAGCGGTACCATAAGCATATTACGTCCGTTTTCTACAGCCACACGTGCAAAGTTTTCACAAATTTCAAAATGGCGATCGCTAAACACCTCTACGTTATAGTAGTCTGCAAGACAGTCGGCATAAAACCACTGTGTAAACTTGAGTGTTTGTTCAGGAATTTCTACGTCTTTAATATCAATCTTAAGCTCGTGTTCAGCCACCACTTCATCGGTAGGTACAAAGCCCTTGCTTGTAATACCCACCTTTAAAAGCTTGACTTTAAGAACGTGCTCGCCTGTTATTTCACCCTTAGGGTCAATATCAATCCAAAGTGCACGGCTTTGCTTTGGGTGAAAACGGAATGTGCCACGGTATTTAAGCGGACGCAAAAGGTCGGGATAAAGGCCGGGTTCGTGAACCTTTGGTAACGGTGTACAGTTTGTATATGTGGGCAGTTCTGCAGGAATGTTTACAACCTCACGAATTGTAACGTAGTCGGCTAAATCGCCCTCTACAACAGGTTTGAATGCAACCTGCCAACCCTCTTCAAAATGAGCAACCAATTGAAAAGAATATTTTTGATTTTTAAATATTTTTTCTTCACGAAGCTCGGTAAATTCATTAATGTCAGACATTAAAAAACATTTTTCAAGTGATGATACTAATTTTGAATTAAAACTCATTTTAAAAGACCTCCTAAAAGGTATAATAATATAGGCTTATTATAAAAAATACCGATTGAAAAGTCAATCGGTATTTTTGTTTAATTTTAGCCTAGAACGATCATTTCAAAAAGCCCTACAGAAGGACGACCTTGACACACAACCTCAACAATGATGCGGTTTTGTGCCTCTACGTTTTCACCTGCAGTTATAACGTAATCGTTATTAGCGTTTGGATAGTAGTCGTTAGACATTGAGCCGCCTTCCATATAGAAGGATCTTGGTCCTTCTACTTTAAAGCCCTCGGGAGTTATAAATCTAATATCAAGATTTTCAGGTATTGCCCAGAATTTACCGAAAAGTCTAATGTTTACACCAATGCTCTCACCCGGTTTAATGCGAGGACATCTGTCGTATGATACAACACCCTTAGCAATGCCAAAATCAATGTCAAAAGAATATTCACTTCTTTCAAAAAGATGCTTTGCGGCAAGGTCACCATAAAGTGGTGGTGTGTCGGTGCTGGTGGGCTCATCGGTAACTGTTACGCCGTAATTACGAATTACAGATGCAGTAACAGGCACAAGTTTCATAACGCGATCGGTAAGGTCGGTTATTGTAAGCGGATATCTTGGGTCACAACCCATATTTATGGATATGGTAACAATTTTATCGCCTATATACTCCTGCCAATCCTCAGGAATACCGTCCTTGCCGTTTATAATACCAAGAATAGAGCCAACAGTAGCAGCGGTACAGTCGGTATCATCACCGCAGTTAATAGCTGTAATCATTGATTTTTTAAAGTCGCCCTCGCCATAAAGTATACCTAAAATAGCAAATGCAACGTTAGCAGGAGCCTGGAACCAACCAATATCCTCCGACTGCTTAACAAGGTCGTTTCTTGTAGTAACCCAATCAACACCGTTATCATAGTTATCAAGGAGCAGCTTTATAGCCTTTGCCATACGGCAGTCTTCGGGGATTTTTGTAAGACCGATATCTATAAGTTTACGTATATCGCTTTCAACAAAAGCGGCGCTCTCGAGAGCTGCTACAAAAACTGCGGCATAAGTACCCTCGCCTATACCGTGGTCAATACAAGCATCCTTAAATGCATACTCAATGGCAGCGTCAGGATTACCGGGGTTTAGACAAGCCCAAATTTCAGTACGAATCCAAGCACCGTTTGAATTTTTCCAATAATCATTGTTTATAGCGCCGCAAAGAGGTGGCTGAATACCGTATCTCATATTAGCTTTACCAATGCCGTACTCTGCCCAGTGAGGTACTATAAAGCTAATCCAATACTCACCAAGGTCTAAAGCGGTCATATTAAACGGACCGTTTTCTTCAAGGTATCTTAGCCATACAAGCTGTAAATCAAGGTCATCGTTAGGTAGCGGTTCGCCCTTTGGTGTGGTAAACCCGGGGATATCTAAAAGTTCCCTTTTACCCTCAAAAGGTCCCCCCATTGTGCCGCCGATATTTTTGCCTATCCAACAGCCGTGGATTTTGTCACGAAGCTCTGTGCGATTAAAATTCATAATCATAATAAATTTCTCCTTGTAATTTATTGCTACTTTTAATATACTAATAATAGCATAAATTTGCAAGTCAATATCTATCATAAATTTAACTCAATCAATCAAAACTATTTGGTGGTGATAAAATGCAATATACCAAAGTTCCGCAACTACCCGCCTTTTACAGCCCCGTATACATAGGTAACACCGAGCGATTTGTTTGCTATAACGGTCAGACTCCACTTTCTACCAACGAGATAACCTCACTTCATTTTCATAAGTGTCTTGAAATCGGCGTGTGTACTGCAGGTAGTGGCAACTGTATAATAGACAACCGCCTTTATAGGTATAATAAGGGAGATATACAAATTGTTTTACCCTATCAACCGCACCTTGCTAATGGTGACTGTGATAACCGTGGCAGATGGATTTGGTTTTCTTATGACCCGTATAGGCTGACATCTAACGACGACATAGGCAACCGTATTGCAAAAATTATTGAAAAGCAGGTAAACTTTAGCGGCGTATTTTCACCAAGTGAATACCCTCAGCTTGCGACAATTATAGATAAATGTATTGCTGAAACGATAAATAGCAAGGGTTTATCACAGTTATATGCTTTATTGCTTGTACAGCAGCTAATTTTAGAAATGTCAAGAATTGAATGCGAATTTAAAAACAACATTGTAACACGTCGCCGCAGCTTTGACAAAATGTTACCGGCGCTTACTCATATATCGGAAAATTTAAATAATTCTAAAGAACTAACGCTCGATATATTGGCAGGCAAATGCTTTATAAGCACTGCTACGTTACGACGCTATTTTTACGAATTTACCGATATGTCTCCTCAGCAGTTTATAGCAAGCGCACGCATAAACCATTCACAATATCTACTAAGCAATACAAATAAAAGCATTACCGAAATATCGGATATGGTAGGCTTTGAATCAATATCCTGCTTTACAAGAGCATTTAAAAAACACTGCGATATGTCACCGTCAGAATATAGAAAATAGAAAGACCTTTGTATTACCGAAGGTCTTTTATTCTGTGTAAAAACAATCGTCAGTCCATTTTTGAGGGTTGGTTTACGTTTAAGTAACTTTACATTACAAATTTGTCACTTGACACTAAATACTTCCGATGATAAACTAACATTAAAAGGGAATAAAAAATCACACTAAAAAGGAGAGTTGTTATGAAAGATTCCTATGGTTTGAAAAAAGAGGCTCTCAATGCACTATCGGGCAACTGGAAACAAGCAATTTTTACTGGCTTTGTGGCATCGCTTATTGGTGCAAATATTGCCGCAAGCGGAAGCAATTACTCGTCAAGTAACACATCGACAAGTAGTACATCTGAGATTCTGCGTCCCGAATCGATAGATACAGTGCTATTGATTTTGTCTTTCTTATCTATAGTACTTATAATATGGGGAATTGCAGTATTTATTATCGGCGGTGCAGGAAAGCTTGGCTATGCAAAATTCAATTTGAATCTTATTGACAAAAAACCTGCTACTTTCTCTAATTTGTTTTCACAGTTTGATCGCATTGGTGCGGGATTTTGTATGAATTTTCTCATAAATCTATATACTTTTCTTTGGTCGTTACTCTTTATTTTTCCAGGTATTGTAAAGTCATACAGTTACGCTATGACACCCTACATACTGTTAGAACATCCTGAAATGACAGCAACAGAGGCAATAACCGAATCTCGCAGAATTATGGACGGTAACAAATGGAAGCTTTTCAGTTTGCGATTAAGTTTTATTGGTTGGGATTTGTTGTGTGTTGTACCAATATTATTGGTTTTACCATTGTGCTACACCGGAGCAGTGGGTATAATCTTAGGTTTATTGCTCTTTTTTTCTGTTACCTGTGTCGGCTCGCTATTGCTAATTCCATATAAAGAAGCCGCAAATGCAGCTTTTTACCGCGACATATCGCAGACAAACATTAATCACTATATTCAACGCGAAATGGATGACATTTACCGAGGTCAAGTTGAAAATTAACCTATAGTACAAACAATAAATAACATAGCATCACTTCCAAATTGAAGTGATGCTATGTTATTTTAGTTATTATTTTCCATTATAGCGCGGAATTCGTCGCCTGAAATTTTTTCTTTTTCAAACAGCACCTTTGCCACTTCATGAAGTTTTGGCATAGCACCGTTTAAAAGTTCAAGTGCTTTTTCGTACTGTTTCATAACAACTGCTTCTATTTCATCGTCAATGGTAGCGGCTGTCTTTTCAGAGTAGTTTGGTGTTGACGAGAAATCACGACCTAAGAACACCTCGTTATTATCGTCGCCATAAACCACAAGACCTAATTTGTCACTCATACCAAAGCGTGTAACCATTTTGCGAGCGAGCTCGGTAGCACGCTGAATATCGTTTGAAGCGCCTGTGCAAACGTCATCTTGTGTAAGCTGCTCTGCAGCACGACCGCCAAGAAGTGAACAAATCTGCTCTAAAATCTGATTTTTACTGGTATGACCCTTTTCGTCGGTAGGCAGATACATTGTATACCCTGCCGCCATACCACGTGGAATAATCGAGATTTGATGAACAGGGTCTTGGGTCGGCAAGAAATAAGATACAACCGCATGACCCGCCTCGTGATAAGAGGTAATAAGCTTATCCTTTTCACGTGCTTTGTGAGATTTCTTTTCGGTACCCATTACAACCTTAATGGTGGCTTCCTCAATCTCTTCCTGAGTGATAGCCTTTTTACCATGACGAACAGCCAAAAGCGCCGCTTCGTTAAGCAGGTTTTCAAGGTCGGCACCCGTAAAGCCTGATGTTGATTTTGCAATTGTTGCAAGATTAACGTCGGGACCCAATGGCTTACCACGAGAGTGAACCTTTAGTATCTCTTCTCTACCCTTAACGTCAGGATAGTTTACTGTAATCTGACGGTCAAATCGACCGGGACGTAAAAGCGCTTTATCAAGTATGTCGGGACGGTTGGTTGCCGCCATAACAATAACACCCTCGTTTGCACCAAAGCCGTCCATTTCAACAAGCAATTGGTTAAGTGTTTGCTCACGCTCATCGTGACCGCCGCCAAGACCGGCTCCTCTCTGACGGCCTACGGCGTCAATCTCGTCTATAAATACGATTGCGGGGGCATTCTTTTTGGCTTCGCCAAATAAATCACGCACACGGGATGCACCCACACCAACAAACATTTCAACAAAGTCGGAACCCGAAATTGAAAAGAATGGTACACCTGCTTCACCGGCTACCGCACGTGCAAGCAAGGTTTTACCTGTACCCGGAGGGCCAACAAGCAGTACACCCTTGGGTATTCTGGCACCAAGGTCATTAAACTTTTTGGGGTCTTTAAGAAAATCAACAATCTCTGCCATTTCCTGTTTTTCTTCATCGGCACCGGCAACATCTGCAAAGGTCACCTTGTTGGGGGTGTTGAGGTTGGTGCGGGCGCGGCTCTTGCCAAAGTTCATTACGTTGTTGCCGCCGCCCTGTGCGCGAAGAATGAAGAAATAGAACACGCCGAATATACCTATCATGAGTATATAGGGCAGCATGCTTTCAAGCAGAGTGGGTTCGGGCGGGGGATTTACAGTGACTTCAAAGCCATAGTCTGCCTGGGTAACTTCCTCGGGCAGGATGCCGGATATCTTTGCGGTCACGTTCTTCATATCCTCCTCGAAGATGTCGAGAGAGGGAATGAAGGTATAGAAGTCCGCCTGATCGGGGAACAGAGCGGGCTCGGTCTCGCCGTCGGTATAAATACAAGTCGGAGGCCAAGCGGGGTTAGGAAGGCAAATTGGGAAC
>JAZUNQ010000061.1:0-1969 GCA_045604205.1 Acutalibacteraceae bacterium
AGCAGAAATATTAAACTATACACAATCGGGCATAAGCAGAATGATAGCCGACCTTGAAAAGCAATGGAACGTAACGCTTCTTGAACGAAGCAAAAACGGAGTTAAGCCTACAAGTGATGGCCTGAAGCTTTTGCCATACGCTCAAAGTCTTTGTGCGGATTTTGATAAACTGAAAATGCAGGTAGATGAACTGAATGGTCTGCAATCAGGTCTTATTCGCATTGCTACATTTTCAAGTGTGGCTACCCATTGCTTGCCGACCATCATAAAGGAGTTTCAAAAGGACTACCCGAACATTGATTACGAGCTTTTGCTCGGAGATTATACCGAAATTGAAGAGTGGATTCACACAGGAAGGGTTGACTGCGGATTTTTAAGACTGCCGACACATCCTGAATTTGAAACCATCTTTTTAGAAAAAGATAAATTAATGGCAATTATCCCTGAAAATCATCCGCTTAAGAACTGTGAAAAATTTCCCGTAACTGCCCTTTGTGATGAGCCATTTATGCTTCTTGAAAAAGGTGCGAAAGCTGAAATTTCTGAAATATTTGAACGCAACAATTTGAAACCAAATGTTAAGTTTACAACTTGGGACGACTATGCAGTAATGTCTATGGTGGAAAGCGGACTCGGAATTGCAATACTCCCTGAATTGATTTTGAAACGTGTACCGTACAGGATTATTGCTAAAGAACTTGATGTGCCAGCCTACAGAAACATCGGACTTGCTTTAAGAGATAAGAAAACCGCCTCACTTGCTGTGAAACGGTCTATTGAATATTTGCAGTATAGATAAGAATAACAGTAACAAAAGCCTCGTTGCGCAGAATCTCCTGGTCAACGAGGCTTTTTGAATACTATTTAATTTTTGTTGGAATTAGTTTCCCTATTTTATTTACTGCCACGCATAATACAATTGTGATAATCATATCGGGCAGCGTATTACCCACGACAATATCCACTTGCATCAGCAATCGGTAGATAGCAAAGCCGATAAGCCAAATAATCAGATTTTGAATGTTGAACGCACTTGTTTCTTTGCTCTGCTTCAAAATAAAGAAATCCGCAATTTGTATAGCAATCATCGGTGCAAATACCGAGCCGATAAAATACAAAAAGTCGGTAATATCGGTAAGCGGCAGGAAAATTGCACCTACAGCGCCGATTACAGTTACTGCGACTGCAACCCATTTTCCGCTGATCCTCGATGATAGCGATTCACTCGAAACACCGGCAGAATAGGCATCAAGGAAGGTTGTGGTAACGGTAGAAAATACAATAATCAGAAGTCCTGCAACACCAAGACCTGCCTTCACCATTATCTGAGCAATGTCAGACTCGCCGGTAAAGATAGCCGCACCCATACCTATTACATACATCCATAAGCTTACGATACCGTATGTAATTGCACTGACAGCAGTGGCTTTGACCGGCTTGTTTGCTTCTCTTGTATAGTCACTTATAAGAGGCAACCACGAAAGAGGCATTGCAACAGATAACTCTACGGCAGCACCGAAGGTCATACCTTCACCGCCGATGTTATACATTGTACCTTTGCCGAAAATAACGAAACTAAGAACGATTGTAAGAATAAACAGAGCTGCCATTGCAACCGTGTTTACTTTACCAAGGTTTTTGATACCAATCATAATCCACAATACAATCAATGCACCGATAACAATGCACCAAATCCAGTTGCCGATATTAAAAATTCCGTTTACCGCAAGTGCTCCGTCATAGATCATAATAGCCGTCCAACCGACAAGCTGAATGATGTTCAGCACCGAGAAAAGCAAAGCACCTTTACTGCCGAAGCTCATTTTTGCGGTTTCCATTGCACTCTTGCAAACCTTACCGCCGATAAGTCCCGCAAAGAACAGCATAGCGCATCCAATGATATGACCAAGCAAAATAGCAAGTAAACCTTTGGTAAAACCGAGAGGTGCAAAGTAGGTTCCGGTTAGAA
>JAZUNQ010000062.1:0-48945 GCA_045604205.1 Acutalibacteraceae bacterium
TATAATATCTACCATCAATATTATATTCTATCATAAATCCCAATGGTCTCTTACTATTACCTTCGTATTGCGCTTGAATGTCCAATTCAACATTTTGATTAGAACAATTAGAGGATGTCACTCTGATTGCTTGTCAAATTATTTATCTCGCCTATTATAGTAGGCATCTAAACCACCATTTGTCCATTCGTTTACTTCATTAGATAATGTCTCCATAAATTCAATATCTGGTTCCTCAATGCCACTTTCTTCAATAAGCTCAGGAATTCTCAAAAGATAATCTACCACACCTTCATAATCACCATAATTGTCTCTGCCTTTCATTCCTAATGTGGCTATGCATACTTCACCCCAATAAAACCAACTATACATAATTTCATCTAATGAGATGTCATATATTTTTTGAATTTCTTCCCGCTTTTCATCAAAAAATGTACAACAATTAATAACAACATCCAACTGCTCATCGGGATCGACTGTATCTATTTCAATGAGCAGTTCGTAACCCGTTTTTTCCATCATTTCTGCAATCGTTCTTGTTCTTTTTATTACTCTCATAAATACTCCTCTTTACTCTTGATAGAATTTAACGCTTATGTTTATATTATTTTCTTTAAATAATCAACTTCTTGCACAACCGCTTTTGCACCTTTGTAATCAGGATATCCATTTATGTATTTAATACTTACACCATATTATCTCCATCGTTCAATAATTTTTGCTCATCTCTTACCTCTCTACATATACTACAATTACACTGCTCCCCATGAACTTCTTGACGTATTTCTAAAACTTCATCCCAATCCGTATTAGGAAGTTCGTAATCTATAGCCTCATAAACTGTTCTAAATTGATAATCGTATATATCTAAATCTCCCAAATTCGGTGGTTGTCCTTCACCAAGCTCTTCTAATCGAATAAAAAATTTTTCGCTCCAATAGAATTTAGTATATAGAATGGTTGCATATGGTATATCTAATAACTTCATAATTTTCTCTGCTTCTTCATCAAAAAACATCCAGTAAATTAAAAAAGTATTTAACTGCTCATCTGAATAATTCTTTAAATAATCATAGTTCAAATAATCATAACCTGTTTTATACATTAATTCTTCAATACCATCTTTTATTACTTTCATAACTGCTCCTATTCCGGATAATATGTAACTATTATATCCAAATTATTTTCATAAAATAATTGTTTCATTTGATCTACTGCTCTTTTGTCTGAAAGAAGCCATTCCACTCTATATCCCACCAAATTCGCAGCTTCTGATTGTCTTTTAGCTTGTTGTAATATATTTTTATTTAAAATTGGAATTTTTTCTTTAACATAATAAATTGAATTATTTCCCCTAACAAGTTTACAGTCCTGCACTACACCATTTTTCATATTCTCAAACTGGACAGGTTTTCCATCTGCGTGTATCAAAAAATAACTTTCATCATTTGGATTCAACTTCAATTCATAACTATCAACACGTGAATCGTATTGTTTCGTCCGTTTACCAAAATACCCCTTGCCAACTTTCCTTGCGGGAACATTTCTTCTTTGCCATACTATACTACTAGTGTATTCACCGGGAACGCCAGTATCATCAACTATTTTCTCTATTATACCATTTTTTTCAGCATTTTCAACACTTTCATCCTGACTTTTTTCGACATCCTTTGCACTTTCATTATATCCACTATTTTTACTACCTTCCCAAAGCCCATCAATAAATTCTTCTGGCACAATATAGTTATTACGTCCTTCGTGATTTTTTGTTGCATCCTCTTCTTTGCTTAACAATGCATTTTTTGTTTCTTCTTGAACTCCTCTTTCAAAAAAATCTCGTTTTTGTTGTGCTCCGGCCTCTTTATCGTTTAATATACCGCTTTTTACAAATGCTTGTGTTTTATCCTTTATTTTTTTAAACAAAACATCCGCTCTAGAATTATATTTTAAAAATTCAGACTGCTTTTTTGCTTTTGTAAGCATCTCATTTTGATATATTGTTCTTTGCTCTGCAGGTACGTTTTCTATTGCATCAATTACCGAATTCAAATCACTACGTTGCTTTTGTTCGCTATTTACCGCTTCTCGATACTCTTTGTAATCTTTACCTTCAAAAATCTTATTTATACCGTTAGCAAAAGCCCTACCCTCTATTACCTTTTGTTTCAATGAATTATATATTTCACTTTTATTATTATCATTAAGCTCTACACCGTTAGCACTAGCTTCATCAGCCTTTACTTTATACAGTTCGTTAACAATTTTTTCTTCCGTTTTAGACAATTCTGTTTTCAAATCAGCCTTATTACCAGTCGAATTAACCATACCAAAGCCGTTAGCGCCGCCGCTCATTATTACTCCGCCGATAAATGCATTCCATAACGCTTCGCTCGAAAGAACCTCTTTCCACTCTTTCTCATTCGCATATGTAAGTTTTCTACCAACCGCATTTGTTATCTCTGTTAATGTTTCTTCAAAACCTTCTTCAAGCGCATCAATACCAAAATTCATTAAAGATTTCAAAAGCTTTTTTGAAATACCGGTCGAAAGTTGTTTCATCACTGCTTCATCCGCATTTGTTCCTTTAAGCAATTTAATTCCATTTGATAATTTATCAAACAAAATTTCTGATGCAACACTAACTGCTCCGCTTATTCCGGCCTCAAGATGTGTTGCATCCTGTTGATATGCCTGCTCAATTTCACTGCCAAACGAATTAACACCCATTGAAATCGGCGTAAGAACAGGATTAATAGCTCCCAACGCTTTAGAACCAGCCATATGAGCGGCAGACTGCACCATTCCATCCATATTTTCGCCTAATATAGAATTCCCTTCTGTATCTCCATTGTTAATCAATCCATTAACCCATCCAATTGGATCAAAATAATCAGTTACTGCCTTACCCCATTTTTCCGGCCTCAATATTTCTTGACTAATAAATTTGCCTGTATCATCCTGAAAATCTTTGTTAAATAAACCGCCAACAACACCAACGCCATATGCCGCCGTATCAATAAGATTTTCCGTAGCATCAAAAACAGCAGCATTAATATTCTCATTCACGTCAGCCACCGTTCCAAAAATAGTTTTAGTTATATCTCCAAACTGATAGCCATCCTTAAAAGCTCCCTTTTGGAACCATTTATTTTTTCCCATTACTCCATATCTCAACCCTTTCTTAACCAAATGCCTTCTCCTTAAGGAAAAGGCATCACCTTCTCAATTTCTATTGCCATATTTACATATACCTACAGCAACCTCACCCGTGATAATTATTCTTGTGTCTATCCTCATCCCAAAAGTAAAAGCGGCTGTCAAAAAGACAACCGCTTCTACTTTCAATATTTTAAATATTAAATTATTAATTAGCCGCCAATCGCAAAAATAAGACCTTTCTTGTTATCCATAACAAAACAGTCATAATAAAGTCTAAAGTTAATCTTATACGCATCAAGATCCTGCACCTGATCAGGTGTATAAATGTCCACCTTATCAACCTTCTTAACAAGACTTGCTGCACTCTTTGGCAACACAATTGCCTTAACTTCACCGGCGTCTTCACCGGCTTCAAAACCTGTTTCGTTAAATACATATTCTGTCTTCATTCTATCTGCCGCTACAGGAATAATTGCACAACCATTAATACACTTAACCTTAAACTCAATTGCACCCTGTTCAAAATCACTTACTGTAATATTGTGCTGCAGCTTATCACTTGTCATAAGCGCCGCATACATAACAGGGTCCACAAAAGCCACCATCTGTTCGTTGGTATAGCCGCTTGCCGCCTCTGCCTTATTAATTGTCTCAAGCATAGTTTCAACTGCATTTTCAGCAACAAAAGCTTCTGTGTTACCCTTCTCACTTGCAATACCGTAAAGCTTTGACATCACGTAAGCATCAATTTCAGGATTCACCTTTGTTCGTGTATATTCACCTACAATCTTACCCGTAAGCGAAGAAATACCTGTTTCGTCAGCATCCTGTGCATCAATAACCAACTGCTTACTGCGTTCTTTGGTAAGCTCATAGGTTTTATAGTTAAAGTTTGTGCCACCCTTGGAGTAACCATCTTCACGTGAATAATCGCCAAGACCGTCAAAATCAATCTGCGGAATATTCACAATCTTTGCGCCCTTAAATCTTGCCTTAAATTTACCGTCAGCCATAAAGCCAACCTTTGATTCCTGAACAATCATTTTGTCCAGTTCGTTTACATATTTATTTGCGTGTTCAAATACATTTGCCATAATTAAAATACCTTCCTTTTTTTATTATTTTACTTACTCCACAGTCCAAGCAAAAAGTTTCTGTCAGAAGATGTCATTCCGTTTCCATTATCCACCGCCATCTTGCCTGAACTTGCTTCGTTTGCCGCTGTCTGTGTTTTTTGTGCGGCTTCTATTTTCCTCTTTTCTTTATACAAATGGCACAAATATGCCGAAAACAAATCCTTTTTGCCTTCTGCCGCTTCAATAATCACCGAATCAGGCAAATCACAATACTCAGGCGCATCGGGCATTTCCGATTTCAAAGTTATGTATTCATCTGCAAGTCGTGAGTTTATATTTTCATACTTTTTCTCTTCTATATTTTCTTTTTCACTCTCAGACGTTACTTTTCTATACTCACCCGACTGCTTCTGCTTATATATCTGCATACCAATTTCCACGTCAGGACTATCCTTACCGTACAACTCTTCAAGATGCTGTTTATATAGCATTTCATGTCCGGTCAGCATTTTATCTACAAGAGCATTAACGTCAGTTCCCTGCTCTTTTGCAATGCACTCAAGCTTTGCCCTCAGGCTTTCGGTGTGCATACCTTTCTGAATATATTTTATTGCCTCTTCTTTTGTAAAATCCTTACTTTTGTGATTATACTGTACCGAAATAAAAGGCTCCGATACTTCCTTTTTTTCTAATAAAGATGTCTGTGCCTCCTCATCTTCATTTCGCACAACATTTTCCTTCGCCGATAGGTCATCGTCTGGTGTAACAAAGCCTTCATCGTCGCTTTCTATGTTTTCATCTTCCTCGGGCGTATATTCCGGTGTGGTGTCCAAAACATCCGCCTCTTGAACGTTAAAATTCTCGTCCATGCTAATTCTCCTTTATATTCACACATCTATGGTAAAGATGTGTTTTAAACCATCTCATTCGGCGCACTGCCGTCATATTCCAAAAATTTTTTCCAATCTTTTTTCATCTTTTCTTCTTTTGTTTTTTCATCTATATTTTCCATATGATTTTTTCTTACTTTTAATCTCTTATCTTCAGCTTTATATCCAACCAAAAAGCCAATCGCAAAAACACCAAAGGCCATCAGCATAAATGCAATTACACAAAAAAACATCATATAGATAATTGTAAAATCAACCATCATTTTCTCCTTTTCACTTAAACCCAATATCCCTTGCATTAAGCCCATGATTTTTCTGATAATATTCTTCACTTGTCGGCTTACGCCTGGGGGTAGCGGGGTCTTGGGGCCTAAAATATTTCACGTCATAAAACGCATAACGCATTGCATCCATCAAATGATTGTTCGTATCTTCAGGCTCGTTTACCCCATTTGCATTTTTATCCTTTTTCCAACAATAACTACTAAGCTCACTAAACGTGTTTTTACATTTCGAAGATACAAAAATCTTATATTCCTGTATCTGCGAAATACCGTTAAGTATCGAATCCTTACCCTTAACGCTTGGCATTATCCTTGATATCCCAAGCCGCCTTAAATCCTCGTTAGATTTTGGTTCTGCACTGTCAGCACGTATTCTCTCTTTTGCAAAACCCTTTCGCTTTATCATTTCGGCAATATCACAGTTTAGCATCCTTGTTTCATAATGCTCGTCATATATGTATATTTCTTTTGATAGTGGATTCACCGCAAATGCAATAAATGCCGTCGGGTCATTTGTATAACCGTAATCAAGTCCAAAAAAATGCCTCAACTTCCAATATTCAATCACATCAACGGCTTCTCCTTGAGGAGAGGCTCCGCCGCAGGCGGTGGTGAGGTGTACATTCCCCTTTTCATCAAACTCAAAGTCAATCACTTCAAAATTTTCATATACAAGCCCTTCAGCCACACCCCACTGACCAAGACCGGCAACCGCATATCTTCGGTAGTTTGTATCCCTCATCCGCTCAAAAACTTCACGGTCGGTATCATCTAAAAACTCATTACAAAGATAATTTGTAGAATATGTGCTGACGTTTTCTTGACTTTTATCAAAAAATCTTTTTTTAAGCCAGTGCGACTCACTCCACGGGTTAAAGGTCAGCGTCGTCTGTTTAAATAAATGCGGAGGTATGTTACCACGTGGCACCGACAGGTCAAGCTTTTCAAAGTCATTTTCACTGCCTATCTCAAACGCTTCCTCTATCCATACCCAACACAAATACCCCTTTGATACGGTGGTAGATGCAAGCTTAAGTACGTCATCAAAGCCTCTAAACAATATCCTCTGACCCGTCGGTTTATATACCATTTCCATTGGTGATACCGTGTTCTGCCATAGGTGAGCCACACCTAATCTCTCCTGCGCCCATTTAAGCTGAGCAAAGGTACTGTCACGGTGTGTGTTAAAAACTGCACGCACCACAAGCAAATTACTCTCAGGATACTTCATAAGCCGATATATAAGATTCAGCGCCGTCGTAGCACTCTTTTTACTACCCTTACCACCCTTTATCACACGGTATCGGTTCTCGTCTCTCCAAAATTTACCATAACCACTACCCACAGCATCGGGCAGATACACAACGTTATTCTTCAATTTTATCCTCACCAGATATAAATACAACGCCACCGTTTTCTAAGTTTTTTCTCTGCAGATTTTTTAAATCAAAAAACAATTTAAGTGCTTGCGGACTACCCTTTTTAGCAGTATCAATTATCGATTTCCATATTCCAAAAAGCTCTGCTTCTGTATATCTGTCAATAAGAAAGTTTATATATTCCTTAAATTCCTTTTTGTCATACCATCGGTAAAAAGTCGAACGAGAAATACCAAGTTCTTCGCAAAACTTACTTATATTTCCGTCAAACTCCGTACTTATAAGCCTTTCGGCGCATCGTTTCATATTAGCATTGATCTTAAAATTACCACTACTTTTTCTCATCAATGTACACCACCTTTTTAACTACTTCTTGCCACGCTGATATACTATCACACTTTTTACTGACATTCACTGACATCTCTTATTTTATATCCGGCAAATTCAAAAGTGCCTTTTTATAAATTCTGTAAATCTGCCTTTCGCTATAATTCATAATTTGTGATATATCAGTAAACCCATACCTTGTCCTATCACCATATTCATCAATTTCACCCAAATACAAAAGTCTTAACAACCGCTGTTGTGTCAGATCATCAAGCATATTTATTGCATTTTCAATACTTGTCCTCAAATCATAAAGCAGTTCAAGGTCTTTTCTTATAAGACTATCCCAATCTTCTGCCCTTTTCTCAACCGTAACTTCTACTATTGAGCCTTTACAAGCACTACCCTTAATTTCTTCTTCAAACTCAGGGCTTTGATACTTATCACATAATTTACTGTTTTCTTTAGCTCGACGCAATTGCTCAATACGTTCCTCTATTTTTCCGTACTTTCTGAGCAGTAGCTTTTTTTCTTCTATTGTCAATATCCCTCTTCCTCCTGTCAATCATATCAAGCAGCAACACAAACTGACCGTAAGATTTATACGTATTATGCTTTTTGTTATAATCATTTCTAAATTTTTCAATAATCGCTATACTTTTACTTCTCTTTGCCCGCAATAAATAAAGGCATTCTTCACACAAACCGTTTTCTATACCTTCATTTCCACAAACACAAATATTTATCGTACTCATAATTCACCCTTCAAACACATCAAAAGTTTATCAACATCATTATCCGTACTCATATTCATAAGTCTTTTTTCTATGTCCACATCCATAAAATAAAACATCTCACAAACAAGTTCTGTCAACAGTCCCAACCCCTCATTTAAGTCATTGTTATCCATGCTGTTGCCAAAAATATCACTAAGGTTACCGTTTAATCTATTCAATGCCGCTATTGCAGGCAAAACCTTTTCTACAACCTCATCTTTGTAAATTACAGTATCAAAAGATATAAAATCATCACTTCTGCATTCCGGACAAATTGCCACCCTCTCGTATGGTGGACTATCCAACCCATGACATTCGTCATAATACTCCGGCGTGTCAAATATCCTTTCACACCCAGAACAAAAAAACTTCTTATTCCTCATCAAAATCAATTTCTCCGTTTTTTAATCTAAGTAAAAAATTTTCACGATACAGTATTCTGACCTTCTTAACTTCGTTTGATAATAACTGCTCCAGCGCCATGTTTCGTCTATCCGTAATTATCACACAAACAATGCTTCCTATTGACACCATCGCAAATAAAAACAATACCGCATATAATGCGCAAAGACCTATTCCTTCTAAAACAAAATAATTCATATTAACCTCCTTAAATTATGTATCTTTTTAAGATACTATTGACATAAAAAAATTTCTGCTACCCTCCTGATTGTTAAAATTTTTCGCTTTGTATCTTTTTGCGATACAAAGATGTTATCACTTTTTTTCTTATTTGTCAAGTATTTTGTATCTTATTTTTAGATTTTTAAATTTTTTCTTGACTTTTTGCTCATTTTAAGATACAATTGTTGCAGAAAGGATTTGATCATATGAATATAGGCGCATATATCAAAAAACTCCGTACCGAAAATGGTTATTCACAGGAAGAGTTGGGTCGCAAGCTTGGTGTTCAGCGTGCCGCCGTTCAAAAATGGGAATGTGGCACAGTAAAAAATTTAAAAAGAGATACCATTAAAAAGCTCTCCGAAATTTTCAATGTTCCCCCCTCTTCTTTTATTGATGACGAATTTTTATCTTATGATAACATAATAACAGTGCCCAAAAAGAACTATATTCCACTCGTTGGTACTATTGCCTGCGGTAGCCCAATACTCGCTACCGAAAATCTTGACGGCGAAGTTAGCGCACCCGAGGATATCGATGCCGACTTTGCCCTTCGTTGTAAGGGTGACAGTATGATTGATGCCCGTATTACCGACGGCGATATTGTTTATATCCGTCAACAGCCTACCGTCGAAAACGGCGAAATTGCCGCCGTGCTTATTGATGAAGAGGCAACACTTAAACGTGTCTATATTTCCGACAACACTATAACACTTGTTGCCTGCAACTCAAAATATCAACCCTTTGTCTATACAGGCGAACAACTTAACGAAATTCGTATTCTCGGTAAAGCGGTCGGCTTTACAAGTACTCTGTTATAAATTAACTCCTCTTGGAAATTCCAAGAGGAGTTTTTCTTTCTTATTCTATACCAAAATATCTTGCCGCATTGTTGTAGCAGATGTCTTCTACTATCTGACCGAGTGTTTCCATATCTGCAGGGTACTCACCGTTTTCAACCCAGGTACCCAAAACGTTACAAAGTATACGTCTAAAGTACTCATGGCGAGTATAAGAAAGAAAACTACGTGAGTCGGTAAGCATACCAACAAAGTTACCAAGCAACGACAAATTAGCAAGCGACTTAAGCTGTGTCTCCATACCTGATTTGGTATCGCTAAACCACCAAGCCGAACCGTGCTGAATCTTACCTGCCACCTCAACACCCTGGAATGCGCCGATAACTGTGTCAATCATCTCGTTATCGTGTGGGTTAAGTGAGTAAACAATGGTCTTTGGTAACAAATCATCAATAGCCAATGCATTAAGAAGTGCTGTAAGCGCCTCACTGCAAGGACGGTTAGAAATGGTATCAAAACCGGTGTCAGCGCCAATTTTAGCAAACATTGCTTTATTTGTATTACGCTGAACACTATAGTGAATCTGCATTACAATGCCACGCTTTGCATATTCCTTGCCAAGGCATATAAGTATTGCTGTCTTATACATATCAGCCTGCTTAGCAGTAATAGCCTCACCGTTCATAACTGCCTTAAATGCAGCCTCAATTTCTTCATCACTACCTACTGCAAACGGAATATAGTCAAGACCGTGGTCGGTAGCCTTACAACCCATCTCACAGAAGAAATCCAAACGTTTAATAAGCGCTGTCTTCACATCAGCCACACTGTTAATTTCCATATCTGCGGCTGCAGCCAATGCTTTAATGTAATCTACAAAACCATCTTTGTCAATGTTAACTGCTTTATCAGGACGGTATGATGGCAAAACAAGCGCCGAACATACTCCCTCTTCTTTAATCTTTTTATGCCACTCAAGTGTATCTATGGGGTCGTCAGTTGTACCAATCATCTTGACGTTTGACTTTTTAATAATACTGCAAGCCGACATATCATCGCTCTGTAGCTTTTCGTTACAAAGGTTCCATACTTCATCGGCAGTCTTAGCACTCAAAATACCGTCATAGTCAAAATAGCGCTTAAGCTCCAAATGATTCCAATGATACATTGGGTTGCCTATCGCACGTGGCAACATCTCGGCAAAGCGTAAAAACTTGGTATAGTCATCAGCATCACCTGTAATCTCATTTTCGGGGGTACCGTTACTACGGATCAAACGCCATTTGTAATGGTCGCCACCAAGCCAGATTTCAGTAATATTTTTAAACTTTTTATTTTCATAAATCTCTTTTGGATTTATATGACAGTGGTAGTCAATAATCGGCATTTTTTCGGCATAATCGTGATAAAGCCTCTTTGCCGTTTCATTAGTCAAAATAAAATCATCATTAATAAAACTCATAGCAATATCTCCTTAAAGGTTTATATAAATCATTATATATTGTTTTGTTTGTCAAAGCAAGAAAATTTTACTTACTTTTTCTAAGCTTTTCAATCCTGTCACGCAAATATGCCGCATGCTCAAATTCAAGAATTTTTGCCGCCTGACGCATTTCATTTGTAAGCCGCTTGATAAGTGCCTCTTTTTCAGCACGTGAGAGCTGTTTGTCACTCTTTTCACCCTCGGCTTTAGTACCGATTTCAATAATATCTCGCACGTCTTTTACAATTGTTTTCGGCACTATACCGTGCGCCTCGTTGTACGCTTGCTGTATACTGCGGCGGCGTTCGGTCTCACGTATTGCGTTTTCCATCGAGCGTGTTACGCTATCAGCATACATTATAACCTCACCGTTTGCATTTCTGGCGGCACGACCTATTGTTTGCACAAGTGATGTCTCACTTCGTAAAAATCCCTCTTTATCAGCGTCAAGTATGGCAACTAATGATACCTCCGGTATATCAAGGCCTTCACGAAGCAGATTTATACCCACAAGCACGTCAAACTCACCAAGTCGCAAATCTCTGATAATCTCCATACGCTCTATGGTGTCAATGTCATAGTGCATATATCGCACTTTTATATCCAAATTTTCAAGATATTCGGTAAGGTCCTCAGCTTGTCTTTTGGTAAGGGTGGTTATAAGCACACGCTCACCCTTTGCCACACGCATATTTATCTGCGATACAATGTCGTCTATCTGCCCCTCGCTCGGTTTTACAGTAACGAGTGGGTCAAGCAGTCCTGTCGGTCTAATTACCTGTTCTACAATTTGAGCCGAATGCTCCTTTTCAAAATCTGCAGGGGTAGCTGATACAAAAATTGCCTGATTAATATGAGAATAAAACTCCTCAAAATTAAGCGGTCTGTTATCATATGCTGATGGCAGTCGGAAACCGTACTCTATAAGGTTATCCTTTCGACCCCTGTCACCGCCAAACATACCTCGCACCTGTGGTAGTGTTACATGTGATTCATCAACAAAAAGCAAAAAATCATCGGGAAAATAGTCAAGCAGTGTCGACGGTGTGCTACCGGGCGCACGACGTGACAACACTCGTGAATAGTTTTCAATTCCCTTGCATACACCAATTTCACGTAGCATTTCTATATCATATTCGGTTCGTTGCCTGATTCTTTGCGCTTCTATAAGTTTTCCGTTTTCAGTAAAGAACTCTACCCGTTCTTCCATCTCTGCTTTAAGGTCGGCGAGTGCTTCTTCCAACTTATCCTGTGGTACAATATAATGTGATGCAGGGTAAATTGCCGTATGCAACAAAAACTGCTTTACCTCACCCGTTACGGTGTTTATTTCACTTATACGGTCAATCTCATCACCAAAAAATTCTATACGCAAAGCGTTACCGTATGAATAAGCAGGATATACCTCAACCGTATCTCCCCTTACCCTAAACTTATTTCGCACAAAGTTAATGTCATTGCGTTCATATTGCAAATCCACAAGCTTATGAATAAGTTCATCACGACTTTTTTCCATACCCGTTCGCAAGGATATTACCATATTGCGGTAGTCAATCGGGTTACCAAGCGAATATATACACGAAACCGACGCCACAATTATAACGTCACGTCGTTCCGATAAAGCACAGGTTGCACTATGACGAAGTTTATCAATCTCATCGTTTATGGCACTGTCTTTTTCAATATAAGTATCGGTCCCCGGTATATACGCTTCAGGTTGATAATAATCGTAATAAGATACAAAATATTCCACCGCATTTTCAGGGAAAAATTCTTTAAACTCAGTGCAAAGTTGTCCGGCAAGTGTTTTATTGTGAGCAAGAACAAGCGTCGGACGGTTTACCTTTTCAATAATATTCGCCATTGTAAAGGTCTTACCACTACCCGTAACACCAAGTAGAGTTTGCTCTTTGTCTCCTCTATTTAAGCCCTCCACCAACTTTTCAATTGCTTCGGGCTGGTCACCTGTCGGCTTATAAGCAGAATGTAAAATAAACTTATCCGGCACGTTCTCACTCCTCTCTTTTTTATCATTTTATATTTAGCCTTCCTTGTAAAGAACGGCTTTTTATTATTATATCACAAATAAATATATAAGTAAACAAAAGAGCAGATACTTTTTTGTATCTGCTCTTTTACTATGGTTTTACAACAATTTCATATCCGTTTTTAAACTTATTTGTAATATTTTCCCCTAAAAAAGAAAATTTGGGATCAAAGGTTATTTCTTTAATTCTACACAAAATTTTAATGTCGTCTATATCTTTTGACAAAATTTCTAATTTTTCGGTCTCATCAGACGGAATGTTAAGTGTCATATCAAATTGATGATCAACCTCTTTATCAGCAGACCACCAATAGGATGTATTGGCAAAACAACCGCCCTCTACAATAAAACTTTCACCTGTTTTTTTATCAATAAATTCCCATTCTTCTCTATATCCGGAAATATTTTCGCCATTAGGATTTATCGTATATGTCATAACATAATATTCCGTTGCGTAAAAATTTCCACTACCGTAATATTCAAGTTCTACAAATTCAAAATCCATATTTTTTGGAGAATACAACTTGTTTTCCAAAGCATTTAAACCCGTAGTTATCAGCGGCGCAACAACAAATAAAATAATTATTGCTATGTACCAAGTTTTTAATTCCTCTACAAACTCTTCAAAACATTCGTCGATCTTTTTTTGAAGTTTAGTGCTAAAAATTAAAATTATTGATACCACTAACCATATTAGTAGCGAAAGCGGCACTAATATAATCATTTTAATTATATTTAAAATCAGCATCGCTCCGCTGCCGTCACGACTTGTACCACTGCTAACAGCATACCCTCCGTGACCGGTAGGGATTACAACAATGGATGGTGTCAGCCCCATGCCTAAAAAGAATACCATGACAAATAACAATCCCCAAGGTAACATTAATATTAATGCAAAAAATGTAAGCAATGGGTGGTTAATATCAAAACAATACGGACCCAAATAGACTAATGCCGCTATACCGCCTATCAATAATATAGGTATTACTGCTATTAAAACAAATGCTTTTAATATTGATTTTAACTTGCTCATTATTTTGGCGCATATGCGGGGCAATTTGCAAGCATTCCCTTTGTTTTACAATCTAATGACAGTAAACAATTTTCGCAAATTTTCAAACGGCGTTTTTGTTCTATTTCTTCTTCCTTTTTTCGTTTTTCTTCTGCAAAAACTTCTTCATTTTCGTTTCCGTTACACCATTTCTCAATAATGTTGTATATAGTATCACCATCAACACCTTGATTTCCGGCCTCTTTTATTGTTCCGTCTTCGTTATAAAACTCTGCCAAATCAACAACACTTGTATCTAACAAATGTTTTTCAACCCATTTTTTATCCGAAAAAGTAATAAAAGCACCTACAAGATAAGACAATCTATCGGTTTCATATAAAGAAGGATTATACAACCAGTCTGCACTCCCGACATCAATACGATAACCATCTTTTTGTAACATCTTCGCAACCGAAACATATCTTTCAATTCTATTCTCTTTAAACTCAAATCCTCTATTATGCAAGTTTACCAAATAAACAAGGACGGCATTTTGTTTTGTCACACCGACAAACTTACAACTTTCACCAACAAAAGTAGTAAAATCATAGCTTTTTAATGCCGGCACATATGTTTTAATTATTGTATTGCCAACCTTTCTTTCGGCCTTGCAACGTTCGTCCCATCCACCTCTACAATTCACATATGAAGAATACGCCTTAATAGTCGGCAATAATTTGTCGTCCCATAAGTCGCCGATTTTATATTTGCTTTTTTTACTGCATTCTACCGATGAATCACATGTAAAAAACAATTCCTTGTCTATACTGTTTGCAGCGCAAACCACACATTCACCGTGTTCACACGCCGGTTTTGCCGGTGCTTTTGGTTTGGTTTCTTCTGCGATAGCATTTCTTTTTGATGACTTTGAAGTTGATTTTTTGTTTGAATCTTCACCTGCAAAAGCCTTCTTAATTTTGTCAAACAGTCCCATTTTCTTTCCCCCTGAAATTTATATCTTTATTTTTGTTGAATATTATTCACCGTTTCAAATTGGCTATAATTTAAAAAGCAAATAAAGTTCAAACTTAGGCCTATTAAATTATAAATTATACTAACAAAAAAATCTTATGCTGACAGCATAATGTTAAAAACAGCACCTGCTAATTTTAGCAGATGCTGTCATTTTAATTTATTATGTATTACACTTTCACTAATCCTCTGTCATACTCTCTTAAAATACCGCTATATATTTCTTTATGCGGTAAATCCAAAAAATCCATCGGATGAACTATATCCGGTAATTCCTCGGCACCAACAACACACCCTTTTTGCAAAATATATTTTACAAACTCCGAGCAATAAAATCGGTATTCACTATTCATATTCTTTTTAAAGGGTGCCATCATTACGCCGAGATAATTATACTTATACATATCTTTTTGTGAATACATATCATCTATGCATTCGCAAACTTCTTTATATTTATCTTCGTCTACATTCACGGTAATTATTATAGCTTTCGTGTTCTCAAACTTTTTAAATATCCCACTATCCAACGACTCTTTTATTAGTCCGCCCGGAAAGGGTGAATATGTTTTTATTCTCGCAAAAGAGTACATCTGCTCTAAATCGGGGGTCAGACTTACAGACACGTGGTTATACTCTTCTTTGGTTGCAAGCCTTAACATTTTTGACGGTATTGTTCCCGTTTGCGATAAAACTATATACAATTGTTTTTCAAAAGGCATCTTTTCACATCCTTATATATTTATTTTACCATATTTTTTTAAAAAAATAAAGTATTTCTATTGATTTATAAAAAAAAACAAATATAATTAAAATCAGTAAAGGATGTGTTATATTATGAATAATTTTCCTGCTGGCGCACGTGTTTGCTTTATAGGCGATAGTATCACCCATAATAATATGTTTTTAGCACATATTGTTACATATTACCGTGAACATCTTGCCGATAAAAAGGTAGAATTTTACAACTGTGGTATTTCAGGCGGTACACTTACTACAACCCTCAACTGCTTTGACGAGGACATACTCCCTTATAACCCTACCCACGCAGTAATTATGATAGGTATAAACGATTCTGACCGTAATGCGCTTATGGCAGCAAAAGAGAACAAATATCACGCACTTAAATGCGCATATGATAACTACAAATCAAACTTAGCCAAGCTTTGTAAAAAACTTGAAGATATAGGCTCTGAAATTATTCTTTGCACACAAACTCCTTATGACGAATACCTGCAAAGTGATGAAGAGGTTTTACACGGTGGCAGTGCATTAATGCTTGGCTATGCAGAGTTTATAAAGGCCTTCGCCAAAGAAAAAGGCTACCCCGTTTGTGACTATCATTCATATATCACACGCATTATACAAACAGAAACCATCTACAACTCCGACCGAGTTCACCCAACCGACCGTGGTCAATACTATATGGCAAAATGCTTTTTAGAATTTCAAGGTTTCGACCTTGGTGAAGAAAAACCTATCCCCCCTGATGTTCAAAAATGGCACGAGATAGTTGGCCTCATACGCAATACAATCGCTACCGAGCATTTTATATTACAGGATGATTTTACAACCACTAACCAAGAGCGGTGGAATGCAATTAAAAACTACCTCGAAAATGAGCAAACAGGTCCCTATGCCGACTACTTTAAACAACTATCAAAACAATATCTGGAGATTAAATCCCAACATCAAGAAAACATACAATTTACCATAGATTTTATGAAAAATCAGTAAAGTAAAACCTGACCGCCAATAATACAACGGTCAGGTTTATTTATTAATTAAAATCAATATTAAACGGCAATCTACCCTTAGCCTGCAAGTTTCCTGCCAACACGTCAATCGCATATATTTGTGATTGCTCCATCATATATCCAAACAAAAGTCTCGGCGTGTGCATTAGCGGTTTTACGGCAAACGGATTCCCAAAATGCAAAACTGCCGATACTTTACCCGACATAATAAGCGTGTTAATCATATATTCCACACGTCGTGTCATACAGTCGGTTCCAAGATACGGTCCTGTAGCGCAATATGTAACAAACACAACCTCATTGTGCTTTGTAGCGGCAAGCAACACACGTTCATTATCGTTAGCCGATGGAAACTCCGGTAAAAACTCAACATCAGATTCAGGAAATTCTTCTTTTATCTTTTCGGCAATTTTATTTGGGTTATACCATTTACCAAACGTAACCTCTCCTGCAATTTCTTTGTGTGAATTATCCGTAACAATAACAAACAACTTTTTATTGTCGGGGTCAAGCGCCGCAGTTACACCGTCATCGGTTATCGCTGTTATACAATCCTTAGCAACGTTATCATACGCTGCTCGGTCTGCTTCGGTAAATTCACAGGTACTTGGCGCATTGCCAATCATCTGTTGCACAGACAATACTCGGCGCACCGCCTCGTTAAGTCGCTCTTCACTAAAGGCTCCGTCAAGATAATTTTTCTTAAGTTGCTCAAACGATCGCCTGTTGGTAGAACGATAATTCGGTAAAACAATATCATTGCCGGCATGTACAGCCATACCAAGAATGTTTTCTTCACCCCATTCTTGCAATATTGCCATCATCGCCATAGAATCGGTAAAGCAAAGTCCGTCAAATCCTGCTTCTCTTATAATATCATTAACCTTTTTAGAAAGACTTGCAGGATGTTCGGGGTCAATACTGCTAAGCACACGGTGACTGGTCATAATTGACGGCAATAAACCTTTTTCTAAAAGATATTTATACGGCACAAGGTCAATTTCCTCCAGCGACTTCCTTGACACGTCAGACGGAGTATTGGTCATATGCAAGTCAATCGTTACCTTTTCGCCACCGGGATAATGCTTACCGCAGGTAAGAAAATTGTTTTCTGCACACACTTCAGATATAAGTTCAGCCGCCCTGCCGACTCGCATAGGGTCGTCAGAAAAATGTCTGTGCACACTACAGGGGCCATCCGATTGCAAAACGTCCACAACCGGTCCCCACATACTGTTATATCCGTCTTGTTTTGCCTCGTAAATGGTGCCACGGGCAAAGGCACGATAGTATTCATCATTGTCGCACGCCGCAAGTGCCATAAGCGGAATTTTAGGAAGCTTACCGTTAGGATAACCCATTTCCATATCGGTAATTATAATAATTGGGTAATCTGCCACTTCCAAAACTCTTTCCATAACGTAAAGCTGAGAAAGGGGTACCTGCACACAACCAAGAGAATGATTTTTAATCAGCTCTAACGTATACTCTAAATCCTCTTTATCATTTGGATGAAAATATCTTGCACACATCAGCATACCAAGTTTTTGGTCAAGTGATAATTCATCAATACTTAAAAATGTTTTCATACCTATCCCTCTTTATATTTTGGTATAATTATCTTTTAAAATTATATCAATTGATGCTACTATAGTCAAGCAACCTATAATTTACAATTTGTGCAACCTAAAATAAAAACCCCACAGATTTCGAAACCTGTGGGGTTTAATTCTATTTCATAAATTCATACATTGTGCGATAACACATATAAACATCAAGCTTAGCAGTTGTTTCATATGGTGCATGCATTGAAAGCACAGGCACACCAAGGTCAATAACGTCAATACCAAGGTTTGCCACGTACATAGCAACGGTACCGCCACCGCCGGCATCCACCTTACCAAGCTCACCTGTCTGCCAGATAATTCCTGCGTTGTCAAGCAATGCACGTATTTCGGCAACATATTCTGCAGATGCATCCGAAGTACTGCCCTTGCCACCGCCGCCTGTATATTTGGTAACAACTACACCGTAATTAAGGAAACTTGCATTTCTGCGTTCCATAACGTCCTGAAATGTTGGGTCGGTACCTGCATTAACGTCGGCAGAAAGGCATTTTGAGTTGCGTTTTGCCACCGTTTCGTCACAACCCTGCATTATGCATATATCGTGGATTACGTGTGACAAAAAGTCAGATTTAAGACCTGTGTTACCCATAGAGCCAATTTCTTCCTTGTCGGTAAGAATTGCAATTGCAGTTTTCTCGGGACTTTCAATTTCTAAAACAGCAGTAAGTGCAGGGTAAGCGCAAACACGGTCATCCTGACCGTAAGCACCTACAAGACTACGGTCAAAACCAATATCACAAGCCTTTGCCGCAGGCACAATTTCAAGCTCTGCAGAAAGAAAATCTTCCTCAGTAATTCCATATTTTTCGTTTAAAATATTTAAAATATTAAGTTTAACAAGCTCACTGCCCTCATCACTCTTAAACGGCATGCTACCAACAAGCACATTGAGTTCTTCGCCACGTATACCGTCAGATAGTGTGCGCTTATTCTGCTCACGTGCAAGATGCGGAAGCAAATCGTTTATAACAAACTTAGGGTCAGCGTCGTCTTCACCAATATTAACCTCAATTACACTGCCGTCTTTTTTTGCAAAAACACCGTGAAGAGCAAGCGGCAAAGCCGTCCACTGATATTTCTTTATACCACCGTAATAATGTGTCTTAAATAAAGCAAGCTCCAACTCTTCATAAAGTGGATTTGGCTTAAGGTCAAGTCGTGGCGAATCGACGTGAGCCGCCGTAATATTAACACCGTTGTCAGCTTTTTGCTTACCAATTACTGCAAAAGCAACGGTTTTACCACGGTTGTTAAAATAAACCTTGTCACCTGCGTTATATTTTTTGCCAATAACAAACGGAACAAAGCCTTTCTGCTCGGCTAGTTCAATTGCAGTTTTTACGGCCTCACGCTCGGTTTTAGCGTTGTCAAGATAGGTCTTATAGCCTTCGCAATACTCCTGCATTTTATCAAGAGTTGCTTCGTCCAGTTTTAAAAGACCGTTCTTTTTTTCGTAAAATAGTTTCTCTTTAAGTTCTTTAATTTTATCAGACACTTGCTCTTTCCTCCAATAATTTTGATAATAGTTTTTCAAATTTTAAATTAAGAACCGATTGCTCACAATCGTTATATACTATATTATTTGTCCGCATTATATAAAAATTATCATCTTTTCCCGCTTTTATACGAAGAAGTGCCGATTCTTCATCAATATTATCTCGCTGCATAATACGACTCATACGAATTTTTTGATTAGCCAGCACCACGATAACCTCATCGCAAAGACTATCTGCTCCACTTTCAAAAAGTGTTGGCGCATCAAGCATTACTAATTCTTCATCTATTTCTTTCTGCACTAAAGCAGTAATATGCGGCAACAGAGTTTTGTTTAAAAGCTCTGTATTGTCGGCAGATGAAAACGCCTTTTTAGCAAGTGCAGCCCTATTCAAAGTTCCGTCACTGTTTAGTACATCATCACCAAACACCTTTACTACGTCACTTAGTCCGTCACTACCCTTTTGCACAGCAACACGGGCAAGGGTATCACAATCAACAATCTTAAAGCCCAATTTATTTGCAACGTCGGTTACACTACTCTTGCCTGCGCCCGTAGGGCCGGTAAGACCTATTACAAAAGACATACTTTATTACCGCACCTTCCGTATTATTCTCAAGATAAGTTTGAAAGAAAATTGTTCACAGCGATGTTTTGAAGTACACAGTGCTGTACAAAGGTACCGCCTTGTACAAAAAGCGGTGCTGTGGGCAATTTTACTCAAACTTTTATAACATTAAATGCACACGCTCGTATTAGACGATTATAAACTGCAAGGCCTACACCATCTTTGCTTGGTGCGTGAATATAAACCTCTTTTGCACTCAAAGCATCCACGTCTCTAAGTACCGAAAAAACATTTTGTGCCAATGTGCTTTCATTACGCTTTGAACCATATGATATTTTAGGAACGTTTATACTGTAATATTCTTCGTCAAAACAAACTGCAGCACAATCACTCTTTGAATTTACAAATTTTACAAAACTATTACTGCACCCTTCAACCAAAATAGCCTGTGTTTTTGGTGCATAGTGTTTATACTTCATACCGGGGGACGCCGCCGCTTCGCCCTCTTTTAACTGTTCAAGTACAGCTTCATCAATTTCCAACTCGGGTAACACTTTTCGCAGTTGTTGGGGTGTTACTGCACCGGGACGTAAAAGACGAGGTTTTTCTCCTGTAAGTGATACAACGGTAGACTCTACGCCAACACTACTATCGTCTCCCATAACCACGGCATCAATTTTGCCGTCAAGATCCTCAATAACGTGAGCTGATGTTGTAGGACTGGGCTTACCCGACGTATTAGCACTTGGTGCCGCAAGCGGCAAATTGCTCTTTGTAATAATATCGCAAATTGTTTTATCACTCGGAAATCTCACCGCTACGGTCTTAAGTCCTGCAGATACGCTATCTGCTACATTATCACCTTTGGGAAGCACCATAGTAAAAGGTCCCGGCCAAAATGTCTTTGCGCACTCGTAAGCCACGTCCGGTATATCAGTTGCAACGTCATCAAGCATATCAAGACTTGAAATATGAACTATAAGCGGATTATCCTGCGGTCTGCCTTTAGCGGTAAATACAGCCTTTATAGCGTCGTCACTATAAGCCGATGCCGCAAGACCATATACCGTTTCGGTAGGAAGTGCTACAATACCACCACTTTTTAATATTTCAGATGCGCACTGTACGGCATTGCCGTAATCGTTTATCGCATCCAATTTTAAAGTCTTCATTTAAGAATTCTCCTGAGCTTTTAATGCTTCTGCACGGTAATATGTGGTAAGACCGTCAACTATCTCGTCAATATCGCCGTTTAAAATACTGTCAATTTTATATAGTGTAAGACCAATTCGATGGTCGGTAACACGACCTTGCGGATAGTTATAGGTACGAATTCTCTCGCTTCGGTCACCGGTACCTACCTGTGCCTTACGGTCAGATGCAAGTGCCGCATCAGCCTTTTCCTTTTCAGCATCGTAAAGTCGTGCACGAAGCACCTTAAGTGCCTTTTCTTTATTCTTAAACTGACTGCGCTCATCCTGACATTCAACCACAACGCCTGTAGGCAGATGTGTTACACGGATAGCAGATGATGTTTTATTAATGTGCTGACCACCGGCACCTGATGAACGGAATGTGTCAATCTTAAGGTCAGCAGGGTTAAGCTCAAACTCTACCTCATCAGCTTCAGGCAGTACCGCCACCGTTACGGTTGATGTATGAATACGTCCTTGCGTTTCGGTATCGGGTACACGCTGTACACGATGAACACCGCTTTCATACTTAAAGCGTGAGTATGCTCCGGCTCCCTCAATCATAAAACTGATTTCCTTGTAACCGCCAAGCTCGGTTTCGTTTGCGTTGGTGATATCAATATGCCAACGTTTAGATTCGGCATACATTGAATACATTCTGAAAAGCGAACCCGCAAAAAGCGCCGCCTCTTCACCACCGGCACCGCCACGAATTTCAACAATAACGTTTTTATCATCATTAGGGTCCTTAGGCAAAAGCAATATTTTAAGCTCATCAGCACTTGTTGCAATCTTTTCTTTTGCTTCGCTTAATTCTTCTTCAACAAGTTCTTTAAAATCTTTATCAAGACCGCCTGCCTCAAGCATCTCTAGTGCTTCCTTTTCAGCACTGACTGCCGCACAGTATTCACGATATTTTTCTACAATAGGGGTCAGTTCACTATGCTCTTTCATAAGGCGAGTAAAGGTAGCATTGTCACTTGCAACCTCGGGTCGGGTAAGCTCTACACCTATTTGTTCATAGCGGTTTTCTACCGCTGATAATTTTTCAAACATTATCTATTCTCTCCAACGGAATAATTTTTTTAATACTTTTTTCGGCAGCCTTTCTCGGAAGCATTACCTCGTGACCACAACCGTTACACGTAATCTTAAAATCCATACCAACACGTCGCACCGTAAAAGTGTTGCAACCGCACGGATGATTCTTTTTCATTTGTATCACGTCGCCTACTTTTATATCCATAACACTTCTCACCGCCTATTATTTATCTATCATAATATTATATCCTAAAATATGGATAAAGGCAATATTAAATTTAATATAAAAACGCAAAAACCTTGGTCGGCATAATACCAACCAAGGTTGTAATTATTTATTAAGTATGTAATCAAGCAGCGCTTCACAACCGGTTTCTACTTCCCTCTCGGTAGTTTCAAAATCGCCGCTATACCACGGGTCGGCAACGTCGTGAGGATTATCGGTAAAATCAAGCAAACGGCTGTATTTACCCTGTGTGTCGGTTGCAATATAACCCATATTGCGTAGATTTCTCCCGTCCATACAAACTATATAGTCAAATCCATCATAATCGGCTCGTGTCATCTGACGGGCGTGTTTACCACTGCAATCAATACCTCTTGAGCTTAATATACGCTTTACTGGTGGATACACACCGTTTCCGATTTCTTCGGTAGAGGTAGCGGCAGACTCTATATAAAAATTGTTTTCCAGTCCTTTTTTACTTACTAATTCTTTCATCAAAAACTCCGCCATAGGACTACGGCAAATATTGCCATGACAGACAAAAAGTATTTTTATCATAATTTAACCCCTTTCTAAATTGAGATGTCTTCGGCTCCCTCTGACGAGGGAGCTGTCAGCAACGCTGACTGAGGGAGAGATTTTTTAACAGCAAAATCTATATACTCACACACGCCATAAAAATTGCGGTCAATATCAAAATTACAAAATCTCAAAACAGTTAAATTCATATTTTCTAACTCTTTTGTACGAATTTTGTCTTTTTCTATTTGTTCAGTAGTGTAATGCCCACCACCATCAAGCTCAATAACAAGTTTAGCTTTAGCACAATAAAAATCAGCAATATACTTTCCAATAGCCTTTTGCCTTTGAAAACGCACAGGATAATTTCTTAAAAATTCATACCACAATTTTCGCTCCCAAGGTGTCATATTTTTTCTTAAAGTTTTTGCGAGAGGGATATTTGATTTATTATATTTCTTCATTTATTGTGTTCTCTCCCTCCGTCAAAACTTCGTTTTGCCACCTCTCTCGTCAGAGGGAGGCAAAGTACTACTCAATATACTATAGCATTTTTAAAGGACGGTTTCAATTCTTTTTGCTTTTATTCGTTGTGGCAAGGACTTACCCCTGCACCCCTCTATATTGCTTTTGTTTACAAAAAACAATATAGAACACAAAATCAACACAACTCGCAATGTATTGCTATTTGTTGAAGAATATGGTATAATTTTAAAAAAGGTGGCGAGTATATGATTGTAAAAATTTCTCAAACGGCATCCAATATAAAACAATCGTATGATATTGAGGGCGAGAATTTTTATTTTCAGGGCGATGTAGGAAGCCTTACTCGTTTACAATCCATAACTCTTTCTAATAAAGAAACAACCATAAAAGGTATTTATAATATTTCTAAATGGGTAAATTATATCCCTTTGCGACATCTTTTTGGCGAAGCAAATATAACACGCGTGTTTCATTTGTATGAAAACGATAATATATATGGGGTTATTGTTTTTTCAAAACATGGTTTTTTAAAAAGCTTCTATGTGATTGCTTTGGATAGCGGTGAGATTTTTCATTGCTACACAGTTTCATGCGGCTCTTTTAATTATGTTTCTATTTATCAAGGAGATACACAAATTGCACTTGTAGAAACATACCTAAATGTAAATGATTATAAATACACACATAAACTATATATTTTAGATGAATATAATGATTTTGCAGATACCCTGTCGTTCTTTGTGTTGTATTATGCAAGTTATAAATTTGCAAAAAGATTTCATATGAGCAAAAACTCGATTAACGAAAAAGCGTGGAGTTATTCAAAATACAATAGCAAATATGACTCCAAATGGAGAGAAACTCATTTCCCTAACGAAAACTTTTTTGGCAAAACTAATTTATATAACAACTCATACGGTGATATTTAAGACAAATTGAATCGATTTTATTATATAAATTTAAAGGGAGGCACAACGCCTCCCTTTAAATTTATTTTATATCATACACACTTCTTAGTCTTATAGTCTTTGGCGTGCCCTCAACTATTTTTACAGTCTTACTGCCTGCATTCATATCAAAGTAGTTATCGCTAAGTATAAAATCACTGTCAAGCAAATCAATTTCTACTGCTTTTGCATATGTATCGGCATAAACCGTAATTTCATCACCGTTAATCTCATAACGCAGATTAGGCTCTATAAAATCAAAACGCTTATGTGCCGCAAACAGTGTTGTACCGCTTGATACAACTGCACCGTCAACTGTGTAAGAATAACTGATATATGTGGTATATGGATCTGTTTTGTTAAAGTCCATATTATCGAGTGTTACATGCGAAAGCGCCGGTACGGTAACAGATCGTTCCCCACTCTTAATAACTTTTGCCTTGTTATCACGAAGCTCCCAATTTACAATACCTGTAACGTCGTTTAAGGTATCATTTGTAACGGTAAGCTCGGCAGTGGTTACAAGCTCTATATTACGCTCGGTATTAATAAACGGACGAACGTCGTTTTCGCCAACCTCACGGCAAGAGCTAAGCACAGGCTCATAAAAACGTTTTGAGTAATACTGAAGCGCCTTATATCTGCCATAAGAGTCAATACTTGCCCACGATGCCACAGGCCATATGTCGTTAAGCTGCCAATAAAGTGCACCCATACAACGACCTCTATGACGGCGCAAATGCTCTACACAATATTTTATTGCTTCTGCCTGAAATAGTTGTGTCGCATAAAGGAATGCAGGCAAACTGTTCGGATATTTAAAGTTTTCAGAAAGATATTGCATAAGAAATTTATTTGCAGGAATAGAGCGCTGATGCATTTCCATAACACGTGAAAATACGTTACGGTCTTCGGGCAGTGTATAAGCGTTAACCGTCTTTTCACCGGGGTATGATTGCACGCCAAACTCACTCATATAGCGCCAATGCTTTGTACGATATTCGGTAATAGGCTTACCACACCAAACGTCGTAGTAATGGCAATCGCCAAAGTTTTCGTTTTGTGGATCCATAAAATGACCTATTGACGAAGGCGATGACGGCACGTATGGTATATCGGGGCAAATGCGGTCAGCAACGTCGGCTAAAACGTCCTCAAATATCTCAAGATAACGGGGATATTTAACAGGCTGCCAGGTGCACCAAAGTTCTATTTCATTGTTGCCGCTTACAATCATAATTGACGGATGATGACGAAGTCTTGCAAGATTTTGCTCGGCTTCTATTTTTATACTTTCCATCATCTCATCATCAGGATTCATGCTTGAGCAGGCAAACATAAGGTCTAAAAATACAGTAATACCCATCTCGTCACAAATATCAAAGAAATAATCGTGTGGGTAAAAACCACCGCCCCAAACACGCAAACAGTTAAAGTTGCAACGACAACACTGGGTTATAAGGTCACGTGTTCTTTCTTCGCTAAGGCGTGATAAAATGTTGTCCTCAGGCACATAATCAGCACCCATTGCAAAAAAGCGAACACCGTTAACCTCGTGGCAAAAGCTTTCGCCCCATTTGTCTTTTTCACGAATAAGCTTTACTGTACGAAGACCTATCCTTTTGCTTTTTGAGTCAACAACTGCACCGTTTTCTATTACTTCAAAATTAATGGCATAAAGTGGTTGTTCACCCAAACCTCTGGGCATCCAAAGCTGTGGATTTATAATCTCGTTTTCAGCGTTTGCTATAAGCTCAAAGGTCTCTCCGTCGGGGGAAGTACAGGTAACTTTAATTTCCGCCTCACCGTCAAGGGTTACCTTCGGTGTAACAAATACACGACCACTGTCGTGACGCTGTGCAATATAAATATCATTTATGCGAACACTGTCTTTTTTAAGCAGATAAATATCCTTCCAGATACCTGCGTCAGGCAGTCTTGGACCCCAGTCCCAACCAAACATACAGTGTGCTTTACGTATATTACCAAAGCCTGCCATTGCCTCTTTTGCATAAAAGGTTGGTTGCTTTGCCTCTTTTTCTTTTATGTAAGCATCGGCTGGGTGAATTGCTATTTTAATTTCATTTTCACCGTTTTTAATAACGTCCGTCACGTCAAATTCGTAACTGCGATGCATATTATCGGTATATGCAATATGTTTACCATTTACATATATATCACAAAGGGTATCAATACCGTCACAACAAAGCAAAACAGGATTACCATCAAGAGTATAATCAAACTTTCTTGAAAACTCAAATTCGTTGTCCATTATACCAACACATTTAAGCTCGTTATCACGATAATACGGGTCATCAATAAGTTTATTGTCAAGTAAAAAAGAATAAACCGAACCGGGAATATTACCAAAACAGTCGTATTCTCCACCCAATAAATGCCAAGTGCCGTTCAAATCAAATCTTTGCATAAAATCATCTCCTTTAAACCCATTATAGATAACAAAAAATAGCATTTTCAAGACAGATTTTGATTATATTAAGACTTTTTTTGTTATTAAAGTCCTTAATACTAAAAAAATCTCAGTCCACCCAAATGGATGAACTGAGATTTTGTCTATGGGCTACAAAAAAGATATTATCGGCAGTTTTTCGTATGAATTCGAACTCTCACCATACGTTAAAATCCATCAATCCAATCATATGTAACCCATTTCTTGGCAGTGATCAGACACGGCTTTTTTGAAATCCTTTAACTTTGTTTGATATCCTCTATGTGCAGTAATCAAACTACTAACACTCATTTCATTGCAAACAAGCAATTCGTTCACCGATAATTTGAAAGACTGAATCATCTGCTCAGAAATAACATCTTTTGGATTATCATATCCATCATATTCGCCTTGACAAAAGCTCAATAAAACCTCTGCAAACCATTTACGAATCAACTTATCCATACACCTGTGAATTGATCCTATTGAAGTAAGAACGCTACTTGCTTTAGCATCAAATCCATCTTCCGTCAATATTTCAAATTTTCCAGACGCATGTGCCATTTCGTTTCTTGTATCAACAAGATCCCCAACAGCAGAAATCTGAGAACGATCTAATTCTATGACTTTGAATAGCCTTGCGATATCTTTTTCCGGGATCAAGCTATATGCAAATATTGAGTCAGCATCCTCGATTTTTAGATCCCTTTCCCGTCCATTGTACGGACGTGCAAATACTATGGCATCTTTATAGCGTTCCGGCTCAATTTGCCCAATTTTCCATGCCGTACAATAGATGTAGGTCATATAAAGGAGATGGAGCCCAAAATATGCAAATTGGTATTGTCCATATTTATAGTTGGCCGCAATGAGGTTGATAATGTTTTGAATGTAATTGATTACATCCTCTTCATCAGCGGGATCAATAGGAAGATAGTTTAATATTTCTTGCAGATATGGCACCTCAGTATAATCAACTACATCCGACATATTTACTCACCCCATATCTCTTTCGTTCTATGCTTAAGCTTTTTAGAAAATAGAGAAATCATTTGTTCAGAAGGTGCAATCATAGATTGCTCTGCTACTATCTGTGCCATCAATTGCTCCTGTTCGTCCTTGGGTACATTATGCATCGGAAGTTCCAGAAGATAGTCAATATCCACTCTTGGTAATTGACCACCACTGCAGCCATTCAAAACCATGGCATTAAAGTCTGCGTTTCGAAGTAGAATGCTATAAAATTCTGGCATGATATCCTTGTTCTTGACCCGCAGTACAATAATGTCAGTTGAACATATGCCGTCACAATTTGCATAAGCAACTTTGTTCAACGCAGGGCGCAGTTTTCCAAATAACACATCGCCTTTTGCAAAAACTCGCTTGGTACTCTTAATGCTTTGGATATCACATTCAATTTTACCAATGATTTTGCCGCTTTGGGACTCGATATTCTCAAGACCAATATAGTTGATGTTTCCCGTCTTGCTTTGAGGATCAACCAAATCAGACACTACCTCGAAAATATCACCAAGTTTAACCGTGCTCCAATCAGGATTGATAGATAAGATGGGTGTGTAACTGCTGACGATTTTCTGAGCAGAAGTAATAACATTATGATAGCTTGACAACTCCGAAACAATCTGATTTTGCTTATCCAAAGATGGTAACGGAATGCTGATGGAATTAATAGTGCTGCTAATGTTATTGATATTTGCTCCTTGTGTCAATATCTTGATTTCTTCTCTAAATTTCTCGGATAAAAGCAAGTAATAATACAGGTATTTAGGAATGCACTTTTGAGGATTTGTCCGGATTATTCCCATAAACCCCCCGGCATAACACTTTGTATCTTGGTCGATATACGCTACTTTTCCTATATGCTCCTTGCTTCCACTCGACATACAAATGAAAATATCGTCTTTTCTTAACCGTTTATCTTCCGTAAGATTTACGGTGTCATCAACGAAGATTTCTTTTGTGATTACCAAGTTTCCATTCAACGCAATGTTATCTGCTGGTAGAATAACGTTATCCGTTCTAAAAGTACTTTGTTGTGTTTTTTGGTAATTAACACCCCGGGTTAAAGTTGCTATATCAGAGAAATTAGCTACAGTTTGGTTTGAAGCTGCGGATATGGTTCGATATCTGCTTCCAACAAGAATGCATGCATTTTGGCGCACTTTTTCGAGAGGAATAATCTCAAATCCGACTTTCATCATATCAGGTGCTTGATCTGTATCCAATTTCCGGTACTCTTCGTACTTTGCTAAATCGCTTGGAGTTTCGAGTTTGCGGCGGTGATTATCCAGTGTGTATCCATCGCTTTTTACATCAAAATACCAAAAGTTATTTTTCTTTTCAGAAGCTTTAACCTTTTTATTAACTTTGGTTGCGTAGATAATATCCGTCTTTACGCCAGTATAGGGCAAAAACACACCCTGCGGCAGAGAGATTATGCTCTGGAGCTGGCAGTGATCTAGTAAATACTCACGCGTTTTTGCAAGATCCTTACGGAACAGGAAGCCTTCTGGAACAACAAGTGCCATGCGTCCATTCTCAGCAGCACTATTGATGGCCTTCATGCAATGCTGTACACAGATACTGTCGCCATTTGTGCTGGGGAGATCGTATAGACTTCCATGTTTTGTTTTCTGTGAATACGGCATATTTGCGAGGACAATATCAAATCCTCTGTGATGCAAAACACCGTTCTCATCCGTATAGGTTTCAGTTCCATCTATAGGATTAGCCAAGCTGTCAAGCATCTGGATGTTGCTATGTCCATCACCAGCCAGGATCATATTCATTTTTGTGATACGGGCAGTATTTGTAATTTCGTTTCCGTACACAGTGGCCTCTCGCAAGGTTTTCATATTAGCATCGGTTCGTGCCATATTGTTATGGATATACCGGAAACTCTCAATAAGGAAACCGCCGGTGCCACAGAACGGATCATAAATCTTCTCACCAATCTTCGGATTGACCAAGCGCACCATTGTTTTTACAATATGACGAGGCGTAAAATATTCACCTAAATCATTCTTCGTAGAGGTAGAAGCCTTCAAGAAATATTCAAAAGCATCACCCTTAACATCGCTATCTACGTCGGTGAGCATAAGGGGATCAAGCTTATCCATAATTTCTTTTAAGATGCTTGCATCTCTAATCTGCAAAGGAGTAAAAATGTCCGTATCATAAAGAGCATTCAACTTGTCATACACGGTTTTATTTATATACTCAATACGGGTAGAGATAGGGATCTGCTTAATGTTATCCCAACTGCAAGCAATATCAAATTTAGTTGGAACACCACTTTCTCGTTTAATCTGCTCGCTTTCGCTGATAAGCTTCAAAAACAGAATATTTGCAAATTCTCCGAAGCGTTCAATACCGGCACGCAGACCTTCGCCGCGGAGCATATTATTTGCCTCGTCGAAAATTCTAATAAGTTCCTTGCGGTCATATTGAACTTTAGGGCTTACAGTATTTACTTCATAGGACGTCAAATAACGCAAAGCAAGTGCTTCACGAATAAACTCATCTATTTCCTCGCCGTTAAGAATAGGCGGTCTGTTTGCTACGGTGTGAAATGCTTTGCAGAAAACACCATCTGTAGCAAATACAAGCGGAGCCTCAATAGCTCTTGCATAGCTAATACCTTGTTCCAACGCAGCATCAATGCGAGAGCCTTTCTTCTTAGCCTCAATTACTATAAGCGGCTTATCGCTTTCCTTAGAATAAAGGACGTAATCGGGACGTTTGCCTCCAAGTTTCTTCTTTTCTGCTTCCGTGCGAGGCTGTTCACAATAAACATTTTGATCTTTTCCGGTTAATTTCCATCCGAGGTTTTCAAGGCTACGGTCAATGAGTACTCTGGTTTCGGCTTCCAAAGGCATTGTGTTAGTATTCATTATGCACCCTCCCTGTTACCCATTTTTCTAAGTTCAGCATTTGCCTTATCAGTAAGAGCATATTTTCCTCGTGTACTGAGCTGAACAATATAACCATTTGTTTTCAATTCGCCAATAATTGTATTTACTTTAGTTTTTGTGAACTGCAGTATATCGGCAATTTCCTGCTGTGATAACTTAATAACTTGCTCGTTATTAACAGAAATCTGCCGATTTGCCATGCAATCTAAAACTCTGTATTTGTCATTTACGAAGAATTCAGACATCTGCAAATACCTCCAAACATACTTCGGTCTAAAAATTATACCACATCAGTCTAAAAACGTCAATATATTATCCGAGTTTTTCAGCGCTAACGGTGTTTTGTGGTATAATCAACCGAAAAGGAGTTGATAGCATGAGAACATATACCCAAGATGAAAAGCAAGCGGTCATTGACCGTGTTATATCCGGCGAAGCATCTGCGCGTATCCTTGCCGACACCGGTATACCCAAAAGTACCTTTTACAGTTGGTTACGCATTTACCGAGAGGAGCAAAATGCTACCAATAGGAGAACAGTGGACATCCGCAATTTTCATTTACTTGAAAACAAGGTCGCACGCTTGGAAAACATCGTTGAAATTCTCAAATCTGCACCCTGCACGCCGAAGTCACCATTAAAACAGCGGTTATATGCCGCCGAGCAACTTTACGGAAAATACAACGTGCACGTAATCTACGATGCGTTTGACATTCCCCGCGGAACGTTTTATAACCACGTTCTCCGCAACAAGAAAGACAACACGTGGTATGCGAAACGTCGGGAGGAACTACGGCTTCGCATACAGGAGATCTACGACGAAAGCAATCAGATCTTCGGTGCGGCTAAAATTGCGGCAGTTATGAAAAGCGAAGGATTCAAGGTAAGCAATGAAATGGTACGCACGCTTATGCGTGATATGGGATTGTTCAGCATCCGACAGTCATCAAAGAAACTTTACGAGGACGAAGGCCGCAAGTATAAAAATCATCTTAACCAAGAGTTTGACACGTGCAAGCCGAACGAAGTGTGGGTTAGTGATGTTACCTATTTCAAGTACGGCGAAAACGCTTATTACATTTGCGTGATTGTCGACTTGTATTCCCGTATGGTCGTTGGTTATAAAATCGGAAAGACCAACAGCACGCAACTTGTAAAATCGACTTTTCAGATTGCCTATAAAGCACGTAAGCCGGATTCAAGTTTGATCTTCCATACTGACCGTGGCGGCAACTACCGTTCCAAAACGATGAACGACTATATGCGGTCACTACACATCACGCACTCTTTTTCACGGGCGCACGTGCCGTATGACAATTCTGTGATGGAGTCTTTCTTTTCCTCTATGAAGCGTGAGGAATTGTATCGGACGAAGTATCGTTCGGAATCGGACTTTCAAAAAGCTGTGGACAAGTACATAATTTTCTACAATACCAAACGCCCACACCGAAAATTGCAATACAAGACTCCCGAACAGAAGGAAGAGGAATATGCCTTGAAGGACGCGGGTTTATAAGACACGTGCAGTCGGACTAATGGGTTCGAAAAGGTTTGCTTTTAAATCTTCGGATTCTAAAATTTGCGTTTTTCTGTTTTTAGTCCGGCTGACAAAAAGAAAATGCGACCTCGAAAAGCCGCATAAATACTGGATTTTATAATAAAAACACCATTGAGTCTGAACTTGAGGGTTCAGATTTCAATGGTGTCTTTAGATGGCAGGGGTAGAAGGACTCGAACCCTCACAAACGGTTTTGGAGACCGGTGTGCTACCATTGACACCATACCCCTATAAATAAATGGTGGACCAACAGGGACTCGAACCCCGGACCAACCGGTTATGAGCCGGTTGCTCTAACCAACTGAGCTATTGGTCCACATCTTTCTGTCTATTGACAGCAAATGATATTATACATTTATTTTTAAATTTTGTCAACATAAAATTTTAAAATATTTTTACTACAATTTACACCGTAAATAATTAGTTTAAAGTTGACTGATATCACAATATGTGTTATATTCATAAAAAACGCAAAAGGATCTTTTATGCTTACCATAACACCCGACTATTATAACAAATTCAAATGCATCGCCGATAAATGCCGCCACAGTTGTTGCATTGGCTGGGAAATAGATATTGATGACGCCACTTTAGAAAAATACAACAATTTAAAGGGTGATTTTTCATCACAGCTTAAATCAAATATAGATTTTTGCAATACCCCACATTTTAAATTAGATGTTACCGAGCGTTGCCCGTTTTTAAACCAAAACGGTTTATGTGATATCATCACATACTTGGGCGAGGATATGCTCTGCCGGATATGTGCCGACCACCCACGTTTTCGTAATTTTTATGAAGATTTTACAGAAGTCGGTCTTGGCCTTACCTGTGAATCCGCAGCCGAAATTATACTTACAAACAAAGACAAGGTTACACTTAAATTCCCAAACAACATTGCACAATTACCAATTATAAATTTCAGGCAAAAACTTTTTAACATTTTACAAGACCGCAGTCTACCAATTGACAGTCGTATAGATAATTTGCTTACCTATATCGGCGCACAACTTCCACAAAATGTTGATTGGTACACAGTTTTTAACAGCCTTGAAAAAATGGATAAATCTTGGGATGAATATTTGCTCCGTATTAAAAACGGTATTAACTCCCCTGCCAATGATAACTCACTCGATACTGCTTACGAGCAACTGCTTGTATACCTTATTTTCAGGCATTTTACCGACTGCCAATACGACGACCGACCAAAAGAGCGTGTTTTGTTTGCAGTGCTTGTATATAAGGTTATAAAAACTATGAACGTATCAAACACTACAAAAGAACTTTTAGAAATCGCACGAATTTATTCTAGCGAAATCGAATATTCTGACCAAAATATAGAAATATTACTTGCGTCCCTTAATTAAGTTTTTATTATTTACACAACAAAAGCGTCCGTTTTTTCGGACGCTTTTATATATCTTAACAATAGATTTTCATATACTTATATGATATAATATCAAAGTTTGCTAAGGGGGATATTTATGAAAGAGTTTTATCTTAAACCTAAATTTTTTGAAAGTATAAAAGGATACAAAAAAGATCAGCTTGTAAAAGATATTGTTGCAGGTATTATTGTTGCAATAATTGCCCTACCGCTTTCTATTGCTCTGGCGCTTGCATCAGGTGTTGAGCCTGCTTGCGGTGTCTATACTGCCATTTTTGCCGGCTTTATCGTTGCACTACTTGGTGGTAGCAATGTTCAAATTGCTGGTCCTACAGCGGCATTTGCTACAGTGGTTGCAGGTGTTGTCGCAACCAAGGGTATGCCGGGACTAATTATAGCATCACTTATGGCAGGCATAATACTCATACTTATGGGTGTGCTTAAACTCGGTTCACTTATAAAGTATGTTCCAAAAACCATAACCGTCGGTTTTACCGCAGGTATTGCCGTTACAATATTCTTAGGTCAAATAAAGGACTTTTTAGGTATTACCTATATAGACGGTGCAAAGCCAATCGAAGCAATCGAAAAAATAGAGTCAAACATACATAACATTTCTACATTTAATTGGCAATCACTGGTTGTTGGTGCAGTTTGCCTTGCAATTCTTATTATATATCCAAAGCTCGAAAAACGTGTTCCCCCCTCTTTAATAGCAGTTGTAGTCGGCGCATTACTTGTTAAATTTATTCCCGTGCTCGACAACGGCGTTTATACCATTGGCGAACTTTACACCATCCCTTCGGGTTTCCCAAAATTCACACTCGGTACAATTGATATTGACCTTAACACCGTTATATCACTTATACCAAACGCATTTACAATTGCAATTCTTGCAGGTATAGAATCATTACTTTCCTGTGTTGTTGCCGACAGCATGACCGATTCAAAACACAACCCAAATTCTGAGCTTGTTGCACAAGGTCTTGGTAATATGGCATCGGTTGCTTTTGGTGGTATCCCTGCCACAGGTGCTATTGCTCGTACTGCCGCTAATATTAAAAACGGCGGTCGCACACCCGTTGCCGGAATGGTACACGCAGTAGTACTTCTTTTGGTGGTGCTCTTTTTAATGCCTCTTGCAAAGCTTATTCCAATGCCTACCATTGCCGTAATACTCTTTATAGTTGCATATAATATGAGTGAGTGGCGTAGCTTCTTAAAAATTGTAAAGCAAAAAAATATTACCGATATTTTGGTAATGGTGCTTACCTTTGCGCTAACCGTTATATTCGACCTGGTAGTCGCAATTATCGTAGGCCTTGCTTTACACTTTGCAATACTACTTATCAAAAAACTTTTTAAGAAGGCATAAAAATGCAAAAATTTAAAAAATTTTTATTGTGCATTGTCTCTGCAATTATAACAGGCATAATTTGCGGTCTTTGCGGTGCTGCCTTTAGCAAATCGGTAGAGTTTGTCACAACACTTCGTGCAAACAATAACTGGCTTTTGTTTTTACTGCCCGTTGGCGGTCTTATTTCGGTCGGAATTTATAAACTCTGCCGTGTAAAAAACATCGGTACAACAAACGTTTTTGACTGCGTTCGCACCGAACAAGGCTTGCCAAAAGGTCTTGCAGTTGCCGTTTTTTGCGGAACCTGCATATCACATTTATTTGGTTCATCAAGCGGACGTGAGGGCGCCGCATTACAAATTGGCGGTGGTGTTGCAAACCTACTCTCACATACATTTAAATTTGATGAAGACACCCGTCACATAACCGTTATGTGCGGCATGGCGGCGCTTTTTTCTGCCGTGTTCGGCACACCGTTTGCCGCCTGGATTTTTGTGTTAGAGGTTATTCTTACACGCCTTTGCATTAAAGCGATTGCACCCGTACTTATTTCAAGCGTTACCGCCTTTTTAATTGCAACATTACTAAAGGTTCATCCCGAGCGTTTTAATATTGGTGACCCGCCCCGGTTATCCCTTTCACTTGTGTGGAAAACCGCCGTAATAATGCTTGCAGGAATCGTAGCTTCATTTTTGTTTTGCAAGGGTTTAAGCCTTGGCAAAGCCTTTACCAAAAAGTATTTAAAAAACGAATTTTTACGCATTGCTATAGGCGGTGTTATTATAATTGCTCTTACGCTTTTGGTTGGCAATTACGATTACAACGGTGGCGGTGTTAATATTATAGAACGCATATTTAATGAAGGCTTTGTGCGGTATGAAGCCTTTGCGCTTAAAATGATATTTACAATAATATGTGTGTGCGTCGGTTTCAAGGGCGGCGAAATTATCCCTACTTTGTTTATCGGTGCAACCCTCGGAGGTGCGCTTGCACTGATTTTAGGCTTACCCATCGGTATTGGTGCCGCAATAGGTATGGCGGTACTCTTTGCCACCGCCACAAAATGCCCCATTGCCACAATACTGCTTTGTGGTGAAATGTTTGGCATATACTGCCTACCGCTTATAATACCTGTAACAGTCATAAGCTTTATTCTTTCACATAAACTTACAGGACTTTACAGCAACTCAAAAGATTATTTTGAAATAATAAAGAAACTAAAAAAAGAACGAGTTTGACTCGTTCTTTTTTTATTACAATTATTACAATTTTGTAACACACCTTGACAAACATAACCCCATTGTTGTATTATTGTGTTAGTACAGTAATACAATAAATAAAGAGAGGTGACCTTATGGCTTGGACATTTTCATCCGATAAGCTAATCTATATGCAAATTGCCGAGCGTATAACCTTTTCGGTATTGTCAGGCAAGTACAAATGCGGTGAGCAAATACCCTCTGTTCGTCAGTTGGCGCTTGAAGCGGCTGTTAACCCAAACACCGTTCAACACGCTTTTTCAGAGCTTGAAAACGAGGGTCTTATAATTTCAAAGGGCACCGTCGGTCGATATGTTACCGACAACGCCGAGGTTATAGAGCTATGTCGCAAAAAGGTAGCAAAGCAAACGGTAGAAGCTTTTGCAAAAAGCATACAACCCCTTGCTCTGCCAAAAGAAGAAATTATTAAACTGTTAAAGGAGGAATTAGGTTGAATATTCTTGAATGTAAAAACCTTACCAAATCCTACAAACGCAACAAACCTGTGCTCAACAACCTTAATCTTGAGCTTCCTGCCGGTAAAATAATCGGCCTTTTGGGCCCAAACGGATGCGGAAAATCTACACTTATCAAACTTATATCCGGTCTGCTTCAGCCCGACAGCGGCGAAATTTTGGTAGACGGTATCCCTGTTAGTGACAAAACAAACGCACTTATTTCCTACCTTCCCGAGCGTACATATTTTAACTCTTGGATGAAAGTAGAAGAGCTTATAATGTATTTTGAGGAGTTTTATGCCGACTTTAACGCCGAAAAGGCTTTCAAGCTGTTATACGACCTTAAAATCGACCCAAGCCAAAAACTCAAATCCCTTTCAAAAGGCACTAAAGAAAAGGTTCAACTCATACTTGTTATGTCTCGTGAAGCAAAACTATACCTGCTTGACGAACCAATTGCAGGCGTTGACCCTGCCGCCCGTGATTATATACTCAGCACCATTGTAAGCAACTATAATCCCGAGGCATCAATAATTATTACCACCCACCTTATAACCGACGTTGAACAGGTGCTTGACGATTTTGTATTCCTTTCCTACGGCGGCCAAATACTAAATTCCGGCAATGCCGAACAAACCCGAATAGAAAGTGGCAAATCACTTGATATGCTCTTCAGGGAGGTGTTCAAATGTTAAGAAAACTTTTAAAATACGATTTAAAATCCATGTTTAAATATTGGTGGATTGTAGCACTCACTTCGGTAGCGGCAACTGCTGTAGGTTGTGTTTGCAACTATTTGTTGTATTCCAAGGTAAATGATTTTCCACCTTATGTAATTATGTTCTTAGGATTTTCGGTTGTAGCCTCTTTATTTATTATGGCTATCTTTCCATTAGCAAGTGAAATCTTTATTCATTTCAGATTTTATAAAAACTTCTTTACCGATGAAGGGTATCTTACCTTTACACTACCGGTAAAGCGCAGTCAACTACTTAATTCTAAACTTATATCTGCCCTTATCACTTTGGTGGCTACAAGTTTTATTGTATCTATAGAATTTTTTGCTTTTTTCTTCTCGTGGGCAATTACTTTACCCACCGAGGACGACCTTACAACCGTTCCTGTCGAAGACCCCTACGTGTTTGAAATTTTTGATCTTGGCTTTATATTAGAAGCCTTTGCACTAACAATACTAATGTCGTTAATTTCAATATTGTTTATTTTTTGCTGTATAACCTTTGCCGCAGTAATTACCAAAAAAGCAAAACTTATTACAGCAATCGGCATTTACTATGGCACCACTACTGTTTTGTCCGGTGTTTTAGAAATCGCCTATATTTTTGGTGGTATATCACTTATCGACCATATCCTTACTTTGCAATCCAATCTGATAAAACCCACCATTTTTATAATGCTTTTATGCATTATACTATTCTTAACCATTGTTTGCCTTGTGCTTTACGTGCTCGAGTACTTTATGCTCGACCGTAAACTCAACTTAAGTTAAGGAGGTATATAAAATGAAAAAAAGAATATTATCTTTAATTATTGCTATCGTTTTAATACTTTCCTGCTTTACACTAAATGTTTTTGCAACAAGCGTTCCGGCTATGCCAACCCCTTATGACAATGCTGATTTTAACATTAGTGACGACTACCAAATCCTTACGTTTAACGGCACTACCTACGTCCGCTTTAATGCATCGGTAGGCGATTGGGATTATTCCGACTCCCATATTGATAGAAACTGTACTTACTTAGACAACGTTGATTATATTGACTACGAGTTTAGTATTAATAACTCTATCATCACAGCCCATATCTACTTCTCCGATGATAGTTATTTCTACTGTTCTTTTATAAAGGAATCACTTTTACCTGAATACAATAATATGCTTAATTCAGCATCACAATACGTTATAGAATTCAACTACCCCAGTGATGCAAAAATACCGATTAAAGCAAATCAATTATCAACCGACGCTGCACCAATCGAAAAATCTACAATAGATTATTTGGATTCATATTCGGTTTATGTTTACAGCAGTGATGAAAGCTTTTGGGTACAAAAGGGCGATTTAGTTATAATTGATAATGAATATTATTATATCGATTTCAAGCTTAACAACCTTACCAATTCAAATAAATATGACAACGATATGGCAAGCTATACCGCTTACAAGGTAATCGACCCCGAATTAATTGCCCAACTTGATAAAGAAACCGGAAATGACCAAGATGAATTAATCGACCTGCTTTTCTCAGGTGATTTGTTCACAGGCTTTGGCACCTTGCTTTTAATAGCAATCTTTGCGCTAATACCTCTTGCAGCCTTAGTACTATTTATCATTCTTTCAATACGTGCTAAAACCCCCGCTTACAAAAAATTGTTCATGGCAATATACATTATATCGGCATCAGAACTTTTAACCTTTATTATATCTGTTATATTGCTGATAATATCCAAATAATCAAAAGGGCTTGAGGTCAAACCTCAAGCCCTTTTTCTTTATACCTGTGACGGATTATTTCCCGTTTCCCTTTTATATGTAGACGAAAAATATCCCTGCGAGCTAAAGCCCAATGCATCCGATACCTCGTTTACCGACATGCCACCCTTTAACATAATGGTGGCAGTTTTTATTTTAAGCGATAAAAAATATTTGTGCACACTCATACCTGCATACTTATCAAAAAGTCTTTTTAAACTTGATTCACTCACATTAAGCAAATCTGCCAACTCTTTTACCGAAAGTTGTTCTGCAACACGCTCGTTCATTATAATAAGCGCCCGTTTAAAAAGCTCGGTTTCGTGCGTCTTGGTTTTTGCAAGCGTGTTTGCCCCACTTGCAAGTGAAAGAATAATGCTACTTATATAAACTGATGCCATCTGCAAAAAAACATCGTCTTGCGAATAGACCGAATGAAAATCAGAGTAAGTAATATTCCCCTTTGTTTCAGGATATTTTTCCTGCTCTAACTCCAAAAAATTCAAAAAATTTTTTATTATTGATCGCTCATATTTATCAAGATGAAATGCCTGTCGCTCCATTTTTTTACAAAGCTCTCCCGACATATCAAAAGAAAAAATAAGCAGCGTCGCCCCCTCGTCACCCACAACGTTAAACTTGTGCAGCTCAAGCGGTTTGTGAAAAATTATGTCACCACTTTTAAAATCGTGAACGTTTTCGTCCGCCGAAATTATAACCTCGCCGTCTATTACGTATACAACTTCCCAAAAGTCGTGCATCTCTCCCAAAAATCGATGACCTTTGTTGTAATGGCGTTTAAAAAGACTATACAATCTTTCAATTTTTACTTTTTCTTTAACTTCGTAACTATTCCAAGCCATAATTTCCTCATTTTTGAACCAAAATCATATATTTTTGGCTAAATCCATATTGATTTATGCTTTTAGACCGTATATACTGACACTATAAACTAAAACTTTACAAAAGTCAAGGAGAGTTTTTTATGAAAAAGTTAAAAGTTATACTCATAGGCGCAGGTAATCGTGGTGGCGTATACACCGATGTTATGTCTGCCATGCCCGAGCAATTTGAGGTTGTTGCTGTAGCAGAACCACGTGATAGCCGCAGAGAACGCATACAGGAAATACATAAACTTCCGGATAATATGTGCTTTACCGATTACAAACCGCTTTTAGCTCTTGGCAAGATTGCCGATATTGCACTTATTGCCACAATGGACCGTGACCATTTTGAGCCTGCTATGATGGCTATAGACCTCGGCTACGACCTTATGCTTGAAAAGCCGATTACCCCTACCCCAGAGCAGTGCATTGCCTTAACCGAGAATGCCGAAAAACACGGTGTACGTGTGGTTATTTGCACCGTTTTACGCTATACTCCCCTCTTTATAAAACTTAAAGAAATTATTGATTCGGGCAGAATTGGTAAGGTTATGTCTATCAACCACGAGGAGTGCGTTGAATTTGTTCACCAGTCACATAGCTTTGTTCGAGGCAACTGGGGTAACAGTGAACGCAGTTCTGTAATGCTACTTCAGAAATCTTGTCATGATATGGATATTTTGCAGTGGCTTCTTGGTAAAAAGTGTAAAAAGGTTCAGTCTTTTGGTTCACTTTCTTACTTTACTGCAGAAAACGCTCCCGAGGGTGCGCCTGAACGCTGTATAGAGGGTTGTCCTGTTGGCGATACTTGTATATACAACTCTGTAAAGCTTTATCTTGAAAGTGATAGTAACTGGTTCCGTAGTGCTGCTACAAAGCTTGTTAAATCAAGCGACGAAGACGTTAAAAAATCACTTCTTGAGTCAAACTATGGCAAATGTGTATTCCACTGTGATAACGACGTTGTTGACCACCAGACAGTAAATATGTTGTTTGAGGATGATGTTACAGTTACATTTACAATGAACGCATTTAACACCGGTGGCAGATACATAAACATCTACGGCACCAAGGGTGAAATCCGTGCCGCACTTAAGGGTGATACACCTATAAAGGTATATGATATCGTATCTAAAGAAACTGAAGAAATTCCAAGCTCAGGCACCGACGGCGTTTTGGGCGGTCACGGTGGCGGTGATGCAGGTATCGTAAAAACACTTTACTCTTATATGATTGGTGAATACAACGGTGTTTCGGTACCTACCATCCAGGAATCCTGCTATAATCATCTTATTACCTTTGCGGCAGATCACGCACGCAAAACAGGTACAGTAGTTGATGTAGAAGAATACATAAATAACTTGAAAAAATAAAATAAATGTATTACAATATGTTTAATGAATTACCTTACAATATTAGTATTGTAAGGTAATTTAATTCATGTCGCAATGCGACAATTCATGGGTATTTCCCAATTCATGACAACGCAGTTGTCAATTCATAAGGTGACTTTGATTTATGAAAGAAAATATGCTTATTGATTTATCAAAACAATTTGCTGTTGATATTGTAAATTTATGTACTGATATCAAAGAAAATAAAAAGGGAAATGTTCTTTTAAATCAGTTGTTAAGATGTGGTACAAGCATTGGTGCAAATATTCACGAAGCGAATTATGCTGTAAGTAAAGCAGATTTTATTAATAAATTTCAAACTGCTTTAAAAGAGTGTTACGAGAGTGATTATTGGTTAGGTCTTTTCAAAGAAACCAATATGATATCAAATGATAAATATCAAGAAATGTATAATAAGTGTAGCAAAATTAGAATATTGCTCATAAAATCATTAAATACTGCAAAAGAAAATAGTATTTAATGAATTGCCTAACGGCATAAATTAAAACCTACGGTTTTATGAATTACACTAACAGTGTATTAATAACGACTTTCGTCGCATTTTAGGAGATATGATTATGATTAAAGTTGGAATTGCCGATTACGGTCTTAACGTATGGTATGGCAATATGCACGATTATGAGTGGCGCCTTTCTATGCTTAAAAAATTAGGCTTTAACGGCATTGAACGTCTTGAAGCCGCAAACGCTGAAACCGCTCTTCGCTATAATGCACTTGCGCATAAAATGGGTATGGGTTTTGCAACCTGTCGTGGTACTAATGCCGCCGACACCCTCACCTTTAGCGCAGGACTTGGTAAAGAGTATATCTGGGTGCAGTCAAACTCCAACGACTTTGACACCTTTTGCCGACACGCCAATCATCAAGCTAAACTCGCAAAACAATACGGCGTTAAAGTAGGTATTCACAATCATCTTGGCACACCTGTTGAAACTCAAGAACATCTTGAAGAGTTTTTACATCGTTGCCCTGATTGTTATATTGTGTTTGATATTGGCCACCACCACGCTGCAGGCGGTGATCCACTTTATATAATAGATAAATATTTTGACCGCCTTGTAACCGTTCATTTTAAAGACTATGTTATTAAAGATGCAAACGCTACCGTATGGTCAAGTCGACTTCGCTTTTGTGAGCTGGGCGGCGGTGTTATGGGCGATATTCCACGTAAAGTTGCCGAAGCCTTGGTGCAAAAGGGTTATAACGGTTGGGTTATGGTAGAACACGACACCCATCTGCAAGACCCACGCATTGATTTAAAAACAAGCCGTGATTATTTAAAGAATTGCGGTATATAGGAGGATAAAACTATGTCAAATCCAATTAAACTCGCCCTTGTTGGTATTGGTCGTGCCGGTTGGGGTATGCACGTAAGTGACATTGAAAAAAAGACTGACAAATACCAGTACGTTGCCGCTTGTGACCTACTACCCGAGCGTGTAGACAAAATGGTAGAAAAATTTGGCTGTAAGGGTTACAGCAACATTGACGATATGTTGGCTGACACCGATGCCGAAATCGTTTGTATAGCAACCCGTTCTTGCGACCACTATGAGCACGGTATAAAGGTGCTAAAAGCAGGCAAGGATTTGCTTATGGAAAAACCAATAGGCTTGACCCTCGGCCAAGCTGAAGATCTGTTTGCAACCGCAAAGGCAGAAGGCCGCAAAATATATATGCGCCACAACCGCCGTTTTGAAGCAGTTTTTACAGAGGTTAAAAATACTGTTGAATCAGGAATACTTGGTAACGTTTACGAAATTAATATTTCACAGGGCTCTTTCCAGCATCGTGACGACTGGCAGACTCTAAGTGAGTTTGGCGGTGGCCAGCTCCTTAACTGGGGACCCCATATTATTGACCACTCCTTGCGTCTTTTGGGCTCACCGCTCAAAAAAATCACAGGCGAACTCAAACAGGTAACTGCAGGTGGCGATTGCGAAGACCACGTTATCGCTCACTATGAAAGTGAAGCAGGCAGAACCGTTAATATGTGCATTAGCGGCGGTATGGCGCTAAACACCGGTAGAAAATTCAGTGTTTACGGTGACCGTGGTTCAATGCTTTGCGACGATTTTAATATTAAGCTTCGCTACATAGACCCCGAACAAGTAATTCCTCCTGTTGTATCCGACCCCGGTACACCGGGTGCCGCTTTTGGTGCAACCGGTACTTATGCATCAGCAACCGAGATTAAGTGGGTAGAAAAAGAATATAAAATCCCAGGTGAAGATTTATCGGTTATATGGGACTATATGTACGAAAGCTACCGAAACGGCGCCGATTATCCTATAAAAGAGGAAGAAGCTTTAGAGGTTATGCAGGCCGCGGAAGCAATCCGTAAAGGTACAAAATTTGACTTTCACAAATAATAAAAAAGCCTTGGAGTTTTCTCCAAGGCTTTAATTTTTTTAAACAATCTCAATATACTAATCAAGATTTTTTAGCCAAACCGTTCCTACATCACCATAAATGCTATCTGGATACTTAGAATATGTTACCACTAAATTGCCATTATCATCGACAATCAACTTTAATTGAAATTCCGTCAATGATTCAAATTCATATACACAAATTTCTTCGCCTACAATTGTATACATATCACCTGGACGGCCAACGCCACCGGACGAATAAGTTTTACCATTGTAAGTAATTGTTTCTTCATAATCATACATTGGTTCGCCTATAAAATAAGCACCGGATATATACAAACCACCGGCTTGATCAAAACTATATGCAGTTATACTTTTCCCGTCTTTAGAGACAATAAAATATGGACTATCATATTTAATATTTAATTCTTTTGCATTTGCATAACAGTACTTACACACTCCGTCCACGTATTCGTGGTCTACAGTTGTGCCCTCTGTTACAGAGCAAACTTTACATGTTTTTGGGCTTATACATGTAGCTTCTATCCAGTTGTGACCCAAAGCTTCACCTTTTGTTTCACCACAATAGCACATTTGCGGTTCGGTACAGGTAGCATCCAAATAAGTATGTATGTGTCCCATACTCTCAGTAGGCTCTACAGATCCTGTAAAACTGCTATCCAGTTGTGGAATACAGCAACATCCACTAAGAGTAAGCGCAAAAACAACTGCCAATATAAGACAAACTGTTTTTTCAAACTTCATTTCCAAATCCCCTTATTTAATCCCTTGTTCCTAAGTTTTTAAACTATAAATTACTTTTTATCCGACTGTTTTTTATTTTTTGCACGACGCACAATAATAATTATAACTACAGTAATAACAGCCGGAACAATTAAGTAAGGAATAGCCGATAACGCAAAAGCAAATAAACCGGTTATCATTTTACCTACGTTTATAAATCCGCCCAATACGTTGTTCCAAATTCTGCTCCAGTACCCTTCGGTTTTAACCTCACGCTCTACTTCACTAACCGTAAGTGTAATTGTGCTGTAATCGGTCTGATTTTCCAAACTCTTTAACTGTGCGGTATAAGACTCAATTTGTGCTCTTACCTCAGCAAGACGCTCTTTAACCGAAAGCAAATCGGTAACGTTGTCGGCCTTTTTCATTATTTCGATAAGGCTCTCTTCTTCCGCTTTAAAGACCTTAATTCTTGCCTCAATATCAACGTACTGTTCGGTTACGTCCTCAACACTTTCGCTACGTCTTGTAACGGTAACGTTCTGTGATGCAAAATCTGTAAATCCATCGGTTTTCCCAACAGGGATTCTGATAGTAGCAGTAAAGCTTCTAAACTCAGCACTGTTTGATTCGTTAGAGGTTTCTATGTAACCGCCATTTGAAGCAACGTTGTCTCTAAGATTTTTAATATAATTATCATAATCTTTTGTTTCAACCGCCAAAGAAATCTTTTTAATCAGCTTACGTTCAGCAACAACTTCGCTTTCCAAAACATTTTCGGAAACAATTTCTTCTTCCATAACTGCAACTTTCTTTTTAACAACTTTATCTCCACTAGCAGACTGACTGCAACCGCAAAGCATTGCCATAATAAGAATAACACAAATAGCCAATGATAAAACTTTTTTCATAAAAACCCTCCCTTTCATAATTTAATTATATAATATACTCATATTTTTTGCAACAATTAATTATAAACGCACAATTATGCAAAACATAAAACACTAACCACGCTTGTTTTATAAAGAAAAGGACTTGAGAATTTTCTCAAGTCCTTTAATTATGCATTATGAATTATGCATTGTGCATTATTTATTAAGCGCTTCGTTAACTGCAACGGCACATGCACCGGTCATACCAACCATTGGGTTATTGCCGGCGCCGATAAGACCCATCATCTCTACGTGAGCAGGAACAGAAGATGAACCTGCAAACTGAGCGTCAGAGTGCATACGAGCCATTGTTTCGGTCATACCGTAAGAAGCAGGACCAGCAGCCATATTGACCGGGTGGAGTGTACGGCCTGTACCGCCACCGGATGCTACAGAGAAATACTTCTTGCCCTGTTCAATACATTCTTTCTTATAAGTACCTGCAACAGGATGCTGGAAACGTGTTGGGTTGGTTGAGTTACCTGTAATAGATACGTCAACACCCTCTTTGTGCATGATTGCAACGCCTTCACGAACGTCGTCAGCACCATAGCAACGAACCTTTGAACGCTCACCTGTTGAGTAAGCAGTTTCGTTAACTATTGTAAGCTCACCTGTATAGTAGTCAAACTTAGTCTGAACATAGGTAAAGCCGTTAATACGTGAAATAATCTGAGCGGCATCCTTACCAAGACCGTTAAGGATAACACGAAGTGGCTCTTTACGAGCTTTGTTAGCACTACGTGCAAGGCCGATAGCACCTTCAGCAGCTGCAAATGATTCATGACCTGCAAGGAATGCAAAGCACTTGGTCTCTTCACGAAGAAGCATTGCGCCCAAGTTACCGTGGCCAATACCAACCTTACGGTCGTCGGCAACAGAACCGGGGATGCAGAATGACTGAAGTCCAAGACCGATTTTTTCTGCAGCTTCGGCAGCAGATGCTACCTTATCTTTAATAGCGATTGCACAACCTACAACGTAAGCCCAAGCAGCGTTTTCAAAACAAATTGGCTGAATGCCCTTAACAATGCCGTAAGCGTCAACGCCTGCATCGTCACAAATCTGCTTTGCCTCTTCAATAGAAGCAATGCCGTGTTTGCCAAGTTCTGCATTTATTTGATTAATTCTTCTTTCATAGCTTTCAAATAATGGCATAATCTGTTACCTCCCTAATTATTCTTCACGTGGGTCGATGAGGCGAACCGCATCGTCAACACGTCCGTACTGGCCGCTTGCTTTTTCTAAAGCTTCGTTAGCGTCCATACCCTTTTTAATCATTTCCATCATTTTGCCAAGGTGAACAAACTTGTAGCCGATAATGGTGTCGTTTTCGTCTACAGCACACTTTGTGATATAACCCTCAGCAAGCTCGAGGTAACGAGGACCTTTAACCTTTGTTGCATAGGTAGTACCTGTCTGTGAACGAAGGCCTTTACCCAAGTCTTCAAGACCGGCACCGATTGGCAAACCGTCTTCACTAAATGCAGTCTGTGTACGACCGTAAACAATCTGCAAGAAAAGTTCACGCATAGCGGTGTTAATAGCATCGCAAACCAAGTCGGTGTTAAGAGCTTCAAGCAATGTTTTGCCAACCAAAATTTCAGATGCCATAGCAGCAGAGTGTGTCATACCTGAGCAACCAATGGTTTCAACCAAAGCCTCTTCAATAACACCCTCTTTTACGTTAAGGCTGAGTTTGCAAGCGCCCTGCTGTGGTGCGCACCAGCCAATACCGTGGGTAAGACCGGAAATGTCTTTAACTTCTTTTACCTGAACCCATTTGCCCTCTTCAGGAATAGGAGCAGGACCGTGATATGCGCCTTTAGCAAGTGGGCACATATTTTGTACTTCATGTGAGTAGTTCATTATATGTAACTCCTTTCAAAATTTCATACAAAAGTAGTATAACATTTTTTCGACAAAAAAACAATACCGAAAATGCTAAAAATTTAACAATTTTTAAATATTAAACTCACACCGCATCATACCAAGTAAACAAAAAAGAGCAGAATAAAATTCTGCCCCTTTTTGCATAAAGAAAGAGTATTTAAAATGACGTATGTCAACAAATGAACTATTAAGCCCTGTATTTTTCAGGGTAATAACTTTTGGCAACGCTGTTGCCCTTTATAACCTTGAATTTGCGACGACGAAAATGAGCAATAAGCTTTTCCTCAAACTCAACAAAAAGACTCTCATGAAAAACTGCCCATATAGTAAACGCAACAAGCGCAACCTCAAATATTGTAAGTAATGTACTGCCTAAACTCATAATTTTTCCTCCGCCGAACATTTGTTCGTTTTCTGTATTTTTATTATAATCGGTGTTTCGACATTTGTCAAGCACTTTTTACAAATTTATTATAATTTTTTCACTGTCCCAAAAACACCCCAGTGATAATCTAATTATTAAAATGTTTTTTAACATAAATAGTACGTTGCGTTTTATATTTAAAAATGTTATAATTAATTATAATAGATAATATGTGGGACGAGTTATTATTTAGTTCAAAAAACTTAACCAATCAAAGAACCGTCCCCTGTGTTTCCGGTAACTACCCACGTATTGTAACTGATAGCCGAGGTAATACCACAACCTATACCTTTGATACGGCTCGTGGTACACAGACAGACGTTACCGATGCCGAAAACAATACAACAAACTACAATTATAATCCTGATAATGACCAACTTAACTCGGTAACTTCGGGTAACAGTACTGTAAGCTATGCTTATGATAACGTTGGAGCTTTAAACAAAATCACTTCCCCATCGGGTACGGAATATTACCTTGTATATGACGACTTTGGTAATTTATATTCAACCTCGGTAGGCGCAAGGGTTTTAAGTGAAAATCATTATAATACAACACGTGGTTTACTAACGTATACCGAATATGGAAACGGTCATAGAATAGATTATTCATACGATACACTTGACCGTGTGACCCAAAGGATGTATAATAATGGTATAAAAG